>JAITVY010000059.1 GCA_031285565.1 Tannerella sp. | reverse complement strand
TACAGTAAATTGCATCGTAGATAAGGAACCGCCGGATGCGGAACCGCTTGTCCGGTGGTGTGAGAGGTCGGAAAACGAAAGTAGGAAGAATACTACTTCGTTTTCCTCCTACTCGATTTCAGTCTAAACAGTTTTATTTCGATAGATTGTAAAACCATGTCGTAGAAAGTTAAATTTAAAGTTTTTTTTATTTGAACGTGGAATATTCAAAACCTGTAATAACGTAAATTTGTTACATTAAAAGTATATAGCCTGCTTTATTTAACAACCCTAATAAAAATAGTATGAAGAAATTAAAAATCTTATCATTTCTTGCCATTGCGCTGCTACTATCAGCATGCGGTGGGTCAAAATCAAAACAAGAAATTACGCCCAGACAAGCCAAAGAATTGGCCAAAGAAGCCTATATCTATGCATTTCCGGCAGTAGAGCACAACAAGGGAATCTGGGCTGTTCTAGTTAAAGACAAGACCCCGTTTAATCAATTTTTTGCGAATACTCAATTGTTTGATCCCCAGCATACCAGTGTCGTGTCTCCCAACAATGATACGTTTTACGGTTACGCTATTTGCGATATCCGCAATGAGCCGGTGGTGATTACTATTCCAAAGATAGAAAAACGCTATTTCAGTTTCCAGATTTGTGATATTTTCACCAACTGTCCTGAATATATCAGCACATTGGCTACAGGCAATGGTCCCGGCAACTATATGCTGGCTCGTTCGGACTGGCAGGGCAAAACCCCGGAAGGCATTGCTAAAGTGATCCGTGTTCCGGCAACAGTCGTTTTCACGCTTGCCCGTACGCAGGTATTCGGTCCGCAGGACAAAGAGGCTGCCGTGCTTTCGACCAGCTATAAGGTCGTTCCGCTAAGTACCTTTGAAGGAACTACCGCACCTGCCGGTGTAACCCCGTTGGTATGGCCTGCCAAACCCTACGACAGCAAGACCGGCGATATAGAAGGCTTTTTCAAAGAATTTAACTTTATGGTGCAATACCAGATCCTCAGTGGTAGCGATAAAGCGTTGATGGATAAATATGCTGCTATCGGCTTAGCTCCGGGTAAAGAGTTCAGCAAATCGGAATTTAAACCTGAAATCTGGACGGCTATCGAAGCCGGCGCCAACGAAGCCAAAAAAGAAATTGAAGCCAAAACGACTTCAATCGGTAAGAGTCAGAACGGCTGGAACTTTTCGCCTGGGAATGCCGGTCGCTGGGGTACGGATTATATGACCAACGCCGCTGCCGCATGGAAATATATCTATGTGAACACTCCTGAAGAGGCTATTTACCCCACTGCGAACGTTGACAATGAAGGCAATAAGTTCTCCGGAGCCAATAAGTACACCCTTACATTTACCAGGGAAGAAATCCCGCAGGTGAAATTCTTCTGGTCGCTCACCATGTATAATGATAAAGGATTCTTTGTGGCCAATCCGCTCAATCGTTACAACATCAAGAATATAGACAAACTGACTTACGGCAAGGATGGTTCGTTGACGCTTTATATCCAGAAAGACAATCCCGGGAAGGCAAAGGAAAGCAACTGGCTGCCTACGCCCGATGGACAGTTCTATATGATCCTCCGCATGTACGGTCCATCGGAAGATGCTATTAAAGGCAAGACCGTGATTCCGGCAGTAGTAAAAACAAAATAAAGATAAACAGAAATGAAAACAAAATTTTTATCGATAGCTCTTCTTACTGGTATTTTATTTGTATCCTGCAAGACAGAGACAAAGAAAGATGATATCAACAGCTTGTCTCCCGAACGGATACAGGCATTGACAACCCAGGCATATATTTTCAGTTACCCACTGATTATGAATTATGCCACCATGTACAAACAGGCTATTGATGACGCTTCACCCTCTTATGTGGGTGGATTTGATGTGTTCAGGCATTATGGATTCTACACATCCGATAACAAGGATATTGTTTCTCCTAATAATGATACGCCCTATTCGTGGGCCTGGCTCGACTTGCGTAGTGAACCGTGGGTGCTGACAATGCCTGCTATAGATGCAGAACGTTATTACACTGCGCAAATTGACGACATGTGGGGCTTTGTGCTCGACAGTCCTGGTTCAGTGCTCGACGGCCAGGAAGGTGGGACTTACCTGGTTGCTTCTCCGGAATGGAACGGAACCGTACCCGAAGGTATCAGGCGGGTAATCCGTGGTGAGTCGCAATTTGTAGGAGTCCTGGCCCGCACTGGAGCAAACAGCCCTGAGGATCTTCCGAATGTACAAAAAATACAGGCCGGTTACAAGCTGATGCCCTTGCACGAATACCTGAATCAACCAGCTCCCGAAGTAGCCAAAAAGATTGACTGGATTCCTTTCGTGAATGGTGATGAAAACACGATCGCTGCATTTAAATATGTGAATTTCGCCTTACCGTTTACCCTGCCTGACGCACAGGACAAACCGGCATTAGACAGTATGGCTGTGCTTGGCATCACACCCGGTATGCCTTGGGATACAACGACATTTACGAATGCTACGAAAGCCGCGATCCGTGCGGGTATAGCCGATGCGGAAAAACAATTCGCCTCCTACCGGCTCCACGCCAAATCCGGTAACCTGTTCAACACGCGCAAGGCTATTAAAACAGACTATATGGCAAGGACTTTCGGGGTATTGGAAGGCATTTTTGGTAACTATGCATCGCAGGCTACCTATATATCCTGGCACGAGGATTCGGACGGTAACCCGATCAATACGGCTAATGCAAGTTATAAAGTCACATTTAAAAAAGGAGAGACTCCGCCGGCCAAATATTTCTGGTCAATCACGATGTACAATTTGCCCGGGCGTTTTCTGGTGGCTAATCCCATCGACCGTTACTCGATAGGTAGCCGCAGCAAGCAACTGAAGACAAATCCCAACGGCAGCATTGACATCTATATCTCGAAAACTTCGCCCGGAAAAGCTTTGGAAAGTAACTGGCTTCCTGCACCGGATGGTGAACCGTTTATTATTATGCGGGTTTATGGACCCGGACAATCTGTATTGGACGGTACATACAAATTACCTCCTATGGTGAAGATGAAATAATTTGGTTTATAAGTAGAGCAAACACGAGGGTGTGTCAAAAGTGTGTAAGCAATATCAAAAAGTCAGGAATGGTTCAGAGGAGGTAAGTTATTAGATGTTGAAAGTGGGATAGGAGCAAACAGTAAATCGGTCGGGGTTGGGGTTATAAGGTAAAGAGGAAGAAAAATCTCCCGCATTTCTTCCTCTTTTATGAAACCCGACCGGTTTGTCATCACAATCTACCTGTTTTAATACGGATGAATACGAATAAAACCGACAGGTTTCAATTCCCCCTGACTGTCCGATACCCTTTTATTTTAAGAATTGGTTAGGTTTGCAGATTCTTAAAATTACCAGGAGCCGGGGGAGTCCCCCCATGGATAACAGAATTCGACTCTCATCGTTGGTTTACATCTGTTTTTTGAATTCTGTTATTTAGAAACTGTGTTGAATTTTATGAATTCAACACAGTTTCTTGCTATTGACTCAGAGGTTGATTAATAACTGGGGCAAAGGTAAATGAGTGAAAATGTGTAAACAAATAATATTTAGGGAGAAATATCTTATTGAATATTAGTGTTTTGTGATATCGGCGCTGCGTATAATCGGGTAAAAGTGTGTATTTTTACGCGTTAATGGAAATTTATGTGTAAAATTGCGTAAAAAAAGATTGTAGTTGCCTAAACATTCGTATTTTTGCATGAGAGAGCCGGTTGGAAGTGTTGCGTTAGGTGCTAAAGACCGGTAATTAAAATTGTTTATTGGTTCATGTGTTTGTTTAAATAACTCATAAAGTTGGATCAACGGTTAAACGAATCAGCCAGAACAACAACAAATTTGATTTGAAACGATACAGGTTTTTTTTAAAATATAGAGTTTATATGCAGGAAGAACAAGTAAAAGAAATCGGGTTACATGAAGGACAGAATTCAAGGGATATCCGAAAAGAAATCCGCAACGAATCTCAACAGGATGTAGCAAGCCGGATACCGGGTTTTTATCAACAAAAAATATCACGAATGGAAAATAAACGCAATTTATCAGAAGCAGACAAAGTAAAGATTGCCGCCGCTCTGGGAGTAGATGTAGAAGATATTAAGTATCTGGATAAAGACCGGGCGATGGTTAAGATATTCAAAGAAAACAATACAATAGCACATGATACTGCTACCAACGCTTCGGGCTTGAATGGTGGTGATAATAATATAAGTGATAATGCCGAGATGATTTTTGGCGGCGAAACCTATAAGATCATTAATCCGATAGATAAAGTTTCGGAACTTTACGAGCGGCTGAATAAAAAAGACCAGTATATCATGTATCTGGAAACGTTACTTGAGGGTAAGGATATCAGTTTTGAGGACAAGAAAAAGAAGATATTCGGGGATAGCGAAGAATAGTGCCGTGTGAGGGCTGAGTTGTTGCCATATTGTTTAACTGGTTTAGTTGGTGGGTTGTTTGTTTTATAGGCTAAACTTTTGATTTATATGAGAATACGGCAATGTGGATGAATGGAATTTCCGAATATTTCTGCTGATTCACCCCAATCTCCGAATTTGGCTTAAGAATTAACAACAGAATTACTGGTATCGTTTAATTCTTCAACGGTTGTCCGATGCTCTTTTAATCTCTAAAAGGTTTAAGTAACTGTTAGGAATTTTACAATAAAGAGCCTAAAATGATTCATGAAAAAATTCCTGACAGCTACTAATATCTGTTCCTTTTTTAAGATATTAATTGTTCTTGCTTTCCGCAAGTGGGCCGGCATCTTTCTGTACGGCATTCTTTTCATCCCGCGCCTTTATTAATCCCCGCCGGGCTTTCTCCATATTGTCGAGCGCACGGTTGATATTCCTTACAATTTCATCGGGAACGAAAATGACCGTATTGTCCGGTTCTTGCTTTTGGAAGTCCATAGTGCGGCGGTTTTATATCTTTACGAATTCAACCCTGCGATTTTTTGCCCGTCCTTCGTCGGTCGAGTTGTCGTCGATCGGGTTGTTCTGTCCTTTGCCCGAAGCGGTCAGGCGGTCGGCGGAGATGCCCAACGAAACCAGTTTGTCCACAATGGCCTTGCTGCGGGCTTCAGAAAGCGTCTGGTTGCTGGCGGGGTTGCCTGTGCTGTCGGTATGGCCTTCGACGGAGAATTTGAGCGTCGGGTTTTCGTTCATCAACTGCACGATGCGGTTGATCTCGCCCATACTTTCGGGTTTGATGGTCGATTTACCCACGTCGAACGTGATACCGTAGGTAATAAACTTGCCGTCGCTCATCATACGGTCGTACAGCGGAACCGCGCCTTTGGCGATGCGGATGTTGCGGATGAAGAATGTGGGACTGCTACCTCCGTTTGTTTGTGTTTCTATAGAAAACCATCCGCCCTGCGCCACATTCGGGGCATTCACGACCCGCGTCTCATTGATATATACTTTCAAAGCTCTCTTATTGAACGAAATAGACATACGATTCCAGCCGTCATTATAAGCGACGGCTTCATCTATTTTGCGGGTTTCACCCCCCGTAGAAAGTATGTTGGCACGGAATTGCTTTCCGAAGTGGCTATTGCCAAGATAGCCCCACAAGTCATAGATTCTCAAAACATTTTTATTGCCATCTTTAATGTAAAAATGATATGTTCCGTCGATATAGCCGGCATCTGTTCTGTTATGTCCGGCCTTGTAAAAATCGAACTCGATAGTATAATCTTCCGGCAGATAATTTTTCGGGGCTTTCATCAATGGGTTGATGCCTGCCGATTTGATTAAGGCGATAACGTTTTCTCCATTGATCTTGGATATTTCCACGTTCCCTTTGATTAAATCCCATTGCGAAGGGAATTCTCCGAGCTGTTCGTTGGCTTGGTAGTCTTCGAAAATAATCTCATCGCCTGAAACAAAATCGAATTTGTTCCATGCCATTTCTGCGGACTGCCTTTGTTGGACAGTACCGCTTTGCGCAGTTGCATCCGTTTGTCCGGCCTGTTGTTGCTGGTTGTTGCCGTCTCCTTTGTAGGTTTCGGGGTCTGTTGCCTTGTCGATGGCTTTCTCCGTTGCCTTTTCAGCTTTTTTTGTGACTGCATTTTCGGCAGCCTTTCCCACTTTCTTTCCGAGCCTGTCGATGAAGCCCTGTGAATAAACTTCCGTTGCGCTTCCCACTGCGAAAAGCAGCAACATTGCGATTACGATCCGTTTCATGATTTCTCCTGTTTAAATTATGAATTCGTTGTAGTACTTTTTATTTCTGGCATTTGCTAAAAGCCAGTGTAAAAATAAGATGGTGAGAATTTCCATACTACCCGCATATGCGGGTATTTGTAAGGCGGGTATTAAAAAACCCGCATATGCGGGTATGGGTTTAGCCAGGAAAAATGTTAACTTTGTGGAAAGATATAACTTTAGTAATCAAAAGATAAGGCCATGATGAAAAGGATGGTATATATTATATTATGGTTAATTTCGCTTCAAACGTGTGCCACATCGCTTTATGCCCAATACACCGACCACCGCAACCGGCAAGTGGATTCACTCGAACAGGTATTGGCGACCAATCCGCCTACAGGAGTAGAATTGGCACGTATTTACCGTAATTTAATGTGGGGTTATCAGCAAGCCGATGTCAAAAAATCAATGGACTATGCCCGCAAATGCGTTGAAGCATTCATGCCTCTAAATAGCTGGAATGCTGTATCAGACGGTTACAAGGCATTAGGATTCGGCCACTATAAAATATCGCAACACGACAGTGCGATGGTGTATTATGATAAAGCGTTAGGGGCTGTTGAACGGATGCGCAGTTTTCCTGAAAAATATAATGAACAGGATCTCGACGATAATTTTTCTTCGATTTATGGGAATATAGGTAACCTTTATAATATACAGGGAAAATATCAGGAAGCAATTGAATATTACACCAAAGCGTTGAGACTTTTTGAAAAACACGACTGGAAAGAAAGCCAAGCCATAGCCTACGGCAATATCGGAGAAATGTATAAGTCAATGGATAATTTCGAGCGGGCAGAGATCAATTTTATCAAATTGGACAGTTTGGCGTATATGATGGGTGATTCGTTACTGATTGCATATTCAAAAGAGTATTTTACAGGTTTGCATCTGGTTCGTAAAGAATATGACGAATCATTACGAAACGCCGAAATAGCGTATGGCTACTATTTTTCGCATCCCGAGGAGGGGGAAAATAAAGCGATAATGCTGAATTATTTGTCGGAAATCAATTTGGAAGGCTACGGAGATGATCGTCAAGCGGAAGAATACGCACGCCAGGCATTGACATTATTGGAGGAATTGGATATTCCGCGCCAGAAATCCATATCGTTACGCATACTCTCTTCCATATATCTGAAACGCAGTGAATGGCGCAGAGCCGAACAAACCGCCCTTGATGCCCTTACCGCAGATGATACCGAACCGCCCAATGTGCTTTTGCTATACGCTATACTGGCAAAAGCCTATGCTTATCAGGGCAATGCCGTTAAGTCGGCGGAATATTTCGACAAACATAACGAACTGCAATCTTCGTGGTCTAACAAACACTATCAGTCGGCTATTCGGGACATGGAAGTGAAATATGAAACCGAGAAAAAAGAAACCCGTATCGCTACATTGGAAGATGAGAAACGACTGGTTACATGGTTAGGCATTGCCGGTGCCGCCGTCCTGTTCCTCGCTTTGGCAGCATTCTTTCTGCTTTGGCGCTGGTCGATACAGAAACGTCGCCTTACCGATAAACAACGGCAATTGGCCGAGCAACAGGTAAAGCAGTTGGAACAGGAAAAACAGTTGGTTGCTACGCAATCCCTGCTGGACGGCGAAACACAGGAACGCACCCGTCTTGCCCGCGACCTCCACGACGGATTAGGCAGCATACTGGCAGCGGCCAAATACAATTTAGTGGATATAAAAAAAGTATCTACTCTGGGAGAGTCCGATAAACTGTGTTATAATAAGGCCGTCAGCCTGCTCGACGATTCCATGCGTGAAATGCGTCGTGTGGCGCATCACCTGATGCCCGAATCGCTTAGCCAGTACGGGTTGAAGCAATCGGTGTCCGACTTTTGCAATAGCCTTCACTGCGTTAAATTTACCTATTATGGCAGTGAAACGCGCTTCGACCCGAAAATGGAATCTATGGTTTACCGCACGATTCACGAGTTGGTAAACAACGCGCTGAAACATGCGGGGGCTTCGCATATCCTTGTGCAAATCGTGCGCGACGAAGACAGTATTACCTGCACCGTACAGGACGACGGGTGCGGTTTCGACCCGTCAGCAGCATTGCAGGGAATGGGACTGACCAATATCCGCACCCGTGTGGCCGCCTATAATGGCAATCTGATGATTGATTCAAAAGAGGGTGTGGGAACGGAGATTACGATAGAATTAAAAATTGAAGATCATGATACAGGTAGCAATAATTGACGATCATACGATTGTGACCGACGGGTTGGAAAAGCTGATCAATGAATCAGAAATAGCCCGCGTCACTCAAAAAGCATATTCAGTGGCCGGATGCTGGGAACTTTTAAGAAACGGGCAGCCGGATGTGCTATTGCTCGATATAAGTATGCCTGATGGCAACGGTATTGAATTATGCCCGAAGATCAAGGAGAAATACCCGCAGGTGAAGATATTGATGCTGACAAGTTACGGCGAACTTGCCACCATTACTCGTGCTTTGGATGCCGGGGCGGACGGGTACATATTGAAAAATTCCATGCCGGAAGAGATGTACGAAGGCATCTGCGCCGTTGCTGCGGGCGAACGGTTTCTGTGCGAAGAGGTGGATATCCTGCTCAAGAGCAGCAAGAGTAGCTTGTTGGAACTTACCCGACGCGAATTAGAGTTGCTGCAATTAATTGTGGCGGGCTATACGCTTCCTGAATTGGCAGATAAAATGTGTCTGGGCTACCAAACCGTCCGCAGCTACCGCAAAAATCTAAACATCAAACTCAATGCCCACAATACCGCCCAATTGGTGCAAAATGCCAAGGCGTTGAAACTGGTGTAATTCCAGGCAAGTGCCTTCTGCCCTGTCATATCCTGCCTTTTGTTGTTTTATAAGATGGTAAATTCAATATTACATAGATTCGTAAACTTTCCAGCCGGTGGAGTTCTTTACTAAATACAGGTTTTCTGATTGTAGGATTTTACCTTTTTTGATAAATTCATATTTTACTGTTGCTTTTGTATCTTTTATGTCAACCCCGGTGATTTTTACTTCTATGTTTTCAAGATTTTTTCGTGCTTCTTCACGTTGCCCGGGTGTCCAAGTATCAATAATCATTTGCTGTCCTTCTAAAAATTGTATTGCAGAATCGTCTCCATACTTTTTTGCATCGTCCAACCGGTAATCAACCAGGGCTTTCAGATAATTTTTGGCGACACTTCGAATTTCACTTTCCTGGGTACATGAAGTTCCTGCAAATAAAATAAACATACACATTGTGAATACCAGGAAAGGGACATAAATGTTTTTTTTAGAATAGTTATTCATAGAAGATGGGTTTTTATTTTTAAATGATTTTTAGAATCTCAATTTTTGATTAAAGATACGACTCTCTTTTGAAATACCAAACAAGCAGGTTTTAATAGTTCATTCATGATTTTTCTATAAACAAAAAAACATAGGATTTGTTCATTCCTTAACAGCCCCGGAATTTTAGTTAACCTCGTTGGGCGACTTAGTTAACTTCGTTGAATAGTCTGGAGGTATGTGCAAAAACACACACTATGAAAACGGTATATGTGCATGTGTAAAGGAGATTGAAAGTGCATAAAAAGATCTTGTGGGTATAGTTTGTTGGTTTTTAGTGATATAGTCTTATCGCACTATTTTCATTTGTTTGCATAATAATACAATTATTTGCTAAATAGGCTTGTTTCGACCTGAATTTTGACCGTCTTTTCTTCACGGTGTGTCCGAGATGTGTCCGAGCTCTTCATATATTTTTCGTTTTTGCAATCGAATAGATTTAGAAACGTAATTTTGCATTTATCTTTTTAGAATTATTTCTATTGTATGTCTCTGTTGTATGCTTGTTTTTGACTATATATCTCATCTGTTTGCGTTGATTTATTCTATTTCTTTGTGTTATTTATTTGTTTTGTGTAGAATTTTTACGTTTAAATATTTTGAAAATAGAATATATTTGCGTATTTTTGTGTTTATATTCTAACTTGTTTTTAAATAGAGTTGAATATTATAAGGGTGAACAGGATGCGCATCAGTAAACCTCTATGTGAGTTAAGTAACAGCTTCTAAATTATTTATTTAAACATGATTTAAGTATGGCACGGATTAATGAAAACCTTTTTGTTCTTGGTGCGAGTGGAATGGTAGGAAAACAGATGGTATACCGCAATTGTAAAGGAGGGATTATATTGCAGAAACGCCCGCGGCGTACCCAAAAACAGACTGATGCACAAATAGCACAAGTAAATCGTTTCAAGGAAGCGGTTATTTATGCCAAAGCTGCACTTGCGGATGAGGCAACCCGTAAGGCGTATAGTGAGAAAGCGCGAAATTCGGCATATGCTTTAAGCGCTCATAATGTAGCTGTGGGTGATTACCTGAATGCACCCATAATCAATAAAGTTAACCTGGAAAGATACAGTGGGTTGGCTGGTGAAGAAATCGTAATTTCTGCAATCGATGATTTTGAGGTGAAGGAGGTTGCGGTTGAGATCCGTCAAAGTGATAATACCCTGGTCGAAAAAGGCAAGGCTTTGGCGAATGGTAATGGGTTGGATTGGATATATACGACCCAGTGGGTTAATACGATGGTTGCGGGAAGTATTATAACCGCTTGTGCTGTTGACCGGCCGGGGAATATTACTAAAGAAGAAGTGATTATTTAAAGGTAAAAGGAAAAAGTGATTGCATATTTTTTCTGTGGATGGAGATCTACAAGTAGCTTATGAAAAGTTGTTGGTGTAATTGCTTATATTTGCAAAGAAATGTTTATTATCAGACAGGTTTGAATATCAAAGAACTGACACTTGGCACGATTACGCTGCCATCAAATGTGTTGATGGCACCCCTGGCGGGCTATACCTGTTATCCGTTCAGGATGATGTGTACCGAACTGGGTGCAGGGCTTTGCTTTATGGAGATGGTTAGTTCCAACTCTTTAAATTACAAAGACAAGGCTACCCAACGGATCATTTTTACAACTCCGGAAGAAAGGATAAAGGCTCTCCAGTTATTCGGGAATGATCCCCGTATCGTTGAAACGATAGCGTGTAGTGAATTCATGTCGGGTTTTGATATCATTGATATTAACATGGGTTGCCCTGTTCCCCAGATCTTTAAAAGTGGTTCGGGGAGCGCTTTGATGGGCGATTTGAGAAGGGCTTCGCAGCTTATACGTGCCTGTAAAAAAAGTGGGAAGCCGGTTACGGTGAAAACCCGTGTAGGGCTGAATGAGCAGCATTTGATTGCGGCGGAATTTGCAAGGATGTGTGAAGATTCAGGAGCAGATATGATTACGATTCACGGTCGGAGCCGCAGCATGATGTATTCGGGAGAACCTTATTTTGACCAGATAGAACAGGCTAAATCGGTGGTTAATATTCCGGTCATTGCTAATGGTGGACTGAATTCTGTTAAAGATATTGAACGGATGATGAACCTGACGGGAGCCGATGGGGTGATGATCGGACGGTATGCACTTGAAAATCCGTTTATTTTCAGCGAATTGACCCATAAGAAAATTACGAAAGATAAATATAAGCTATTGCAGGAGCAGATAGCATTGACTTCGAAGTATTATGATGAGACTTTCACCTTGTCGTACATCAAAAAGATTACGGGATTTATGATGCGGGGAATCAGTGGTTCGAAACCACTCAAGCAGGAGTTATACAGGTGTGGGAATATCAGCGAAATAAAAGAGGTGATGAACCGGATTTTTAAAGGAGAAATGCAATGATGGATGGGCTTGTGATCAATAATGGAAGAGTAGAACAGTATACACAGCGGGAGTCGCTTGTCGTTGTTCCCGAAGGCGTGGTGGCGATAGGTGAGGGGGCTTTTAAAGGATGCGCTTCGATCGAAGAGATTGTATTGCCGGCAAGCGTCATGGAAGTAGGGAAAGAGGCTTTTAAGGGTTGCCGTAAACTTAAAAAGATCAATTTGCCTGCTGGTATTACTTCTATCGGTGATTATGCTTTTCATCGTTGCCATTCGCTTGTAAACATAAAGCTTCCGCCGTCTGTAGAAAAGCTGGGGGATTGTGCTTTTTTATATTGCGATCACCTGGAATTTATTTCCATGGAATCGGTATCGGAAATGGGTAGTTCTGTTTTCCTGAATTGTACGAACCTGCGGAAAATTGCAATATCGTCTGTACTCAACGAAGATTGCATCAACGAGCAGTTTGGGGGATGTACGGATGTTTCGGAAATCGTGCTGGATGGGGTAGCTTACCGCATTGATATTTTTACGGAGGGTGCAGATTGTCCATCGTTAATTCAGAAAATAGCGAAGGATATGTTCAGCATTATGGATTATGACAGAGGGGTTTTAACAAAATACCGCGTCAACCTGAAGGATGTAAGAATACCCGAAGGGGTAACGGAGATCGGGAAAAGCGCTTTCCATGACCGGAAAGGTGTTGTTATTATTAAGTTGCCCAAAACATTAAAAAAGATATCGAACACAGCTTTCAGGAATTGTATCAGTTTGGAAACCATCGAATTTCAAAGTAATGACGTATCCATCGAAGACGATGCTTTCATGGGTTGTACTACTTTGAGGCAGATCCGGACCGGGGATGGGCAACTGTATAGTATCCATGGCTTGCCAGGATCTACGGGTGAGGGTATGGCTGAAAAAGCGGTTCCGGAAATCGTGGAGGATGTCCATGTGAAGGCGCTTAAAAACTTCTATATTTCCGGTACGACTTTAGTAAAATACCGTGGTAGCGAAGACAAAGTGAATGTTCCCTACGGCATTACCGTTATTGGCGAGCGCGCATTTGCCGACAACGAAAATATTGATTGTGTAGTATTGCCGGAGACAGTCAGGGAAATCCGTAATGAGGCTTTTTGTGATTGCACATCGATGCAGAAAATCAATCTGCCGGCTGGCATAATACATATCGGAGCGGCTACTTTTGAAAACTGTGTAAAGTTGTTGAGGATTGAGTTGCCGGACATCCGGAAGATTGAGCAATCTACGTTTAACCGGTGTCATAAACTGGGTGAAGTGAAACTACCGGAAGATCTGGAGGAAATCGATGACCTGGCTTTTTATCAATGCCATTCATTAAAAGTGATTGATTTTCCCGCTTCGTTGAAGTCGATCGGCAAACTGTCTTTCTATAAAACGCAATCGATCAAAGAAGTCGTTCTTCCGGAGCAAATAAGGAAAGCGGGAAGTAATGTTTTTACCTTATCGGGTGTTGAAAAGGCAACGGTCTGTTGTGATTTGAAAGATAGCGGAAGCGATATTTTTTCACAATGCCGCAGATTGAAAGTGTTGACTTTCACAGAGGGGGTAACCCATATCCCGGATAAAATAGCTTTCAATAGTTCTAATCTTGTCTATGTGAATCTGCCTGATTCGTTAGAAAGTATCGGGAAGAATGCATTTGAAGGAACGGCTTTTCTAACCAGGAGGGAGCAACCTGTAGTTAACCATATTTTTCTTGATGGTCGCGGTATGGAAGGCGATGTGGTGATACCTAATGATGTTATTGCCATTGCCGGAGGGGCTTTTTATGGAAATGATAAAATCACTTCGGTCTTCTTGCCGGAGAATTTGAAGAATATAGGTGCAAGGGCATTTTGTGGTTGTACCGGATTAAAAGAAATAACTATTCCCCCGGGAATAACCGAAATCAAAGAAGGTACATTCGCTTATTGCGGATTGCTTGAGAGGGTTACGATGGCCGGAGAAATAAACAATATTGAGGATAATGCTTTCCTGTCATGCAGTTCATTGAAACAGTTATCAAACCTGGAAGTAGAAAGCATTGGCGATTATGCTTTTTGCGGTTGCACCGGTTTAGGGTTGCCCGACATAAAAGCCGGCAGAATAGGGAAAGCGGCGTTTCTACATACTTTGTTCTTTAGTCAACAGGAAACACAATCTGTAGTGTCTGTCTCGGACATTGTGGTTGGCGGAAGCAATGCTTGCGGAGAAGTAATTATTCCTTCCGGAGTCAAAGGGATTGCTCCTTTTGCTTTTGCCGGGAATACGACTATCATTGCTGTTCAATTGCCTGATACCATTGAGTATATCGGCAACAGTGCGTTTATGGGTTGTACGAATTTAAAGGAGATTCGTTTTCAGTCTATACCGGAGATTGGCAGCCGGGCATTTTCAAAATCGGGTGTTATAGATATTTCAGGATCAGTGGCAAAATTGGGAGAGCAGGCTTTCGCTTATTGCAAGGATCTCGAAAAAGTGAACCTGAAAAGGGTGCCGGTTTTGCAAAAAGAAACATTTACAGGCTGTGATAAATTATCGGAATGTATATTCCCGGATCTGACATCTATTGATGATTACTGCTTTACCGGCTGTAAAGCCCTGGCGGGATTTGATTTTTCAACTGTGCTGTCGATCGGCAAACATGCGTTTGAACAATGTTTTTCTTTCAGGGAAATCAGGCTGAAAAGTGACACTGTTGTATCCGAATATGCTTTTTCTGATTGTTGTTATGTGGAGCAAATCGTTGTTGCCGGCAGTGATTTTCATTTAGGAAGCTATGCTTTTTCGGGATGTACTTCTTTGCGGGAAATCATTGTGGCAGATAAAAAATATATTGTGGAATCTTATGCAAGCCTGTTCGACAAACAACTGCCTGATATCGTGAAAGCAATCCGGTTAAGTGCAATCAGTTGCTTCGAAATAGATGCCCCGCAAACCATAACCAAATATTGGGGTAATGCTTCGTTTGTGAAGGTTCCTGATGGGATCAGCAGGATCGGGGAGGATGTTTTCAGGGATTGTTTTAATCTGTGTAAAGTAGAGGTTCCGCCGACAGTTACCGATATTGGTGGGCGTGCTTTTTTAGGAACCGGCTGGCTTTCAGGGCAACAGAAACTATCTGATATTGTTGTATTGAACGGTATCCTGATTGACTCCAATAAGTCTATTGAGGAGATTTGTATTCCTGATGACATCCGGATTATAACCGAATGGGCTTTTGCGAATTGTTTTTCCCTTAAGAAGCTCACGCTGGATACATCAAAAGTGACTGTAAAGGGGTATGCTTTCAGGAATTGCTTTAACCTGAAAGAGATCGTAACGACAAAAGATCATACGTTATATAGGTTTAATAGCCTGCATGATATGGATGGGGATTATCCGCCATTGATCAGGCAGATTTTTGCTGATTGCCAGAATTGTTTTAAGACTGACGAAAACTATAAACTGATTGAATCGACAGGTAATATCGTTGACCTGATGTTACCTGAAGGAATAACGGAAATCGGAGAGCATGTGTATGCCCAAAGTAATTTGCTGACAACGTGTACTTTTTCATCAACTATTCAGAAGGTTGGGAATTATGCGTTTGAAAAATGCAAATGGCTTATTAGCGTAAAGAAGATGACACATGTGACATCAATAGGAGAGTCTGCTTTTTCGGGCTGCCAGCGTCTTGATTCAGTTGAGGTGTCCGACCGGCTGCAACAAATAGGCAAAAGGGCTTTTGAACATTGTACTTCACTCCGGACGATCCGTATACCGGAAGGGGTAACTGAAATTCCTGACAAGGCGTTTTATCGTTGTTGCAGCCTGAAAGAGGTGATACTGCCTTCAACTATCCGAAGAATCGGGACAGAGGCTTTTGCTTTTTGCACACAACTTGAAAGGGTGGATTTTCCGGATGGGGTAAAAATAGAACAGCGGGCTTTTGCCTGGTGCAACCAGTTGGAACAGGCGGTTTTAGAAAGGATTGGAAATGAGGTATAGAAGCCTGGGCAATACAGGGCTAAACGTGTCTGAAATCTCTTTCGGTACTATTCCGGTTTTGCAGGGGGATGTACCGGTGCTTCCCGATTATTTCAATTTGGATGACGCAACCGCTATCGGTGTGATGAAACATGCTTATGATCTGGGATGTAATTTTTATGATACAGCTGTTGTGCCTGAGTATGGCGATGCAGAAATCAAACTCGGTAAATTTGCAGCCGAAATAGGACGGGAGAAGATTATCATTTCTGATAAAGCACGTTTTTTTACAGGTTATGAAATGTACCAGGCTGTAGAGGATTCCATCAAAAACCTGGGTACATACCCTGATATCTATTTTATTCATCAGGTAGACGAGGATAATGTAGAGCTTGTGTTTGAAAAATATGGCCCTCTGGATGCCCTTTGCGAACTCAAAGCGGATGGGAAAATACGGTTTACCGGCATTGCTTCGCACTATTTCAGCGTATTGAAAAGAGGTATTTCCGATCCTCGGGTGGATGTGCTTCAGGGAAGCGGGAATATCCTGGAATGTGGTATGCTGGACAGGTTGACGGAAGAGAAGCTATTGCAACAGAAAGGCTTTATACTAAACAAGGTATACGCTGCCGGTATATTGCCTGCATTTTTCCCGGTTAAGACCCTTTTATCCGGTGTTTTGGCTTATCCGGTTACGACAGCGCTTATCGGGCTGGGAACTATTGAGCAAGTGAACCAGGCGATGGATGTTCCGTTAGATTATGCCCCGGTGCCTTTCGGGCAAGTGATATCTGCACTCGAAAAGAGTTTTTCACCCATTCACTGCGACCGGTGTCAACGCTGCCAATGTTTGTATGGTCATGAGATCCATCTTATTTTCAGGCAATTCAACTATTATTTTTTAGGCAAGGATTATTGGGCGCTTAAAAAGTTGGATTTGAGTATTGATGAGTTTGCTGAAAAATGCAAATCGTGTACAGATATGTCTTGTTTAAAAAGCTGTCCGAAAAGGTTGTTTATACCTGACCTGGTGGATATGATCCGGAGACATGTGAATATTCATATCCGGAATGCGTGGATATGAGCGGAACAGCTACTAAAAAAGAATGCAATAAAATTTATATTGGCTCTGAAAATCTATTATCTTTGTTCTAAGTAACTGTTAGGCATTTTACAATATAAGTTCCTGACAGCTACTTAGATTCATTTTAAAAATACAAGCATATGGTTTTTCGTTTGGCATTACTTCCTGATCTTCCCTCAATGATGGAGATTGTCGGTCAGGCACAGGAGTCGTTGAAATTGTTAGGGGTAGATCAGTGGCAAAACGGTTATCCGGCCCCGGAGGTTATCCGCCGGGATATTGAAAACGGACATGCTTATGTGTTGGTTGATAATGACCGGATAGTAGCCATGGAGGTAATCATTTATAATAATGAACCTACATATGATCGTATTTACGATGGTGAATGGTTGAGTAATGGGACATTTGTTGTGGTTCACCGTATGGCGGTTGATAATCGCATAAAGAAAAGCGGGATAGCCTCGTTGTTACTGAAAAAGGTAGAAGAAATGGCTTTGGAAAAGGGGATAGCGAGTGTGAAAGTCGACACGCACGAAGCTAATGTTCCTATGCGACGCACATTAGAAAAGAACGGTTTCATATATTGCGGCCGTATTTTTCTGGCTGATGGAAATCCCCGGGTAGCATATGAGAAATTACTGGGATAAATCTTGAACTTTTATTTGTAATCAGGTTATAGGTATGAAGCTTCTTTTATTTTGTATCGGACTGCTTGCATTGTCGGGTTATGAACAGGAACCCGCGGCAAAAGTAAATGCAGGCAATAACACTGTATCGGAAATCGTGATGGATAATGCTGTAATCGATAATATGAATCGTGATATCTTGTCTGGTGAATTACCCGGAAATATAAAACCTACATTGGTGGGTGATACGCTTGTGTCTAGCAAGGTGTATAGTGAACTCAACGCAAGTCAAAACAAAACGACGCAAATGAAACGTAATTCATCTGATTTGCAGAGAAAAACAGTGCAAAATCTCGCATTATTTTCGTTACCTGACCTCATATTATTTTTCCCATAGAAAATTCGCACATATAAGCACATATCAGCCGCAAGAAATCTTGTTAGAAATCTTACGGCTGAACTTATTTGCAATAGACAGAATATCTATCTAAATGCTTTTCGAAGATGCTTTTCAAGCAAAGCTTGAATGTCGCTTTCCCGGAAAATTATCTTGCCGCCTATCTGGATATAACTAATCCGTCCACTATATCGCCATTCTTGTAAAGTGCGGCGACTTACCTTCAATTTCTCACATATTTCTTTATCTGTAAGATAGAATTCATTGTTTAGTGGTCGTTTCATCGTGCGTGTATTTATTTCAGATATAATATGGCTGAGCTTTTCGATGATTCCCAGCATGGAAATAATCCGTTCATCTGACTGATCTATTAAGCTATGTTTCATCTGATTGTTATTTTTTAATGTGCTTATTTATGAAAGCTTCGACATCTTTAGGTCGATAATAAACCTTGTGTTCAATCATTGTAAAGGGCAATTTGCCAGTATCACGTAATGTTTGCAATGTGCGCTTACTGATGCCCAGGATTTCACAAACCTCTTGATTGTCGATCCACTTCTCCAAAATGGCATCTTTCCCACTATGTATCTTACTGGCTTTATCTGCTAAATTGTTGAGCTTCTCAATCAGTAAATCAAATAAAGCTCCATCCATAATTATAAATTCCATGTTTTTGTTTGTTTTTATGTGTTGTATGCGGGAGTTCAGTACCCGGCATTGACCAACACGAGTTATTACTTTGTGATTAAATATAAGCCGGCTTAAGCCGGTTCGCTATGTTCGGCATAATGTGCTACTATCCTTCTTTGATCTCTGATTCTATGTGATCTTTCCATAGCTCCATCTCGCCGGAGGATATGCTTTGTGTGACCTTACACAAATGACAGTTCCGTGCTATCAGCGAAATTACTATGGGCTGTAATAATCAGCTCATTATGACGATTTCAAGCCGCTTAGTATGGGGGAGATGAGTGAATAAGTCGAGATATCCGATAAAGATATTCAGTTTATTTTGGCAATCTAATAAATTTGAGTAAATTTGCTCTTAGTATTGAGTAAATTATTTCAAGATGTACGAACGTTCTTATTTGAAGCAGGTTAAATCAAGAATAGAAGAGCCGCGAAAGTTCATTCAGGTAATCCTTGGCCCTCGCCAGGTGGGGAAAACCACTATGGTGAACCAATTGTTATCTCAGTTATCCATCTCGTATGTATCTGAGTCCGCTGATGCTATTGTGGCAACTAACTCGGCCTGGCTGATGCAAGTTTGGGAGACGGCGCGGCTGAAAATGAAAGCCTCCGGCGCTTCAGAATATCTCCTTGTGATTGATGAGATACAAAAGATAGATAATTGGAGCGAAGTTGTCAAACAGCAATGGGATAAGGATACTCGCGAGCAAGTAAATATCAAGGTTATCCTGCTAGGGTCATCCCGCCTTCTTATTCAGAAAGGTTTAACGGAATCGCTGGCCGGACGTTTTGAGACGTTTTATCTTGGTCATTGGCCATTTGCTGAAATGGAAGCCGCTTTTGGTTGGTCTATCGAGCAGTATGTTTATTTCGGAGGGTACCCGGGTTCTGCATTATTGATTAATGATGAAGAGCGCTGGAAAAGCTATATAAAAGACTCACTCATAGAGACCAGTATCTCCAAAGATATTCTGATGTTGACCCGTGTGGATAAGCCCGCGTTGCTAAAACGGTTGTTTGAACTTGGCTGCTTGTATTCAGGACAGATTCTTTCATATACTAAAATTACTGGCCAGCTACAGGATGCAGGTAATACAACTACCTTGGCGAATTACCTCAAATTATTATCCGACTGTGGTTTGTTAGGTGGACTGGAAAAGTATGCAGGAAGCGTAATTCGCAAACGGTCATCCAGTCCAAAGTTTCAGGTGTATAATAATGCATTACTGACGTCACAAGATGACGAAACCTATTCGACCGCCATTGTAAACCCAAAACTGTGGGGTCGGTTAGTTGAATCGTCTGTAGGCGCCCATTTGCTTAATCATTCGATATCTGAAAGATATAATCTCCATTACTGGCGAGAGGGTAATAATGAAGTAGATTTTATACTCGAAAAAGGAAATAAGGTAATCGGGCTAGAAGTGAAAAGCGGTGCCAGTGCAGATAACGCAGGAATGGGAATATTTAACGAGAAATTTCATCCAGATAAGATGTTACTGATTGGTACTGGTGGGATTTCTTATGAGGAATTTTTGAAGATTAATCCGAAAGAGTTATTTTAATGGAGATTGACCCCAAAAAATGTGAACTACAATATGAGTAGAATCAAGATAAAAGCCAGAATGGTGTATGAACGAGATTGGGATAATGAAAAATAATAAATAAATAAATCATGAAATTATGATTGAATCAATTACTATTAAGAATATCGCTACATTTAATGATACAGGCATTCAAATCAATGGATTAAAGAAAGTCAATTTTATCTATGGTGCAAATGCTTGTGGAAAAACTACAATATCCAATTTTCTGCATGATACAAAAAGTACAAAATTTGGGGACTGTTCTTTAAATTGGGAAAATGGACAAGAATTAAAAACATTAGTTTATAACAAAGAATTTCGTGAAAGAAATTTTGGAAAAGGGAAAATAAGTGGAGTCTTTACACTGGGAGAAGCAACTGCTGAACAACTAAAAGCTATTGAAGATAAAGCAGAAGAACTAAAAAAGATAAAAGCAGAGGGAGCACAAAAAAGAGAAACCCTGAATACTCAAATTCAAAAAAAAGAAGCATTAGAGGAAGAGTTTAAAGAAACATGCTGGACAAAAATTTATAAAAAACATGAACCTGTTTTTAAAGAAGCTTTTGTTGGATCTTTAAATAAAGAAAAATTTAAAGATAAATTGCTACATGAATTTACCAATAATACAGCAATATTATCTGCTCTTGATGATTTAAAAGAAAAAGCAAAAACGATTTTCGGAGAAGTTCCCAAAGAAATCATTCCTATAAATGCAATTACGTATGATAGAATAATAGAAATTGAGACCAATTTGATCTGGAAGAAAATTATTGTCGGGAAAGCAGATGTAGATATTGCAAAGCTCATACAGAAATTAAATATAAATGACTGGGTCAACCAGGGGCGTTCATATCTGCAGGAAGATAAAATCTGCCCCTTTTGCCAACAACAAACAATTACTGATGATTTTAAAACTCAATTAGAGAATTTTTTTGATGAAACTTATTTGAAAGATATCACACTGATAAAAGATTTAAGGCAGGAATACAGTTCTTTGACTTTGAACCTGTTTAATGAACTAAATACAATTGAGATTAACCAAAAAGATTTCAAAAACACAAAATTAAATCTCGACAAGTTTTCGGCATATCTTAAAACATTCGTCAGTCAAAACACGGTCAACAACGAGTTATTAACCGGAAAAATTAAAGAGCCTAGTCGAAGTGTTGAACTTTCATATTTGAAAGAACAATTAGAATTAATTGCTGGGCTAATTACGGATGCTAATCTTGAAATAAAGAAACATAATGATATTGTATCCGACTTTACTAACGAAAAGGCCGCATTGATAGCATCGATTTGGAAATTTATTATTGAAGAATTTAGGACTGATATTTCCAAATTCAATACAGAAAAAGGGAATTTAGAAAAAGGCATAACAGCTCTTGATGCACAGCTAAAAGCAAAATTGGCTGATTATAAAACTTTAGATGATGAAATTAAAGCTCTGAGCAAAAATACCACCAGCATCCAACCCACAGTCAATGAAATTGACAGACTTTTAAAATCATATGGATTTCTGACCTTTACCATTGTGCCTGCGACTGAAAGTGGTTTTTATCAAATTCAGCGAGAAGATGGAACAATTGCTGAACATACACTAAGCGAAGGAGAAATAACATTCATCACATTTTTATATTTCTTACAACTTGCCAAAGGTGGAATATCAGAAGATTCTGTCAATGAGGAAAGAATTCTAGTTGTCGATGATCCCATTTCAAGTTTAGACAGTAATGTATTGTTTATAGTCAGTACTTTGATAAAAGAAATAATAAAAGATATAAAATCGGATATTGGCAACATTAGGCAAATAGTGCTTTTAACCCATAATGTGTATTTTCACAAAGAGGTTTCTTATGAGGGATTAAATAGAAAAGGAGAAAAATCTCATTTTTGGATTTTAAGAAAAAATGGCAAGTTGTCGACTATCCACTACTATGGAGAAAACAACCCCATACAATCATCTTATGAACTCTTATGGCGTGAAATAAAGGAGTGGGAAAAGAACTCTGGAATAACGATTCAAAATGCTATGAGAAGAATTTTGGAGACCTTCTTTAGTATTCTTGGAAACAAGAGAGATGATTTTTTGATTAATAAATTCGGGACACAAGAAGAAAGAGAAATTTGCAGGTCTCTACTAAGTTGGGCAAATGAAGGTTCTCATACTCTCCCTGATGATTTGTATATAGAAGCTCCTGATGAAACAATCACAAAATACTTAGATGTTTTTAAAGGTATTTTCACTCATACTGAAAATCCGGGACATTACAATTTAATGATGGGAATTGAGCCCGAAATTGAGAAAGAAGTGGTGTTATGAAAATCATTCATACTGCCGACTGGCACATCGGACAAACACTTTTTGATTATGACCGCAAAACGGAGCATATCAAATTTCTAGAATGGTTAAAAAAGCAAATCAAGGAACGAGACATTGATGTTCTATTAGTTGCTGGAGATATATTTGACAGTCCCAACCCATCGGCAGAATCTCAAAGAATTTATTATCATTTTTTACGTGACATTACAATAGAGAACTCTGACTTACAGATAATCATTATTGCCGGGAATCATGACTCTGCAGCTCGCCTCGAAGCGCCAAATCCTTTATTGGAGGGTATGAATGTTTCTGTCCGCGGGGTCATAAAACGAACGGATGAAGGTGATATTGATTTTAACTATCTAATTGTTCCGCTCAATAAAGGTGGTTACTGCCTTGCTGTACCCTATTTGCGGCAAGGTGATTATCCGGATGCCGAAACCTATGCCCAAGGAGTACAAATGATGTATGAAATGCTATATGATCAAGTAAAAGATCAGAAAGAGCCTATTATTGCAATGGGGCATTTACAGGCTACCGGATCGGAAATATCAGAAAATGATCGCTCAGAACGTACAATCATCGGTGGACTGGAATGTATATCGCCCGAATCATTTGCGAAGGATATAGCTTATATTGCTCTTGGACATCTCCACCGTGCACAGCTGGTTTCAGGTCGTGAAAATGTCAGATACTCAGGTTCGCCATTGCCAATGTCTTTTTCCGAGAAGAATAATAAGCAAGGTGTTACATTTATTGAAATAACCGATACGACCAAAGTTGAACGTATTGAGTTCGATACGCCCGTAAAATTGTTAAGCATTCCTACAGAGCCGATGCCTTTGGACGAAGTGCTTGAAAAAATTGCTGATTTGCCTGAAGGGGAGGCAAATGAAACATCTCCTTATCTGGAGATAAAAATTCTGATAACTGAACCGGAACCGTCTTTGCGACATCATATAGAAGATGCATTGAAAACAAAGTCGGTGCGATTGGCTCGTATAACTGCGATTACTCCAAGACGGGAAACAGAAACACAAACGATCACTTATGAACAGTTACAAACCATCCATCCGATGGACATTGCTACAGATATCTTTCGTCGGCGGTTTAACGGAGAAGAAATGCCCGAAAAAATGAGAACCCTTTTGCAGGAAGTAATACAGGATATTGAGTTATGAGAATATTGGCAATAAGAGGAAAAAATCTCGCTTCATTGGAGGGAGAATTTGAGATAGATTTTACAATTGAGCCGTTAAAGTCGTCTGGTATTTTTGCTATAACTGGAAGCACTGGATCCGGTAAATCAACTTTACTTGATGCGCTTTGTCTTGCACTATTTGATGATACCCCCCGCACAAATCGCGCATCTGAAAATAATATCCAAATAGCAGATGTGAGAGATAAGACTATAAATCAGAAAGATAGTCGAAATATTTTAAGGCGAGGAACAAGCGACGGTTATGCAGAAGTAGATTTCGTATCGCTCGGTGGCGAAAAATTCCGTAGTCGCTGGAATGTCAGACGGTCGCGTGACAAGGTAGATGGTACTTTGCAAAATACCGAGTTAAGACTTACGAATCTCACAACTCATATTGAAGAACAAGGACGAAAAACGGAGTTGATTTCAAAAATAACAGCGCTTATCGGTTTAACTTTCGACCAGTTTACACGCGCTGTCCTTCTAGCACAGGGAGATTTTGCCACATTCTTAAAGGCAACGCAAAAAGAAAAAGCAGAGCTTCTTGAGAAATTGACAGGCACAGAAGTATATTCTCGTATATCCACTGCTATTTATGAAAAATCGAAAAGTGCAGAGCAGGAACTAAACTCAATCAAGGAACGCATCAAAGATGTCGAACTTCTTTCCGCTGAAGAAATAGAAACGCTTGTCGCAGAAAAGCAGCCAATTACTCAAGAGATTGAGGTATTAAAGAAAGAAATTGATATTTTGACCAATAAAATTAAATGGATCGTAGATGAAGCTACCTTGAATAATGGAATTAAAGAAGCACAACAACAGCTGACCGAAACAACGGAAACCATTGAAGAAGCAAAACCTCGTTACGATTATCTTGCTCAAGTTGATAGCGTACAAGAAATCAGAGACAGCTTCAATGAGTTGAAAACATCAAACAAGCAACTTGCAGAAAACAAAAAACACCTTGTTGAACAGGAAAAGTTACGAGAGGCAAATGCTTTGTTATTAAAGCAATCTATCGAAAAAGTTACTTTTTGCGAAGATGAACTTCTCAAACATAATGAAAAATTTGAAACCATTGAACCGGAAATCAAACAAGCGCGGGAGTTGGATGTTCAGATAACAGGAGTAAAAAATAATACGGAAGAGGCTGAAAAAGAATACAAACAAGCAATTGAGAAAAAAAACAAACTGGAAAAATCCATAGCGGAAACGCAAACTACTATCAGTTCTGTCAAAGAAATAATCTCACATATCGAGTTGTGGTTCAATCAACGTCAGCAGTACAAGGAAATTATTCCGAGGATGGATTTGATTGTAAGTTTGCTTGATGATACAGCTACAGCAATTAAACAAGAAGCCAATAATGTCAAAACTTTAGCAAGTTCCAAAATATTACTTGACAACGAAATAGCAAAACATGTAGAATTAACAGCTGAATCCGAGCGGTTGAATAAACTACTTCCTGCCGAAATTGCTGCACTACGAGTAAAACTGGAAGCTGGAAAGCCGTGTCCTGTTTGCGGAAGCGAACACCATCCATATAGTAATATAAGCGGAGAAATCCTGGAAGAAACTGAACTTATTAAAGCAAAAAAAGAAGTTGCAGATAAAATAACCGTTCAGAGTACCAGAATTGAAAATCTCAAAAATGATACCATTCGGTTAGCATCAGTTATTGAGAATTATGCCAACCAATCGAGCGAAGCATTGAGTAAATTGGATGGCTTTCTTGTCGTTGTTCCAGATTGGAAAACGAAATTTGAGCAAGGAGATTTACAAAATTCATTAAAATCGCTTGCCGAAACATGGAGTAAAAACGAATTGGCGTTGAACACGGCAAATGAACAAATTACAAATCTTCAAACAAGCCTACATCTCGCTAAGGAGCATCTCATCGAAGCAGAAGAAAATTATACGGCTAAAGAAGGAAAATATAAAAACGTAAAAAACGTTTTGACCGAATTGCAGGAAAAGAGAAACGGACTGCTGGAAGGGAAGGTCGCTGATGACATTGAGAGACAATATCTTCAACGAAGAAAGGAACTTTCAGATAATCTTTCTAAACTGAAAGGAGAAAAAGATACGATTCTAGATGCAACTGAAAAAGAGGAAGGGGTAATCAAGCAAATTTGTCAGGAGATATCAAGGCTTTCCGGACATTGTGATTCTCTCCAAAAAATGGTAGATGAGTGGATTTTATCCAAGAATGCAAATATAACAATAGAGCGTTTGTCCGACTTACTATCGAAAGATAATACGTGGATTATAGCCGAAAGAGAGAAATTAAACAAGTTACATCAAAGCAAGACTGCCGCATTAGCAACACTAAATGAACGAAAGAAAACACTTGAAAACCATCATTTGTTAGAATGCAAACCGGCAGAAGAAGAAACAAACGATAGTTTACAGGAAGCTCTGCTTAATAAGCAAGAAGCGATCCTGCACAAAACGTCCCGTAATGCAGAGATAGATATAATATTCGCTAATCATAATAAAGGGAAGGTACGGATTGTTTTGTTCGAAAAGGAATTGAACGAAAAATCAGCCTTATCCGAAAATTGGAAGAAACTAAATGAGATGTTAGGTTCTGCTGACGGAGCAAAGTTTAAAGTTTTAGCGCAAGGTTATACGTTGGATGCACTGCTCGCTTATGCTAACAAGCATCTCCAAGAGCTTTCTAAACGATACGAGATACAACGTATCCCGGATACATTAGCTTTACAGGTAGTCGATTTGGATATGTTAGGCGAAATTCGCACGGTACACTCTTTATCCGGTGGAGAATCTTTTTTAATATCACTCGCCTTGGCATTGGGACTTTCCTCTCTCTCGTCGAACAGAATGAAAGTGGAATCACTTTTCATCGACGAAGGTTTTGGCTCCCTCGATATAGATACATTACGAATAGCAATGGATGCTTTAGAACGATTACAAACCCAAGGACGCAAAATAGGGGTAATCTCACATGTGGCTGAAATGACAGAGCGTATCAATGCTCAGATTCAGGTTGTCAAAACCATTAATGGTAAAAGTAGAATCGAAATAAAGGGAATAGTATAAGAATAAATCTGTTTGGATAGATACTGTAAAAATAATGATGTATTGAATAGGTCATGCATAATTTTTAGTATCTTCGCAGACGAAAGTCATTCTTTGTGTTTTTTGAAAAATGATGTAAAAGATCGAGACTAGCTCGTTTCTAAATCGTTACCTGTTGTGAAAAATCGCCTTGCAACTTGCTTGTTTTCAGCCGAAAATAAGAATTGGCATGTCTCTGGAGATAAGTTGTGAAGAATGTACTGATCCTTATACGAAATATAGTTTTGCGTTTGATGCAAATTGTTATTCCTGTAATGGCATTGACATATCTGTGACAGATTCAGTTGTTTATCTGATAGGATACTTTAATGAAGCATTGCTTTCCAAGGCATTCCGGATCGAGAAAAAAGAAACCGCAGTAAAGGATGCAATTGTAATTACTGTAAAAGATGCTACGTTTATTTTCAATAAAGTTGATAAAGCGGAGATTTATAAACTAGTGATAGAAGGTGATTTGAAATTCGAAGCGGATGATCCAATGGTAAAGGATTATTTTTTGCAGCTTCAGGATTTTTACTATGCTCCCCGTAGGGAGTTACATAAGTTTGCAATTTATGATTGTGGAGA
This sequence comes from Tannerella sp., assembly GCA_031285565.1. Classification (GTDB taxonomy): domain Bacteria; phylum Bacteroidota; class Bacteroidia; order Bacteroidales; family Tannerellaceae; genus Tannerella. The sequence continues at coordinate 6,123 of JAITVY010000059.1, read as the reverse complement.
TTTTGATGGTTGAAAAATCGTGGTGACAGACGAGCTAAGTGTAATCAGGTGGTAACTCTTTCTGATATTTTCAAAGTGGATGAGGGAGATCTTATTGTATTAATTATCAATAAGTATTCGTGTTGTAGATAATATAATTATGAAAATAGTTGTATAACTATAAATATAGTTGTATGTTTGCAGCATGGAAAACAAAGAACTAACAAAAGCTGAAGAGCAGGTTCTGCAATTCCTTTGGAAAATAGGTAAAGGCTTTCTGAAGGACGTTGTAGATCAATTTCCCGAACCTAAACCTGCAAATACAACAGTTTCAACAGTTATACGGGTACTGGTGAAGAAGGGGTTTATCGGTTACAATGCGTATGGGAAGATTCATGAATATTATCCGTTGGTATCGAAAAATGATTACTTCCGGAATCATGTAAAATCTATTATTACGAATTTTTTTCATGGTTCGGCTCCAGAGTTTGCCTCCTTTTTTGCGAATGAGCAATTGCAACTGTCGGAACTGGAAGAAATCAAGGGTATAATCGAAGAGAAGATTCAAAAAATCAAGAACAACTAGTTTATGACCGGTTATTGGTGGTATATACTTAAAGTGAGCTTGTGTATAATCGTGTTTTACATCTTTTATATATTGGTACTCCGTAAATGTACATTCTTTGTACTTAACAGGTTGTCTTTAGTCTTCGGACTTCTTCTTTCATTTATTATTCCAATCCTGGAATTTTCATTCTTTAATGGCGCATCTGATGGCGCATTATCAACGATAGTTTACCCTTTTCTGTCTGATCCGGACGCAGGCTTTTTACAACCTCGAACCACTCCGGATCATATAACAACACTGAATTTTTCGATGTTTTTGCCGATGATTTATTTTACCGGTGTCTTTGTCTTGTTTTTCAGGCTTTTGTTTTCTTCTGTAAGGATTATCCGTATCATTAATCATTCGGAAACCAGCCGGATTGGACGGTATAAGATTGCCCGGGTGGATTCCAATTCGCCATTTTCATTCTTTCATCTGATCTTTTTGCCGAAAGGTGAGAACAACCCACTGATAATGGAGCATGAAATGGCTCATGTAAGACAACTCCATTGGGTCGATTTGATTTTGGTAGAGGCTGCGTCGGTGTTGCTATGGTTTAATCCTTTTATTTTCTTTTATAAACGTTCGCTGAAACTCCAGCATGAATATCTTGCAGATACAAGCGTCCTTAAAGATTATAGCCGGATGGAAGGGTATCTTACCTGTATGTTGAAGCAGGTTCAGGTTGTAAATTTAGGCGGGATAGTCAGCCAGTTTTATTGTAAAACAATCAAAAAACGTATCATCATGATGACAAAAGATAAGACATCGCATAAGTACCTGGGAGTATATGTATTACTGCTGCCGCTCGTATGCCTCTTGCTGACTGCTTTTTCACCGGATAAAGAGGACTTTACAGAAGATAGCGGAGTGGTTTTGAATCATGTGGTTTTGGAACCGTCTATATATCCGCTGGATATAAAGAAAGTAAGACGAACTGCCGGTTATGGAGAATGGACGAATCCCCTGACGAAGAAAAAAGGTTTTCATTATGGAATGGATTTTGCCGTTGCCGAGGGAGAAGAGGTCGTGGCAACTGCAGATGGTGTGGTTGTAGAGGCTACGTTCGATCCGGCGAAAGGGAATTATGTTATGATCCGGCATAGTGATATCTTTTCTACTTTTTATTCTCACCTGAAAAGTGTATCTGTACAGACAGGAGACAAATTGGGAAAAGGCCAGCTTATTGGTTATTCCGGCAATACAGGAACTTCCACAACGGGTCCTCATTTACATTACGAAGTATTAAAAGAAGGCGAGCGAGTAAATCCTGAAGATTATTTACCTCAATAGGTATAAGACTAAATAACAGAAATATATCTATTGTATGTAGTGAAGATGTATCTTCTTTACAGGTATTCCTATATAGTTAAACGAACGATAATTTCTAAATGAACAACTATGTTTGACAGTTATATAAAAACGACTTTCCGGTATCTCTTACGACAGAGGCTATATACAATTATCAATATATCAGGGTTGTCTATTGGTTTTATAGCATTTACTATCATTTTTCTTTTTATTCAAAAGGAGAAGAGCTATGATGAGTTCCATACAAACGCGGAGAACATATACCGCCTTGAAGAAAGGTGGAGCGGGAGCGGGGAGGAGCAGCACTCCGCAGCTTCGACAAGTTATCTGGCGCCTTATTTAATCGATACTTATCCTGAGGTTGAATCGGAAACCCGGTTCGTCAAGGCTATCTGGACGGTTATTATTAATCATGGAGAGGAGAGGTTCCTGGAAGATAGGTTTTGTTTTGCAGATAGTACGTTTTTTAACTTCTTTGATTTCAGGTTGATTGAAGGGAATGCGGCGACTGTATTAAATAGCCCGGACAAGGTTGTTTTGACAGCTACAACAGCTAGTAAGTATTTCGGGGATGAAAACCCGATAGGAAAACAGATACTTTATGAAGGGAATCATGTTTTTACCGTATCCGGTATTGTGGAGGATATGCCCGAAAACTCCCATTTTCACTTTGATCTGATATTTCCCATTCAGTTTATCATGCGTTTTTTCAGCGAAAGGGATAAAGGGGATAATGTGTTTTATTCATATATACGGCTATACCATAATGACGGACTCGGTGCATTAAAATGGAAAGTGAATAGCGATCTTCCTGCGATCCGGGGATATCAGGATAAGTTAAGCCAGGCGGGAATCGGTTGTGAAATTATTTTCCAGCCTTTATTGGATATTCATCTTAAAGGGAGGGCAGAGCGGGAGCTTGAACCGAACGGGAATGCGTTGTTTATTGCCATATTAAAGATCGTAGCTTTTTTCCTGCTATTGGTGGCTGGTATCAATTATTCGAACCTGGCTACTGCTAAGTCGTTGAAAAGGACACGGGAGATCGGGATACGGAGAGTGCTGGGTGCCGGAAAACCTGCCATTTTTTTACAGTTTATGGGAGAATCCTTTTTCTTAAGTTTTGTTTCACTGGTATTTTCGTTGTTGCTGTTGCTTTTTATTCTTCCGGTGTTTAACTCTGTTTTTAATGTGAATCTTTCATTGGGATTATTGACCAACTATCCTTTATTGATTTCCCTTTTTGCAGTAGTTATTCTCCTGGGATTTTTATCAGGCGCCTATCCAGCTCTGGTATTGTCGCGTATGAATATGTTGAAGTTATTCAAGCTGAAGTCTGATCAATCATCAGGGAAGAAATCAAAGCTATCTTTCCGGTCGTCGCTCATTATACTGCAATTTGCTATTTCCGTGTTCTTTATCATCGGCTCACTGGTGATCAATGATCATATACGATTTTTGAAAAACAGGGATGTGGGTTTCGAGAAAGAAAAGATTATGGTTATTCCTTTGAAAGGACGTGAAGTGCGGAATAGTAGCACATTGATGACTATAAGGGAAGAATTGATGAAAACCGGCAGGGTTAAAAGCGCTACGGTATCTAATGTAGTACCAGGCGAGAGGTTTCCGTTTCATACGGTACGTTTTCCCCGGTTAGCCGGGAATGGGGCTTTGCAATCGAAAGAACCGGATGGTTCTGTCTGGATGCGCATCATGTTAGGAGATGAAGATATGGTTCAGACACTGGGCTTGCAGATTATAGACGGTAGGAATTTTTCTGAAGCTGGGGAGGAAGATACGGAACATGGTTTTATTATCAATGAGGCTGCAGTAAGGTTTTTAGGGCTAAGTGAGCCTATAGGCGAACCGGTTGAATACACCCTTAATGTTGAAGATCCTCAAAGAGGCCGGATTATTGGGGTGGTTAAAGATTTTAATTTTGCTTCGCTTCATTCGCAGGTTGAGCCGGTGGTGCTTTATATAAATAGTAAGGGGCGGTTTTATCTGATTCTCAGAACGGAAACTGTAAAGGAGAATATACTGATTTCGGATGTTGAAAATATCTGGAAAAGGTTTTATCCGGATATACCCTTCGAGTCTTATTTTATGGACGATAAATTAGAAAGTTTGTATAAGGCGGAAGATACTATGCAAAACCTCGCTTCAGTTTTCACTTTCATCGTGATCTTTATTGCCACAATCGGACTGTTGGGTATATCATTTTATATGATGGAACAGCGGAAAAAAGAAATCGGATTGCGTAGGGTAATGGGCTCGTCCGTATCAGGTGTTTTATATCTTGTTGCAAAGGATTTTATTATCCTGGTACTAACCGGAAACCTGCTAGCATGGATGCCGGTGACCATTCTGCTTAATAAATGGTTACAGGATTTTGCTTACCATAATGGTATAAATTATATGATTTATGCTCTTACCGTTCTTATTTCGGTGCTTATTGCTTTAGCTACAGTAAGTTTAAATGTATTAAGAACAGCTTTGACAAATCCTGTCAAAGCTATTTAGAAACCGTTTTGAATTTTATGAAATTAATTATTATTTACCTGCATCAAATGTAAGTGTATTATTGCTAACACTTACCGTGTATTTTGTTAATGCTTCTTTGGCAGGCCCTTTGATAACTTCTCCATCGATGTTATACATACTGCCATGGCAAGGACATTCGAACCGCTTTTGTTCTGGGTTATAGGATACTTTACAGCCCCTATGCGTGCATTTGCCTGAAAGCGCCACAAAAGAACCGGGTTCATTGCCTTCGGCAGTACGAACTACGATTGATTTTTTAATTTTTTTGCTATCTCCTACGGATGTAAGGTCTTTACTCAAATCGATTGTAATGGCATTTGAATCGTGTGGTGATGCAAATGCCAATTGCGTGCTTAAACTGCCGGTAACAGCTGTTGCTACTGTATAAAATAAAAAGGAACGACGATTCATAATAAAATAAATTAGGATTATACAAATAAAACACTTTTTGGGGAATAAAGTTCATGGTTTGTATCCGTGATTATGCCCTTTTACTGTATATTGTTTTTTTCTTTTATGATACGATCGTTTTTCACGATGTAATATACCCGGTCTTCATTCTGGTCATTGGATATCTCAATCCGATGGTTATGAATAAGGATATCTCCTACATATAGGCTTTCAACCGGACATGAAAGACGTTGAATGATCCGGTCACCTTCAAATAAGTTGACGTAGAGGTAAAAATTGTCATTTTCGAGTTCGAGGTATGCTATATCGTAGTACTGGTCATTGTTGATTTTTCCGATAGCATATCTTTGAAGATAAAAACTATCGTATGATAGATGTCCGTATGATTGACGGAGCAATGTTGCCGGTCCGTATTCCGTTAAAGTTCCGTTTTTGTATGTATAATAAACTTCAAGATCTGATAATGGTACTAAGCTTTCTAAAAGTTCGGTATTGGGGGAATAAAAGAATTCATTGTAAGGAGTACCGAAAGATATCCGTAGTTCATTTTTGTTATACTCAATTTTTTTTAGCCAATTCATTATAGTTGCCTGTGCGGCGGCATCGCGCGACCATGGGATGATTAACGGCATGCCCAGGCTTCCGGCTTTGGTGATATTATTTTGATTATCTATTGTGTACATCCAACAAGCGGAATTTGTATCATCAAGGTATTCCAGGAAAAGTAATGCCGGTAGCCGGGTGTCGTGAACCGGAGTATAGATGTAAATGGACGGTTGGGATGAATACAGCCATAAGTTTGGATCGAAGTAACGGAACTGCGCCATCGACTGACTTGATTCGTTGTAGATGTACATGCCTGTATCGGCAAATAAATAATAAACTCCGTTGTAATATTTTACACAATGTAATTCGCTGAAAGGTAGCCCGGTATCCGGCGTCCGTTCCTGATATAGCGGAAATTCCACATCGGGCAAATCAAGGTATTGATAATCGCCGACAATATTGGTTTCCTGTTCCTCCTCTTCCTGCGAAAAAGCCACAGAAGAAATTATCAGGCAAACTATAAGTAAGGATGCTTTTTTCATTTTAATAAGGAATATCTGCCCTGAATTTTTCTAATAAAAGATCTTTCTGTATGTCAAGATCGCTTTTTTTTTGTTCATAATGCGAATCAGTATTTAAAAAATTAGATAAATGAATGCGATGGCGATTTTTCCCATCGTATGTACCAGAAGCCCAGGTGTAGATCTGACCTTCATCGCTCTTTG
>JAITVY010000050.1 GCA_031285565.1 Tannerella sp. | reverse complement strand
GATGACGGTAAGACGGCGGAAGAACTGACCGGCAGGCTGAATGCCAACGGCGAATATGAATACGTGATCCGCCGCGTAACCCAGAACATCGTATTGAAGTTTGGTCCGGAGTTTGCAACTGATAATGCGTTGATCGACGACAACAGGGTCGTATGGTCTCATAACAATACGATTTATTTCCGTGTAGCGAAAGAAGATATTGCAAGTATCTATTCAATAGCCGGCCAACTAGTGAAACGTATTGAATTGCCGGAAGGCGACTATTCTGTCCCGATGGAACGTGGCGTATATGTCGTGACCCTGAAAGACGGTTCGGTACATAAGGTTATTTTAAAGTAAAAATGATTGAAGTGGCATATCATCACTGGATTTTTTATTCAATTTGAATTTCTTGATTTTTTCATGGCGAAAGAGGCAGTCGGAAGACTGCCTCTTTTTCTTAACAGGATATTCCATCCATGATGGCAAATAATTCTTCGACCGTTCCGGCACGGAGCATAGCTACACGTGTGGGTTTGAAATCGGAAATCCCTTTGAACAGGGGTGTAGCAGCCAGGTGTCGGCGAATATGCAGAATACCGCGGTGTTCATCTAAACGTTCAACACTTTCAAACACTTGTTGCTTCAGGATGTTCAAATACCATTCGAAAGATTCGTTGGGTAGCAAATCTCCAGAGGTGAGCAGGTGTTTCACTTCCCGGAAAATCCATGGGCGACCGATGCTTCCACGTCCAATCATTATACCATCTACCCCGTATTCTTCAAAATGGTGTAAACATTGTTGGGCAGAGGTAATATCGCCATTACCAATAATGGGGATTTTTATGCGGGCGTTATTTTTAACTTCTCCTATTAATGTCCAGTCGGCCTGTCCGGTGTACATCTGTGCGCGTGTCCGTCCATGAATCGACAGGGCAACAATACCACAATCCTGCAACTGTTCGGCTAACTGGGGTATTATTTTGTTATTATCATCCCAACCAAGCCTTGTCTTTACGGTTACGGGAATATTGACTGCTTTTACGACTTCACGCGTGATATCCAGCATTAGGGGTATATTACGCAGTATTCCGGCCCCGGCTCCTTTGTTGGCCACTTTCTTTACCGGACATCCGAAGTTCAGATCTATCAAATCCGGTTTAGCAGTTTCGCATATCCGGGCGGCTTCCACCATGGTTTCTACATCTTTTCCATAGATCTGGATAGCGACGGGACGTTCCTCGTCCGAAACAGAGAGCTTGGCCTTTGTTTTGTTGACATGGCGGATCAAGGCATCGCTTGAGACAAACTCCGTATAAACCATGTCGGCGCCAAAACGTTTGCACATCAGGCGAAATGCTATGTCTGTAACATCTTCCATAGGTGCCAGCATCACCGGACGTTTTCCTAAATCTATAGTTCCGATCTTCATAAAGACGCAGTTTTGAATGGAGTGCAAAGATACTTTAAAGAATTATGAATTATAAATTATGGATTATGAATTTTCGGATAGCAGTGATGTGGGGAAGCAAATCAGTTGACAATAAAAAAGGAAAGTAGTCAAAGAAGTTATTTCATCAGCATTGTTTTTTTGTAGATTCTTTTTTTACCTGCCGGATGGTATAGTTCTCCATAAAATACATAAATGCCGGCATGCAGCCGGCTACCATCTGAACCTGTACCATCCCATCGTATTTCACCAGATGTTCCGATCAATTGGTTATTTGATATTTCTGCCACTTTCCGGCCTTCAATAGCGTAGATCTCTATCCGGCAACGGTAACCGGGCTGATCTGTCTGATAGGTGATAATGTATTCATTGAGTTCGGGCCGGTATTCCGGTGCATTTAATATGATTGTATGCTCATCATTGGCAATGGCGCCATCCTGGGAATTTATATATCCGGGTGTGCCATATCCCACCATAGCTGTGGCAGATGTCCAGTTTGCAGCGCTTTGTGTATCTGCGTCAGGCTGAATCCGTTCGAGTGAGACGCCTTTTGTGTTTTTAATGGCTATGTCATGCCATTTGGATGAATAAGTAAGCCGGTCAATGACGAATTCATCGTGCGTGCGGAGTAATACAAGTGTTGCCCCGGTATTGTTGAGTGCAGGAAGTTTAAGCTCATAAATCATTTCAGGCGCTGATGTATAGTAAAAATCCAGCACTCCATCCCGGTTACCGGTTAATACAATGTATTGACCGAGATAGACTGAATCCGGTATGCTTTTTAATGGATAGTGGGTACTCAAAGTGCCATCAGTTTTTATTGTAGCTATAGACAGGTTGTTAAGTGATAACGTACGCTCTGAACGATTGTATAGTTCGAGATACTCACTTCCCCCGGCGAAAGGTTCCGGGAGAAGTTCGTTGAAGATAAGTTCATTTTCGTAGACCATAAAGGTGCCATCCGGATTTCCTGGATTGCCGGGTGTTGTTCCTTTAGATGAGTTAACAGCTCCGGGAGTTCCTCCTTTCGGATCGTTTGATAAATACCAGCTTCCTTCGTTATCGCGTTCCCATGAACGTGCGGCTTTGGCAGTAGTGTAGTTTACGGAATCAATTATTAAACCGGATGAGTTCCTGATTTGGAGCATTTTCCCCGAATTAGCCAAGTTGGCCGGGAAACCTGTGATAGGTAGTGCTATACCTGTAGATTCTACATATATATCACGGCCTTCCCTGAATAAAACAGCATATTGATTTGTTGATAACAGTGTTTCAGGGATCGCTGTTTCTTTTCCATCATAAACAAAAGACCATCCTTTTAGCCGGATAGTAGAATCTAATGTATTGTAAATCTCCACATATTCGGTTTCCGGAATTTCTATTAGTCCTACCGGATTAGCCATCACTTCGTTGATAATAATGTCTCCAAAGCCGGAATTACCGGGAGTTACCGGCTCCTCCGGTTCGGCAGGTGGTATTGTGTTTTCTTTTGGAGAGTTTACTGATCCGGGCGTACCTCCTCTTGGGTCAGTTGACAGGTACCATTTTCCTTCGTTATCGCGTTCCCATGAACGTGCAGCTTTAGCCGATGTATAATCGGTTGAGTCAATGGTTGTATTATGCGAATTCCTGATTTGTACAGTTTTTCCGGTGTTTGCCAGGTTTGCCGGAAAGTTCTCTATTGCTATAGCTATACCTTCCTGATCAATATGAATATCCCGTCCGGCACGGAACAAGACTGCATAGGTGTTGGCTGGTATGATAGAATCAGGGAATTTGATTGTTTTTCCGTCATATATAAAATGCCATCCTTTTAAAGGTCTGATGGAATCCGTTGTGTTATAGATTTCTATATATTCGGTTTCAGGTAATCCGGTCAATCCGGTGGGGTTGGCCATGATTTCATTAATGATTATATCGCCAGGATTAGAATGATCTGAAGGATTGGCTGTAGGCTGCTCAGGAAGGTCTTTTAGCGAATTGGCTGTACCTGGGGTACCACCTTTCGGGTCGTTTGATAAGTACCATTCTCCTTCCATATCGCGCTCCCATGAGCGTGCGGCTTTTGCAGCGGCATAACTTATGGAATCGATAATGACCTGATGTGAGTTTTTGATTTGCAATGTTTTTCCGGTGTTTGCCAGATTTGCCGGGAAGTTATCTGTGGCTAATGCAACTCCGGTCTCTTCGATATGAATGTCCCTACCTGAGCGGAATAAAACAGCATAGCTGCCGATTGCTAATATTGTATCCAGAAAAGAGATTTCTTTTTCATCATATACAAAAGTCCATCCTTTTAAATAAATCGCAGAATCGGAAATATTATATATCTCTACATATTCGGTTTCAGGCAATCCGGTTAATCCGGTCGGATTAGCCATAATCTCATTGATAATTACATCTCCGGTTTTTGAATGATCTAAAGGGTTGGTTGCGGGTTGTTCGGGGGATTCTTTTGGTGAATTTGTTACACCGGGGGTACCACCTTTCTGATCTGTGGATAAATACCATTCTCCTTCTGTGTCTCTTTCCCATGAGCGTGCAGCTTTTGCAGTTGTATAGGTCACTACATCAATCTCTGTGTCATTTGAGTTTTTCAGTCCGATTGTTTTGCCATTATTAGCCAGATTAGCCGGGAAGTTGGTGATCGGTAATGGTATGGCTGTATTTTCAATGGCTATGTCGCGTCCTGTCCGGTACAAAACAGCATATCCGCCAATAGGAAGTGTCGTGTCGGGAAGTGTAACTGCTTTTCCGTCGTATATAAAGCTCCAGTTGTGTAATGGGATAGGAGTGGCTGATGTATTATAAATTTCTACATACTCGGTTTCGGGTAGTTCGGTTAATCCTACCGGGTTTGCCATAATCTCGTTGATGATTACATCGCCCGGATTGGAATCGTCGGAAGGATTGATAATTGGTGGGGTAGGAGCATCTTTGGGTGAATTGATTGCACCGGGAGTCCCACCTTTCTGATTTGTGGATAAATACCATTGGTTTTCTGCATCCCGTTCCCATGAACGTGCTGCTGTAGCAGCCATATAAGTTACTATGTCAATCTCCGTATCGTGTGAGTTTTTCAGTCCGATTGTTTTTCCCGTATTAGCGAGATTTGCGGGGAAGTTGGTGATTGGTAATGCTATAGCTGTATTCTCAATAGTAATGCTGCGTCCTGTTCTATACAGAACAGCATATCCGTTAACCGGAAGTATGGTATCGGGAAGCATAACCGCTTTTCCGTCGTATACAAAGCTCCAGTTGTGTAATGGAATAGTAGCACCGGATGTATTATAAATCTCTACATATTCTGTTTCGGGCAGTTCGGTTAATCCTACCGGGTTTGCCATAATCTCGTTGATGATTACATCGCCCGGATCGGAATCGTCGGAAGGATTGATAATTGGTGGGGTAGAAGTATCTTTGGGTGAATTGATTGCACCGGGAGTCCCACCTTTCTGATCTGTGGATAAATACCATTGGTTTTCTGCATCCCGTTCCCATGAACGTGCTGCTGTAGCAGTCGTATAAGTTACTATGTCAATCTCCGTATCGTGTGAGTTTTTGAGTCCGATTGTTTTCCCCGTATTAGCCAAATTAGCCGGAAAGTTGGTGATTGGTAGTGCTATAGCTGTGTTTTTTATGGCTATATCGCGTCCGGTCCGGTACAAAACAGCATACCCGCCAATAGGAAGTGTCGTGTCGGGAAGTGTAACCGCTTTTCCGTCGTATACAAAGCTCCAGTTGTGTAATGGAATAGTAGCATCGGATGTATTGTATATTTCTATGTATTCTGTTTCGGGCAATTCAGTTAGTCCAACGGGATTAGCCATGATTTCATTGATGATGACATCTCCCGGATTGGAATTGTCAGAAGGGTTGATAATTGGTGGGGTAGGAATATCTTTTTGTGAATTGACTGAGCCGGGAGTTCCTCCCCGTGGATCGCTTGAGAGATGCCATGTTCCATCGACATCCCGTTCCCATGACTGGGCAGGCTTAGTGCTACTGTAGGTGGTGGAATCAATAATAAAGCCATGAGGGTCTTTTAACTGTAGTTCTTTTCCCGTATTTGCTAAATTGGCTGGGAAATTGGATATTGGCAATCCGATTCCGGTATCATCAATTTTAATATCACTTCCCGTACGAAATAATACTGCGTATCCGTTAGGAGGTAAGATTATCTCCGGAAGTGTTACGATTGTTCTGGAAGAGTCGTTTATGATATAAATGAACGACCAGTCTTTTAATGATATAGATGTATTTGTCGTATTATATATTTCTACATATTCTGTCAGTGGCAGTTCAGTTAGTCCGTTCGGATCTGCCATCACCTCATTTATAATGATATCGCCATAATTTGCAGCATTCAACTGAGTCGACAAAATAACCGGTAAAATGCATATATAGAATAGTAAGAATCGTTTCATTAATAAAATATTTAAGGGCTCCAAGTTTAAAGTTCCAGGTTTCAAGTTTCAGTTTTCGGATTCTTTTTTCCTTTATATTTTCACCTTTTAAGCCCCTTGGGAGCTTGGCTTATTTTGGGCTACAAACCCCGTTTTATATTAAATGTATAGGTAATTTCTAATTTATGTATATCTTTGTATACTTATTTGTTGACTGTTGTGAGAGAAAAATGCAACCTGTCAAAAATAAGTATAGTTATCCTAATTAACAAAAATTATTTGCAAAAAAATGACAGTAGCAATTGTTGGAGTAAGTGGAGCCGTAGGACAAGAGTTTCTGCGTGTTCTTGACGAGAGGAATTTTCCGTTTGACGAACTGGTACTTTTCGGTTCGTCACGTAGTGCAGGAAGTAGTTATACTTTCCGTGGTAAATCGTATACGGTAAAAGAACTGAAACACAATGACGATTTTAAAGGGATAGATATTGCTTTTACATCGGCAGGTGGTGGAACTTCGGTTGAGTTTGCTGATACCATAACTAAACACGGCGCTGTAATGATTGATAATTCAAGCGCGTTCCGTATGGATACGGATGTACCTTTGGTTGTGCCTGAAGTAAATGCGGAGGATGCGTTGAATCGTCCGCGTGGGATTATTGCAAATCCGAATTGTACAACTATCCAAATGGTTGTAGCGTTGAAAGCTATTGAAAATATCTCGCATATAAAGAAGGTGCATGTGTCTACATACCAGGCGGCAAGCGGAGCGGGAGCAACGGCTATGGCTGAATTGGTAAAGCAATATGAGCAATTGCAAAAGGGAGAAGAACCTACGATTGAAAAATTTGCTTATCAATTGGCATATAATGTGATACCTCAGGTGGATGTATTTACGGATAATGGTTATACAAAAGAGGAAATGAAGATGTATAACGAGACACGCAAAATTATGCACTCAGATATAGAGGTAAGTGCGACTTGTGTACGTGTTCCTGTAATCCGTGCGCATAGTGAAGTTACCTGGGTAGAGACAGAGCGTCCGATCAGTATTGAAGAGGCCCGTAAAGCTTTTGCTGAAGCTGAAGGAATTATTCTGCAGGATGATCCGGCAAATAAAGATTATGCTATGCCATTGTTTGTGGCTGATAAGGAACCGGTATATGTAAGCCGTATCCGTAAGGACCTTACCAATCCGAATGGTTTAACATTCTGGACGGTTAGCGACCAGATCAAGAAAGGTGCAGCCCTGAACGCTGTTCAGATTGCTGAGTATCTGATCAAGGTTGGGAATATAAAATAAGGAGTTTGGATAAATCAAGAGGATATCCGTATTCTCTTTTTGAGTGTTTTTTCGTTCTTGCATAAAAAAGAGTTTGTTTTCGCATGAAAATATTTCTGTTTATGCATGAACGATTTGTTTTTTATGCGAGAGGGTAAATTCTTTTCAGTTATATCGAGGAATTATATCATACAACATTTATACATCCGTTTGTGCAGTTTCGGCCGAAAGAAAATAAGTCCCAGTTTATATAGATCGACCGAAACTGTTATTTTAGGATCGTTACATAATTGCGTCCAGAAATTCCTTTTTTCAGAAGAGGAATGAATTCCGCTGACAATCAGAAGAGTTTCATCGTGTATAAAAGGGAGGCATTGATGGTAGGCTGCATTAATTGTTTTAATTGTAAGTTCTTTGCTTAAATAAAGGCAATCGATTCGTTTGAATTGCTGTAAAGTTTCCTGAAGTGCGGTTAGATAATCTGCCTGTATGAGCCGGATTGGTGAATTTGTTTTTTTCTCTATATTTCTCCTGGCAATAGTAGCAATATCAGTTTCAGATTCCAATGAAATGCAATGCAGGTGAGATGAATAACCGGTTAAATAAAGAGGGGCTAATCCCATAGAAGAGCCGATGGTCAGTATATCGTATGGTTTGTAATGATTCGCAAGACGAAAAAGCAATTCTCCTTCTTTTTGTGAGATAGCCTGGTTGCGGAGGTATTTTTTTATGGAGCTTTGTTTATCCTGCCAGGTTATTGCCTGGTCGTGAAGGCGCAGATGCAGACGAATAAGATCTATATCCCTATAGCCATAGTAAGGATACGGTTGCTCAATCACATTGGTAACCAGGTCGAATACAAACGGTGAATGTATACCATGTCCTTTACGATGAAATAGTTTTCGATAGAGCTGCATGTTAATGGTTGATACGTTGTTTAGTCGTTGATTTGTTTAAACGTCATATTATGCTTTTCCGAAAAAATCGCCCACTGTGTAATTTAAGAACCGATTGAATGGGTATAGTTTTTTGAAATCTTCGATAGCCTGATCCATCCAGTTATCTGTGTAAAAATATTCTTCGGGTTTATGAGAAGATACCGTAAAATCTTTATGTTTTAAAATGTAATCGTAGGGTGAATCAGCAGGGAATCCATCAGGCATCCTTTTCAGCATTTCACCTTCGAGTGCGGGGAATGTTTTTTTGAAATCTTTATTTTCGATGATTTCAACGAATTCATCCATATTATCATAAATATCTTTACGCAATTTTTTCAGTATAGGAGAGGGAGGGCACCAAACGCCTCCCGACAGTAACGAGTTGCCGGGTTCTAAATGGATATAATAGCCAGCGTATGGACTGGTACGACCTCCATAACCACTCATATATGCACCAAAATGTGTTTTGTAAGGCGTTTTGTTATGCGAAAAACGGATATCCCTATAGATCCGGTATATGCAATTTTTTGCATCTAAACCGGCTATTTCAGGATCAAAAGCGGAAATGCGATCAATCAGTTGCCTGACTATTTCTATGAATTCGTTCCGTAGTATATCATATTGCTTTTTGTTATCCTGAAACCATTCACGGTTATTGTTTGATTTAAGTTCATTTAAGAATTTGAAGAGTGCTGTATTCATATTTGTTTATTGTTTTCAACAAAGACACTGAAAGTCAAATGTAAAGCCGAATTTATCCGAGCTATACCGAGACGCATCCTATATCCTGCAAAGATAAGGGAAAAAAAGAAAAAGGGGAAAGTAGAAAGGAAAAAGTGGCAATTTGAGGTTTTTTATGAAAAAAAAATATTTACCCAAAATATTGAATTTTGTATTGTTCTTTTTATATATTTGTATCCCAAATAAACATAGGGTCTTGTTTAGGTTAGATCATGTTTTTTTTACTAATAAACTTACTAATAACTAATCGTATGAAACATCGTATTTTACGCAATGTGCTTTGTTGTGCATTATTGTGTGGTATACTGACACCAGCTACTGCGCAGTTACAATCAAAAATCAATTTTAACTTAGAACAGCAGGTTCAGATTGAATCGCTGACGAAAGAGTATGAACAGCAAGGCCTGGATTTTAAACAGGCTCGTATGAAAGCGGAAGAAAAAGTTTCTCCGGAAGCGGTAAGATTGAGAATTGCCGAATCCCCGTGGACCTATCCGAACCATGCAGCCTGGCTGGCATCTACTCCTACAGCAGGAAGTATCCATGTAGACCGTGACGCAACCATTCACGGATATACTCCTGAGCAATTAGTAAAGAAAATATTGCTAAAGACGTATACTCCCGAAGATGAAGTACGTATACAGAATGTGCGTTTTAAAGGCTGGCAAGGGGTATCCGGAGGCGGAAATGCCTGGTATGATACGAATCCGGCAATCCAGCAATATGGAGCAGGAAACCGTGGATTGGCTTATTTTACAAAAGGTACCAGTAATTTCGATGTTGAACGCGGGTTGTTAATCTCAACCGGTCATACCTGGGGGCATGAAGGGCCTAATCAAGAGACGGCAGCTTTTGGTTCAGGAGTTGGATATGATGGGGTTACTACGTCAGATACAAATCCATTTGATATTGATATTTTTAATGATGTGATATTAACTTCTGCAACGTGGGGAGGATTATTGGAATTTGATTTCTGCCCGGCAGTTGATATGGCTACTTTTGATTATGTCTTTGGGAGTGACGAGTATCCTGAATATTCGAATACACAATATAATGATGGTTTTGGCTTTTTTGTTTCCGGTCCTTATGAAACGGCTACGGAAGCTGCAACTGAGGGGCAAAACCAGGCTACAGGGTATACCAGTACGACTACAGTTCCCGGTGTAACGTTACCAGCCCGGAATGCGCGTAATACGATTACTTATAATAGTAATCCATATTCCGGATACTATCAATATAATATTGCGCAGTTACCCAATGGTGATCCGGTAAGTGTTAACTGGACTAACTGGGGATGGAGAGATGCATATAGTCAGGGAGACGGGAATTCCTGTACATCTGCAATGGGATGGACCTATTTTCCCTGGGATACAGTGGGAGCTTCTAGTATGATAACCGGGCCGGGATTTAATCTTTATACATCGGGATATAGTCAGAGTCCTAAAGCAATGAATCCTGAGTATCATCGTGCTAATTGTGATGGTTCCGCCATGATGGAGCTCGATGGAATAACTGTTAAACTGACGGCAGTGGCAGACAGACTGATACCTGGTAAATGGTACCATCTAAAGATGGTGGTTTGTCAAAAGGATTGGGCTCATGGTGATGGCGTATTTTTAGGGAACCTTGATTTAGGACAGGGAACAGCAGGAATTGATGGTGACAATACATGGAACGGATGGCCGGCAGCAAATGATTCAATTGGACTTTATTATTTATATAGTGGCTGCGAACAAACACTCAAAGTTAATTTTACGCCTCAACCATTTAGTCAGGCTATAAAAATTGTTCCGGTAGGAGCAGCCATAAACGCCGTGGCTCCTGATGGTACGGCTTTAGCTTTATTGGATACATTATCAGCCGGAGAAGAAGATGTGATTATTCCTTTTAAAGTGGATGAAGATGGTGATTTTGAAAATGGGGAAGAAGGTTATTTTATTACAATATCTTATAATCCTGCGCCTCCATATAATGAATATGCCCGTGATACGACTGATGTTTATAAATTCTATAAGCGTTTCACGACTGATGTGAAATACCGGAAACCGACGGTTAATTATGCCGGATCATTGGAATTGAATATAAAGAACGGTTCTCCCAATTTATTCCGTAGTCTCAATGGAGGACAGACGTGGGAAAATGCCCATAAGCCGTTTTCGCAATCCCAGATAGCCAATTTTGTACCGGATAATGATTATATTTTATTGAAAGAACCGAATAGTTGCTGGTTGTCGATAGACTCTGTTGATGTAGGAACCGGAGAAATGGTTATTGAACGTTCGGTAGATGTCCCTGAGCTTCCAGGTGCCATTACCGTTCCAATAGCAGGAAGACATTATGTTAATAGTCTTGGCAATTTTGTTTTAACCGTCACTCCTACAGGTGCCAACGCTGGTATGATTCCGGTGCTTACTACGAACCGTACAAGTATTCCGGATTCGGAAGGGGTGATACGGGTGGATAACGGAGACGGAAGTTATACATTTACCATCAAAATGGTTCAGGAACCGATTACTATTTCACTTGACTTTGCAACCGGGAATGCTTCTATAGTAAACGGAGATAAAGTATGTTCTGATAATGGACAACTTTATGTAACTTCTACTAATGCAGGTGTTATACGGATTTTTAATGCGGCAGGAACATTATTTAAGACATTCAAAGTTGCGGAAGGTGAAACCATACAAACAGCTCTTGGTACAGGTTTGTACATTGTAACAATAAATGATCGCGTTTATAAAGCATTTGTGAAATAAGAAATTTCTTTTTTTTATCGTTAGACAAAAGACCTGGACTTTTTATTAGTTCAGGTCTTTTTCTTTCCGTATTTTTGTAGAAGATAGGATGCACCCCGGCATAATCAAACAAGTTTGTTTCTGCACTCGACTTTGCTCTATCTATGCAGAAGATAGGATGCGCCTCGGACAAATTCTCAAGTAAACTTGATATTTGCCTCTCGGCTTTCACTATCTTTGTTGAAAGTTTATGTGGAGGTATGCGCCGACATACTACACATTCTGAATTACCTATTAGATTTTTATGAAGATGAAAAGTGAAGAGTTTCAATATTGTCCGCAGGACGAAATTAAATTGTTTCAGGAAAAGAAACTGGAAGAAGTACTTAACTACGTAAATGAAAATTCGCCTTATTATAAAGAGTTGTTTTGTGAGAGGCATATTGATATAGCGAAAATCAAGAGTCTTGAAGACCTGCAACAGATTCCGGTTACCACGAAAGAGCATCTGCAAGTACGGAACACGGATTTTATGTGTGTGCCAACCAACCGGATCCTGGATTATGTGACTACATCGGGGACGCTGGGTAATCCGGTATCATTTGCCTTGACTAAATCTGATCTGGAGCGTTTGGCGTTGAGCGAATATCTTTCGTATGAAATCTGTGGGTGTAAACGGGATGATATTTTGCAACTGATGGTTACAAACGACCGTTGCTTTATGGCCGGCTTAGCCAGCCTGATGGGCAGTTTTAGATATGGTTCGGGTATCACCCGTGTGGGGAATGGTATACCTGAGTTGCAATGGAATATTATACGGCAGATTCATCCGACTGTACTTGTTTGTGTGCCTTCTTTTATTTTGAAATTGATTGAATTTGCCGAAAGCCATGGCATTGATTACCGGAATTCTACTTTAAGGAGTGCTGTTTGTGTAGGTGAAAGTTTGCGTACGAACGATCATTCATATACTATTTTAGGGGAGAAAATCCATTCGCTTTGGCCGGAACTTTCTTTATATTCTAATTATGCATCTACTGAAATGCAGTCTTCTTTTATGGAATGTGAGAAGCAATGCGGTGCACATCATAAACCTGATTTGACGATTGTTGAATTTTTAGACGAGGATGATCAACCGGTAAAAGCCGGTGAACCTGGTGAGATCACGATTACAACACTGGGTGTTGAGGGTATGCCGTTGATCCGGTTCAAAACGGGTGATGTGGCAATTCATTTTAACGAACCTTGTGCCTGCGGACGCAATTCGTTGCGTCTGGGTCCAATTATCGGTCGTAAAGGGCAGATGATTAAATATAAAGGAACAACGCTTTATCCGTCGTCGTTATATGATATTCTGGATAATATTCCCGGTGTAGAGAATTATATTGTAGAAGTTTATACAAACAAAATCGGTACGGATAGTATCCGGATCCGGATTGGCAGTCCGAATACCAGTGAATTCTTTATTAAGCAGATCAAAGACTTGTTCCGGTCGAAAATCCGGGTGGCTCCTGATATTGCATTTGAACCGGCAGAGTTAATTGCCAAGAAACAAATGCCTCCGACGAGCCGTAAACTGATTAAGTTTTTTGATTATAGAGAAGATAAAATATGAACCAGATAAAAGCTGTTTTTTTCGATATTGACGGAACTCTTGTCAGTTTTGAATCGCATCAGGTGCCTTTGTCAGCAAAGAAGGCGTTGGCTCAATTACAGGCCAGTGGGGTAAAGATTTTTATTGCTACGGGCCGTATGTTACCGATGATTACGATTGTTGATGATATTCCGTTTGACGGATATATCACTTATAATGGCGCCTATTGTGTAAATGAAAAGAAAGAGGTTATCTATTCCAATCCAATTCCAAAAGATGATCTTGAGTTGTTGGCGAATTATCTGGAAACGGATTCGTTTTCGGTTACATTTATGCTTGAGGATGAGATGACGGTTAATTTCGTGTCTGACCGGGTAAAGGAGATTGCCGACCATATTAACGTGGATGTTCCACGAATAGAAGATCCGCATATTACGATTCAACGGGATGTATATCAGGTATGTTTATATGTAGATACGGAAAAGGAGCAAGAAGTTCTGAAGAAAGTGTTCAAGCATTGTGCGTCTAACCGGTGGAGTCCGGTTTTTGCAGATGTAAATGTTTCGATTAACAATAAACAAACGGGGATTGACCGGATTCTGGAACATTACGATATTGATTTATCGGAAACAATGGCTTTTGGTGATGGGGGAAATGATATACCCATGCTCCAACATGTTGCAGTAGGGGTTGCTATGGGAAATGCTTCGGACGAGGTGAAGGCTTCGGCAGATTATGTTACTGATTCGGTAGATGACGATGGTATTGCGAATGCATTGAGGTATTTTGGGCTGATTGAGTGAAATTCAAAGGCAGGTTTACAAGACAACAGTTCTGGTTTCGATAAATCATATACCTTCTTTAAAAATTTTCCGGATCGGCATAAAGAATCTTTCGAGTAATGAAATGTCTTCCGTGACGATTTCAGCCGTAGCTTTCATTTCGTGTGTAACAGGAAGTGTCTTTTTATAATTGGTGGTTAATCCGTTTGGTAAGGCGATTTCTATCTGGTAATTGTTTTCCATTGGAACAAGTGAGATCGTGCTAACGATTCCATCTACAGTTCCGAATTCCTGATCATTAAAATTTGCAAAACGAATAATTACCCGTTGGCCGGTTTTTACTTTACCTGACCGTTCAATAGGTAACAGTGCTTTACCGATTAGTTCATCGTTTTCGCCGGGCACAATTGTAAATACATTTTCCCCAGTCTGGATAAATTGGTTTTCATTCCAGTATTTGGTAAAGGTGATTTTTCCATTAATCGGACTAATCAAGCAGTAATTAAGTTCCCAACTATTGATGGCGTTTATTAATTGTTCGGCTGTTGTCTGATAGTTTTGCAGTATAACATTTTCTTTTTCGGCTTGTTGCAATTCCATATCCAGGAGATTAGTCTCCATTTCACCGATTTGTATCAATAGGTTCTCCAATGAAGCATAGCCACTCTCCAATGTGTAGCGGCTTTGTAAAAAAGTGGCTTTGGCTGTTTCGTGTTCGGATGGGGATATCACTCCCCGGCTGTGCAGGGTTGAGTCGCGGTTATATTGTTGGATTGCCAACCTGAATTGTTCTTCAACTACTTGTTGCTGGCGTTGCTGGTTGCGGTAATAGGTGCGGTATTTGTTTATCTGTTCTTTGGTAGCCGCTATTTTTTTAACGTAATAGTTGAGCGAGTAATGGTTCTCATATTCATGCAGACTAGTCAGAAAAGAAGTATAAACAGATTGGATATCGCCAAGGACAAGTTCGTTTGATTCGTCCTTATTTGTTTTGTGTTTAACGGTATAGAGAACGCTGTCCGGCTGTTTTGTATGTTGTTGCATGAGTTGCTTCAGGAAAAGCACATCGGCTGTGGATGCGGAGTTTTCGATAACGGCTAATGGAGTGTGAATATTGATTTCCTGCCCATCAGTTACATAGAGCTCGCTGATCTTTCCGGATGATCTGGCAACAATTTGCGCTACCGGATAACGTCCGGTGAGTGTCATATCAGCTGTAATCACATCGGGATATTTAAAGAAAAAGCTACCGATGAGTAATACCATGACAATGATAAACAGAATGGTAATTCCCTGCCGAAGAATCCATGGCGGAATTTTTCCCATGACTTCCTGCACTTCTTCACTCCGAAGTTCTATGTCTTTATGTATTTTGTTTTCCATTATTTTTTAAACGCAGATTAACACAGATTTCCGCAGATTAATTTGCCATACCTTAATCGTTAATTCATCACTCATAATTTATAATTCGCATTTAGGTTCCAAGTTCCAATTGGTTTTTAACTAATTGATAATAGATGCCTTTTTGAGCAGTTAGTTCCTGATGGGTTCCTTCTTCGGCTATCTTTCCTTTGTCTAAAACAATGATATTGTCGGCATCGCGTACGGTGCTTAACCGATGTGCCACTACCACTACCGTTTTGCCTATATAGAATTCATGTAAGTGCTCCATAATAGCTTTTTCGTTATTTGCATCTAATGCATTGGTTGCTTCATCTAAGAAAATAAATTCAGGATTTTTATAAACTGCGCGAGCAATCAGGATACGTTGGCGTTGCCCCTGGCTGATTCCATTGCCTTCCATTCCGATCTTCGTATTATATCCCAAAGGTAGTGTATCAATAAAGTCGCGGATATTGGCTACGGTTACTGCATGCCGTAATTTTTCTTTGTCGATCCTTTCATCTCCTACTGCTATATTTTTTGCTATTGTATCTGAAAAGATAAAACCGTCCTGCATAACGGATCCAGTTCGCGAACGCCATACATGTGGGTTGATATTTTGTAAAGGCGTATCGCCTATTTTAATATTTCCTTTATTCGGCTCATAGAATCCTAATAGTAGTTTGATTAGTGTTGTTTTGCCACTTCCGCTGGCGCCAACTACTGCTGTTACTTTTTGTTCGGGGATTCTTAAAGAAAGATTCTCCAAAACATAATCACGGTCAGCTCCGTCATAACTGAAACTAATGTTCTCGATGTTAAGGGTCCGGTTTTCGGGAAGGGATAATAGCTTGATATCGGACGCCTGGACTTCGTCTTCTTTCTGATGAATTTCTCCTAAGCGTTCGAGACTGATTTTGGCATCCTGTAAGGAGTGGGCAAAACCTATAAATTGTTCAATCGGTGAGGTCAGCTGTCCAACAATATAGGTTAATGACGTCATCATCCCAAGAGTCATATCGCCAGCAACAACGGCTCTTGCTGCCAGAAATGAGATTATAATGTTGGTGGTCTGGTTGAAGAAGACAGAGCCCAATTGTTGGTATTGTTCCAGCGCAAGTCCTTTGATGCTGATTTTGAATAGTTTTACCTGGATGCGTTCCCATTGCCAGCGTTTTTCTGTTTCGCAGTTGTTGAGTTTAATTTCCTGCATACCGGTGATAAGTTGAAACAAGTTGCTTTGTTCGCTGGATGCCTGTGCAAAGCGTTTGATATCAAGCTCCCGGCGGTATTTCATGAAGGCTAATATCCATGCAACATAGAGACCGTTACCTAACAGGAACAAGCCTAGTATCGTGAGATTATAATATCCTAAAACAATTCCAAATACGATAAAATTGACAAAAGAAAAAAGGGTGCTAATGGATGACCCGGTCATAAATGATTCGATGCGACTATGGTCGCCAATGCGTTGCATAATATCGCCGACCATCTTGGTATCAAAGAAGCGGATGGGCAGACGCATTAATTTGGCTAAAAAATCTGAAATCAATGCAATATTAATGCGGGTATTAACATGTAAGAGTATCCAGCTACGGATAAAATCTACTGAGAGGCGAGCCAGAAAGATGATTAACTGAGCAATCAGAATCAGGGTGATGAAACTTAGGTTACTGTCGCGTATACCCGTATCGACCATGGCCTGGGTCAGAAAGGGAGTGATTAGTTGTAACACACTAACCACAATCATACTCAATATGAGTTGGATAAATTCTTTTTTATAGGGGGTCAGATATCGAAAGAAAAAAGAGATTCCACGGGTACGGGTTTGTTGTTCATCCTCCCTGTCATAAAAATCGGGTCCCGGTTCTAATAGTAAAGCTGTTCCGGTATCTTCTTCACCGGTTTTGGTGCTTAGCCAGCAGCGTTTAAATTCATCTTCGCTGAATGCAACCTTTTTCGAAGCCGGATCTGAAATGTGATATTTAACTTTTTCCTGATTTCCTCCCTTTTGAAGAGAGCGGGGTGAAAGGCCTGATATTTTATACAATACAACGAAATGGTTCTGATTCCAATGTAATATACAGGGTAGGGGCACTTCTTTTTTTAACTGATCGAGTGTGATTTTTACTCCATTTGTACGAAAGCCGATGGATTCGGCCGCATCACTGATGCCCAGCATTGAGACTCCTTCACGGGTGATAAAGGCTCTCTCCCTGAGGTATTGCAATGAATACGTTCTTCCAAAGTGTTTCGAAACCATTCGAAGGCAGGTCGGACCGCAATCCATCGCATCTAACTGATGATAATGTGGAAAGCTAATATTCATACAATAAGATTGAATTCAGGTATTTAATGGACATTCTGGTCGAAGCTTTAAGTTCTCGTAACTTCATTTTATAAAAATATGGATTATTTTCATAAGGAGCAAGTATCTTTTAAAAAATAAATTCTGATGGCAAAGATATGCTGATTGTTAAAATAGATACTTAAGGTTATTGTTTCTTCTGACTGTTAATGAGAGATGTATGGTTAAGGTTATATATGAATATGGTTGTTTACTTAAACCGTTTTCCCAGTTCATCATCAGTCAATACAAACATAATGGTTTTCCCATCAGGGGTAAGGTTGTTGGATTGGGAAGAGAATAAGGCGGCAGCAATTGCTTCCATTTCTTCAATTGTTAACTTTTTTCCGGGCCGGATGGCTGCTGCTTTTGCTAAAGATAAAGCCAGCTTCTCTGCGATTTCATTTTCTAATTTTCCATCGTGGTCTGCAGCACTATTCACCAGTTCTTTGATTAATTCAACCGGGTTACGATCATATACTCCTACAGGCAGGGCATTCACCGAATAACAACAATTTCCCATCGGACTTAAATCAAATCCGAGCCACTGTATTTGTTCCATCAACAAAGGTAAGAGTGCTGCTTCGGCCGGAGTGAATTCAACTATTTCGGGGAATAGTATTTGCTGGGAGGCTGTTTTTTTAAGTTTTATATTTGATATGTATTGATCATAAAGGATTCGGATATGTGCACGGTTTTGATCAATTAGAACAAGACCGGATTTTAACGGAGTAATAATATACCGGTTTTTATATTGAAAACACGGATTTGCTACGTCAGAAAACATATCTTCTTCATCTGAAAAAGGTGTATTTTGTATGTCTGCATTTATTTGCTCCGTTTGTTTATCAGGCAATATTGTACGTTCTTCTTCAAACCCTTTGTATAGTTTTTCCCAGTCCTGCTGATTGTAAGGTTTCTGATCGAATGATGTGGAACGAAACGGATTATAACTTGTATTTACATCAATTTTCGGAGGGGAAACGACTGTTTGCTTATTCGGATTGTAGAC
The DNA here is from genome assembly GCA_031285565.1 of Tannerella sp. Taxonomy (GTDB): domain Bacteria; phylum Bacteroidota; class Bacteroidia; order Bacteroidales; family Tannerellaceae; genus Tannerella. Next base: position 13,217 of record JAITVY010000050.1, on the reverse strand, counting down.
CGGAATATCTATAGCTCCTTCTCTGTCAAAATCGATTGTTGGAACCGCATTTGCTTTTCCCAGAGCTTCACGTACTGCCGAGGATATGATTTGCCAGATAGGTTGTTCATTTTCAAACTTAATCTCGGTTTTTGTAGGGTGGATATTTACATCAATTGTTGATGGGTCTATGGTCATATATATGAAATAGTCAGGGGTTTCTCCTGTAGGGATCAATGGCTCGTATGCCTGCATGACTGCCCGGTGGAAATACGGATGACGCATATAACGACCATTGACAAAGAAATAATTCAGATATCCTTTCTTTTTGACTGTATCCGTGCGACTGATAAATCCTTCGATGTTGATAACTGAAGTTGAAATGTCAAAAGATAATAAGCGTTGATTTAATTTTTTGCCGAAAATATTGATTACACGTTGGCGTAATCCTGAAATTGGCAAATTTAACACGACTGTGTCATTATGATATAATACAAATTCAATTTCCGGATTAACCAAAGCTACGCGTTCGAATTCTGTCAGGATATTCCGGAATTCCGTTTCATTTGATTTCAGAAATTTACGTCGTGCCGGAACATTGTAGAATAAGTTCTTTACGGAAAAAACAGAACCTTCGGCACATGCATCGGGCTCAATTGAATCCAGATTCGAACCGGATATCAATAATTTTGTTCCCAGTTCGGTGTTTTTAAGCCGGGTCCGCAGTTCTACCTGTGCAATCGCGGCAATGGATGCTAATGCTTCACCCCGAAAGCCCATTGTGTAAAGTGAAAAAAGATCCTGAGCATCTTTGATTTTAGACGTAGCATGCCGTTCAAATGCCATACGTGCATCTGTCTCCGACATACCTTTACCATCGTCGATAACTTGTATCAATGAACGCCCGCCATCTTTGATATTTACAGTAACATGTTCGGCTCCTGCATCGACCGCATTTTCCATCAATTCTTTTACAACAGAAGCCGGACGTTGAATTACTTCCCCTGCTGCAATCTGATTAGCAATATGGTCGGGAAGTAAATGAATAATATCACTCATTACCTGATAAATAATATCCAAAAAATAACGACTGCTACAGCGAGAATCAGCAATAACCGCATGTTCTTATAAACCCTATCCTGCGCAGTATCACCTTTTGCTTTACTTTTCTTCAGGTGACTGGTTCCTTCTATAAAGGATCCTTTGATGGAAGGTTTATAATTTTCAAGATCAACTTCTTTCTTCTCGTCCAGCTCGCGTTCTACCTTACGAATACGCTCTTCCAACGCCTCTTTGCGTGGATCCCAGTAAATTGGTTTGTGGTCGAACTGGCGCGGTTTACGCATTTTATAAAAAGAAAACATAGCCATAATAAACTCCTTTCCGCTTAATGTTTCAGATGCTAATATACAAATTTATTACTTCTTTTGGGCTGATCTTCGATTTTTCTTCCTACTCTCCTGTAAATATCATCTTTATTCAGCGGACGAATGTAATCATACCAATAAAAATCTTTCAGTGTTTTCTGTTCAGAAAGCAGTTCCGGGATGGGGGTCATTTTCCCTGTCGGCTGGGGCCAGATTTTTAATTTTTCAAGCTTATTTTCTTTTACCCAGATGGTTAGGTAACTGCTTTTCGTTTCATTCATCCCTATCATTGCTCCGTCTTCTTCCAACGGAAAATAAATTGTTTCGGCATTTCCGTCAATATCAATCTTCCTGACAGTCTGTCCTTCGAAGTAGGCTTTGAGATCCATACCTTTAAGCTGGTTAAAGTAAGAGGAATCTATCTGTTGAATAGCAAATGCAAATTGTATAATATGTGCATAGTCGATGGTACTATCATTGAAGAAAGCTAATATAGTATCTCCGTAAAGCTGATAATCAGCGTTCCACAAGATTGGATCCGTGTACATGTGTAATACAGAGTCTTTCGTATTAAACAACATCGAATCACAAACTCCTTGAGCATCTGTCCGGTAAAAACGAACGTGATGATATGCTTTTAACAAACGTGTCGAATCAATGGTTATCATTTCAAACGTATCAGCGTGCATATAGAGTGTATCACCTTGCGAATACTCCAAGCAACGTGCACTGTCTGTTGCGAAAGCATATCCTGTACTATCGTTGTAAAAACCGTATTCGCCTTCGAGAATCATTTTATTCAGCGTGTCTTGCAGAAAAATATTTCCAAAGGCTTCTCCTGTTCCGGCATCCCGGTTGAACGAAATGGAATCACCGATCAGAATTTTATTCCCGGAGATGATTTTCGAACGATCTAGTAACAGGGATGTATTATCAACCGTATTATACCAACCTCTTGAGCTATATACGGTACCACTGTCGGAAACAATGATTGAAGGGCCTAATATCGTTGCAATTTTTGTATCTGTATGATAATGTAAAGTGTCCGAATATAACGTGAATTTAGGATTGGTTAATTGTACACTATCATTAAACACTGCTAATTTTGTGCCCGGAGAGTATTGTCCATAAAAAGACGAGAGTTCATTTTCACTGTCGACAATTAACCCTCCTTCGAAATAATAGCCGATATTGGCTATACGGTCGTAATTTAAACTATCAGTAAAAAGTGTAACAATTGAGCTGTCTGACTGTATGCTTTCCATCCGAACGTTCTCACGCATTTCAGCCAATTGTATATCACCTTTGTAGTAAAGGTAATTACCAAAAAGAAATAATGTGTCTCCCTGTTCTAACCGTACGTTACTGAATGCTTCAAGTGAACTGGTCTGTTCAAAAAAGTAGGCGCTGTCACAATACATATATGAACTATCATGACGAAAGCGAACATTCCCTACCAGTACTTGTCGGTCAGCGCTTATTTCTTTGTCAAAAACCTGAATATCCGCATGTTCCAGGTAGACTTTTGTCTTTGGAGGAATAGCCCCCTGTTGTTGTGAGAATATAAAAGAAGAATATAAAAACAACAACAGGAAGAATGGTAGTCGTATAATTTGTTTTATAAAATTCATTCTCTAACCCAACCCGGATATTGAAAATCGCAATTGCGCCAACCTTCGGCAATGCGCACATACACGGTCTTTTGCTTTTTATTTACCCAATCTTTTAGTACTTCATCTCTTTTTCGTTCTTCTACGATTGTTTTAAGAGCTTGATAGTCATCCGCTAAATTTGCTTTATGGCTTGGTGTTCGTGCACGTAATTTTACAATTGCTATAACCTCTTTCTGTGCATTTGTCATCATCTGGAAAGGTTTGGAAATTTCACCCACTTGCATTTTATCAACAACCCGACCCATTTCCTGAGGCAATTCTTCCATTTGAAACTTAGGTGTTCCGACATTATTGCTTTCATAATTTTGGTTCACCATCAAGCCTTTATTATTTCTGGTATCTTTATCGTACGATAAATATGTTGCTGCTTCGTCAAAAGTCAGTTTGTTGTCTTGTATATCATTGTAAAGCGAATCCATCCGGGCTGTCGCATCATTTAGCTCTTTTTCTGACACACGCGGCCGAAGCAAAATGTGTCGTGCATTAATACGATCTCCACGTTTTTCAACTAGTTGGATGATATGATATCCATATTCGGTCTCAACAATATTAGAGACCCGATTGGGATCCGTCAGGTTGAAAGCAACATTGGCAAATTCAGGTAAAAGAGATGATTTCCCTACAAATCCCATTTCTCCTCCCTGAGAGGCTGATCCCGGATCTTCAGAATACATACGTGCTAAAGTAGAGAATGATATTTTACCGGAGTGAACCTGTTCCGTAAAATCCCTTAAACGAGCTTTGATTGCATCAATTTCTTCGATTGGAATTTTAGGTTCAATTGTTACAATTTGTACTTCAACTGTTGTTGGAATAGTGGGAAGACTATCTTCTGATATGTTTTGATAAAAACGGCGTACCTCTGATGGTGTCAGTTTTAAATTTCCAACCAGGTGATCCTGCATACGTATAACAGTCTGCTGCTCCCGTATCATAGTTTTACGCTCTTCTTTGATCTGTGAGATTTTTTTGTTGAAGTATTCTTCGAGCTTTTCCCGACTACCCATTTGATTAATAGCGCCATTTACCCATTGATCAGCCATACGAATGACTTGTCCTTCATCCATATCTATACTATCAGTTTTAGCTTGATTCAGATAAAGTTTCTGAATTGCTATTTGTTCCGGAATAATACATAAAGGATCACCGTCAAAGCGCATACCTTCATTTTGCATGTAAAGACGTTGGTTTTCTACATCCGAACGTAAAATAACTTCGTCACCTACCACCCAAATGATCTCATCAATGATATTATCTTGTGCAAAAGCAATACTTAAATTACATGCGAATAGAAATAAGATCAAACTTTTTTTAATCATAACTCATTGTTTTATTTTTGATTCGTGTAAAAAGACAACATCTCCATTACGAACGGCATCCCGATAAAGCCCTTCTTCAAAATCTTTTAGAAAATCAACTTTTCGTTTATTTATAATCATATCCTGAATTTGCAAGCCTGCATATTCATAAGGAGCAATATTTCCGGTTAATATGTATTCAGAAATGTTTAAAAAATAGCAATATATACTATCGGCTATTTCAACGGATTGATTTGATTTCAGATACTGTCCTTTGTTTGAGATATGAATAGGCATTTTATCCAAAATTTCATCAAAATCCACCCATCGATCATAAAAATAGTCATATATTGATGCATTCTGAATACTATATTTTTCTATATTTTCAAGTGCCTCAGGAGTTTCTGATTTATACCATTTGCGAACATCATTTAATCCCGGAGCATCTACAGGCACTTTTAAAAAGAGTCCTTTAATTAAGTTTTTATCTAAAATGAATCGTTGCTGGTTTTCTTCGTAAAATGCGGTCTTATCATTTTCCCGGATTTCAGCAGATAACCGACTTCGTACCATATGTTCCTGATAACGATGCCGAAGTAATGAGCGGCGATATTCTTCTACTAAACGGTTGATATCTTCTTCATCTTTGCCTATATTTCGTCGGGCAACTTCATACGTCAAAATGTCTTTCACCCATTTTTTTATATAACTTTCAGCAATTAACATACTGTCTGAAGAAGATATATTTTTAGGTACAACCATTTCAACTTCACTTTTAGTAAGTGTATATCCATGTACTGATACTAATGCATCGTCATTATCCGGAGTAACAGAAGGCCGACATGCACTGATGAGAGATACAAGGAGTGTTAAAATGATTGTATTTCGCATATTTATAGAAAACAATTTTTTCAGAGATAATTTTTTATGTTCTTTAAGACTTTCCAATCGATTTTGGTCTCAAATTTATTATTCAACTCTTTTATCCATTGTTTTTCAAGTTCAGCCTGCTCTTCAACCGGTTTGTCCCATATTTTAGTACTACTTATTTCGAAGAGAAGGATTCCATCACGGTATTCCTGCATTAATTTAGAGAATTCGGGATGATCTTCATTTAATGTTCTTTTTTCTAATTCAGTGAGGATTTCACGAACGAATAACTGATACACTTCACTTAAAAAGTCGCCGGAATATGTTTTTGTTGATAACGGATACATCCTTAAAAATTCGGCAAATTCATTTTGCGGAAAATCTATACCATTCATGTGCATCAACGTCTTTGTCATTTTACTGGCTCTGTTATAAAATGCGGTATCAGTTGGGAAATAATCATCACATAACTTTTGCAGATCGTTATATGCATCCTGGTTGAAGGTATAACCGAATTTCTTTTTTTGAGTTTCATCGAAACTTTCGAAGAGTTCAAAACTCCATTCACCTTCTTTCATCGTGAGATAGATATTACGTTCTACCTCAATATACGGAAGTCTTTCCTTGTGATCTAACAATTTAATGATATGGTATCCGTAACGCGATTTGACCGGTTTTGATATTTCTCCTACATTACTCAAAGCAAAAGCTGCTTTTTCGAAAGGACTAACCATTTCTCCTAAACCAAAATAAGGTAAAACTCCCCCTTCATCAGCTGTATTTTTATCCACTGAATATGTTTTTGCTAATTCATCAAAGTCTTCACCTCCAATTGCTTTTTCATAAACTTCATTTGCCTTTTTTAATAAAGCCTCATCGTCTTGTTCTTCATCCGGATTATCCGAATTAATTAAGATATGGGCGACTTTTATTCTACCGGGGTTAGGCACTCTTCCATCAATTTTGATTATATGATAGCCAAATGTTGTACGTACGGGAGAAGAAATACTTCCTGCAGGCAGAGAGTATACTGCATTTTCAAGTGCTTTAACAGCTTGTAGAGGAAACATGTATCCAATTTCTTCGTATATAGCTTCTTTGTTCTCTTCTGCATTGAATGCTTCACCGATACTCTTAAAGTCTTCACCTGCAAGTATACGCTTATAGACTTCGTTTGCTTTATTATAAATTTCAATTGTATCGTTAGATACTGTTTTTTGCGGCAGTTTAAATACGATATGACTTACAGAAATTAGCTCATTACCACGATCATAGATCTTACGCATTACTTTAGCCTCTCCTTCTTTATCAGAAAGATAACTTGCCGTTAATTGGGCTTTATATTTGTTTAGTTCTTCCTGGAAACTTATGGATTCCTGAAAACGTCGCGATTCGGCATCGGCAACTTTCAATTTGAAATTTTTAAACATTTCAACATAGTTTTCCAATGATTTTTTATCAGAGAGATTTACACCTTCGTCTTTTTGAGCAAGGAAAAGAAATTCTGATAGAGGGATTTCTTTCCCTGCAATTGTCATAACAACCGGATTCTCTTTTTTCTGAGAATAAACGAGACAACAATTTAGTCCTAAAAGAATTAATACAAATACATTTTTCATCATAGTTTATTTTATTTACACTTATCTGTTTTAAAATTAATTAGCCATTTCAGAGAGGAATTTAATGCGGATCAAACGAATTTCTTCTTCAGTATAATCACTACCTAATTCGTTGATTGCTTCTTCCAGATTATCTGTTTCGGACTCTTTAAAATATTCATAAATATCTTCTATATGATCTTCGTCCATAGCCTCATTGATAAAATAGTCGATATTTATTCGTGTTCCGGAGTATACAATGGCTTCAATTTCATCTAATAATTCATTAAATTCCAATCCTTTTGTAACTGCGATGTCATCCAGAGCAACTTTACGGTCGATACTTTGGACGATCCACACTTTCAATTTGGATTTGTTGGCTACTGTTCGAACACGTAAATCTTCGGGACGTTCGATTTCATTTTCGTCAACATACTTCTTGATTATTGCAATGAAATCTGCTCCGTATCGTTTAGCTTTACCTGCTCCGACACCGGGGATATTCTGCAATTCATCCAATGTAACCGGATAAGTTGTTGCCATTGCTTCTAACGAAGGGTCTTGAAAGATCACAAAAGGAGGTACATCTAATTTCTTAGAAAGTTTTTTCCTTAAGTCTTTCATTATCGAAAATAATGCCGGATCGACAGCACATGAACCGCCTGTCCGTACAGGAGAGTCATTGTTTTCTTCTTCTTCCTCATCTTCGTCTTTTACTATTTTAAAAGATACCGGTTTCTTCATAAAGGCGCGACCTTTATCAGAAATTTTTAATAAACCGTAATTTTCGATGTCTTTTGTCAGGTACCCTGCAATTAAAGCCTGGCGGATCACTGCATTCCATGTTTTATCATCTTCATCTTGTCCGGATCCAAAAATTTCCAGATTATTATGTTTATAGGATAAAACATCCGAACTTTCAACTCCCATTAATATGTTAACGATATATTCGGCTTTATATTTTTCTTTCAACGTATCAATTACTTCCAATACGGCAAGTAATAGTTCTTTTGACTCTACCAATTTCTTAGGATTTAAACAATTATCACAATTTCCACAATTCTCTTCAATATAATCTTCTCCAAAATAATGGAGTAAAACTTTCCTGCGACAAACTGCCGTTTCAGAATAAGCAGCTGTTTCTAATAATAGTTGTCTGCCTATTTCTTGTTCGACTACAGGTTTGCCTTGCAGGAACTTTTCTAATTTCTGTAAATCTTTATTTGCGTAAAAAGCGATACAAGCACCTTCGCCGCCATCGCGTCCGGCGCGTCCGGTTTCCTGATAATATCCTTCCAGGCTTTTCGGAATGTCGTAATGAATAACATAACGAACGTCAGGTTTGTCGATGCCCATACCAAATGCAATAGTGGCAACAATCACATCAGCTTCTTCCATCAAGAATGCATCTTGATTACCAGAACGAATCTGCGAATCCATACCTGCATGATAAGGTAATGCTTTGATTCCGTTTGCACATAAAATATCGGCAAACTCTTCAACTTTTTTTCGGCTTAAACAATAGATGATACCTGATTTACCTTCGTTGCTTTTAATATATTTAATGATCTCACGATCAATATTATTCCCTTTTGGGCGAACTTCATAGTATAAATTTGACCGGTTAAACGACGATTTAAATACGGTAGCATCGATCATTCCCAGATTTTTCTGGATATCATGCTGCACTTTCGGTGTTGCGGTTGCCGTTAATGCGATCAATGGGCGTTTTCCGATCTCATTGATAATTGGTCGTATACGGCGGTATTCGGGTCGAAAATCGTGTCCCCATTCAGAGATACAATGAGCTTCGTCAACGGCGTAAAAGGAAATTTTCACCTGGCGAAGAAATTCTATATTTTCGTCTTTTGTCAACGACTCGGGTGCAACATACAAAAGTCTTGTTCGTCCCGATAAAATGTCTTGTTTTACTTTATCTATCGCTGACTTATTTAATGAAGAATTAATAAAATGGGCGATGCCGTCTTCTTCGCTGAAATTACGCATAGCATCTACCTGGTTCTTCATCAGTGCGATTAACGGAGATATCACCAATGCCGTTCCTTCCATAAGGAGCGAAGGTAACTGATAGCAAAGGGATTTGCCTCCACCGGTTGGCATTAATACGAAAGTATCTTTACCGGCGAGTACATTTTCGATAATAGGTTCTTGGTTTCCTTTGAATTTATCAAAACCAAAATGGAATTTTAAAGCTTCGGTTATGTCTTGTTTAGTCTTTTTTGCCATATGACAATCTCTCTTTAATGCCTATGCAATTTGTAAGCGATTAAAATCAGCTCCTTCCAATTTTTCTTTCGCATAATCTAATGTCACAGTTAGTGTTTTCTTATTTTCTGAAGGCATCTGATACATATCATCCATCATAATAGCTTCTACTATCGAACGGAGCCCTCTTGCTCCCAACTTAAATTCAATCGCTTTATCTACTACGTAATCAAAAACATCTTCTTCAAAAGAAAGTTTGATATGATCCATTTCAAACAATTTAATGTATTGTTTGATGATTGAGTTTCTAGGCTCAGTCAGAATTTTGCGAAGTGCGTCACGATCTAATGGTTCAAGATAGGTAAGTATAGGTAACCGTCCGATAATTTCCGGAATTAACCCAAAAGATTTCAGATCTGTAGGGGTAATATATTTTAATAAATTATCCCGGTCTACAACAGCCGTACCTTTATTTGCAGCGTATCCTACAACATGTGTATTTAAACGTTGCGCTATCTTTTTCTCAATACCGTCAAAAGCTCCTCCGCAGATAAACAAAATATTACGAGTGTCTACAGCAATCATCCGTTGTTCCGGATGTTTACGGCCTCCCTGGGGGGGAACGTTTACAATTGAACCTTCGAGAAGTTTCAATAATCCTTGTTGTACCCCTTCACCGCTCACATCGCGTGTAATGGATGGATTATCTCCTTTCCGGGCGATTTTGTCAATTTCATCAATGAATACAATACCTCGCTGTGCAGCTTCCACATCATAATCTGCAGCTTGTAATAACCGAGTGAGGATACTTTCAATATCCTCACCTACATACCCGGCTTCAGTTAGCACGGTTGCGTCTACAATGCTAAAGGGGACATGTAATTTTTTAGCAATCGTACGTGCTAATAATGTTTTTCCCGTTCCTGTAGCTCCTACCATTATGATGTTGGATTTTTCTATTTCAACATCGTCTGCCGTATTTTTCTGAAGCAATCGTTTATAATGATTATATACTGCAACAGAAAGGTAACGTTTTGCAGCATCCTGACCTATTATATATTGATCCAGGAATGTTTTTAGGTCTTTAGGCCTTGGTAAATCCTGTTCATTCAGTCTGAAATTCGCTTTTTTAGGAGAGCTTTCCTGTACAATTTCATAAGCCTGTTGGGCGCACTCGTCACAAATTGCTCCTGATAAACCTGTTATCAGGAGATTTACATCGCGACGAGATTTCCCACAAAAAGTACATGTGTCACCAGTTGTTTTTGCCATATGTTTTATTTGCGAACCATTACTTCATCAATCATACCGTATTCGACTGCTTCCTGTGCATTCATCCAATAGTCACGATCACTGTCTTTTTCAACCTGATCATAAGGCTGGCCGGAATGATCGGATATGATTGTATATAATTCTTCTTTTACTTTTATTATCTGACGAACAGAAATTTCCATATCAGCAGCCTGTCCCTGCATTCCTCCCATCGGTTGATGAATCATTACACGGGCATGTTTTAAACCGAACCGTTTTCCTTTTGTTCCTGCAACTAACAGGACAGAAGCCATAGATGCGGCGATACCTGTACAAATGGTAGATACATTACTGCCGATAAATTGCATGGTGTCGTAAATGCCTAATCCCGCGTATACGGAACCTCCCGGGGAGTTTATATAAATCGAGATATCTTTTCCCGGATCGCTTGAGTCCAGATATAGTAATTGCGCCTGAATTACATTCGCTGTATAATCGTCGATCTGTGTTCCCAGGAAAATGATGCGATCCATCATTAAACGTGAAAATACGTCCATCTGAGCCACATTTAACTGACGTTCTTCTATAATTGTCGGGGAAATGTAACTACTTGTTATGTTCATATAGCTTTCTAAAGCCACGCTGTTCATGCCCAAATGCTTTGTAGCATATTTTTTAAAATCGTTCATAACTAACTTCTTGTTTTTTAGTTTCTAAAAATATCAAAAAAGGATTTCCCTCTTTTTGTTGGAAAAACAAAGTTATAAATAAATTTCTGAAAGAAACAAACATCTTTGTTTTCCGTTTTTGTTTTTTTTGAGAGAAATCCTTTCTTTAACAAAAAGGATATGTTTTAGGCACTGAATGTTAAGCAAACATTTTCTGGAATTCGTCGAACGAAACGACCTTTGTTTCAATTTTTACCTGCTCTTTTAACCAGGCGGCAAGCTTTTCTTCAACAGCGCGATCCACAACATTCTGTAGTGTTTCTTTTTGTTTCAGCATGTCTTTTGCGTAATTACTCAATACATCATCCGGAACAGAGAGCATTCCGTATTGTGCAAATTGCGATTTTGCCACTTGCTTAGCCAGGCGTTCTACATCTTCATCTTCGACTTTTAACCCGTTTTCTTTAACAATGGATTCTTTTGTCAGATGAAATTTCAAATCTTCAACGACTTTCGGATAGTCTTCTTCTACTTTTTCTATAGTCGTATTTTCGTTAGCGGTTAATAGCCAGCGTTTTAATATATCGTCAGCAAATTTCACTTCGCCTGCTTTTTTAATTAATAAATCGCGGGCGTCGAGCATGAATTTGTATTCACTTTGCGGATGAAACTGTTCAGCTAATGATGCTTTTACTTTTTCGTTAAATTCATCTTCGGTTTTAACAGTTCCTTCACCGAAGATCTTATCGAATAGTTCCTGATTTAATTCAGCTTCTTTATGACGGGTAATTTCTTTTATTTCGAAACGGAAATCGCTTTTTATTTCCGGGGCTGCCTCTTTGTCTACTTTTAAAAGTGAAGCTATCTCTGCAGCTGCTCCTTTATAAGCTTTATTGGGGTTGAAAACAATAACGTCATTTAATTTTGCTCCAAGGAATTTAGCTTGTTCTTTCTTGCCCTTGATATACATAGGCATCAGAACAGCATCTTCGATAAGGATACCCCCTTCTTTTGGCTCGTCATTGTCTAACTCGGAAATTATACCTTTCACCATATCGGATTCTTGTATATCTTCGGCCTGATCGTATGCACCAAAATTTTTACGATAACTTTCAATTTGCTTATTCAGCATTTCATCGTCAACTGCTATATCATAGAAAGTTAGTTTGTCCCGTTTGGTCAATTTTACATTAATCTCGGGAGCAATTGCTATATCAAAACAAAATTCAAAATCTTCCTGGGTGTCGAAGTCGATAGTTTTTTGTTCCGTTTCATTAGGAAGCGGTTCTCCAAGAACATTTATATTATTTTCGCGGATATATTTAAATAAGTTTTCTGAAGTTACTTTATTTACTTCTTCAGCCAAAACATATTTGCCATACATTTTTTTGATCATACCCATTGGCACCATTCCTTTCCGGAATCCGGGTATATTCGCTTTCTGACGATATTGACGCAGGCTTTTTTCAACCTGTGCTTCATAATCTTTTTTCTCTATTAGTAAAGTCAAAATGCCGCTCACGGCATCATTGTTCTTTAGTGAAACGTTCATTCTGAATGATTTATATTAATATTATTGTTGATTCCCAATTTGTAGCGTGCAAAATTAGAGCTATAATTTCAATCTCGCAAACGAAATGAGAGGTTTATTTCCTGAAAATTACATTTTTCGCTTAAAAAAATTGTTTATTCCAATTTTATCTATTTCTTTGCAAGACGAAAGGAGTAAATATGCTTCGAATGTACTTAACAATTGTCTTTTATTTCTTCATTTCTGTGTAGAATTATTTTTCATTGTTACGAACTTTCAGTTTTTTGCCTTACTTTCAATTTTAGTAACAATTATTTTTTTAACATTTTGTTTTTATGAACATTTACATTGGAAACCTGAATTATCGTGTTCGGGAAGAAGAATTAAGAGACGTATTAGAAGAGTATGGAATTGTTGATTCCATCAAAGTAATCAAAGATCGTGATACCGGTCGTTCTAAAGGCTACGCTTTTGCTGAAATGCCTAACGATGAAGAAGCCAAACGTGTTATTGACGGATTAAATGAATCTGAATTTTCAGGCCGTCAAATGGTTGTAAAAGAAGCTTTACCTAGAAAGTAATATCTATTTAAGTAAATGATTTAGTGAGGCTGTCTACACCTTTGTAGACAGCCTTGTTTTTTGTTCGCCCAGCATGTGTATATTCTAATGGGTGTAAGTCCCTGACACACCCTGATAGTGGGAAGTGTTTAGCCAAAGCCAAGGGTGTCCATTGCGAGATGGAATCTGAAGGAAG
>JAITVY010000028.1 GCA_031285565.1 Tannerella sp. | reverse complement strand
CAGTTAGCGGAAAGATTTTTACGTGTATGGTGTCGTATAGTGTATTTCCTGATAATTATGTGATAATGCCTTTTGATATCAATGCTCCTACTCTTATTCCGATTGAAAGAAACCCCGGTGCAGCCATAATGGATAGATTGCCACTGGCTGTTGATTATGATTGGAGCAGGAGTGCTGAATTACTATCTGAACCGGAAGACAATATAAATGATCAGGTAAGTCGTTCGATGTTAACCACGGTATCGGTAAGTTTGGCACAGGATGTTTTATATGTCTATGCTCAGGAAGATGTTCAGACAATTGAAATTTTCGATATAAGTGGCAAGCTCGTAAAAAAGGTGCAATCAGTGACTCACGTTTCAGTTGCAGATCTACCTTCCGGCATCTATATCGCTAAAATCAATACGCTTAGTGAGACTGTGACGAGTAAGATTAAGAAGAATTAGAATATAGTCAATTTCCCCACCCATATTATGTGAGGTGGGGAAATTATGATCTAATTGGCTATAATAATGTTAAATGTTGTCAGATTGCCTTTATGATCTGTAGGCCATATGCCTTTTGGAATAAAGAACTTATCTTTAGAATCATTCTCTACTATTTTTCCCCGGAGAACTGTTTCGGACGGCCCGACTAATATACTTTCCTGTAAAGATACGGCAGTATTTACCGGGTGATAATAGATGAAATCAATCCGGTCGCGTTCGTCAACTTCGGGCGCCCATGCCAGTTTTTCAAGTTTTGCTTCTTCGGCTAACTTATTTCCGGCAGGAAATGTGAATGCCGGATAGTTTACCGGATTGGGGTATTTTTCGCGGTATACGTCTTTAAATCCGGCCTTATGGAGCATTACCGAGCAATCCCAGTTAATAATGGCGCCATTATGATCAAATAAATCTTTTGTATCCGATTGCCAGTCCAGATGTGAGGGCTCGTTGAAATCGCCTCCCATAATAACCGAACGTCCCCGGCTTATTTCGGTTTGCGCATCCTGGATAAAAGCACGGATGCTTTCATCACGAAATGATAGCCTGTTAGCTTCCAGGACAGTTTCTTCGTCGGTTACAGGCCCGTCAATCTTTTCCCATGAGGTGCCACTATACCCGCGTGGCAAGTAGCATTCGTAGTGCGTATAGTCCAAATGGCATGCATAAAAACAAACGGGCTGACCGGCTACCGGAACCAGGGCTTTAAGCATAGCCCGGTGTTCATCACCGGGTACTATGCAACATTTTACAATACTGTCGGGCTTAAACTTGGATAGTATGCCTACCGATAAGTCCAGTGTCTCCCCATAATAATGTTTTCCGCGTTTTTCGAGATCTTTCAGGATTTCCTGCATAAATTCTTTAGAGTTCCTGATCTCACATAAGAAAACAACATCGGCGTTGACTTCATCCAGGACATCCAGTATGCCCTGATAACCGTCAGGTACTTTTGTTCCTCCATGCCATAGATTGAGTTGTAATACAGAGAAGGTAGTTTCGTCTTTTGCATATAGGTTTAAACAAACCGAAAATAGTAGAAAGAGACATGTTATTTGTTTCATACTTGATGTTTATATAGTGGTTAATTGTTGTTGTGATTAATTATGTCCCATTTCAAGATGATTTTCGTATTTGGCATATAATAAATCCTTAAATCGACTTCATCTCCCCATTGATTTTTGACTTTTTCCATTTGTTTGTACTGCCATTTATCTGGTTTGAAATTACCTAAACGGTATTTTTTTGAACTGCGTATGCCTTTAGTATTTGTAGAATATCTTAACTTTTCAATAGGAATGTCAACTTCTTCATATGCCAAGTCTTTGTCTTTATATAGGGCTTGTCCGTAAGGAATAATAAGTTCGGAAGCCAAAAGATAGCAGCCAAAAATAAATGCAAACAAATATATAATGTCAAAGAGTCTATAACCAATGCCCATTTTAATTTTTTTTTCTATTCTTATATCTTTTATTTTTTCGAAAATTATGATAATAAGCCCTGCAACAACGACTATGCTCCAAATAATAGATTTGATAACGCTCCAATAGTATGCGAAATAAAAAGAATCTTTAAACAGACTATATATAGGTAAATCAAGTACATAATATCTGATATCCTTGAATAGAAAAGTCAATACAATCAAAAGGAGAAACAATTCCGTTATAATACTTGATAGACTTATCTTTTCATTTTTATCTGAAAACTCCATTGGTTGTATTATGTTTGTTTACTGGTTTATGAATGTTAATGCAAATTAAATAAATAAATATGTGATAGCCCTATTGATAGAGTATCTATTTTAATTGGGGGGATAATGATACTGTGTTTGTTTGCCGGCCTGTTTTGATTATGAGGTGATATAAATAAAATATTGGACAGTTGTACTTGCTTTTTGCAAGTGTGTTTGTATATTTGCACATGTGATATACCAGTAAGAATGTAAAAATATAATCAAGATGGAAATATCAAATATAAACCTAGTCTATTTCAGTGCAACCAATACTACAAAAAAGATCACGAAGTTGATAGCCGGACAGGTAAGTGGAAATATAACAACATTTAATATCACACAGAAAGCACCTGACAGCGATGTTATTTCCGGAAGCCGGGATTTGTTTATTGTGGGTGTACCTGTTTATGCCGGTCGTATTCCGGCAAAAGCATTGGAGGGTTTAAACAAGTTTAAGGGTAATGATACTCCTGCAATTATTGTATGCGTTTATGGAAATCGTGATTATGATGATGCTTTACTCGAATTGAGAGATGTTGTTGAGACAAATGGATATAAGGTGATTTCTGCCGGTGCATTTATTGCCCAACATGCTATATTCCCTCAGGTAGGAGCCGGCAGACCGGATGAACAGGATATTATTCTGATTAAGAAATTTGCAGACGAAAGTCTGGATATCATTCGTTCTACTAATGATGTGACATCTTTACCGGATGTGACTCCGAAAGGCAACAAGCCTTATGAGGTACCCGGGGAATTGCCTATACATCCTAAAGGTGATAAAAAGTGTAACGAATGTGGAACTTGTGTGGTTCAATGTCCTGTTCATGCGATTCCGGAAAATAATCCACGAAAGACAGATAAAAAAGAGTGTATTGTTTGCGCGCGCTGCATTATTGTGTGCCCGCAGTGTTCCCGTCATTTTGGAGGAATCTTATATAAACTTGCCGGGAAAAAGTTTATAAAGGCTTATTCTGCAAGGAAAGAACCGGAAACAATATTTGGATAATATGTTAAGAGGGTGTATTAAAGATTGCTCACTAAGCAACTTTAATACACCCTTCTTAATTATACCTGAAAAGGGAAAATACTTTATTCAATAAAATTTTTAATTTGCTGAACTAAGGATGCTTTATCCATAGCACCTGCATTACGCCAAACCGCTTCTCCTTTTTTAAAGATGATCAGGGTTGGCACTGCTTGTACCTGAAATTGTGTCGATACTTCCTGGTTTTTATCAACATCAATTTTAAGGACTCGTACTTCGCCATGCATTTCTTTACCGATTTCTTCAATAACCGGGCTCATGGCTTTACATGGTCCGCACCATGTAGCATAAAAATCGACTAAAACAGGTTTGTCTCCTTTGATAATATCGTTGAATGTTTCCATATTTTTTTAGCTTCTAAATTATTATTTCTCATTAAATCTTTTTTCTACCACTTTCCAGTCGATAATATTCCATAATGCATTTACATGATCTGCACGACGATTCTGATAGTCGAGGTAGTAGGAGTGTTCCCACACATCGAACCCAAGTAGAGCCGTTAATCCTGCTTTAAGCGGATTGCCTGCATTGCTTTCTTTTAGAATAACCAATTTACCGGATTTGTCTTTGGCTAACCAGGACCAGCCTGAACCGAAAATTGCAGTAGAGGCATTGTTAAATTCTTTTTTGAATGCTTCAAAACTTCCAAATTGTTTATTGATTGCTTCTGCCAGAGCTCCTGATGGAACGCCTCCGCCTTTTGGAGAGAATGTATTAAAATAGATTTCATGATTCCAGACCTGAGCGCCATTATTAAAAATGTCACCTTCGGAATTGCGAACAATATCTTCTAAAGTTGCATTTTCGAATGATGTACCCTGAATCAGTTTATTCAGTTTATCGAGATATGCCTGTACGTGTTTTCCGTGATGTAGTTCTACGGTTTGTTTACTGATTACGGGTTCTAATGCATCTGTAGGATAAGGAAGCTTGAATAAATCAAATGTTCTGGCATCACTATTTTGTATAAATAGTCCTAAAACTAATACGATTAAAGCTGTTAATTTTTTCATGACTTATAATTTTTCATTATTAATATTTACCGCTTGTTTAAATTTCCCATGAATATAATAAGTAATATTTAAACAAGTTGTTACAAAAATAACAAGAAAATAATTCATTTAGTTTTTTATTGTCATTGATAATATTTATGTGTTGATATAAAAATATTCAATTGTATTAGATGTTTTGCGTGACTCGGCATAATCCAAGCAAGCTTGTTTTCTGCACTCGCTACTTAAAACATTTAGAATTTGCCGTTTTTTTCATTTTTTATATTTGAAGAAATACGATTGTTTTATAGAAAATGCGTATCTTTGTACGCTCACTTAATATAAATTGCGAATGGGTTTTTCAGCTTTGACTGCTATTTCTCCCGTTGATGGAAGATATCGGGATAAGACAGAAGTATTGTCTTCTTATTTTTCAGAATATGCATTGATTCAGTATCGGGTACGTGTTGAAGTTGAGTATTTCAATATGTTAGCTGGTTTTCTACCCCAATTAAAATCTATTGACAGTCCGGAAATAAAGCAGGCTTTAAAAGGTATTTATCAGGATTTTTCGGAAGAGGATGCCATGCGCATCAAAAAAATTGAACAAACCACCAATCATGATGTTAAAGCTGTAGAATATTTTATTAAGGAGAAATTTGATGAACTTTCGCTACAGGATTATAAAGAGTTTATTCATTTCGGGTTGACATCGCAGGATATTAATAATACAGCAGTTCCGCTTTCGATTAAAGAGGCTTTGCTTGAGGTTTATTATCCGGGTTTACAATCTGTAGTTGATATCTTGAAAAGATATAGCGAAGAATGGAAAGATATTCCTATGCTGGCAAAGACTCATGGTCAACCGGCTTCGCCTACCCGTTTGGGAAAGGAAATGCAGGTATTTGTCTATCGGTTGGAGCAACAGCTTGATTCACTGAAAGCGATTCCGATTTCGGCTAAATTTGGTGGAGCCACAGGCAATTTTAATGCCCATTGTGTAGCTTATCCGACGTATGACTGGCGGGCATTCGGAAACCGGTTTGTGAATGAAGTGTTAGGTTTGAAGCGTGAAGAATGGACAACTCAGATTTCGAATTATGATAACCTGGCAGCATTGTTTGATGGTTTAGGACGTATTAACACAATCCTGATAGATATGTGCCGCGATATCTGGCAATATATCTCAATGGAATATTTTAAACAAAAAATCAAAGAGGGCGAAGTCGGTTCATCGGCTATGCCTCATAAAGTGAATCCGATAGATTTCGAGAATGCGGAAGGAAATTTAGGTATTGCAAATGCGATTCTGCTTCATTTGAGTACTAAATTGCCTATATCCCGTTTACAGAGGGATTTAACGGACTCAACAGTCTTACGAAATGTCGGTGTACCATTGGCACATATTGAGATTGCATTTCAAAGCTTAACAAAAGGCTTGAATAAATTGTTATTAAACAAAAAGGCGTTGTCTTGCGAATTAGAAGCACATTGGGCTGTTGTAGCTGAAGCTGTTCAGACCATTTTGCGCAGGGAAGGTTATCCGAAACCTTATGAGGCTTTAAAGGCATTGACACGCACGAATGAAGGAATCACAGAACAGTCTATTGCACAATTTATTGATTCGTTGCAGTTAAGTGAAGCTGTGAAAAAAGAGTTGAAGGCGATAACGCCTCATAATTATTTAGGCATATAGAAAAAAGAGTGGAGTCGTGAGACCCCAAAGGTTTAACACATTAATTGCTATCACAAAAAATGAACACAGAAGAAAGAGACGGAACCCAACCACGTCAACGAAAAAGAATTGTTGGGGGGCAAGGTGAAAACACAAATTCGCAAGAGCGAAGACCTGCTTATCATGCAGGGAGAGATGGAAGTGGTTATCAGGTTGAAGGGCATAGGCCTGCATCAGGTGGCTCAGGTAAAAGGCCGCGTATAAAAGACAGTCAACGTGTAAATTATAACCAGCAAGGTAATGATAGAGGTAACTATCATCAGGGTAATAATGATAGGGGCAATTATCAGCAACGATATTCACAGTCCGATCAGGGAGACAGACGTGGTGGGTATTCATCGCAGCCATCTCAGTATGGTCAGCGTTCTTATAATTCTCAGGATGGCGGTTCAGGCTATGGAAATCGTGATAATCGTTCGTCGTATTCGAGACGTCCTAATCAGGATGGAAACTATCGTGGCGGCCAGCAATCCGGCGATTACAGAGGAGGCGGTCGTTCTTATGATAATAGGGGAGGCTATGATAACAGAGGTGGTTATGACAACAGAGGAGGTCGTCCTTCTTATGATAACAGAGGAGGCGGAGGCCGAAACCAGAACTATAACAGATCGCAACCAAGAGGCAACTATAATCCGAATGCGAAATATAGCGTTCAAAAACAGTTAAAATATAAAGAAGCATTAACCGATCCGAATGCGCCGATCCGATTGAATAAATTTTTAGCGAATGCGGGTGTATGTTCACGCCGTGAAGCGGATGAATTTATTCAGGCAGGCGTGGTGAAAGTGAATGATCAGGTTATTACTGAATTGGGTACAAAGATTACCCGCCAGGATAAAGTAACTTTCCATGATCAGCCGGTACAGATTGAAGCAAAGTTGTATGTTTTATTGAATAAGCCGAAAAACTGTGTAACGACATCTGATGACCCTCAGGGGCGTTTGACCGTGATGGAGCTTGTAAAGCATGCCTGTGAGGAACGTATTTATCCAGTAGGACGTTTAGACCGTAATACGACAGGGGTTTTACTGTTGACGAATGATGGTGATTTAGCTTCGAAACTGACGCACCCTTCTTTCAAAAAGAAAAAGATTTATCATGTATGGTTGGATAAAGACGTTTCGATTGAAGATATGGAGAAACTTGCCAATGGTATCGAATTGGAGGATGGTGAAATTCATGCAGATGCAATTAGTTATGCCAATGAAGAAGACAGAAAGCAGGTTGGTATAGAAATTCATTCCGGTCGGAATCGTATTGTACGCCGTATGTTTGAATCACTTGGATATCATGTAATGAGACTTGACCGGGTATATTTTGCCGGTTTGACGAAAAAGAATCTGAGTCGTGGGAAATGGCGTTATTTGAATGAAAGAGAAGTTAATATGCTAAGAATGGGTGCTTTTGAATAAAAGCATATATATGATATAATAAAAAATCAGAACGAGAGAGGTATGGAACGGACCAAAATTGTAGATGTATTGAAAATGAATACATATGGCTCAACGTTAAATGTAAAAGGTTGGGTACGTACGCGAAGAGGAAATAAGCAAGTAGGTTTTATTGCATTAAATGATGGTTCTACAATTCATAATTTGCAGGTAGTAGTTGATATTGAGAAATTTGGTGAAGAATATCTGAAACCAATAACAACGGGTGCTTGTTTAAATATTACAGGAATACTGGTACAGTCTCAGGGACAAGGACAAAGTGTAGAATTGCAAGCTGAAGAAATTCAGATTTACGGAGCAGCTGATGCTAATACATATCCTTTGCAGAAAAAGGGGCACTCGATGGAGTTTTTGCGTGAGATTGCTCATTTGCGTCCCCGTACGAATACTTTCGGTGCAATTTTTCGTATTCGCCATCATATGGCAATGGCTATCCATACTTTCTTTCATGAACGAGGTTTCTTTTATTTTCATACACCTATAATCACCGGATCAGACTGTGAAGGAGCAGGACAAATGTTTCAGGTAACAACACTGGCTCCGGATGAAGTTGAATATGACGAAAACGGTTTACGTGTGTATAATAATGATTTTTTCGGAAAGCAAACCAGTCTTACTGTTTCGGGTCAACTGGAAGGTGAATTAGCTGCTATGGCATTAGGGGCTATATACACATTCGGACCTACTTTTCGTGCTGAAAATTCGAATACTCCGCGACATCTGGCTGAATTCTGGATGATTGAGCCTGAAGTTGCTTTTAATGAGATCGCCGAAAATATGCAGTTGGCCGAAGATTTTATAAAGTACTGTTTGCAGTGGGCATTGGATTATTGCGCTGACGATATTCAGTTTTTGAACGATATGTTCGATAAAGAACTGATTGACCGGTTGAATTTTGTACTTAAACAAAACTTTATCCGCCTGACATATACAGAGGGTATGAAAATATTGGAGGATGCTGTATCGAATGGTCACAAGTTTGAATTTCCTATATATTGGGGTGCAGATCTGGCGTCTGAACATGAACGTTATCTGGTGGAAGATCATTTCAAATGTCCGGTAATCCTGACGGATTATCCGAAAGAGATTAAATCGTTCTATATGAAACAAAATGATGACGGTAAAACGGTTCGGGCTATGGATGTGTTGTTTCCGAAAATCGGAGAGATTATCGGAGGCTCGCAGCGTGAAGAGGATCTTGACCGATTGTCAAATCGTGCTAAAGAGATGGGAGTGCCAACGAAAGATATCTGGTGGTATCTGGATACCCGTCGTTTTGGTACTGCTCCGCATTCCGGATTTGGTCTTGGTTTTGAACGATTGTTGTTATTTGTGACCGGTATGACTAATATACGGGATGTGATTCCTTTCCCGCGGACTCCTAAAAATGCGGAATTTTAAAAATAATAGGATAAACTGAAAACTCTTTTGGTATTGCTTTGTTTTTTAATAGGTATAATTAATTTAAAAAATGAATAGGAGGATATTCTTATGGAAAAGAAGAAATGGTTACTATTGATGGCCTTCGTTATTTTAATGGCGCCTGTGGCCAATGCACAATTTCGTTTTGGAGTTAAAGGTGGTGTCAATATAGCAAAAGTGTCATTTAGTAAAGACGTAATTAGTCCGGATAATGTAACCGGATTTCATATAGGGCCGACTATAGAAATAGGAGGAGATGGTTTAGGTGTAGATGCTGCTGTATTATATTCTCAAAAAGGGTTCGAGTATGATAATGAGAGCATTAAAAATGATTATATAGATGTTCCTGTCAATTTGAAATATAAGTTTAGCATGGTGCCGATTGTGAAGCCGTACGTTGCTGCCGGACCTTATTTTAGCTTCCGTGTAGCCGGAGATAAAGTCTGGGATACTATAAAGGGACAAATTGAATCAAAAAGTTTTGATACGGGATTAAATTTAGGCATTGGTGCCGAAGTTTTGAGACTCTTGCAGGTAGGAGTAACATATAGCTGGGGATTTACGGATAATTACGATTTTGAAGTAGATGACTCTTCCGGAAAAAACCGTATGTGGTCAATTTCGGCTGCGGTTTATTTCTAAAATCCGCCTTAGATTTTTCGCGGACAAAATTTAAACAGTTACTAAGTTATTCAGAGCAGAAAATATATTTAAAATTTCTGCTCTGTTTTCAATTATATATATGAAGAGCATATTGGGATGCTTGTGTTTTATGTATGAAATACGCTGAGGTCATATTACCATTACCACTTGAGAATACCTATACTTATCGTATCCCGAATGAGATGTTACCCGTTATTCAACCGAATTGCCGGGTAATTGTTTCTTTTGGCAAAAAGCGTTATTATACCGGAATTGTTAAAGAAATCCACGAGCAGGAACCCGATTCTTCGTATGCTGTAAAAGAGATTTTTGCTTTACTGGATGAGACTCCCATATTATGTTCTAAACAAGTCGGTTTCTGGGAATGGCTTGCTTCTTATTATTTATGTAAATTAGGCGATGTCTATAAAGCAGCTGTACCTTCCGGTTTGAAATTGGAGAGTGAAACAATTGTTTCTTATATTGATGATTTTGAGGCTGAAGAACCTCTGTCGAAGAGGGAACAGGCTATTTTGGATGCATTTTCAGGAAAGAGTCATTTAAGTGTTGCTGAACTGGAGAAAAGTACGGGTTTACATAATATGATTCCGCTTTTGAATTTGTTAATGTCGAAAGGTGCCGTTTCTATCAGCGAAGAGTTGAAGCGTGGATTTGTACCAAAGACTGAAACATACGTTCGTTTATCAGATAATTACAGCAAAGAAGAGGATTTGACACCGGTTTTCGGATTGCTGAAACGTGCAAAAAAACAGGAGGAGTTATTGCTTTTCTATCTTCATTTAGCACAACCTTTTCAGCCTGAGAGTAAAGATGTTTCCAAAAAGTTTTTGTTGGAAGAAAGTGGCCAAACAGCAGCAGTATTAGATGGTTTGATCAAGCGCGGTATATTGGTTTGTTATAACAAAGAGATTAGCCGACTGGCTTACTCATCAGGATCAGATGAGTCATTAAATAAATTAACGAAAGCGCAGTATATTGCTTATAATGAAATAAGAAAATCTTTTCAATCGAAATTTGTTTGTTTATTGCATGGAGTTCCGTCGTGTGGAAAAACGGAAATCTATCTGCACTTGATATCAGATACTTTAAAACAGGGAAAACAGGTTTTATATCTGCTTCCCGAAATTGCTGTAACTACCCATTTAACAGAGCGGTTGAGCCGTGCTTTAGGAAATAAACTGCTGGTTTATCATTCCGGGTTTTCTGATCATGAACGGGTAGAAATATGGAACAGATTATTACATTCGAAAGAGCCAATGGTTATTTTGGGCGTTCGTTCATCCTTATTTTTACCGTTTTCTAATTTAGGCTTAGTGATTGTAGACGAAGAACAGGAACCTTCGTATAAACAGCAGGATCCTGCTCCGCGTTATCATGCAAGGAATGCTGCAATTATGTTGGCTTATATGCATAACGGGAAGGCTTTACTGGGTTCTGCTACGCCCTCATTGGATTCATATTTTAATGCGAGAACAGGGAAGTATGGATTTGTTTCATTAGATACACGGTTTGGGGAGGCTATGATGCCTGAGATTCATTTGGTAAACGTACGGGAGTTAAGACGAAAAAAGGTTATGAAGGCGGGTTTGTTTTCTCCATTACTAAAAGATACGATTGGAGAAGCGTTACAAGCCGGAGAACAAGTCTTATTATTTCAGAATCGACGTGGTTTTGCTCCTATGATGGTTTGCAATACTTGTGCAAAAGTTCCTCATTGCCTGCATTGTGATGTTAGTTTGACGTATCATAAACGAACTAATCGCTTGGTTTGTCATTACTGTGGTTACTCTATACCCTTGCCTGCCCAATGTCCTTCGTGTGGAAGTAAAGACATCAAGCTGGTAGGTTTCGGTACGGAAAAAGTAGAAGAAGAAATATCGATGCTTTTCCCTGACGCGAAAACAGAACGGCTTGATATGGACACGGCACGTACTCGTAGAGCTTATGAGCGGATTTTAGCGGATTTCAGGGATGGTAAGTCTGATATATTGGTTGGAACCCAGATGCTCGCCAAAGGATTGGACTTTGAACAAGTCAGTGTCGTGGGTGTTTTAAATGCGGATAGTTTGATGAATTATCCTGATTTTCGTGCACATGAACGTGCATTCCAATTAATGTTACAGGTCAGTGGCCGTGCCGGATGCCGACATAAGCAGGGTACTGTTATCATACAAACTTCGCAGTCGGAACATGTTTTACTACAAATGGTGCAATCTTTTGATTATGCCAATATGACTCATCTGCATTTGTCTGAACGTAAGATGTTTAAGTATCCTCCTTATTCACGGTTGATCACTTTGATTTTACGAAGCAGGAATGAGCTGGTTTTAGGAAAAATGTCCGCTATTTATGCAACGACTTTGAAAAGAGAATTGAAAGCTCAGGTTTTCGGACCTTTTGTTCCACCGGTTACCAGAGTACAAACTCTCCACATTCGTCAGATTATGCTGAAGTTAGAATTGTCTATGCCTATTCTTTCTATCCGTGAAATATTAGATAGTGCTTATCAACAAATGCAAGTGTACCCGGAATTCCGGCAAATAATTCTGCATTATGATGTGGAGAATTAATGTTGAATTGAAAATGAAATACAAACCATCGTCATTTTGATAGGATAAATAGCATGATACTCCTAAAGGTCTCTTTAGGGATTTAGGATTTGTTAATACCTGATTTTGGTTTTATCGTTATTTTTGGTTTTCAGATCGGGATAACTGATCCGGGTATGATTCATCGTTTTGAGTTTGTCGATAAATGTAGCTTTGGTGATACTGATGTCATTGAAGGTCAGAGGGGTATTCTGCAATAAATTGTCTGCTATTTGTCCATCAATAATTTTATCAACTAATCCTTTGATAGATTCGTCTGTATATTCGCTCAAACTTCTGGAAGCAGCTTCGACACCATCGGCCATCATCAGAACACCGGTTTCTTTTGTATAAGGATTTGGGCCGGGATATGTGAATAGTTCTTCGTCAATTGGTTGATCGGGATAGGCATTTTTATAAGAGTTATAGAAATATTTTGTTTTTCCGGTACCATGATGTGTACGGATAAAATTGATAATTGCCTGTGGCAGTTTAGCTTTTTCAGCCATTTTTACTCCTTCGGTTACGTGGCTAATAATAATTTGCGCACTTTCTTCGAATGGTAAATTATCATGTGGATTTACTCCTCCTTTTTGATTTTCGGTAAAAAAGGCGGGATTCACCATTTTGCCTATATCGTGATACAATGCACCGGTACGAACTAATTGCACATCTCCTCCGACTTTTGCGGTTGCTTCGGCTGCCAGGATTGAGACATTCATTGAGTGTTGAAAAGTTCCTGGAGCTGTTTCTGATAATTTTTTTAATATAGGTGTATTAATATTGGACAATTCTACTAATGTAATGGAAGAGACATATCCGAACATTTTTTCCAATACATAAATCAAAAGATATGAAAACATCAGCAGAATGAAGTTTATTCCGAAGAAAATAAGTACCAGCCAGTTGATTTTATTGAGATCACCTTCCTGATAGAGTGATAAGCTTAGATAACATAGTATGTAAGATAGTAAGATGAAAAATGCACAACGTAGTAGTTGCGAACGTTGTGTTAATTCTTTTAATGTAAAAATAACGACAATTCCGGTTATAATTTGCATCAACAAAAATTCGTGCGCAAAGGGTGCAACCAATGAGCATAGAAGAACGGTAATCAAATGCGTAAACAAGGCTGTATGCGATCTGAAAAATGTTCGAACAATAATCGGCATAATTGCATATGGGATAACGTATATATTCGTAAGGTCGTATTTAACGACTACTTCCGAAAGAATACAGAAGGAGAGAATAAATAACAGAATGAATAATACATTCCGGCGATTATAGAATATTTCGGGTGAAAAAGTGGCCAGATAGATTGCACAACAAAATAAAATACCGAAAACGAGAATTAATTGTCCGGCCCAGATTACTCCGGTTCGTTGATTTCCACCTGATTTGGTTTCGTGTATAATTTTGAGAGAACGAAGGGCATTAAAAGTTCTGCCATCAATGATTTCACCCCTGTCGACAATCCGTTCGCCAGCCTGTATGATTCCGGTTGACAGAGGGATACGCTGGATTTGTTCATTTAATATCCGTTCGGACATGTCTTTATCATAGGTAATGTTTTCAACCAGATAATTATTGATATTATATGATTTTAATACCTCTTTATCTAATGTAAGCGGTGTTTTATCGATGATTTCTTCATATGCTGATTTCGTAGAATAAAAGTCTTTAATGTTTTTAAGTTCGGAAAGGTTATTTTTTAAAATATAGATGCGTGTTTGTTCTTTTTGCTTCAGTTCTTCGATATCTGATGGTAAAAGGATTCCTTTATCGTATATTTTACTTAGCTGGGTATTGATGTATCGTACATAGGCGACACTTCCGGGTTTCTGGGTTGCAGAAGGTTTAAAGTCTGTATTTAATTTTTCTATCTGAATGTTTTTAACATCCGAATTGACCCGGTAATAAGGTTCAAATCGTTTACGGATCGTGTCTTTTTCGGCATTTAATTCATCTTCTGTTTTGTATATAGGTACATCTACCGGTGCGGTCAGTAATCCGTATTTCCAGGGTTTGCCTTCAAAGAATTGATAACGGAATTTTCCTTCACGTGGAAAGAAATATGCTATAAGCATTGCCGTAATGATAAAATATGCAATAGATTGTATAGTCGTTTTTCTTGATTTCATACGATTGTTTCTATTTAAAATTATTAATTCAAAATTCCGGATTAGCTATGGTCGATCTTCCATTTCAAATTTTAAATGTTGAATTTTGAATTAATAAATACTTCGTTTCATACTTAAAAAAGATAAATCTTAGCTGTTCTTTTCAGCCCTAAATATATGTAAAAATGTTCGAGATGACAAAAAAAACGCTAATTTTGCCCGTGAAATACAAGTAGACGGGATTGGTTTGGTAAACTGACTAGTCCTTTAATTTAAGAACAGACTGATTATGGTAAGAGTACGCTTTGCTCCCAGTCCGACGGGACCGCTTCATATTGGCGGTGTTCGTACGGCTTTATACAATTATTTGTTTGCCAAGCAACAAAATGGTGAAATGATTCTTCGTATTGAAGATACCGATTCGCAACGATTCGTTCCCGGGGCAGAAGAGTACATTATCGAATCTTTCAAATGGCTGGGAATTACTTTTGATGAAGGGGTAGGAGTAGTAGGGGGTAATTATGGTCCATACCGTCAGAGTGAGCGAAAGGACATCTATAAAAAATATGTTGATCAACTTTTAGTTGCCGGATTGGCGTACTTAGCATTTGATACGCCGGAAGAATTGGACTCTAAGCGAAAAGAAATTCCTAATTTTCAATATGATGCATCAACGCGGATGCAAATGCGAAATTCATTGACTCTTTCGGATGAGGATGTGAAATCGTTGATTGATGCAGGTCATCGTTATGTGGTGCGTATCAAGATTGAGCCGGATAAAAATATAGTGGTGAATGATTTGATTCGTGGCGAAGTAGTTATCAATTCTTCAATTATAGATGATAAGGTGTTATATAAATCGGCTGATCAATTGCCTACTTATCATATGGCTAATATAGTGGATGATCATTTAATGAAAATTACTCATGTTATACGGGGGGAAGAATGGCTTCCAAGTGCACCATTACATGTATTGTTATACAGATACCTGGATTGGGAGGATACAATGCCTTTGTTTGCGCATTTGCCTTTGTTACTGAAACCTGAAGGTGGTGGAAAGTTGAGCAAACGGGACGGTGACCGGTTGGGTTTTCCTGTTTTCCCTTTGGAATGGCATGATCCGAAAAGTGGAGAGGTTTCTTCGGGCTATCGTGAGAGTGGTTATTTACCGGAAGCTGTTGTTAATTTTCTGGCTTTACTGGGCTGGAATCCGGGTAATGATCAGGAATTGCTTTCGATACAGGAGATGATTGACCTTTTTGATTTGAGTCATTGTAGTAAAAGCGGAGCGAAGTTTGATTATGAGAAGGGTAAATGGTTTAATCATCAATATATCCAGGGATATTCAAATCAGAAGCTAGCCAACATGTTCATACCGATACTTGAGAGTCATGGAATAAAAACTGCATTTTCCTATGTGGAAAAAGTTGTAGGTCTAGTGAAAGAACGTGTGAGTTTTATTCCCGAATTCTGGACACAGGCATCTTACTTTTTTGTGGCACCTACCGGGTATGATGAGAAAACTGCCAAGAAACGATGGAAAGAAGATAGTGCAGTACAATTAGGAGAATTGATTGATGTTTTTAAGGCTTGTGAACCTTTTGATATAGAGGGAACAGAAACGACTGTGAAAGATTGGATCGAGCAAAAAGGCTATCATTTGGGTAATATTATGAATGCATTACGTTTAGCCTTGGTTGGCATGAGTACAGGTCCTCATATTTTTCAGATTACAGAAGCTCTTGGAAAAGAAGAAACTTTACGCCGTATTCAACAAGCAATTGATGTTTTGAAATAATGATGCGGGCGGTATATACATTGATTATACATTTATACGCTTTTTCGGTGGAAATGGCTTCTTTTTTTAATCGGAAAGCTCGTATGACCCGTTTAGGGCAGTGGCGTACGAATGGGATATTACGTGAACATATTGACCGGAATGCAAAATATATATGGTTTCATGCGGCATCGTTAGGAGAGTTTGAACAGGGACGTCCGGTCATAGAAACTATACGTAAGAAGTATCCCCATTATAAAATATTGCTGACATTTTTTTCTCCTTCGGGATACGAGGTTCGAAAGAATTATGACGAGGCTGATGTTGTGTGTTATCTTCCGTTTGATACTCCGTATAAAGTGAATAAATTCATTAATTTAGCCAATCCGGCAATGGCCATTTTTATTAAATATGAGTTTTGGTTGAATTATTTATTGGAACTTAAACGGCGTAAAATACCGACTTATATTATATCAGCTATTTTCCGAAAAGAGCAATTGTTTTTTAAACCTTATGGGAAATGGTATCTGAAGGCATTGAAGTGTTATAGCCGTTTGTTTGTACAAGATGATAATTCTGCACAATTACTTTCAGAATTTGGAATTACAAATGTGAGTGTTTGTGGTGATACACGTTTTGACCGGGTATTGGATGTGCAGCGTCAGGCTCGATTGCTACCTATTATAGAGGAATTTGTTGGTAATGGGGGGCAACTGGTTCTGGTCGCAGGAAGTACATGGGCACCTGATGAAGATATTCTGATTCCTTATTTTAATGAGCATCCTGAAATAAAATTGATTATTGCTCCTCATGAAATACACCGGGCGCATTTAATGGACATTGCTTCGAAGTTGGGAAGACCGTCTGTGCGCTTATCAGAAACAAATGATCAAAATATAGCGGATAAGGATTGTTTGATTATAGACAGTTTTGGTTTGCTTTCTTCAGTCTATCGGTATGGTCAGGTGGCTTATATTGGTGGTGGGTTCGGAGATGGGATTCATAATACGTTGGAGGCTGCTGTTTATGGTCTTCCGACTTTATTTGGTCCTAAATACCAAAAATTTAAGGAGGCGAAGGATTTAATTGCTAATGGTGGCGGGTTTACCTTAGCGAATGGGACTGCTTTTGTTAGTCAAATGGATAAATTTCTTGCAAATCCGAAATTAATAGAAGAGGCCGGATGTATTGTTAGTGAATATGTGCGACAAAATAGTGGTGTGACGGAAAAGATACTCAAAGAACTATCTCTTAATGTTACGTTTAATTGTTTTGTCGTTTAAACGGATTTACAGAATACCAACAAATCTGATTTAGCGTACACTATCTCTCTTTAAATACTTCATTGTGTTTTAAAAGTTTTCGTGTATCATCCAAAAATTGTTGGTAAGATATGCGTTGAGTTTCGGATATTGATAATGTATCTCCGATTGTAGGTGGAATAATTCGATAACCGGGTAGTTGAACCCATACGGGAGTATAGTACGGATTTATACGGATGGGGTTATTTTTCGTTTTTTCAATGTCCAATGTAATGACAAGTCCGCCATTCCTGTAGCGTTCCCGTTGATTTGAGACCAAATTACCTAAGGAGTATACTGTAACGGAGCGGATGATGCTGTCTTCATCATAGAATGCTTCAACCGGTTGAATTACATGTGGGTGACTGCCCATTACAATTTCAACATTTCGTTTATGACAAAAGTCGGCTAACATTTGTTGTTTTTTATTAGGCTGGCGTACATATTCGTCTCCCCAATGAAAAAAAACAATTACACAATCAGTTTTAGTACGATCTATTTTTTGCAGATCGTGTTCAATAACTGTTGTGTCGATTAAATTTACAATTGTGCCTTTTGGGACAGGCATTCCATTGGTATCGTATGTATAGTTTAATAATGCAAAATGTAGACCGTTTGCCGTAAAATTCAATGGATTTAATTGTTGATATTGCAGACTGTCTATGAAAGCGCCGGTGTATGCAATGGCTAATGAATCAAGGCGTGATGTTGTGAATTCAATTCCAATCCGGCCATTGTCACATATATGATTGTTGGCTAATACGGCAATGTCTATTCCTATATTTTTGATTGCATCAGCTAATTGTGCCGGCGAGCGGAATAACGGATAGCCTGTATAATGATTTTTTGGAGTAAGTGTTGTCTCAAGATTAAAAATTGCTATGTCCGCTTGTTCTACTATTTCTTTTAGACCTTGAAAAGATGAGGTATAATCGTAACCTCCCATGTTTGTCCGGGCAGCGTTTACCTGTGGTATATGTTGCATCAGGTCTCCTGCAAAAACCAACCGTGCATGTATTGGCTTACGGAGGGTGTAAAAACTGCCTATGTCATTAAAATTGACTTGGTTGTAAATAATATACCATGTAGTTGCAATAATTATTATACAGAGGATACAGAATGCTTTTTTTAACGGATATTTCATATTCAGTTGACTTCTAAGTTGCGAGGCAACTGATAATTAATTGATTTCTTTGATTCTTGACCGGCATTAATCAATCATTTCCATTTGTGTACCAGGATGCATACATATGGTAATTATTAGCTATTTTCTGATTTATTTCTTTTGCTTGTTCGGGAGCTACTTTTTTTACAAACTTAGCCGGAATACCGGCATATATACTTCCCGGTTCAACCTGCGTATTGCTCAATACAACTGAACCCGCTGCAATGATGGCGCCTTCTCCAATTACTGCATGATCCAGAATCACAGAACCCATGCCGATAAGCGCACTGTCGCATATTTTAGCTCCATGGATGATTACATTATGTCCGACAGAAACATTGTTTCCTATTTCAACTGTGGATTTTTCATAAAGAGTATGTAAAACAGATCCGTCTTGTATATTTACACCATTTCCGATCCTGATGGAATTGACATCACCGCGTAATACGGTACTGAACCAGATACTGCAACCGTCGCCTATAACTACGTCTCCAATAATTGTTGCATTTTCAGCTAAATAGGTGTCTTTCCCGATGACTGGAGTATATCCTCTGACAGATTTAATTAAAGCCATAATCGTTTGAATTTTGTATTTGGAATGCAAAAGTATATTAAATTTTTCTTTGAAAAGAAATATCCCGGCACAAACGTGGGGAAAAAAGAATTTATCGAGTATTTTTAATGAATATGATTTGGGTCTTAGTTGGTAGTAATTTGAACAAGCTTAAAAAAATATCAGAGAAAAGTTTTGGTAATAATAAAACAATCTGTAATTTTGTGGCCGATTTTCACGGGTGAAATATAAAAAATACATAAAAAATTAATTTATGATCGTAGTTCCATTGAAAGAAGGCGAGAGCATTGAGAAAGCGCTGAAAAAGTTTAAAAGAAAGTTTGAAAAAACAGGTGTTGTAAAGGAATTGAGAAGCCGTCAGGCATTTATCAAACCTTCTGTGAAGAAGAGAAAGCAGCGTATTCGTGCCGTTTATGTTCAGCAATTAAAGCAAGCTGAAGAATAATTGCCCGAAATTTCCATTTTTGCTTGTTTTATTCCGTTTTTATTTTTATATTCGTTGCATAAAGATGTGACGTAATATGATTGTTGATTCTTTTTTGAATTATCTTCGTTACGAAAGAGGTTATTCTGTTCATACGGTTATTGCATATGAGCGAGATTTGCTTCAATTTAAATCGTATATAGAAGAATATACGGAAAATGAATCTTTTGATTGCAATCTTATAGATGTCGATCAAATACGTAATTGGATGGTGTATTTGCTGGAACAGCAAATGACTGCCGTATCTGTGAACCGTAAGTTAAGTTCGTTAAAATCATTTTTTAAATATCTTCAACGACAAAGCGTAGTGGATGGAAATCCATTACGTTTTGTCGTTGGTCCTAAAAAGAAGCGTTCATTGCCCTGTTTCGTGAAAGAAAAGGAAATGGAAGACTTGCTGGATAGTGCTGATTTTCAAAATGATTTTGAAGGATTGAGAGACCGGCTTTTATTAGAACTTCTTTATGAGACCGGAATAAGGCGATCGGAACTGGTTGCTTTGAATCATGAAGATGTTGATTTTTCGGCCTTGTTGTTAAAGGTGAACGGGAAACGAAATAAACAACGGCTCATTCCTTTTGCCGACCGTTTGAAAGAAATGATGGATGTATATATAGAGGCAAAGGAAGAACAAGGGTTGGGTGGATCCGGTCATTTTTTCGTACGAAAAGACGGTAATCCGCTATCACCATATAATGTATATTATATTGTAAGGAAACGTTTGTCGGATATTCCGATGTTAGGGAAACGTAGTCCACACATATTAAGACATTCATTTGCGACGAGTATGTTGAATGATGGCGCCGAATTAAATGCTGTAAAGGAGTTGCTGGGTCACAGTAGTCTTGCATCTACTTCGGTGTATACGCATATTACTTTTGAAGAGTTGAAAAAAGTGTATCATGCTCATCCAAGAGCAAAAAAGTAAGGAGGTTAATTATGGAAATTAGAATTCAGTCAATTCATTTTGATGCTACGGATCGTTTAGAAGCTTTTATCCAGAAAAAAGTTTCAAAACTGGAACAGTTTTATGATGGTATTATTGCCGCAGAGGTATCGCTGCGTGTGGTAAAGCCCGAAACGGTTAATAATAAACAAGCCAGTATTCGGTTAATGATTAAGAATAATGATTGTTTTGCAGAAAAAATAAGTGACACTTTTGAGGGATCAGTTGATGAGGCTGTCACAGCTTTGGAAAAGCAATTGGCGAAGGTGAAGGAAAAAACTCGAGCTAAGTAAAAAAAAGACGTATAATTTTTGGTATATAATAAAAAATATCTAACTTTGCAGCCGTTTCGCCTTAAAAAGCGAGACGGTTTTTTATAGATAAGCCTCTTTAGCTCAGTTGGCCAGAGCACGTGATTTGTAATCTCGGGGTCGTTGGTTCGAATCCGACAAGAGGCTCAAGCGTGGTTTTATCAGTCTTTATCTTTTAATCTAAATAGTTTTAGTATAAATTAAGAGTGGCTGATGATAATTAAAGATTTGATAAATGCCTGTGTAGCTCAGCGGTAGAGCACTTCCTTGGTAAGGAAGAGGTCCCGAGTTCAAGTCTCGGCACCGGCTCTGAAGTTGTGAATGAATTTAATGATATACTTAACAATAGAGACAATTTATTATGGCAAAAGAACATTTTAACAGGACGAAACCGCATGTTAACATCGGTACAATTGGTCACGTTGACCACGGTAAAACAACTTTAACTGCTGCTATTACAACTGTTTTAGCAAAAAAAGGTCTTTCTGAATTGCGTTCATTCGATTCTATCGATAACGCTCCGGAAGAAAAAGAAAGAGGTATTACGATTAATACGTCTCACGTAGAATACGAAACAGCTAATCGTCACTATGCTCACGTAGACTGTCCAGGTCACGCTGACTATGTGAAAAACATGGTTACTGGTGCTGCTCAGATGGACGGTGCTATTATTGTTGTTGCTGCAACGGATGGTCCTATGCCTCAGACTCGCGAACATATTCTTTTGGCACGTCAGGTGAACGTTCCTCGTTTGGTTGTGTTCATGAATAAATGTGATATGGTTGATGACCCTGAAATGTTGGAACTGGTAGAGATGGAAATGCGTGAATTGCTTTCTTTCTATAATTTTGATGGAGATAATACTCCTGTTATCCAAGGTTCTGCATTAGGTGGTTTGAATGGTGAACCAGTATGGGAAGATAAGATTATGGAACTTATGGATGCAGTTGATAGCTGGATTCCATTACCTCCGCGTGATGTGGATAAACCATTCCTTATGCCGGTTGAAGACGTATTTTCTATCACAGGTCGTGGTACTGTAGCTACAGGTCGTATTGAAACTGGTATTATTAAGACTGGTGAAGAAGTTGAAATTATCGGTTTAGGTGCAGAAAATATGAAATCTGTTGTTACCGGTGTTGAAATGTTCCGTAAGATTCTTGACGAAGGTCAGGCTGGTGATAACGTAGGTTTATTGCTTCGTGGTGTTGATAAAGATGCTATCAAACGTGGTATGGTACTTGGTCATCCGGGAAAAGTAAAACCTCACTCTAAGTTTAAAGCAGAGGTTTATATCCTGAAGAAAGAAGAAGGTGGTCGTCATACTCCATTCCATAACAAATACCGTCCTCAATTCTATATCCGTACATTGGACGTAACTGGTGAAATTACATTACCTGATGGCGTAGAAATGGTTATGCCTGGTGATAATGTAACAATTACAGTAGAATTGATTTACCCGGTAGCTTGTAGTGTAGGTCTTCGTTTCGCTATTCGTGAAGGTGGACGTACAGTAGGTGCTGGTCAGATTACTGAATTGATCGACTAAGAAAAATATTCAATCATAGCTAACAAACGTTAGCTATGATTATACGGAAGTAGCTCAGTTGGTAGAGCACTGGTCTCCA
The DNA here is from genome assembly GCA_031285565.1 of Tannerella sp. Taxonomy (GTDB): domain Bacteria; phylum Bacteroidota; class Bacteroidia; order Bacteroidales; family Tannerellaceae; genus Tannerella. Next base: position 53,532 of record JAITVY010000028.1, on the reverse strand, counting down.
AAACCAGGTGTCGGGAGTTCGAGCCTCTCCTTCCGTGCTATAAATTATATTTTTAATGAAAAAAGTATTTGCTTATTTTAAAGACTCGTATAGCGAGCTTGTACATAAGGTTTCCTGGCCTTCAAGATCGGAGTTGTCCAATAGTGCTGTTGTTGTTATGTTTGCTTCCCTTATTATAGCAGCATTAATCTTTGCGATTGACTTTATTTTTGAAGGAGTGATGAAAATCATCTACTAATTTTAAGCGCTTTTTGCGATGTCAGATTCTCAACAAAAATTTTATGTTCTCCGTGCAGTAAGCGGAAAAGAAAATAAGGTACGTGAGTTCCTTGAAGCTGAAATTAAAAATACAGATTTAGGTAATTACGTATCTCAGGTATTGATTCCGACTGAAAAAACATTCACAATGCGTAATGGTAAAAAAGTAATGAAAGAGCGTGCTTATTTACCTGGTTATGTCTTAGTGGAGGCTAATTTAGTTGGTGAAGTTGCGCATCGTTTGCGGCAGATCCCTAATGTGATCGGCTTTTTGGGCGGACATGAAAATCCAGTGCCTTTACGTCCTTCGGAAGTGAACCGTGTCTTAGGTACGGTTGATGAGCTACAGGAACAAACGGAGGAATTGGATATTCAATTTTATGTTGGAGAAACTGTGAAAGTGACTTATGGCCCATTCAATGGTTTTAGCGGGGTGATAGAAGAGGTGAATGCAGAGAAAAAGAAACTGAAAGTGATTGTTAAAATCTTCGGACGTAAGACACCACTTGAATTAAGTTATGTACAAGTTGAGAAGGAATAGTTTATTGTTACGGATAATATATTCTTTTTCAGAATTACTAATCAATATATAAAAATTTAGAGAAATGGCTAAAGAAATTGCTGGACAATTAAAGCTGCAAATTAAAGGTGGAGCAGCAAATCCTTCTCCTCCTGTCGGTCCTGCATTGGGTTCGAAAGGTATTAATATCATGGAGTTTTGCAAGCAATTCAATGCCAGAACCCAAGAAATGGCTGGTAAGATATTGCCTGTGGTAATTACTTACTATGCTGATAAGAGTTTTGACTTTGTTGTAAAGACTCCTCCTGTAGCTATTCAATTAATGGAAGCTGCAAAGATTAAAGGAGGTTCAGCTCAACCTAATCGTAAAAAAGTAGCGCAAGTTACCTGGGATGCGGTTAAAGCAATTGCTGAAGACAAGATCGTCGATTTAAATTGTTTTACTGTTGAGTCTGCAATGAAAATGGTTGCCGGAACAGCACGAAGCATGGGTATTACTGTAACTGGGGAATTCCCGGAAACTAACTAACCAATAAAACGTCAATTGAGATGGGTAAATTAACGAAAAATCGAAAGTTGGCTTTGGGTAAGCTTGAAGAAGGGAAATCATATTCATTGAAGGAGGCTTCTGCTTTAGTAAAAGAAATTTCTACTACTAAATTTGATGCTTCTGTAGACATTGATGTCCGTTTAGGTGTTGATCCCCGTAAAGCCAATCAAATGGTGAGAGGTGTCGTATCACTTCCTCACGGAACTGGTAAACAGACAAGGGTTCTTGCATTATGTACTCCTGATAAAGAGGCTGAAGCTAAAGAAGCTGGAGCTGACTATGTTGGGTTGGATGAATATATCGATAAAATTAAAGGTGGTTGGACTGATATTGATATTATCATTACAATGCCTTCTATTATGGGTAAAATTGGAGCTCTGGGTCGTGTTTTAGGACCACGTGGTTTGATGCCGAACCCTAAGAGCGGAACTGTTACGAATGATATAGGCCAGGCCGTAAAAGAAGTAAAACAAGGTAAAATTGATTTTAAAGTAGACAAAGCAGGTATTGTTCATACATCGGTTGGAAAGGTGTCATTTACACCCGATCAGATTTATGACAATGCTAAAGAATTTGTTTCTACATTGATCAAATTGAAACCTGCTGCGGCAAAAGGTACTTATATGAAAAGCGTTTATCTTTCAAGTACAATGAGTCTGGGTATAAAAGTTGACCCGAAATCAGTTGAAGGTTAATTATTAAAACGAATGAACAATGAAAAAGGAAGATAAAGGCGCAATTATAGAACAGCTATCAGCTACATTGAAGGAATATGGTAACTTTTATTTAACGGATATCGAAGCATTAAATGCTGCAAAAACGAGTTCGTTAAGGAGAGCTTGTTATAAGAATGATATAAAGCTGATCGTTGTAAAGAATACGTTGTTTAAAAAAGCCCTGGAGTCAGTTGATACTGATTATTCTCCATTATATGAAAAACTTGTAGGCAATACAGCTATCATGTTTTCAAGCGTGGTGAACGCTCCGGCTCGTTTAATCAAGGATTTCACAAAAGATATAAAAGGTGGTGAAGGTAAGCCTCAATTAAAAGCAGCTTATGTACAAGAGAGCTTTTATGTTGGTGCTGAAAATCTTGACGCATTGGTTAATTTGAAAAGCAAGGACGAATTGGTTGGAGACATTATTGGTCTTTTACAATCACCAGCAAAGAATCTTATTTCGGCTTTAAGCTCCGCTGGTCAAACTATCCATGGCGTTTTAAAAACTCTTGAAGAAAGAGACAATTAATTTATTACTAGAATTATAATCATTAAAATTATACAGAAATGGCAGATTTAAAAGCTTTTGCAGAACAATTAGTAAATCTTACCGTAAAAGAAGTTAGCGAGTTAGCTACAATCCTGAAAGACGAATATGGCATTGAGCCGGCAGCTGCGGCTGTTGCTGTTGCAGCTGGTCCTGCAGCAGGCGGAGCTCCTGCAGAAGAAGAAAAAACATCTTTTGATGTAGTATTGAAAGCAGCAGGTGCTAACAAATTGGCTATCGTTAAGTTAGTGAAAGAATTAACAGGTTTAGGTTTGAAAGAAGCTAAAGATTTAGTTGATGGCGCTCCAAGCAACGTTAAAGAAGGCGTTGATAAAGCTGAAGCTGAAGGTTTGAAGAAAAGTTTAGAAGAAGCAGGAGCTGAAGTTGAACTTAAATAGTCTCTATAGCCTGGTTTCCAGGTAATTGGGTTAAGGGTCTTCGGCGTACGAAGATTCTTAACCTTTTTGTGTCTATAATCTTATTAAGTTCAAAAAAAATCCTAACTAAATGTCTTCAACAGCTAAAACTCAAAGAATTAATTTTGCTTCGATTAAACACTTTTTACCTTATCCTGACTTTCTCGAAGTACAATTGAAGTCATTTCAAGACTTTCTTCAACTTGACACACCACCCGAAAAAAGGAAAAAAGAGGGTTTATATAAAGTATTTGCAGAAAACTTTCCAATAGCAGATACACGTAATAACTTTGTACTAGAATTTTTAGATTATTATGTGGATCCTCCCAGATACACCATTGATGAATGTATTGCCAGAGGGTTAACATATAGTGTACCTTTAAAGGCTAAGTTGAAACTTTATTGTACAGATCCTGAACACGAAGATTTTGATACCGTAATTCAGGATGTGTATTTGGGGCCTATTCCTTATATGACCGATAAGGGTACGTTTGTTATCAATGGCGCAGAACGTGTTGTTGTTTCGCAGTTGCACCGTTCGCCAGGGGTATTCTTTGGACAAAGTGTTCATGCTAACGGAACAAAGCTTTATTCTGCGAGAATTATTCCGTTTAAAGGTTCATGGATTGAATTTGCGACGGATATTAATAATGTGATGTATGCTTACATCGACCGTAAAAAGAAATTACCTGTAACTACACTTCTACGTGCAATTGGTTTCGAAAGCGATAAAGATATTTTAGAAATCTTTAATTTGGCTGAAGAGATTAAGGTGTCTAAGACTAATTTGAAAAAATATGTCGGACGTAAATTAGCTGCCCGTGTGTTGAAGACATGGGTAGAGGATTTTGTTGATGAAGATACCGGTGAGGTGGTTTCTATTGAACGTAATGATGTTGTGATTGACCGTGAGTCTGTATTGGATAATGATAATATTGATCTGATTATAGAATCGGGCACTCAACATATTTTATTACATCGTGAGGACCAGAATCTTTCTGATTATGCAATTATGTATAATACATTACAGAAAGATCCAAGTAACTCTGAAAAAGAAGCTGTTCTATATATTTATCGTCAGTTGAGAAATGCAGAGCCTGCGGATGAAGCCAGTGCGCGAGAGGTGATCAACAATTTGTTTTTCTCAGAAAAGCGTTATGATTTAGGTGATGTAGGGCGTTTTCGTATCAACCGGAAGTTAAATTTGAATACTGCCGACGATACTAAAGTTCTTACGAGAGAAGATATTATTGAAATTATTAAATACTTGATCGAATTGATCAACTCCAAAGCTATCGTTGATGACATTGACCATTTGAGTAACCGTCGTGTACGTACAGTTGGAGAACAATTATATAACCAGTTTGGAGTGGGTTTGGCCCGTATGGCCCGTACCGTTCGCGAACGTATGAATGTTCGTGATAACGAGGTGTTTACTCCAATTGATTTGATTAATGCTAAAACGATTTCGTCTGTAGTAAACTCATTTTTCGGGACAAATGCTTTGTCTCAGTTTATGGATCAGACTAATCCTTTGGCTGAAATAACACATAAACGTCGTTTGTCGGCATTAGGCCCCGGAGGTTTATCGCGTGAGCGTGCAGGTTTCGAGGTTCGTGACGTGCATTATACGCATTATGGACGGCTTTGTCCTATTGAAACTCCTGAAGGACCGAATATCGGTTTGATTTCATCTCTTTGTGTTTATGCGAAGATTAATGATTTAGGATTTATTGCTACTCCATATCGGAAGGTAGAGAGTGGTCAGGTGCTTTTCGATGAAGAGTCATTGGCTTATTATACTGCTGAAGAGGAAGAAGATAAAATTGTTGCTCAAGGTAATGCTCCGTTGGATGATCATGGTAAATTTATCCGTGATAAGGTAAAATCAAGGTTTGAAGCAGATTTCCCGGTTGTAGAACCAAATGAAGTAAACCTGATGGATGTATCGCCGACGCAGATTGCATCAATAGCAGCATCATTAATTCCGTTTTTGGAGCATGATGATGCAAACCGTGCATTGATGGGATCGAACATGATGCGCCAGGCAGTACCTTTGGTACGTACGGATGCACCGATTGTGGGCACAGGTATTGAGTCGCAGGTTGCACTTGATTCCCGCACACAAATTATAGCTGAAGGTGACGGCGAGATTGTATTTGTTGATTCTGCTTGCATAAAAATAAAATATGATCGTACGGATGATGAAGATTTTGTAAGTTTTGAAGATGCGATCAAGACTTATATAATCCCGAAATGGCGGAAAACCAATCAAAGTACGACCGTTGACTTGAAGCCTATATGTTTCAGAGGGCAGCGTGTGACAGCCGGTGAAATTCTAACCGAAGGTTATTCTACACAAAATGGAGAGTTGGCTTTAGGACGGAATGTGATGGTTGCATACATGCCATGGAAAGGATATAACTATGAGGATGCAATAGTCTTGAATGAACGAATGGTTCGTGAGGACTTTTTTACGTCCGTGCATGTAGACGAATATATTTTGGAGGTTCGCGAAACAAAACGTGGTTTGGAAGAATTAACTTCGGATATTCCTAATGTTAGCGAAGAGGCTATTAAGAATCTGGATGAACGTGGTATTATCCGTGTCGGAGCACATGTTGAACCGGGAGATATTCTGATTGGAAAGATTACTCCGAAAGGAGAATCGGATCCTTCGCCCGAGGAAAAATTATTACGTGCTATTTTTGGTGACAAAGCCGGAGATGTAAAAGATGCTTCTTTAAAGGCAACTCCTTCATTAAGAGGTGTAGTTATTAATACAAGCTTGTTTCATAAGAATATTAAAAAGCGCACTTCCCGTTTGACTGATAAAGCTGTTTTACCTAAACTGGATGAAGAATACGAAAGAAAAATGGCCGAATTGAAAGATACATTGGTCGAAAGGCTTTTGGTATTGACAAACGGTAAAACTTCTCAGGGGGTAAAAGATTATTTAAATACGGATATAATAGCCAAAGGCGCTAAGTTTACACGTAAGGTTCTTGATGAATTAGATTTTAACTCTGTTCAAATCAGCAAATGGACAACCGATAATCATAAAAACGAATTGATTAAGCAGATAATTGTAAATTATTTGAAGAAAAATAAGGAATTAGATGCTGAGTTACGACGGAAAAAATTTGATATTACAATTGGAGACGAATTGCCGACAGGTATTGTTGAAATTGCTAAGGTATACATAGCGAAGAAACGTAAGATACAGGTAGGTGATAAAATGGCAGGACGTCATGGTAATAAAGGTATCGTATCGAAAATTGTTCGTCAGGAAGATATGCCGTTTTTGGAAGACGGAACTACCGTTGATATTTGTTTGAACCCATTAGGGGTGCCTTCACGTATGAACCTTGGACAGATTTTTGAAGCTGTATTGGGTTGGGCAGGAAAAACATTAGATGCGAAGTTTGCTACACCAATTTTTGATGGTGCGTCTATTGATGATTTAAATGAATGGACGGATAAGGCAGGTGTTCCCCGCTATGGTAAAACATATTTATATGATGGTGGAACAGGAGAACGTTTTGACCAGCCAGCAACAGTTGGTGTGACTTACTTCTTAAAACTGGGTCATATGGTTGATGATAAGATGCATGCCCGTTCAATCGGACCTTATTCATTGATTACACAACAACCATTAGGTGGTAAGGCACAGTTCGGAGGTCAACGTTTCGGGGAAATGGAGGTTTGGGCGCTTGAAGCATTTGGTGCTTCTCATATATTGCAGGAAATCCTGACGATTAAGTCGGATGATGTAATGGGACGTTCAAAAGCTTATGAAGCAATTGTAAAAGGCGAAGCTATGCCACAACCAGGAATTCCTGAGTCTTTAAACGTTTTGCTTCATGAATTAAGAGGTCTTTGTTTGAGTCTCACATTAGATTAATAAATAACTCTTTATAAACAGGATAAAAAATATGGCTTTTAGAAAAGAGAATAAGATAAAGAGTAGCTTTACAAAAATCAGTATAGGGTTGGCTTCGCCTGAAGAAATTCTGGAAAGTTCCAGTGGTGAAGTCTTGAAACCTGAAACTATTAATTATCGTACATATAAACCGGAGCGTGACGGATTGTTTTGTGAACGAATCTTTGGCCCGGTAAAAAATTACGAATGTTATTGCGGTAAATATAAGCGGATTCGTTATAAAGGGATCGTTTGTGATCGATGCGGTGTAGAAGTAACAGAAAAGAAAGTTCGTCGTGAACGTACCGGACATATTCATCTGGTTGTTCCGGTAGCGCATATCTGGTATTTCCGTTCGTTACCAAACAAGATTGGTTATTTGTTGGGATTACCAACCAAGAAGCTGGATTCGATCATTTATTACGAAAGATACGTTGTAATCCAGACCGGTTGTGTTGATACGGTTGCAGAATTGGATTTGCTTTCTGAAGAGGAATATTTGCAAATTATTGACAATCTGCCGAAAGAAAATCAATTGTTGGAGGATTCGGATCCAAACAAATTTGTTGCTAAAATAGGTGCGGAAGCAGTTTATGATTTATTAGCGCGTTTGGATTTAGACTCTCTTTCATATACATTGCGTCACCATGCAATGACTGATACTTCTCAACAACGTAAAAATGAGGCGTTGAAACGTTTACAGGTTGTTGAATCGTTCCGTGCATCTAAAGGACGGAATAAACCAGAGTGGATGATCGTGAAAGTCGTTCCGGTAATACCACCGGAATTACGTCCGTTGGTTCCTTTAGATGGAGGTCGTTTTGCAACTTCCGACCTGAATGATTTATATCGTCGTGTGATTATTCGTAACAATCGTTTGAAACGATTAATTGATATCAAAGCGCCTGAAGTAATTTTACGTAATGAAAAACGTATGTTACAGGAAGCTGTTGATTCATTGTTTGATAATTCACGTAAGTCGAGTGCGGTAAAAACAGATGCTAACCGTCTGTTAAAATCGTTGTCAGATAGTTTAAAAGGTAAGCAGGGACGTTTCCGTCAGAATTTGTTAGGAAAACGTGTTGACTATTCGGCTCGTTCGGTAATTGTCGTAGGACCTGAATTGGGTATGCATGAGTGTGGTATACCTAAAGGTATGGCAGCAGAACTTTACAAACCGTTTATCATTCGTAAGTTGATTGAACGTGGAATTGTAAAGACTGTAAAATCTGCAAAGAAAATTGTAGACCGGAAGGAGCCTGTAGTCTGGGATATTCTGGAATATGTGATGAAAGGACATCCGGTATTATTAAACCGTGCTCCGACGTTGCACCGTTTAGGTATTCAGGCATTCCAACCTAAATTAATAGAGGGAAAAGCTATTCAATTGCATCCATTGGCATGTACGGCTTTTAATGCCGACTTTGATGGTGACCAGATGGCTGTTCATTTACCATTAGGAAATGAAGCTATTCTGGAAGCTCAGATGCTTATGTTAGCTTCTCATAATATTTTAAATCCGGCAAACGGAGCTCCGATCACCGTACCTTCTCAGGATATGGTACTTGGGTTATATTATATAACGAAACTTCGTCCGGGTGCTAAAGGTGAAGGACTGATTTTTTATAGTCCGGAAGAGGCTACTATTGCTTATAATGAGGGTAAAGTAGCAATTCATGCGCCTATTAAAGTTCGTGTTCCTGCCCGTGGTAACGTAGACGCAGGAATTATTGAAACATCAGTCGGACGGCTCATGGCAAATGCGTTTTTACCTGAAGAAGTTCCGTTTGTTCATGATGTTTGGGGCAAGAAAAAATTGCGTGACGTTATTGGTGAAGTTATCGGTAAATGTGGTGTTGCCCGTACGGCTCAATTCCTTGATGATATCAAGAACCTGGGTTATTACATGGCTTTTAAAGGTGGTTTGTCATTCAACTTATCCGATGTATTGATTCCTAAGGAAAAAGAAGCATTAATAAAAGAAGGAGATAATGAAGTAGAGCAAATTACTGCTAACTATAGTATGGGTTTCATTACTTATAACGAACGTTATAACCAGATAATCGATACATGGACCCATATCAATAATAAATTATCGAAGACTTTGATCGATCAGCTTGCAGCGGATAATGACGGATTTAATTCCGTATACATGATGATGGATTCCGGAGCCCGTGGATCTAAAGAGCAGATTCGTCAGTTGTCAGGTATGCGTGGTTTGATGGCGAAACCGCAAAAAAGCGGTTCGGATGGAGGACAGACGATTGAAAATCCGATCTTGTCAAACTTTAAAGAAGGTTTATCTGTGCTGGAATATTTTATTTCTACACACGGTGCCCGTAAAGGTTTGGCCGATACGGCTTTGAAGACGGCTGATGCCGGATATTTGACACGTCGTTTGGTTGACGTATCACATGATGTGATTGTGAATGAAGAAGATTGTGGAACATTACGCGGATTGGTATGTACGGAGTTAAAGAATAATGAGGAAGTAATTGCCTCACTTTATGAACGTATTCTTGGTCGTGTTTCTGTTCATGATATCATTCATCCGATTACAGGTGAAATCATTATAAAAGCCGGTGAAGAAATTCGTGAAGATGTTGCTGCGTTAATTCAAGAATCTCCTATTGAAAGTGTAGAAATTCGTTCGGTATTGACTTGTGAATCTAAGAAAGGGGTTTGCGGTAAGTGTTACGGAAGAAATCTGGCAACCGGACAGATGGTTCAGAAAGGGGAAGTTGTTGGAGTTACTGCGGCTCAGTCTATTGGTGAACCTGGTACCCAGTTGACATTACGTACTTTCCACGTCGGAGGTATTGCTTCAAATATTGCAACAGAAAGTAGTTTGGTTTCCAAATATGATGGTATTCTGGAAATAGACGAACTAAGATCGGTAGAATCTATAGCTGATAAATGTCAGGTTGTAGTGAGTCGTTTGGCCGAATTACGTATTGTTGATCCGCATACGAAAATTGTATTGCATACTCATAATATTCCTTACGGTTCGAAATTATATTTCAATAATGGAGATGCTGTTAAAAAAGGAGATAAGATTATAGAATGGGATCCTTTCAATGCTGTAATCGTATCTGAAGTTGCCGGTAAAATTTCGTTTGAACATATGATCGAAAATGTTACTTTTAAAATTGAAAGTGATGAAACGACCGGTCTGAAAGAGAAGATTATTATAGAATCGAAAGATAAAACGAAAGTTCCGGAAGCTGCGATCCTGGATAGTAAGAAAAACTCACTGAAGAATTATTCATTACCTTTAGGTGCACATGTTGTGAAAGAAGAGGGTGATGAAATTAAGACTGGTGAAGTTTTGGTGAAGATTCCGCGTGCCGTTGGTAAAACGGGTGATATCACCGGAGGTTTACCTCGTGTGACAGAATTGTTCGAAGCGCGTAACCCATCCAATCCGGCAGTTGTTTCTGAAATTGATGGAGAAGTAGGATTTGGTAAAATCAAGCGTGGTAATCGTGAGGTTACTGTGACTTCTAAATTGGGTGAAACGAAGAAGTATATGGTTCCGTTATCCAAACAGCTATTGGTACAGGAGAACGACTACGTTCGTGCCGGTATGCCACTTTCTGACGGAGCTACAACTCCTGCTGATATTCTGGCAATTAAAGGACCTACAGCAGTACAGGAATACATTGTAAATGAAGTACAGGATGTGTATCGTTTGCAAGGTGTGAAAATTAATGATAAACACTTTGAAGTAATCGTACGCCAGATGATGCGTAAAGTAGAAATCGTTGATCCGGGTGATACCCGTTTCCTTGAACAACAGGTTGTAGATAAACTTGATGTTATGGAAGAAAACGATCGTATCTGGGGTAAAAAGGTTGTTGTAGAACCGGGAGATTCACAAACGTTGAAACCTGGTCAGATTGTTACGGCGCGTAAATTAAGAGATGAAAACAGTATGTTGAAACGCCGGGATTTAAAAACAATCGAGGCTCGTGATGCAATACCTGCTACTGCAAACCAGATTCTTCAAGGTATTACTCGTGCTGCATTACAGACAACAAGCTTTATGTCGGCCGCATCATTCCAGGAAACTACAAAGGTATTGAATGAAGCAGCTATCAGTGGTAAAGTTGATCGTTTGGAAGGTTTGAAAGAAAATGTGATTTGCGGCCATCTGATTCCTGCCGGAACCGGACAACGTGAATTTGATCGATTGACTGTCGGTGCGAAAGATGATTTTGATCGTATCGCAGCTAACCGGGCAAATGTTGTAGATTTAGAAGAAGAAGTTACAACAAGATAATAGTATATAAGTTTTTATATGCTGGATAATAACCAAAAAGCATTGATCGCCTTATCAGAAGGGAAAGAGATTGTTCTCTTTCCCAAAATGGCGAATCGTCATGGTCTTATTACCGGTGCAACGGGTACCGGTAAAACCTGTACGTTGCAAAATATGGCCGAAACGTTCAGTAGCATGGGCATTCCGGTGTTTGCTACTGATATAAAGGGCGATCTTTCCGGTATTTGTAAACCGGGCGGCAATAATATTCATTTACAACAAAGTGTTGATATAAACCATCTTGAAGAAAAGGGGTTTGAATATAAAGGGTTCCCGGTTTGTTTTTGGGATATCTTCGGCAAGGAAGGACATCCTTTGCGTACAACAATCTCAGAAATGGGGGCTTTGTTATTAAGCCGTCTGCTTGATTTAAACGATACGCAAAGCGGGGTGCTTTCTTTGACTTTTAAAATTGCAGATGATCAGGGCTTATTGCTACTTGACTTGAAAGATTTGCGTAAGATGCTGGAGCATGTGGCTAACGAGCGTAGCAGCTATACAATTACTTATGGTAATATATCGCCGGCAAGTATCGGAGCAATTCAGCGTGGTTTATTAATGCTCGAAGAGCAGGGGGGAGATATGTTTTTCGGTGAACCTGCTTTCGATATTTTTGATTTAATTCAAACACAAGGAGGACGTGGAATCGTTAATATATTAGCTGCTGATCAGTTAATTCGTTCGCCTAAAGTTTATACTTCATTTTTACTTTATTTATTATCCGAACTTTTTGAACAATTGCCCGAAGTAGGTGATTTGGATAAACCTAAGCTCGTTTTCTTTTTTGACGAAGCACATTTACTTTTTAACGATATATCCAAAGCACTTCTTGAAAAAATAGAACAGGTTGTACGGTTGATCCGCTCAAAAGGAGTAGGTGTTTATTTTTGTACTCAGAATCCTTTAGATGTTCCTGAAACTATTTTGGGACAAATGGGGAATCGTGTGCAGCATGCTCTCCGTGCCTTTACTCCCCGCGATCAGAAAGCTGTTTCGACAGCTGCTAAGACATTCCGGCAAAATCCGGCTTTTGATGCTGAAAAAGTTATTACCGAATTGGCTGTTGGAGAAGCATTGGTTTCTTTTCTTGATGAAAAGGGCACTCCCGGTATAGTGGAGCGTTCAATTATTCTACCTCCGGAAGGCCAGGCAGGTCCTATATCTATGGATGAGCGTCAACGGATAATGCAAAAATCGGCAGTGTTCGGTGTGTATGAGAAGCATATTGACAGGGAGTCGGCCTACGAAATTCTTACGGAGCGGATGGAGAAGGCTCAATCGGAAGAAGAGTCTGCAAAACGCCAGAAAGAAGAAGATAAAATAAAAAAAGAGCAAGAAAAACTTGCACAACAGCAGCAGCGTGAACAGGAACGTTTAGAACGTCAGAAAAAGCGTGAGTGGGATAGTAGTCCTTTAGGGAGTTTAACTAAGATGGCTACAACAAAGGCAAAGCGCGAAGGTATAAATATGGTGTTTAAGCTGGGACGCGGATTGCTGGGGTCATTAATGAAAAAGAAATAAGCATAATTATAAAGGCAAAAAAATAAAACTGAAGTGGATAATTTTCTACTTCAGTTTTTTATTTTAATGCCTAATGTCTTTAGAGTATTATTTTTTATATAAATATTGAACTGTTCCGTTAACAGGACAGTTTGTTGCATTGTCAATGTAGTATTTTCCACCAATTTCTCTTAAGGTATAAGCAACAATACGACAATTATCCAGATTAACTTCTCTTTTCGTATTGAAATTTGACGTGTTTATGGAATATGTTCTTGTGATTTCTTTGCCACTCTGAATTTCTCCCAGGTTGACGCCAGTTAATGGGTCTTCTCCTTCAAGCATATATGTGCCAACATTGTTATGTTCATAGTCCTTTATTAAGATTGAATTATTATTTTCATCATAACTACGTTGGCTGTGAATAATTTTATCTTCAACAACAAAGGCGAAAAAACGATATTCATTTGTGTTGACGGACTTAACTTTTACTGTAAAGTCGATATTGCCATTGTTAACATTTGATTGAATGGCAATACCTGTTTCGGCTATTCTTTCTCTTGCCATTGTAGAAAGATTAAATTGATCTTTCATGCGGCTTTGGGTAGTCGTAGGATATAGATAAAAAGGGTGATGCAGATCAATAACTCCGGCAGGCGGTGATGAAATACCTGCTATTTCAGCAAATTGAATTGCTGTAGAAGCTAAGGCGCCGGCTAAAGCGCTATTGCATATTCTTCCATATGGATGTAACGCAACAACATTATATATACTTTTATTCCCAGTGTATTTTTCTATTTCGTTTGTAAGTTTTGGACAATTTGGGCAAATGGTTGATGCTATTTGTATTACACAATGTTGCATCTGGAATACGAGATTTACATAGGTGGCATTAATGGATATTTCGTTTGTTTTTTCACCATCATAAACTGCATAGAATGTGTAGGAACCCGCCTCATCAGTCAGGAATGACAAAGCGTCTAGTTTTGTATCATCCCATAAATATAGTTCCGAGTCTGCAGTTACATTTTCTCCATCAATTGTTACAGTGAAGGATACTTTATCCGAATTATCTGCTTTTATACTGCTTTTGTCTGCTGAAAGTAGTAAAACAACTTCAGAAGCATCAATACTTATTTCATTTGATTTATTGTCATCATAAGTTGCATAAAATGTGTATGAACCTGCATTTTGGGTGAAAAAAGAAGCTTCACTGATAATGAAATCAGGGCTTTCAATCATGGTAATAACTGCATTTGCTGATACATCTTCTCCATCGGCAGTTACCGTAAAGGTGGCAATGTCTTTGTTATTTGCTTTGATTGTCTCTTTATCCACAGATAGTAAAATGGGTATATCGGTTGCCTCTATATTAATTTCATTTGATTTCACCCCATCATACGTTGCATAGAATGTATATGCTCCTGCTTCTTTGGTTGAAAAGTCCATTTTGGAAAGTACCGTAGAATCATTTTGTAGAAATATTTTAACAGAAGTACTTACTTCAATATCATCAGCCTTAACAATAAACTTTACAGTGTCATTTCCGTTGGCTTTGATTATAGATTTATCCGCTTCAATTTTAAGACTGACCGGGGTAGGGGGAGTAGGAGTTGGCTCCGGAATTGAGTTGTCAGAATCGGAACAACTGGTTATGTAAATGGTAAATGCGATTAGTATACTCCATAGAAAACGTAATTTATAGTTGGTTGTTTGTTTCATTACTTGTAGAATTATTTAATAGTTTAATTTAGCCTGCGAAGTTACAAAATCTATGCCAATGATGTGTTTTCTTTATAAAAAAGGTTCAGAGAATTAGACATTCATAACACTAATTCATAAAATAGCTTATCGAAAGTTTTATCTAAATCGGAGGAGAATCCGGGATGCGGGCGGGAAGTTTGGATAGATGCACTTCTTACGGCGGTTAACCAACGAAAACGTTCGTGTACTTCTAACGAAGCAATATAGCCACCGGTTTGGTCGCCCATGCATATTCTGTCAAACGATTGCAGATTGGTACGCAGAAATTCTATATCCAGTTCGGAAGAGAAACAGGCGAGTTTTTCTTCGTTTAAAACATATTTCGCCTTAATATAATTGGCTTTTTTAGAAAACAGGATGATTCCAATATTAATAAATTCTTCGCGTTCTACACGGGGTACTACACGAATAACAGCATATTCATAAATGTGCATTCCTTGCATGTTCAGCTTCATTTATAAAGATTTCAGAATGCGCTATCCGGCCGGTCAGGAACCGGAAATAAATGTCACGTATTTGTCGCGGATCTTCATCCAGATCAGCCCAGTGCAACCAATCGTCCGGTATCAACTGAACGATTTTCCGGATTGTATCCGTATCAAGAAGTTGTTTGAATACAGTATTCACCTCTTTCAATTGAGTTGCTCTTTTCAGCAAAGCATGGTCTTTTATCAGGGTAAATGGGCTTACTGCATGCTTTTCCCAATTGACCCACGAATGATGAAAAAACAGGGCTGCTCCATGATCAATTAGCCAAAGCTCTTTATGCCATAACAGCATATTGATATTTTTAACCGTACGATCCACATTCGTGAGAAGCGCGTCCAGCCAGACAATTTGCGAAGCCAGTTGTTCATCAACCTCATTTACGGCCGGATCAAAAGTTAAAGCGCCTGACAAAAAATGCAAACCAAGGTTTAGCCCTCTGCTTGCCTGTAGCAAATCCTGTATTTCTTCATCTCCTTCAGTCTGCCCGAAAGCTTCATCCAGGTTAAGAAATACAAGTTCCGGTACACGTAAACCCAACACGCGAGCAATTTCTCCTCCGATCAATTCAGCGATCAGTGCTTTCACACCATGTCCGGCTCCCCTGAATTTTACAACGTATTTAAATCCGTCTTCAGCTTCGGCTAAGGCAGGTAATGAACCACCTTCGCGCAAAGGCAGAATATAACGGGTTACATTTTCAGTTCGTAGTTCCATCTTATATTAGTTTCAAAGATACGATATTTTTTCGTATCTTTCCACCATGAATTTAATCGCTATGGAAGAAAACAAACAGAAACCACTACCACGTTGCGAATGGTGCGGCACTGATCCGCTCTATGTCGATTATCATGATAACGAATGGGGTAAAGAAGTCACTGACGATAAAACTATGTTTGAGTTTCTGGTGCTTGAAGGTGCGCAGGCTGGATTAAGCTGGATCACTATCCTGCGCAAACGAGAGGGGTACCGCAAAGCATTTGCAGACTTTGACGTTGAAAAACTGGTCCGTTTCACGGATGCTGATGTCGAACGTTTGATGCAGGATTCGGGTATTGTCCGGAACCGTCGGAAAATAGAAGCAACCATTACTAATGCCCGTATATATATGCAAATACAACAGGAGTTCGGTAGTTTCTGCAATTATATGAGATCTTTTTTGCCGGATGGAAAACCGATCATTAATTATTGGGCAAATATGAAAGAGGTTCCGGCATCCACTCCTTTATCCGATGCCATCAGCAAAGATCTGAAAAAGCGTGGAATCAAATTTTTTGGTACAACTATCTGCTATGCGCATTTACAGGCTGTAGGCTATGTGAATGATCATATGGTAACCTGTCATTGTCATCCTGATAATCTTTAAAAACAAATAATTTGATTGTAAAATGGCTGGTCAAATTCAACTAATGAAGAATCAGTCCGATCAGGAATTAATCGTTCTTTTGCAAAAAAAAGACGAAAAAGCGTTTACGGCCATATATGACCGGTACCATAAACTACTTTATGTCGTTGCCTACAAATACCTGAAAGACGAAGAGTATGCAAAAGATGCTGTTCAACAGATTTTTTGTAAACTTTGGGAGTCGCATGCTGTATTGAATATTAGCATTAACTTTAAGAATTATTTGTTCACGATGCTAAAAAATCATGTATTGAATGAAATCCGTAACAATTTAACCGCTTTAGAAAAAAATTACGAATTGAGACAGTCGTCAGTTGAATATGAAGAGGAAATCATTGCGCGTTTAGAAGATAAAGAGTTGAAAGAACAACTATATCAGGCTATAAATAAGTTACCGGTACAGAAAAAACAGGTTTGCTTATATAAACTTAATGACAATCTTTCCAACCAGGATATCGCAGAAAAAATGAATATTTCAATTCCGACAGTAAAAACCCATTATTCGCAAGCAATAAAGATGCTTCGTGAGTATTTTGATAAGATATTAATTTTTTTAATCTGCTGCTTATTTCATTAAAAAGCAGATTAACTCATACTAATTAGTGATAGAAGTGTCTATTTTATAGAAAAGAAAACATATGGAGGCTCCGAATAAGAAAATTATTGATAAAACATTAAATAATACAGCTAAGCCTGAAGAAGCAAGGGAGGTAGTTCGTTGGTTTTCGACTTCCGAAGGCAAGTCTTACTTGTGTGATTTAATGGATAATGATGAAAATACAATATTACAAGGCACCGAAGACAAGCAGATTGATCATGACATTCCTTCTAATGAAATGTATGAGGAGATTAAGAGGCGTATTCAATGGCAGTCTAGAAAGCGGTTTTTCTTTAGAGTTGCAGCTGTACTTATTCCTTTTATTTTAATAGCAAGTATTTATTTTGAACTAAATTCACGGGTAGACTTATTTTCACCATCTGAATATGACGAAATATATGTTCCTGCAGGCGAGCAACTGCAGTTTATGTTCCAGGATGGAAGCCGGGTTTATCTGAATTCCGAGAGTCGTTTACGTTATCCACGGAAATTCGGATTTGCCGAACGTAAAGTCGAATTAGAAGGGCAGGGTTTTTTCGATATTGCAGAAAATAAAAACCGACCGTTTATTATAGATATGCATGCTATAACGGTAAAAGTGACAGGTACGTCTTTTGATACAAAAGCTTATGAAAGCGAGGAATTTATAATGGTTTCGCTGGAGGAAGGTTCTGTTGCTTTGGAAAGTTCCCGGTTTAAGACTTTTGATATTCATCAAGGTGAACAGGTTATTTATAACCGGAAAACAGGTAGTTATCAGATTATTCGTCCACAAGATATCTCAAACGCGTCTGCCTGGAAAGATAAAAAGCTTATATTTAAAGATATGCCGATTAATGAAGTGCTGATAATACTTGGCAGGACGTTCGCAACATCATTTGAAATATCTGACCATGCTGCTCTGAAATATAATATAACATTAACTACAGAAAAAAAAGAATTGGATTTTATTCTTCATGAATTGGAAAAGATTGCACCTATATCTTTTGAAGCTAATAATGATTATATATATGTAAGAATGAAATAATAAAAACACAAGACCGCGTATAATCTTTTTCATTATTGATTACTCCTTTATATAGATTGTTTTATTTTTTGCCCGTCATAAAGATTGGGGTGCTTAGTGTCAGTGCTTTTTAGGAAAGGGAGTTATTGCATAAACGTGAAAATAAAAGAAATAGGTTAAATTTTAATTTTAACTCATCCTTTTTCTTCACTTGTGTGTCTACTTAAACAGATGCATTAAATGAATAACTAAAATACCAAAAACATACCTAAACATGAACGACACTTCTTAAGAAAAAAGCAACCGGGAAACTCTCACCTAACCCGGTCGCCAATAGCATTTCGAAATAAACTTATTTCTAACACTTTAAACATTACAAATATATGAAAGAAAAGTTTGAAAACGTAACTTGTTCATACCTATTATGTCATTTTACTAAAAAAATACCTAATGTGATGAAACTTACATTTTTGTTTTTTACTATTACTCTTATGAGTTTTACAGCAACTGCAACTGCCCAGAAGGTCTCTATCTCAGCAGAAAATGAAAAAGTTGGAAATGTCCTGGAATCTATTACCAAGCAAACCGGATTGAGTGTTGCTTATAGTCGGCAAATTGTAAATACAAATAGAAGGGTAAGCTTTGAACTGACAGATGCTGAACTCAATCTTGTATTAGATAGATTAATATCCGGAACAAATTTATCTTATGAGGTTAAAAACGGGAAGATATACCTTTTTGAAAAAGGGACTTCTGGTGAGGGATTACAACAACAGAGAAAAAAAGTGAGCGGGGTAATATCAGATAATACAGGTGAGCCTATTATTGGCGCCAACATAATGGAAAAAGGTACTATTAACGGGACGATAACAGGTATAGACGGAGATTTTTCGTTGGATGTTGCAGAAAATGCCACACTTGTCATATCATATATCGGATATATTTCTCAGAATATTACTGTCGCAGGAAAAAATATTATAAATATAACATTATCTGAAGATGCACAAAGTCTGGACGAAGTCGTAGTTGTTGGTTATGGTGTACAAAGAAAACGTGACCTGACAGGAGCTGTTTCTTCTGTTAAAATGGATGATGCCCCTGTGGGAACATTCTCGACAGCTGCTCATGCATTGGCCGGTAAAGCGGCTGGATTACGTGTAACGCAAAATACGGCACAACCGGGTGCAGGAGCTACTTTCCGTATCCGTGGTGAGACCTCTATCAAGGCCAGCAATGATCCGCTAATCATTGTTGATGGATTTCCTATTTCAAAATCGGCAGGGGTGGTTGACGCCAACCGTTATAAAGCAGGTAGCCAGGATAATGTAATGGAAATGATCAATCCCAACGATATCGAAAGTATTGAAGTCTTGAAGGATGCTTCTGCTACTGCTATCTATGGTTCGCGTGCAGGTCACGGAGTGATTATTATTACCACAAAAAGAGGAAAAGCAGGAAAACCCAGTGTGTCTTATTCCGGAAATGCTTCCGTACAGACCATGAGCACAAAATATGACCTGATGAATGCTCCTGAATATATGCAACTTAGCAATGCATGGGCGTTGGAAAAGTGGAGACGCGATACTGGGGCAGGTGTATATGCCGGTTATGTAACTCCTAAGCCCAATACGGCCCCTTATTCATCAATATATACTGATGAGGAGATTGCCAAAGCGAAAACAACAAACTGGATGGATGAAATTACCCAAACCGGTTTCCAGCAATCACATAACGTATCGGTTTCCGGCGGAAGTGAGAAGTCGAAATACTTAGCATCCTTAAATTATTTCGATCAGAAAGGAATTATCAAAAATAATGGAATGAAGCGGATTACTGCAAACCTGAACAGTGATTACGAATTCTCTAAATATGTTAAAGGAGGTTTGTCTTTCAATATCAGTCGTAACTCATACGACAATGTTCCTCTGGGAACAGGCGAGAATGAATACTCAGGAGTTATTGCCTCGGCAACTTTCTTCGAACCAAATATTCCGGTACGCGATGAAAACGGAAACTTCTCGGAATCTAATGTCTATAAGCAACGTCCGAATCCGGTCTCTTTATTGGATATTAAAGATAAGACCACTAAGGACAGAGTCTTGGGAACTGCCTTCCTTTCTGTTGAACCTACCAAAGGATTGATTGTTAAAGCAAATCTTGGTTTTGACCGTAAAGCGGCAAAATTCCAGAGCTATTTACCAACAACGACTTTACATGGAGCAACCTCAAATGGATTTGCTTACCAACGCCAAGAAGATGGTATGGACTATCTGTTTAACCTGACAGCCAATTACATGAAATCGATTGGTAAGCATAATATCACTGCTTTAGTAGGGTATGAATGGCAACAATTTACTACAGAATGGCTTTCAGCCTCTAATACAAACTTTCCCATTAATCAATTTACCTATAATAATTTAGGGGCTGGCTCCGGAGATAAATCGGTAGGTTCCAACGCTACCAAAGATGAGCTGGCTTCTATTTTCGGACGTATCAACTATTCGTACGCTGATAAATATCTGTTTACGGCGACTCTTCGTGCTGATGCAGCCTCAAATTTCGACCCAGATCATCGCTGGGGATATTTTCCTTCCGTGTCAGTAGGCTGGCGTTTCTCGGAAGAAAATTTTATGAAAAGCATTCAGAATATCATTTCTAATGGTAAATTGCGCGGAGGATACGGACAAACCGGTAACTCCAGTGTTGGTAACCGTACGCAATATTATTATAAAGCAGAAGAAAAATGGGTTTTCGGAAATACCGGCACAACAGGAATGATGGTTAAGTCGTTAGGTAATCCAAACATAACCTGGGAAACAACCAGTGAATGGAACATCGGTTTGGATCTGGGCTTCCTGAATAATCGTATAAACTTTACTGCTGAATATTATGACCGTGTTGTATCTGATCTTCTAGTTGACGATAAACGTCTACCTGTATATAATGAGATCGCGGAAATAGCAGCTAACGTTGGATCTACACAGAGTCAGGGTATCGAGCTTACGCTGAATACAGTGAATATTAATCGTAATAATCTGGTATGGACAACCGATTTAACATTCTACAAATACAAAGACCGTTGGAAAGAACGCGATCCCAACTGGATTCCGGAAGCCTACGAATCGGTCAATGATCCGATTCGTGCGATCTTCGATTATCGTTCGGATGGTTTACTGAAAGTGGGAGAAGAGGTGCCGGCCTGGCAAAAAGGATTGCTGCCCGGACAAATTAAGATTAAGAACTTAAGTGACGAAGGAGTGGCAGACAATCTGGATCCTCATGATAAGGTGTTGATCGGCACCAAGGATCCGAATTTTTCTTTCGGATTCAATAATACGGTGCGTTACAAACAATTTGACTTTAATATGTATTTCTATGGTGAAGTAGGACGTTGGCGCGATGCCAGTTATTACGATACCTGGATTCCTTATATGTATCAAGCCAATGACGGACTTTATAACGGATCAGTAAATGCTCTGGACAGCTGGACGATGGATAATCAGAATACCAATACTCCAAGTCTTCTGACTTCAAATTCCCCGAGAGGTGATTTTTTTATGAAGAAGGTATCTTTCCTGCGTTGCCGGAATATTACGGTGGGTTATACCATACCAGGCATCAAGAATGTATTGAACAGTATGCGTATCAATCTCAGTGTAAATAATCCATTTGTTATCTCTAATTGGAATGGTATAGACCCGGAAACCGATTACAACCCATCAGATAGAAATGTGGAAAATGCCGGTTCTTATTCGTATCCGAACGCACGTACATTCAGTATCGGAGTTGATATTAATTTTTAATTCGTAAAGAATTTGAGAGGTGAAACTCGCCTTCAAACAGCTTTGATAGAGGTGATTGCATTGATTGCGAGTTTAGTACAATATAAACATAAAATTTAATTAACGTATGAAAAAGATATATTATTATACAATAGCGCTACTGTGTGTAGTATTTTGCATACAAAGTTGTAGTTTGGAGTCTGAAAATTACAGTGAAGTAAGTTCTGATATTTATCCAACAACAGAGCGGGACGCTTTCGACCTGGTGACAGCTAATGTCTATGCGACATTCCGTAATCATGAATATAAAGGAGCATTTAATGTCGCAGCAGGTTTCCATCTGCTGAGCGATATAGCAACCGATTTCGGTTTCTGTTCCTGGGGAGAAGGCAACTGGGGACAGCTGGAATTTGCTGATTTCCAAAACCCCAACGGTTCACGTAACCCCCGGTTACTTTGGGAAGAATACATGCCTTTCTTAAGTAAAATGGAACTGACCATCGACCGTATTAAAGGAATCAATATGAATGAAGACCTGAAAAAACGCTATATCACTGAGGTGGAATGCGGACAAGGTTTTTTGGCGTTTCTTTTATGGGATCTTTACGGACCGCTGATCATTGCCGATGTGGAAACGCTTAAAGATCCGCTAGCTGAAACTATTCTGCCTCGCCAGACTAATGAGCAAACTATTGCTTATATTGAAACGAAACTGAAGGCTGGTATCGGAGTATTGGAAAAGAGTTATGACAAGGGAGATAACGACTATGGTCGTTTTACAGAAGGTTTATGCCATATGTTGTTGTTAAAACTATATATGCAGACTCATCAATGGGATAAAGCCATTGCAGAAGGTCGTGAATTAATGAAGTCAGAATACGGCTATGAATTGGTGACAGATGCCGGAAGTGCAAAATCGGCTTATGCCAATGTTTTCGCTTCTGCCAATGAAGCTAACCGGGAAACTATTTGGTCTGTTAACTGTTTGCGTGAATATCAATGGCATTTATGGTATCCTCATGTGGTATCCTGGGGAGGCTATAAGATGACTCGTCTTTTTTATGGAACAATTTGAAGAAGACGACCAACGTTTGGGAGTTCTTGATGATACTGGTTCTGCCGACGGTGTTCTACCGGTGAAATATGATATGGTCGACCGGGTAGGTGATAACTGTTATACCGACTGGATTATTTATCGTTATGCCGATGCTATTACCTTATTAGCTGAAGCTATTGTTCATCAGGGAAACTCGGTTACCCAGGAATCTGTTGATTTACTCAACCAGGTACGTACCCGCGCCGGGCTTGCTGCTTATCAACTATCAGATTTTAAGGGAAAGGATGATTTTATTGACAAACTACTATGGGAACGTGCCCACGAACTTTGGTATGAAGGTTGTCGTCGCCAGGATTTGATACGTAACAATAAATATGTGGAAACAATGTCTAAAAAATGTATTGAAATGGGACGGGCTGATCATATTTCCGGTTTAGGGACAAATGCTCATCTTTTTCCCCTTCCATCTTCAGCTATCAATGAAGGGAAAAAAGGAGGTTTTGAGTATCAGAACCCGGGTTATGGAGATTAAGTTACTATTTCCCAAATAATATTTTATTTAAAGGGGGTAGATATCATAACTACCCCTTTTATGAATATACTGAACCATAATAAATTAGATTTTGATTATTATGAAAAACATTTATGTTTTATTTTTCCTGCTAATTGTGTTTGTTTCTTGTAGCCAGAATAATGTCCGGAATATAGAATTCAGGGGTATTTGTGCTGACGATTATCAAGGTAGAAATGGGTTATATAATCCGGATAGGGGTTTTCGTCTCGAAACAGCAGTAGATGTGGTTGAGGATATGGAAAATCCAACCGGAGCTTTGACCGTACAAGCTGAAAAATATAAGGACGACAGTGTATCACTCATACAAAGTTACTTTTATCTCACCTATACTGTTGGAAAAGACCTTATAGAAGATAATTTTACAGTTATGCAAGCTTATTTCGATCAATTGGAGAGAATGGGGATGAAAGCTGTACTACGATTCGCTTATGAAAAAGATTTTATGGGTAGGGCAGCTATTGGCCCGACTTTAGAGCAAGCATTATTACACCTGGAACAGTTAAAACCTTTTTTAGAAAAAAACAAACACTTAATTTTAGTAGTACAGGCTGGAGTAATTGGTGCATGGGGTGAATGGCATAGTTCAGTTCATAACCTGCACAAATCGGACGATAGCAAACGGGCTATTTTAAAGAAAATCATGGAGGTTGTTCCCGATGACAAAATGGTACAAGTAAGAGTTCCCACTTATAAAAATCTATTAAAAGAGGAACCAGAATTGTATAAGAGAATATCATTCCATGACGATTTTATTGTAATCAAGCCTGAACCCTGGGATGCCGATATGCATGAAGGTACAGATGTTTTTAATCAGATTGTGGAAGAATCTCCCTATCTGGTTGTTGATGGAGAACTTCCCTGGGGATTCTGGAGTGTAGGTAAAGATCCCGATGCTCCTACTGCCGGTTGGCTGATCGATGGGCATGAAGTTGCCCGGCGGCTATTCTTGCAGCACTATACTTCGCTTAGTGTTGTTCATAATTACAAAGAACAACATTCCAATCAAATATTTGATGAAGGCAGTGCTCCTGAATATTCAATGATTGTATGGAAAAAAACACCACTATCTGAGGAGTTCCTAAAACAAAATAATATGCCTGTATCAACTAATTATTTTGAGAACCGTAATGGCTCTAAAATCGAACGTAATGTATTTGATTATATTCGTGATCATTTGGGATATCGTATTGAATTGCAAAGAATATCTTGTCCGGAAGAATTTAAAGTAGGTGAAAAGATCTCTTTGGAAATAGAATTAATCAACAGGGGATTTGCTACTGTTTTCGGAAATCATAAACTCTATGTTGTATTAGTAGATGAAAACGAAAAGGTTATTGAATTTCCGCTTGAAGCAAATCTAGAAGACTGGCAGCCTCATCAACCGGGAGATGAAACGTATACACCATTATTACATAAGGTTGAGGCAAAAATAGATCTGCCTGAATCTTTACCATCAGGTACATACAAATTAGGATTATGGATTCCTGACGGATCCGACCAGCTTAAATATAATAACCGATATGCTATTAGATGTGCGAATGGAGATATCAAGTGGGAGATATTTGAAAATTCGAAATATGGAGTAAATGTTTTAACTGAAATTTTAGTTTCAAAATAAGTATTGTTATATTCGTATAATTTATCTCAAAGTAATATGAAACTATCTGTAAGATTTGTTTTGCAAATTTGTATACTCGGATTTATGTGTACAGCGATGAATCCTTGTTACTGCCAGACAAGGCATGAATCTATCATCAAACCGTTGCCAAATGAGAAATGGTGGGGTGGTATGGTTGGCTTAGGTTCACAAATGCCTTTTGAAGAGGATATGAGGTTATTTGATCTGGGGCGTGAAAATATGAATAACCAGAATGTCCCTTTTATGCTTTCTTCCGCAGGGCGTTATATCTGGAGTGATCAGGCATTTTCATTCAAGATGGAGAGTGGAAATTTAGTCTTGTATTCCGAATATGAAAAAATAATACCCGTACAGGCTGGTAAAACCCTGAAGGATGCTTATATGGAAGCCAAAGAGAAACATTTTCCACCTTCGGGCAATTTACCTGATCCGTTATTTTTCTCCATGCCGCAATATAATACATGGATAGAATTGATGTATAATCAAAATCAGGATGATATACTGAAATATGCCGGGAATATCCTGACCCATGATTTTCCTGTCGGTGTTTTTATGGTAGATGATAACTGGCAGAAGTATTACGGTAACTTCGAATTTAAACCGGATCGTTTTCTTGATCCTAAAGGCATGATTGAAAAACTACATGCACAAGGTTTTAAGATTATGCTATGGGTTTGTCCGTTTGTTAGTGCAGATAGTCCCGAATTTCGTGATTTGCAAAGTAAAGGTTTCCTGATTAAGCAAAAAGGGACAAAACGCGCAGCAATCATTCCCTGGTGGAACGGTTATAGTGCTTGTTATGATATGAGTAATCCGGAAGCTGTAGCACATCTTCGAGACGAATTACAAAAGGTTCAGCAAGCATATGGTGTTGATGGTTTCAAATTTGATGCAGGTGATGTTTCACATTATACGAATCCGGAATTAGAGTTCTACGATAAAAATGCAACTTCGACTGATATGTGTGAGTATTGGAGTAGATTGGGTTTGGACTTCCCTTTTAACGAGTATCGTGCCGGTTGGAAAATGGGAGGCGAAGCATTAGTCCAACGGTTGGGAGATAAAGATTACTCATGGAATGCACTCCGGTTGCTAATACCCGATATGCTCTCTGCCGGGTTACTGGGATATGCTTATACTTGTCCCGACATGATTGGAGGGGGACAATTCGGCTCTTTTCTTGGAGTAGACCAGACAAAACTTGATCAGGAGTTGATTGTCCGTTCGTGCCAGGTACATGCCCTGATGCCCATGATGCAGTTTTCTGTGGCTCCCTGGCGTATCCTAAATAAAGAAAATCTGGCCATCTGCTGTAAATATGCAAAACTACACGAAACAATGGGTAGTTATATCCTTGAACTGGCCGAACAATCTGCAAAAACAGGTGAACCAATTGTTCGGCATATGGAATATGCTTTCCCACACCAAGGGTTTATCAATTGCAAAGACCAGTTTATGTTAGGTGACAGATACATCGTTGCACCTATGGTTCAGTCTGGTAGTAAACGCCAGGTACAGTTACCGAAAGGAACCTGGAAAGATGATACGGAAAAACGATTTAAAGGACCTAAGAAAATAGAAATAGATGTACCTATAGACCGGTTGCCTTATTTTGAGAAAGTAGTATCTCATTAAACTGTTTTGTCATTCTTCGACTATCAACACTTCCCATGAACCGATAGTCAGTTCTTCGTCCTTTCTGATGTTTCTTTTGTTCAGGAGTTCTGTTCCGCCTTTATAAGGATATTTAATCTGTTCCGGTTCTTCACTGAAATTAAAGACATACCGGATATTTTTTCCTGCCGGATTGACTCCTGAACGAAGAATTACCGGAAATTTATATTGATCATCGGTAATTACTTTTGCATCAATAGCTACCTGTCTGACAATGGTATTCAATAATTCCTGTGAAGGATAGGTTCCAATATAGGTAAGTTTGCCTTTTCCATAAGAATTCTCAGTTATTACCGGCCATTTCCCGAAAAAAGCATGTTCGGCATAAGCCAACGGACGGGCTGTTTCGGGGATCAGGAACTCATACCATTCGCTTATCTGATTCTGGTCAGACAATCCGAAAGGATTTCCTTTCAGTTCCATTGGATCGATTGTCGAAAATTCCTGGTAGTAAAATCCGCAGGCTTTCCGTAAAGGACCGGGTGCAAGCGTAGCTCTAACAGCCGAATGTTCATTGCAGTAGCCACTTTTATGCATCATGACAACATGTCCGCCTTGTTTGACGAAATTATCAATTTTATTCAGCAACTCATCTGTTGCCACATATAAAGGTGGAATCACCAACATATCATACTGACTAAAATCGGTTATCATATCGCAGGGAACAATATCCGTTTCAATATTCTGTTCATAAAGAGCCTTATGTACCATATCTACCGGATAATTCGCTTTAGAGGTATAAGGCATAAACTCAAGTGCATAATAAGAATCATGACTATACAGGATAGCTGCCTTATTCTTTTTTTGCAGGTTTACAAGCTTTTTTCCGATTTCCTTTAATTCTCCGGCTGTCTGTTTGAATTCATTCCAGATACGATTAGGCTGGAGATCATGACCCAGGACCCCTCGCCAGTATGTCTCTTGTCCATAATGCAATGTAGACCAATGCCAGTATTCCACCATATTTGAACCGGATGCCAGGTGTGCATATACGTTCTGTCGTAATTGTTTGTCGTAAGGGGGCCTCTGGTTCTTTGCGTCCCATCCGATACCTTGCGCATTGGTTTCGGTGATAAGATAATTTCCTTTGGCTACCGAACGCATAAAATCACCGGCATAGGCGATACGCTGTCCGTCTTGTCCTGCCTGTACATCATGATAAACGTTGATGGCTGGATATTGCATCTGGCGAAAACTGGCCACCTGGTCTACATTCTGAAAAGCCGGCATAAAACAATGCATCACAAACTGGTCTTTCCGTTTATACTCATTAACAATGTCGCATTGCCAGTTCAGGAAATCAGCCACCTGTTTACGGTTATAACGTTCCCATTCATTCTTGTACGAAGGGTTAGTCACTCCGTCACGGGGGTAAAACTCTTCCCAGGTATTGATATTCATCCCCCAGTAATTCATGCCCCATTCTTTTGTGAGAAGATTAAGGTCATTATTGAATCGTTCCTTGATATAATTTCTGAATCCGACAAAATAATCATGATTGTTCACTCCTCTGGCTTCTAATTCATTATCGACCTGATAACCGATTATTGCCGGATGATTGGCATACCGCTCCATTAGTTTGCGGATAATCCGTTCGCTGTAAAAGCGGAAAGTCGGATTCGTAAAATCCATGTTTTGCCGGATTCCGTAATAGGCTTTATTACCCCGGGTGTGCTCGGCTAATACTTCGGGATGCTTATATGCCAACCAGGCAGGCATCGAATAACTGGGCGTACCGAGTATTACTTTTATACCAGCTTCGTGCATTTTGTTGATAATACGATCCATCCATTTGAATTCAAATACGCCTTCCTGTGGTTCGAACACACCCCAGGCCGATTCACCAACGCGTACAACCGTTAATCCGCAGTCTTTCATTAACCGGATGTCTTCGTCCAGACGATCGTTGGGCATGTATTCATGGTAATAGGCTGCTCCGTATAACACATTATCAAATTGATATTGTGCATATGAGCAGAACACCGACACAAATGGTAAAATAAAAAGCAATATATTCTTTTTCATACGTAAATATTTTATTTTTCTACACTAATGTCGCATGGAACCCACATTTTCATTATCTATGGTTTACGTCAATGTAAATGTTCGTTTCATGGTTAAGATGGTAAATAATGATTTATGTGATCGCAATATAGGAAAATTATTTGTTATTCCTTCTCTTAACTCAGCCAACAGGTAAAATATTTTCATTTCTAAAAACGAAATAATGTCACAAAATTCAGTGAAAATCACTAATATTGTGCTTTTATTGCATAAACCAAACTATGAGACACCTGAATTTTTCTACGTTTATTATCCTTTTACTCTTTATCTGTTCCCCGGTATTAATTATTGCCCAGAATGCTAAAAAGGGCATGTCCGTTGATGACCTGGTAGCCTGGAAACGTATCACATCCCCGCTTATTTCTGATGATGGCAAGTGGGTTGCCTGCAAAATGGAGCCCTGGCGGGGAGATGCCGAAGCCAAAGTATATAATTCGAAAGGCAAAGAAACAGCTTCTTTTATGTATGTAGATAAGATGGAATTTACCGCTTCTTCGGGCTATCTGTTGATTACCCAAAAGACCCCTCTGGATACATTGGAATTTTTAAAGCTGAAAAAGACGAAAGCTGAAAATATGCCGATGGATCAGTTGGTCATTTATCAGCCAGCGAATAATCAACAAGCAGGTATTGATTCAATAAAGTCTTATAAACTGTCGAAAAGCGCCGATTGGATAGCCTACCAACAAGGTAATAACGCGGACTCGGCTCTGTATGTCTGTGCATTAAACGATATAACCCCGGTCTCTTTTCCTGCTGTAACGGATTTTCAATTCGCAAAAGATAAGAATATCCTGTATTATGTATCGAAAGGTGATACTATTCAAACAAAAGCCGGTTTGTATACGTATCTTCCTGCTGAAAACAAATCTCAATTGATCCATGAAGGGAAAGGTGTTTTTAAGCAAATGGTATTTGACAAAAAAGGAGATAAACTAGCATTCCTTTATTGTCCGGACAAGGATTCTACCGCAACCGGTTTTTCGTTGTTTGTTTCTGTTCACAATGCTCCGGCTAATTTGATTGCAGACCGGGATCATACGATATTCCCTGAGAATTGGATTATTAGTGAACATGGAACTCTGTCATTCTCTGAAGATGCGGAACGTTTGTTTTTCGGGATTGCACCTCTGCCTAAGCAAAGGGACACAACCATTTTGGCAGAGAACCGGCCGGATGTGGAAGTTTGGAAATGGGATGAAAAAACGCAATATACCCAGCAGAAATATAACAAAGAAAAAGACCTGAAGAAAACCTATACAGCTGTTTACAATATCAGCAACAATCGAGTGGTACAGTTAACCGATCCTGAAACGCCTCTTCTTCAAACTGCAGATAAGGGAAATAGTACGATCGGTATTGTTTCAACTTCTCAACCCTATGATTTAGAGCGTATGTGGGAAGGACGCACCCGTTTTGATTTCTATACGGTAAATCTGGATAATGGCGAAACACAACCGGTAAAAAAGGCGCTACCGGCAAATATGCGACTTTCTCCTAAGGGCAAATATGCATATTGGTATTGCCCGGAAGACAGTTCTTGGTATACCTGGTCAATAGCAGATAAAAAGGAGTATCGATTGACTACTCCCGCATCATTTATTGCCTGGGATGAAGATAATGATGTACCGGACTATCCGTCTCCATATGGTATTGCCGGATGGAGCGTCGATGATAAATATGTATTGATTTATGACCGGTATGATATCTGGAAATTTGATCCGGCTAATGCCGGAAAGGCTGAAAATCTAACTATAAACGGCAGAAATAAATCAATCGTATACCGGTATATCCGTTTAGATAAAGAAGAACAATTTATTGATTTCAGTACATCGCTGATGCTTACAGGATTTAATGAACAAACCAAAGGATATGGATACTACAGGTTGCCAATGGGTGTAGGTGTTATAGAACCGAAAGCATTGTTAATCGGTGATTTTATGCTGAAAAACCTTATCAAAGCAAAATATAGTTATATGTATATTTATACTACTGAGCGATATGACCAGTATCCCGATCTGCAAATGACTGATTTTGGTTTTGAAAAATCAATAAAACTTACTGACGGTATTAAACAACAGGTTGATTTCCGTTGGGGGAAAGCCGAACTAATCTCATGGACATCGTTGGATGGAAAGAAAATAGAAGGTGTAGTTTATAAACCAGCTGATTTTGATCCGAAAAAGAAATATCCGCTCATTGTAAACTTTTACGAACGTAATTCCGAAACATTGCATAACTATCATATGCCTGAACCACATCGATCAACCATTGATTACCATTTTTATAACAGCAACGGGTATATTGTTTTTAACCCCGATGTTATTTATGAGGATGGCTATCCGGGTGAAAGCTGTTATAACTGTGTAATGCCCGGTATTGCTTCTTTGATTGAAAAAGGATATATCAATGAAAAAGCGATCGGCGCGCAGGGGCATAGTTGGGGTGGTTATCAGGTAGCTTATCTGACGACCCGTACGAATCTGTTTGCCGCTATTGAATCGGGTGCTCCGGTGGTTAATATGTTTAGTGCATACGGAGGTATTCGCTGGGGATCCGGCCTGAATCGTTCTTTTCAGTACGAACATTCCCAGAGTAGAATAGGTGCTACTATTTGGGAAAAACCATTGCGGTATATTGAAAATTCGCCTTTATTTACCATGGATAAAGTACAAACACCTATTCTGATTATGCATAACGATCAGGATGGTCATGTGCCCTGGTATCAGGGGATTGAATATTTTATAGCGTTGAAACGTCTGCAAAAACCGGTCTGGCTACTTAATTACCCGGGTGAGATACACTGGCCCCAACGATTGGCAAATAAGGTTGATTTTCAGAAACGGATGTTCCAGTTTTTTGAGTATTATCTGAATCGACAACCGATGCCAAAATGGATGGAAGAAGGGATTCCTGCTGTTGATAAAGAGTTTGAACTTGGATACTGAAACCCTAAATCCCTAAAGGGACTTAAGAGGGAAAATGTGAGGGGGAGAAATAATAAATAAAAATTCATGCAGACATTTAGCGAACCTTTCGAAAATGCGTTTTTTTCTCTAAGTTTGCATTTTAATATCTAAACATCAATTTAACTATGCAATTGTCCATTGACCAGAAAGATATAGAAAAATTCCTGATGGTAGGTGATCGGGTTCTGATTAAACCTAAAAATCCGCAAAATCAAACCCGGTCAGGTTTATATTTGCCACCTACCGTACAGGAGAGTGATAAAATTCAAAGTGGATATATCATTAAAACCGGTCCGGGATATCCATTACCTTCGCAGGTAGAAGAGTCGGAGGTCTGGAAGAAAAAAACAGAAGAGAATGTACAGTATCTGCCTTTGCAGGCGCATGAAGGTGATTTAGCCATATATCTGCAAAGTGCAGGCTATGAAATTAAGTTTAATGATGAATCGTATATTATCATCCCTCATTCGGCAATTCTGATGTTAATTCGTGATGAGGGTTTGTTTGAATAATGCTGTTTTTTGTAACAAAATAGCGGAATATCTGGTTTTTTAGCGTATTTTTGTTGCCCTAAGCTAAATAATTCTATCTATATAGACTGTGAGTATGAATAAAATTGTAAGCAAAGAATATTTCTCTGCTAATGTCGTAAAACTGGAGGTGGAAGCACCTTTGATTGCCCGTTCACGTAAAGCCGGTCATTTTGTAATTGTCAAATTAGGTCCGAAAGGAGAACGGATTCCGTTAACAATTGCAGGAGCAGATAAAGAAAAAGGCACCATAACATTAGTAATACAATCCGTAGGAGGATCTTCTAAAAAGATATGTGAGTTAAATGTCGGTGATGAGATTACGGATCTCGTTGGACCATTAGGACAAGCTACTCATATTGAAAAAGTCGGTACTGTGGTTTGCGCCGGGGGAGGAGTAGGTGTGGCACCATTGCTGCCTATTGTGGAGGCTTTTCATAAAGCCGGAAACCGGGTTATTGTGGTGTTGGCTGCACGAACAAAAGACCTGGTAATTCTGGAAGACCAGATGAAGGCTAATTCGGATGAAGTGATTGTAATGACGGATGATGGTTCATACGGGACAAAAGGTCTGGTTACCAATGGTGTTGAAAGTGTTATTAATCGCGAAAAAGTTGATTTATGCGTGACGATAGGACCAGCTATTATGATGAAATTTGTCTCTAAACTCACAGAAAAATATAATATACCGACGGTAGCATCATTAAATACCATAATGGTAGATGGCACCGGAATGTGTGGGGCTTGCCGGATTACAGTTGGTGGCAAAACCAAATTTGTGTGTGTCGATGGGCCCGAATTTGATGCCCACCAGGTTGATTTTGACGAAATGCTGATGCGTCTGGGTGCATACAAAAATGTTGAAAAGAAATAACCATAAAGATGACTATACAAGAAATGATTGCAGCACGTCGTGCAGAACCATGGCGGGAAGATCTTCGAAAAAATAAAAAGAATAAAGAACGTACAGATATTCCACGGGTACATATGAATGAACTTGATCCGGAATATCGTAGTCATAATAATGAAGAAGTTAATTTAGGATTAACTTCGGAGCAAGCCATGCAAGAGGCGCAACGCTGTCTGGATTGCCCGAATCCAACATGTATGAATGGTTGCCCGGTGAGCATTAATATTCCCACTTTTGTAAAATATATAGAAGTGGGCGACTTTCTGAATGCAGCCAAAACATTGAAGGAAACCAGTGCTTTACCGGCTGTATGTGGACGGGTTTGTCCACAGGAAAAACAATGCGAAGCACAATGCATTCATATCAAAATGAAGAAAGAACCGGTGGCTATTGGTTATTTGGAACGTTTTGCGGCTGATTATGAGCGTGAAAGCGGTCAGGTATCTGTTCCTGAGGTTGCTGCTCCGAATCATATTAAAATTGCTGTAGTTGGCTCGGGTCCTGCAGGACTTTCTTTTGCAGGTGACATGGCTAAATACGGATATGATGTCACTGTTTTTGAAGCTTTGCACGAGATTGGAGGAGTGTTGAAATATGGTATTCCCGAATTCCGTTTGCCAAATCAGATTGTTGATGTGGAAATCGACAGTTTGAGGAAAATGGGTGTTAAATTTGTGAATAACTGCATTGTCGGAAAAACGATTTCGTATGAAGACCTGCATGATGATGGCTTTAAGGGTGTTTTTGCCGCCAGTGGGGCAGGATTGCCTAATTTCATGAATATTCCGGGTGAAAATCTGATTGGTGTTATGTCTTCGAACGAATACCTGACGCGCGTTAATCTGATGGATGCTGCCAACCCCGAAAGCGATACTCCCGTGCTTATTGGCAAAAATGTAGCGGTTATCGGAGGAGGAAATACAGCGATGGATTCTGTGCGTACTGCCCGGCGTTTGGGAGCCGAACGTGCTATGATCGTATATCGTCGTAGTGAAGAAGAAATGCCTGCACGAATTGAAGAAGTAAAACATGCCAAAGAAGAGGGTATCGAATTTATGACACTTCATAACCCGATTGAATATATTGGGGATGAAAACGGACGTGTGAAGCAAATGCTTCTGCAGAAAATGACGTTGGGAGAACCGGATGCCTCCGGTCGGCGTCGTCCGGTTGCGATTGAGGGAGCTATTGATACAATTGATGTAGATGAAGTAATCGTTAGTGTTGGCGTATCACCGAATCCTTTGATCCCAAGTACATTCAAGGGTTTGGAAGTGAGTCGTTGGGGTACTATTATTGTGAATGAAGATACTATGCAATCTGCATTATCAGATGTATATGCAGGTGGTGATATTGTTAGAGGAGGCGCAACAGTGATATTGGCAATGGGTGACGGACGGAAAGCTGCAGCTGCTATGCATGACGCTTTGCTTAAATCCTAAACTACTGAAGGGGCTTTTTAAGGGATAATTGACAATCGGCCATAGCCAAATCGCATCAACACAATGATATCATTTTTTATGCGATATTTTTCCGTTCAATCAGATTTGTAATCCGGCTGGTTGATAAGAGAAGGATTTGTAATCCGTCGGTGAATGTTTAGTACGCGATTTTGATCAATGTTATTGTATTTCGGGATTATAAATCCCTATAATAAAAATAAACTATCTTTATTTCTGAAGGTAGATATACGAAGTTATAAATGTAATCATTTTAAGTGAATTTTTCAAGTAGTAATATGATGATAACCACACAACTAAAAAGAATAGCCGTTAAGGTAGGAAGTAATGTCCTGACCCGTCCGGATGGTACTCTGGATGTAGACCGGATGTCGGATATCGTAACTCAGATTGCAGCTATACATGAATCAGGCATAGAAGTGATCTTAATTTCTTCCGGAGCGGTAGCTTCGGGGAGAAATGAAATTCATCCACATAGAAAGTTGGATGCCGTATCTGCAAGGCAATTGTATTCTGCTGTCGGGCAGGCAAAATTGATTAATTGTTATTTTGAATTATTCCGGCAACATGGACTCATCTGTGGGCAAATTTTAACTATGAAAGAGAATTTTTCGAGTCGGACTCATTATCTGAATCAGAAGAATTGTATGGAAGTAATGCTGGAGAATGGTGTGATTCCGATTGTTAATGAGAATGATACGGTGTCTGTGACTGAATTAATGTTTACAGATAATGATGAATTATCAGGCTTGGTTGCTACTATGATGAGTATGGATGCTTTGATTATTCTAAGTAATGTAGATGGTATTTATGATGGGCACCCGGCTTTAAAGGATAGTAAAGTGATCCCTGAAATATCTAAAAATATGAGTGTCGAAGCGTTTGTACAGCCCGGAAAATCTACTTTTGGTAGAGGAGGAATGCTTACGAAACTTAATATTGCGCGCAAAGTTGCTGATGAAGGTGTTTTTGTGATTATTGCAAACGGAACCCAAGAAAATATTTTAATTGATCTTGTGTCCGGGAAACAAATAACTTGTACTTGTTTTCCTCCGTCGGATAAGCCGGTTAGCAGTGTCAAGAAGTGGGTGGCTCATTCGGACGGCTTTGCCAAAGGTGAAATTTATATTGACAAAGGAGCGGAGAGGGCTTTATCCGGTGTGAATGCAACGAGTATTCTTTTTGTGGGCATAACCCAAATAAAAGATTCTTTTAAAAAGAATGATATTGTTAAGATAATGAATGCATCGGGTCAGCAATTGGGAGTAGGCAGAGCTGAGTATGATTCTGAAAAGGCTCTCTTACTAATAGGAAAACATAATGCCCGTCCGATGATTCATTATGATTATTTGTATTTAGACTGAAATATAGAACAATATATGGAACAGATAAAGCAGGCTGTTACAGCTTCCCGTTTGTTGCTGATGTATGATGATGAACAGATTAACCGGGTCTTATCAGACGCAGCTGAAATGTTACTGGAGCAACAGGTAAAAGTGTTGGCTGCAAATGAAGAAGATTTATCGCGGATGCAGCCGGATGATCCTAAATATGATCGTTTGAAATTAACGTCTGAGCGATTGGTCGGAATAGCGAGCGATATGAAACAGGTAGCCTCTTTACCATCTCCACTGGGTCGTGTTTTGTCGGAAACAAAGCGTCCGAATGGGATGAGTATAAAAAAAATAAGTGTTCCGTTTGGTGTGATAGGTATCATTTATGAGGCACGGCCTAATGTTACATTCGATGTGTTTTCATTATGCCTTAAATCAGGAAATGTCTGTTTGTTAAAAGGAGGATCGGATGCCGAGAAATCCAATATTGCATTAGTTAATATTATACATGATGCATTGAAGAAGCATTCGATGGATCAGGCTATTTGTACATTACTACCATCTGATCGTGATGCAACTACTGCATTATTGAAGGCAGTAGGAAGTGTTGATTTGATCATTCCCCGGGGTAGCAGTGCCTTGATTAATTATGTTCGCGAAAATGCAAGGGTTCCTGTTATTGAAACGGGAGCAGGTATTTGCCATACGTATTTCGATAAGGACGGAGATAGAGAGAAAGGGCGGGAGATTGTCTATAATGCCAAAACGCGCAGGGTAAGTGTTTGTAATGCATTGGACTGTTTGATTATTCATCAGGACCGATTGTCTGATTTACCTTATATCTGTGAAAAGCTGGCGGAAAAACGGGTAGTTGTTTGTGCCGATGAACGCGCTTTAGGTGTTTTGTCAGGACATTATCCAACGGCGTTATTGCAATCTGTTACACCTCAAAGCTATGGTACGGAATTTCTGGATTATAAGATGAGCATCCGTACGGTTCGTTCATTTGATGAGGCTTTAGCACATATTGCTCAGTATAGTTCGAAGCATAGCGAATGTATAATAAGTGAGTCGGCTGAAACGATTCGTGTTTTTGAACAGATGGTAGATGCCGCATGTGTTTATGCGAATGTGTCGACTGCATTTACTGACGGAGCTCAGTTTGGTTTTGGCGCTGAAATTGGCATTAGTACACAAAAGCTGCATGCCCGTGGCCCTATGGCACTACCTGAATTAACTACATATAAGTATATTATAGAAGGAAACGGACAGGTTCGTTGTTCGTAAATATAACTCGTATCATTTGCTAAAAGCTTTATTGTTTATCTCGTTCCTGATAAGGTGTTGCCTTCGTTCTGTATAAATATCTTGAAGACATTTTACTTTTAATACGACACTAGGTTTGAGTCGTGAGTTAATATTTAAGGAAGATCAGCCAATACCAATCGGCAGGATCACCAACTCCGACGCTGGGTTGATATAAATAAATATAGGCTTGTGAAGAGGAGGTTAGCCAGCTTACTTCCTGGAGGTATTTTATTGCATCCCACGTACTTTGGTAATCAGTGCCGGTGTCAACATGATATTCGCTATGATAAAGAGGTATAAAAGCAGGCATTGAAATCGGAGTTTTTAGTTTTTCAAACGAAGAAGGAGATTGTATTTTTTCGGGAAATGTTCGTTCACCTTTTCCCATCCAGATTATTGTGCCGGCGAATAATTTGCTCCCGGTTGTTTTATCAAACCATGCAACGTCTCCGAAATCACCAGGAGAGTTATACTCACATATCATTTCAAATGTATCGATATATTGGGGTAAAAGTACCTGATAACCACCTAAAAACTTATTGGTGGTATAATCAACGGCAAATGTGAAAATACGACTTTCATCGTTGGGGCAAATCGTTGGTGCCAGATCGTTGTTGCTGCAGCCTACAAAAGAAAGTACCGTGATAATACAACAAAATATTTTTGTTTTCATATATGTTTTTTTTATTATTCGTTCAAGAAACTGAGTAGTCGCTGAACTTTATATTTTTAAGATGCAATAAGGACTTATTTAGCTGCATTTGATATTCTATTTTTATCAATATTTGTAAATATACGGCATTCTCATTAACTTGCAGGCTGTTTTAATAGTAGCAAATGATTATGAAACGAAGCATGTAAATCAGTGGTTAATTATTAATTAATCGTTGACCACAAACCGTTAATCACTTAACATGCGAGTTTCATGTACCCTTTGTGTAAAAATATAATTATTATCGTATGAAAAATTTTACGTGTGTACAGGATATTGGAGATTTAGGAAAGGCGGTTGCCGAAGCATTGGAAATAAAGAAAGACCGGTATCAATTTACCGGATTAGGAAAGAATAAGACATTATTGATGATTTTCTTCAATTCCAGTTTGCGTACGCGCCTGAGTACTCAGAAAGCAGCCATGAATTTAGGAATGAATACAATGGTGCTGGATGTGAATCAGGGTGCATGGAAATTGGAGACTGAGCGTGGAGTAATTATGGATGGTGACAAACCGGAACATTTATTGGAAGCGATTCCGGTAATGGGATGTTATTGTGATGTGATAGGTGTGCGTTCGTTTGCCCGTTTTGAGAATAAGGAAGATGATTATAGTGAAAAAGTTCTCAATGAGTTTATTCGTTATTCGGGTCGTCCGGTTTTCAGTATGGAGGCAGCTACCCGCCATCCGTTACAAAGCTATGCTGATTTAATAACAATCGAAGAATATAAGAAAAAAGATCGTCCGAAGGTTGTTTTGACATGGGCGCCACATCCCCGTGCACTTCCGCAGGCTGTACCCAATAGCTTTGCGGAATGGATGAATGCTGCCGGTTACGAATTTGTTATTACACATCCGGAAGGGTACGAGTTGGATCCGATGTTTGTCGGGAATGCACGTGTTGAATATGACCAGCATGAGGCTTTTGAGGGCGCTGATTTTATTTATGCCAAAAACTGGGCTGCATATACAGATCCGAACTATGGAAAAATACTTTCAACTGATCGTGCATGGACGGTTGATACCGCGAAAATGGCACTTACAGATAATGCATATTTTATGCATTGCCTGCCTGTTCGTCGTAATATGATTGTTTCGGATGATGTTATTGAAAGTCAGCAAAGTATTGTTATCCCTGAAGCTGCTAACCGGGAAATTTCAGCCCAGGCAGTATTGAAAAAGATGCTGGAAACAATATAGTCAGGAGAAAGTTAAAAGGTAGTCTCAAATTCTAGAAGAGATAAAATAGAAAGTGTTGAATCGTTTATTTAAACGATTCAACATATATATAAGTTTTTTATGCTTCTCCCTGAATTCCTCCAATAGGAGGTATGATATCCTCAAAAGAAGTATTTTTGATGTTTGCGGCTTGCTCTTCAAATTTTTGAATATTATCCTGTAAAGCAAATAATAAGCGTTTTGCATTATCTGCCGTGAGAATGATCCGGCTTTTTACTTTTGCTTTGGGCACACCAGGTACTACCCGGATAAAATCAAGTATAAACTCCGAAGAGGAGTGTGCGATTACTGCTAAGTTAGCATATGTTCCCTGTGCTATTTCGTCAGTCAGTTCGACCTGAATCTCGTTCGGTTTCTGGTTATTTTCCATATATGCAAAATTTTAAAAGATTTCTTCTAATTTTATAATGGCAAAAGTATGTAAAAAAACGGAGAATATCAGATGCGGTTTAAGAAAAACATGTTCAGGGTATTGAAATAAATAGTTGTAAAAGTCAAAACAGTTTCTTAGATTTGTACAATAGTTTTTTATATATGATGGATAAAAATAAGCGTTTTATTATTACGATTGCAATGTTGCTGAGTGTGACTGTACTGTTTGCACAGACTCGTGTAGAGAAGAAAATTGCATCA
Organism: Tannerella sp.; assembly: GCA_031285565.1. Classification (GTDB taxonomy): domain Bacteria; phylum Bacteroidota; class Bacteroidia; order Bacteroidales; family Tannerellaceae; genus Tannerella. The sequence goes on along the minus strand of JAITVY010000028.1, from coordinate 13,633 downwards.
AAAAGTAATAAGTATGGAGTAACCTATTCACTTCCTAAAACATCGTTGGTTATTAATGCCGAAGTAATAAAACAGACATGTAAGGCAGGCCCTTATTATAGGTATGCTGAAAAATATTTAGGAGTTAAAAACCCGGTAACGGAAGATGAAGTTTATTATGAATTAGGGAAAGTTACATTGAGCAATAAAGGTGTTCCTGATCCTGAAAATACTTATATAGTAGAATTTAAAGCCGGGACAACTGCTCCGTATGTATATTTGACAGAGGATGGCCTGATGTGTTCTATTAATGCAGACTATACTCCTCAGGTTATAAATGATGGCGATCAGGAAAGAGGTGATAGTAGAATGAAATCTTCAGCTGTATTGACTGAAGAATTACTGATGGCTGGTTCTGTAGCCCGTCAGGCTGAAGTTGCGGCAAAGCAGATTTATCATATTCGTCAAAGCCGGATGGATATTCTGACCGGTGATGCAGATAATTTACCTCCTGATGGTGACGCTATGAAATTAGTCATTAAACAACTGGAAGATCAGGAAAAGGCATTGACTAATTTGTTTGTTGGCTCCCAGACTGCAGAGATTTCATACTATGATGTTACTATTGTCCCCAATGATGATTTTGATAATGAAGTTTTGTTCCGTTTTTCAACAAAGCTGGGTATTTTAGATGCCGATGATTTGGGCGGAACGCCTGTTTATATGAATTTGAAAGCTACCGAACGTGCTCCGGAGTTAGCATCTAAAGATGCAGAAAAGAAAGAGAAATCGCTGAAAGGCCTGATTTATAATGTCCCCGGAAAAGCACGTGTGGAAATACTTATGAATAAAAATACGCTGTTTAAAGGTGAAGTACAAATAACACAGTTTGGTACACAAGAAGGTCTGGCTCCTGTGATATTTGAAGACCGGAAAGCTCCGGTTAAAATTTATTTCTATCCGGAAACGGGAGCTATCAAACAGATCATTCAATAAACATAAACTTTTATATTATCAAAACTATGTTCAAAGATCATCCCAAAGGATTATTAGGTGCAGCCCTTTCAAATATGGGCGAACGATTTGGTTTTTATATTATGATGGCAATTCTGGTATTGTTTCTACAAGCTAAATTTGGCTTTGATGGAACACAGTCAGGACTTATCTATTCCATCTTTTACTTTTCAATTTATATATTGGCCTTTGTCGGAGGTTTAATAGCCGATAAGACCAAGAATTTTAAAAGAACGATTCTTATTGGCCTTGTTTTAATGGCACTTGGATATGTATTGATTGCAATACCTTCACCTACTCCGGTAAAAGAGTTTTCGCTGTATCTTACACTTACCTGTATCGGTTTATTCGTAATAGCTTTTGGTAACGGGCTTTTCAAAGGAAATTTACAGGCGTTGGTAGGAAAGATGTATGACAATGAAAAGTATTCCAAAATGCGGGATTCGGGTTTTTCGCTTTTCTATATGTTTATTAATATTGGCGCTGTTTTCGCTCCGTTAATTGCAGTACTTGTCCGTAACTGGTGGCTTTCAGCTAATGGATTTGCTTATAATGCCGATATGCCGGCTTTATGCCATGGTTACCTGGCAAATACATTAAATGCGGAGACTACGGCTCAATTGGGAGAATTTGCTGCTCAATTTGGACAAACAGATTTGATGGCTTTTGCAAATGAATATCTGAATGTGTTCACAACCGGTTTCCATTATGCATTTGGTTGCGCCATTTTTGCCATGTGCATTTCTTTAGTTATTTATTTGACGAATAAGAAAAACTTTCCTGATGAGCAAACGGAATTGGCGAATGTTCAGAAGGCTAATCTTTCGGCTACAACTAATGTCGAAATGGATGCAAAAGAAATTAAGCAACGTATGTATGCGCTGTTTGCAGTGTTTGGAGTCGTTATCTTTTTTTGGTTCTCTTTCCATCAGAATGGTTTAACTCTGACTAATTTTGCAAAAGAATATACAGATCTTTCTATGGTAAAGATTAATCTTAATTTTACTACAATTGAAGGAGCGGAGGTTTTTCAATCTATCAATCCATTATGTGTTGTATTGCTAACCCCTGTTATTATGGGGCTTTTCGGTTGGTTACGAGCTCGTGGTAAAGAGCCGTCTACACCCAAAAAAATTGCTATAGGGATGGGAATTGCTGCTTTGGCATATGTAGTAATGGCAGTTGGCTCATATATTGCAGATCTTCCGTTATGGTCGTCATTATTTGAAAAAGTGACTAATCCGGAGACAGGAAAAACGGTCGTAAATACGATCCGGGTATTACCACAGGATCTTCGTGTAACTCCGTGGTTGCTTATTGGAACTTATGTGATACTGACAGTCGCCGAATTATTTATTAGTCCGTTGGGTATCTCATTTGTGTCGAAAGTCGCACCACAGAAATATCAGGGTATTATGCAGGGATGCTGGCTGGGTGCTACAGCTATTGGTAATCAATTGTTGTTTATCGGAGCCATTTTATATCAGGCAATACCTATCTGGATGACATGGTGTGTATTTGTAGTTGCTTGCCTGCTTTCTATGTTTACTATGTTGTTTATGTTAAGATGGTTAGAGCGTGTAGCAAAATAATAATATTCATATAAACCGGAAACAGGAAGAACACTGGATCAGTCATTCAGTGCTTCCTGTTTTTTTATTCATACCTTAATTTGATATAACAATGAAGAAAAAACTATTTTTACTGCTAAACATTTTTTTTGTTACCACATCATACGCTCAATTGCAAAATGATGATGTGTGGAAAACTGATCTTGGAAAAAGTGCAATCCGGAATATCATCCGTATTCCTGATATAGAAGGATATAAAACGCTTAAATGCGATTTTCATGTGCATACGGTTTTTTCGGATGGTAAAGTATGGCCGGATGTTCGGGTTGATGAAGCCTGGCAGCAAGGATATGATGCGATTGCAATTACAGATCATATTGAATACAGACCCCACAAAGATCAAGTCATAGGGGATCTGAATGAATCGTACAAGATTGCTAAAAAGCGGGCAGACCAGATTGGGTTTATTTTGATTAAAGGGACTGAGATTACACGAAGCAAACCGCTTGGCCATTTGAATGCATTGTTTTTAACCGATGCTAACCCGTTAGATGTAGAAGATCCGTTAGAAGCAATTAACATCGCCCGTAAGCAGGGGGCAGTTATTCTTTGGAACCATCCTGGCTGGCCTGATGATAAGTCGACTGTTTATGATGTGCATGAGAAACTGATTGCTGAAAAAAAGATAGATATGGTTGAGGTTCATAATCATATGGAATATTATCCGTTAACATTTGACTGGATGGAAAAATATGGTCTGGCACCATCCGCTAATTCAGATACGCATGATGTTATTGCGAATGAATATGGAATGGAGAAGATGGGAAGACCTATAACGCTTGTATTTGCCAAAGAACATTCTGAAAACGCAATAAAGGAAGCATTGATGGCTGGAAGAACTGCAGCTTTATTTAATGATTGTATTGTAGCCAAAAAAGAATGGGCTGAGAAAATCGTTTGGTCATCGGTACAATATCGTATTATTTCGACAGATGCAACTTCGGCAGTCGTAGAAATTGAAAACCTTTCGGATATACCATTTGTGATTTATAAATCCCCAACAGAGAAAGTTGTACTTCCGGCAGGAAAAACTATTCGTACGGGGTTTACTGTTCCGGGAACAATTAAAATCGGGAATGTTTATATAGGTCATAATAAAAACCTGGAACTTACTTTACCATCCAAGTGATATTTTTATAATAAAGATGGAGTTGCTGTCTTTTTTTAAACCATTCAATAAACAGCTTATAGCTGTTTCTACCTCCCGGAAAGGAGGTGTCAGTGTAGGGGATTATTCTTCACTGAATTTATGCCATTATGTAGGAGATGATGAGGAATACGTAGTAAAAAATCGTCAGCATTTTTGCCGTATTTTAGCTTTTTCGCCGGACCGGCTTTTCTTTCCCCGGCAAACGCATAGTGATTATGTTTTGAATCTGAATGATGACTTTCTGAAATTGTCCTCAATAGAACAGTTACAGCTGTTGGAAGGAGTTGATGCTTTAGTAACAAATAAAAGACAGGTCGGCATAGGCATTTTTACAGCAGATTGTGTGCCCGTATTTCTTTATGATACTGTTAGGCAGGCAATAGGAATAGTACATGCGGGATGGCGTGGTACTTCTGCGCAAATCGTAAGTAAAACAATCCTTTTAATGCAGAAGACATTTGACACAGATCCTAAGGATTTGATTGCAGCGTTGGGTCCTTGTATTTCGCAGAAGAATTATGCTGTCGGAGATGAGTTATATGATGTTTTTTATAAAGCTTGTTTTCCTGTCAATGAGTTATTTATCAGGCAACCTCTTACATCTAAATGGCATTTTGATTTGCGTGCGGCTAATCGATGGTTACTGATGGAAGCGGGCGTTCCAATTCAGCAAATAGAAATGACAGATATCTGTACATATGACCAATCAGATAGATATTTTTCTGCACGTAAATTGGGCATACAGTCCGGGCGTATTACTTCGTGTCTTATGCTTATATAATAAAAAAACCGCTTGTGAAAAGCGGTTTTTGTTGTAATTATCCTTGTTTTTGACGGGTCGTCCGTTGGGTTGTTTTTACAGTAGATTGTTTTGTTGTTGTTTTCGGTGCTACAGTTTTTTTCGCTGTAGCTGTTTTTGCTTTTGACGCTTTCTTTGGTGTTTCTTTATCTACCTCTGCAGTTTCTTTTTCTTCGGATACTTCTTCCGATTCACTCTTTTGCGGATCAAAATCAGTGATTCCTGCATTTATTAGTAGATTATACCAACCTATTAATCGTTTTATATCACTCGGATAAACGCGTTCTCTATCGAATTCGGGCAGAATTTCAGCTAAGTAATTTCGTAAATCGTCTGGTGTCGCTTTAGATAACTCCATGGACGATTTTTGTCCGTTTTCTTTTTTCTTTATGCTATTAAATACTTCGTATAAAGGAGCTTCCGACTCATTTGTGTAAATAGCTATATCACCTAAAGAAATCACTTTATCTCTTGCATAAGCAGGAACACGTTTTTTATCAACTAATGACTCCACGATCAACAGATTCTTTCCCTGGGAAACCATTTTATATAATCCAGGTTTACCTGATATAGACAAGATTGTTTTCAACATACTTTTTTCTTTTTATTTTTATAAAACGTTTTCTTTTCTGCGGCACAAATATAACACAAGTCTTCTTTAATTGGTGAAAAAAAACAAAATTTTATACTTTCCCGGAGTTATATTCCCCCGATAGAGAAGCCAGTATTTTTTGCGTTTGAGGTATTAATGCCTGATTATCATCATTATTGATTATGTAATCAGCATACTCCTTTTTTTCTTCATCGGGCAATTGATTTTTAATTCTTTGTAATACCTCGGTTTCTGTTGTATTATCGCGAATAACTGTTCGTTTAATCCTCAATTCCATTGGAGCATAAACCATTAATGAAATATCAACATACTGAGTAAAACCCGATTCGAATAAGATGGCTGATTCTAAAACCGTAAATTCAGTATTTTGCCGTTTTGCCCATGTATTAAAATGGGATGCAACTTGAGGATGAATAATATTATTTACTTTTTTTAGAAGCTTTGCATCATTGAAAATGAGCGATGCCATTCGTTGACGATTTAATCTGTTTTCTTCATAAATAGAGTTTCCCAGTAAGGTGATTAGCTGTTCACGAATTGCAGGCGAAGTTTGTAATAGTTTTTTGCTTTCCTGGTCAGCAATATAAATCGGAATGCCGTATGTCTGTAGTAAGGAGGCCACAACTGATTTGCCGCTTCCGATCCCTCCGGTTAGTCCAATCCTGATCATTGATTATTTTTTTGTTCTATTATGAATTCAATCAAATTAGGATTGAGAATTGGTTCAGAAATCCATTCGGGTTTTTTGGTCAATCGAATCATCAATTCTCCGGCGCTTTGGTTTTCTTCAAACTCCCTGAAGGGTATTTGAATTTCAAATTCGTCTTCAGACAGATCTTTGAAGCGGGACATTGGGATGTTACAAACAACTTCGATTGCAGATTGAAATATACGGAGTGTATAATTATCCGGAACATCTGTACATATTACGGGAAGAATGAAGCGTTTTTCAGTAAATTCCTCTACCGGAATTATGACCGTGACTTGATTAGGTTCCATTCTTGCTCCTTTAATATCTTTCAGCCGGATTGTTATCTCCTGAGTTTTGCTGACATCCTTAATTTCTTTATGTACTGTTGTCAGTGCAAATAAAGAGTCAAGAATAGCATTACTGGCATGTACTACTATTTTATCCGGAACAGACTTAATTGAATCTACCAACTGAAATCCGGGCTTCATTGTTATATCTATATCCAGTTGAACAGGCAATTCCTTGCTTTGAAGTTCTGTATAATCAACCTGAATTGTCTGGGGTTCAAAGCTTACTAAAGATGTAGTTGATATTAACTGTTTAGAAATGTTCGATTCGATTATTCGTCTTGTAATTACAGTTGTTTGATTATTCTCCGGGGTTGCATCTTTCATATTTACTTCTATAGGAGCAAATGTACGTAACCAGGAATAATTGAGTAATACAGTACCTTTATCTCTTACTTTCGCAATAACCGTATTAGGATTATTCTCAGTAAGAATCATGTCGGCAGGGACGTTTTTATATTTTATGGGAATTTCTATTTCTATTTCGTATTCCTGCTGCAGACTCTGTAAGTACCATAAACAGGCTGATAAGAATACAAAAAAAAGAAAGATCATAGCCTCTTTCCACTTTTCCTGTCGAAAAAAGGCCTTAATCTTATCAATTGTAGACTTGAATAAATTCGGACTATTATCAAGCCGGCTCATAAAACCGCTTATTTTTGTTGTATATCTTCTGCTGAAGCGAATACTGAAGCCTTATCTACACGGATGCGTACTCCGTCTGCAATTTCGATTAATACAGAAGAGTCGTTTACTTCTTTAATTCTACCATGAATACCACCGGCAGTAATTACTTTGTCACCATTTTTCATTGCTTCGCGTGCATTTTGAAGGTCCTTTTGGCGTTTCTGCTGAGGACGGATCATAAAGAAATAAAAAATAGCAGCAAAAGCAATTATCATAATGAAACCACTATATTGAGCCCACCAGGGTTGTTCGGCTGATGGCATTTCCGGGGGAGTTGCCTGAAGTAAAATACTAAGCAAATTCATAATATGTCTATTTATTGTTATTTATATATGCTATCTCTGCCAAAGATAGGTAATTTAATCAATCTTTGAGTAATAATTTTTCTTTTTTTAGTTCCCTGACGATCGAATCTAAAACACCATTAATAAAAGTTCCGCTTTTGGGTGTACTATAATGCTTGGCAGCATCAATATATTCGTTTAAGGTAACTTTAATTGGGATTTTGGGAAAATTCATAATTTCAGCAAGCGCTACCTGCATGATAATCAGGTCCATATTGGCTATGCGTTCTGATTCCCAGTTTTTTATATGTTTATCAATCCACTCACGGTATTGTTCTTTATTTTTTAAAGATGTACGGAATAATTTGATTACAAAGTCTTCATCTTCCTCATCTTTAAACATCGGAAGTAAATCTTCTTTGTCTCCGTTTTCCTCGTTAAATCGTTTAATCGTTTTCAATACAAACGTTTGGATAATTTCAATATCATCATTCCAATAAATACAGATATCTTCCAACGCATTTTCGATGTCTTCGTTACCACAAATCAATTTTCTAAAAACGCTACGCCAGAATTCCTGATCTATTTCATAAGAATCATTCTGATTATCTTTATATTCGGCATATATATCCGATGCTAAAATTTGGTCTAATACATTTTTAATGAAATCAGCTTCGTTGGCCCACGATATACCGTGTTCTTTTACATAATCAAGCAGCATCTCATTAGTTTCGAGCTGATGTGCAAACCGGTTATTAACCAAACGCATGTTCGGATTCAAATCGTCTTCGGTCGGACGTAATTTTTGCTTTTTTGCATCTATTCGTCGTTCCTGAAGATGTGTAACTTCAATAATCAATAGTAGAAAGTAATAATACAAATCGTATGCTCTCCGAAGACTCAGGTGGAGTTCGTTTTCAGCTACTTTTAAGTCTGTATTTCCATTTTGGTAGTATGCAAATACGATTTGCAATACTTTAATTCGGATAAGAACCCTGTTAATCATTGTATGAAAGAACTTCTTTAAATTTTGGACTGCAAAGATAGCAAATCTTTAGTAAATATCGGGGGTTTTGGAATCTCAAGAAAAATATTTCTTGGAGTGTTTAAAATCATTTTTTTTTGAAAAAAGTTGCTTTTCTTGAAAAAAAAATACATATTTGAATTTCTTTTGAGATGTAATACAGAGGAGATAACTATTATGAAACAAGATGAGATGAAAAATAAGCAAAATGAGAGTGAGAAAGATATTATTTACTCTAAAACACTTAAAGCCGGTAAACGTATTTATTATTTAGATGTAAAGAAAAACCTTCGGAATGATTTATTTGTGGTAATAACCGAAAGCAAGCGGAATTATTCGGAAAATCAGACGAATGTGACCTATGAGAAACATAAAATATTCTTGTATAAAGAAGATTTTGAAAAATTCATGAATGGAATGAATGATGTCATTCGTTTTATATCTGACTCTACGGAGAGCATTACGGATGAAACTGAACTCAGCGAAGATGAGAATCCGGAAGAAGATAATCTTTAGTTTTTTAATGTAGAGTTATTTATGCGGAAACTTATGTAAAACAAAAAACGTAGAATTTTCATTCTACGTTTTTTGTTTTGCTTATTTTCAAGCAGGATGAATAGCCTCTGTCGGACAAACATCAGCACAAGTTCCACAATCTGTGCAGACATCCGGATTGATACGATAGATATCACCTTCAGAAATAGCTTCAACCGGGCATTCATCAATGCAGGTTCCGCATGCAATACAATCTTCACTAATTACGTAAGCCATCTTTCTTCAATTTTTTAAATTAAACGTAATGCAAAAATAAGCTTTTTTTGCATATAAAGAAATGTTGCTTTTATATTTTTGTCTCAGTTTGTCTCAGAACAATATCTTTTCTGTTTTTTCGTTATTATAATCAAACAATAATTAGATTGAAACGATTTATTATCATACTTTGTATTTTTAATCTGGCAATAACGAGTGTATGGGCGCAGCTGCGGAAACCGCAAAATCAACCTTATGCCGATTTAAAAAGGTATCACTTAGGATTTCATGTGGGAGTACATGCACAGGATCTGATCTTAACAAATGTCGGAATACCTACTTCGGATGGTGAAATCTGGTTTGGGGAGATTCCGTCTTATTCTCCGGGTTTCAGTGTTGGAATAATCGGAAGTCTTTATATCAATCAATATCTCGATTTACGATTGACGCCTACTGTTCACTTCGGAGATAGGAAGGTTACATTCAAAGAGCAGAATACGAAAGAGATTTTTGAAACATCCCTGCGCTCTAATTATTTGTCGTTTCCATTAGATCTTAAATATACGGCCGTACGTTTAAATAATTATCGTCCATATGTTATTGGAGGGGTATTTACGTCTTTCGATATGGGAAGAAAAAAAGGAAATCCTCTTTTATTAAAAGGTCTGGATTATGGAGTTGAATTTGGCTTCGGATGTGATATTTATTTGCCGTTTTTTAAACTTTGTCCGGAAATTAAATTTTGTTTTGGTTTAGCGGATGTTTTGGAAAAGGACAGAAGCGATATTTCCAACGACAATGATCGTAAATATACTCAGGCTTTATCCAAAGCCACATCACGTATGATTGTACTTACTTTTAATTTCGAATAAATAGTTCCAGATAAAGGAAAACTGCAGGTGAGGCAAACATAACACTGTCAAAGCGATCCAGAATTCCTCCATGTCCGGGTAATAGCTTACCTGAATCTTTGACTTCATACGTACGTTTCATTAACGATTCAATCAAATCCCCAAAAGTGCCAAAAACGACTACGATTACAGATAAGGCTAAGAGATCGTACCACGTCAGGTTTTCAGGATAAAACCATGCTAAGAGCTGAGAAGCTGCTATTGCAACGATAAATCCTCCCCAGAATCCTTCCCATGACTTTAACGGTGATATTCGTGGAAATAAACGATGTTTGCCGATGGCGGTTCCGACAAGATAAGCGCCTGTATCATTTAGCCAGACAAATGCAAATATCAACAAGATATAGAATTGACAATATGAATGAGCACTGTCAAATGCTATAAAATTTAATGAAGAGAATAAGCCGGCGCAATAAAATTGAGCGAATAATGCAATAGCCCAGTCATTTACAGGATTCGATGTCTTATGATACAATCCGGCAATAAGTATCAATAGTAAGAAAAGGATATATGGTAAGAATATACATGAAGAGACGTATCCTCCTGCATAAAAAAAGGAGGCGGCATAGAGATACATGCCGCCTAACATACCTATAATTCTTTGAATAAGTTTATTATTGTTTTTGATAAATCCGTAAAATTCCCATAAAGCTAGTCCTACAATTAAAACAAACAATAAAAGGAACGCGTAGGGATGAACACAAATAGCGCCAACGATTAGTATAACAAAAATCAGGCCGGTGAACGCTCTCGTAATTAAGTTTTTCAATGGTCTACGTTATTTATGTTAGAACTAAATACCTTATTCTACTGTTATTTGTTGTGTCTTAAGTATTTCTTGTTGCTCTATGATTTCCTGCGAACGCGAAATCCATGGCCGTTTTCCGAAGATTTTTTCTACATCTTCCGAATAAATGACTTCTGACTCCAGCAAACGTTCTGCCAAAGCATTATGTTTTTCTGCATTTGCAAGTAATATGGATTTAGCACGATCATATTGTTTATTGACCATTTTTTGAACTTCCTCATCAATCAACTTGGCCGTATCTTCACTATAGGGTTTAGAAAATCCCCAATCCTGGCCGGTGGAGTCATAGTAATTTAAGTTAGGGAGTTTATCACTCATACCATAATATACAACCATAGCATAGGCTTGTTTTGTCACTCGTTCCAGGTCATTAGATGCACCAGTTGATATTTCACCAAAAAAGACTTCTTCTGCAGCCCGGCCTCCTAATGTCGCACACATTTCGTCCAACAATTGTTCGCGGGTTGTGATTTGTCGCTCTTCGGGTAAATACCATGCTGCTCCCAATGCTTTACCACGTGGTACGATTGTTACTTTAACCAATGGATTTGCATGTTCAAGTAACCAACTTAGAGAAGCATGACCGGCTTCATGATAAGCGATACTTTTGCGTTCTTGAGCTGTAGTGATTTTCGAACGTTTTTCCAATCCTCCGATAATACGGTCTACTGCATTCATAAAATCATCTTTCTGAACAAAACTCTTTCCACTTCGTGCTGCAATAAGTGCTGCTTCGTTACATACGTTCGCAATATCTGCACCGGAAAAGCCCGGAGTCTGACGGGCAAGAAATTCAGCATCGACCGATTGGTCAATTTTTATCGGACGCAAATGCACTCCGAAAATTTCTTTTCGTTCATTCAAGTCTGGTAATTCTACATGGATCTGACGGTCAAATCGTCCTGCCCGCAGGAGCGCCTTATCTAAAATATCGGCCCGGTTAGTCGCAGCTAAAATGATTACACCACTATTAGAACCAAAACCATCCATTTCTGTAAGAAGTTGATTTAGTGTATTTTCACGTTCGTCATTGCTGTTCATATTCGCATTTTTTCCGCGGGCTCGTCCTACTGCATCGATTTCATCTATAAAGACGATGCATGGGGCTTTTTCTTTAGCCTGACGAAATAGATCACGTACGCGTGATGCTCCGACTCCAACAAACATTTCAACAAAATCGGAACCTGATAATGAGAAGAATGGTACATTGGCTTCGCCGGCAACGGCTTTAGCCAGTAATGTTTTACCTGTACCCGGAGGGCCTACTAGCAGCGCTCCTTTAGGAATTTTACCACCTAGCTCTGTATATTTACCCGGATTTTTTAAGAAGGAGACGATTTCTTCTACTTCTTGTTTCGCTTCCGAAAGTCCGGCCACATCCTTAAATGTAACTTTGGTATGGGCATCTTTATCAAAGAGTTGCGCTTTGGCTTTTCCAACATTAAAGACCCCCCCACCAGCGCCTCCGCCACTAGCCATTCGTCGCATGAAGAAAATCCAGATGAGGATAAGTATAACAAATGGTGCAATGGAAATAATTACTCCCCAGAATGCATCTTCACCTTCTTCATAGCTTACTTCCGCACTGATTTGTGATTCTGCAGCTGCCTTATCGTAAAAATCAGAGAATTTATCAGCCGAAGGTATTTTTACGGTTACCCTGGGTGAAGTGCCTAATTGTTCGGCGTCTTCGTTAAATATCTGTTTTATTTTATCTTTTTTGACGGTTGCTTCTACAATATTTTTTTTGTTGTATACAACCATTTTTTCAAAAACATTTTCCTGTACCAGTTTCTGAAATTCTGTCCATCCCAACTCTTTTGTTGTCGAGAGATCGTTCATCATATAGAGTCCCATCAGAATGACAAAAATTAATCCATACATCCAGTATAGATTAAAGCGAAACTTTTGTTTGTTTTTTTTCGGGGTGTTATTATCCTTATTTTCTTCCATATAAAATTTCAAGTAGGTTGATGATTAATCTAAATCCGGAATAGCAACAATTTTCGAATCGGCCCATAGATGCTCGAGGTCGTAAAAAGCGCGTTGCTCCGGCATAAATATGTGTACAATAACCGTGCCATAATCCAGCCCTATCCACGGAGAATTTCGATCACCGTCTATTGATATGGGTTTTTCGCCGGCATCAAGGCGAACGATATCCCAAACAGAATCGGATAATGCCGAAAGTTGATTCGGATTTGAGCCTTCACAAATCACCATGTATTCACAAATTGCACCGGGTAGTTTAGTCAAATCAACTGTTATAACCTTTTTTCCTTTTTTTTCTTGTATGCCTTTTATTACGGCTGTTAATAGCGTTTCTGTTTGATTCATCTTTATTTAGTTTCCAAGGCTACAAATATAACTCTTTATTTTAATAATTAATATATGACTGATCAGGCTTATTTTTATCTAATTTGTAAAAAAAGTGAAGTAGATACAGGAAAATGGTTTTTTTATGTAAATGTGAGTCATATTTTATAATTGTACATGAAATGGACTCAGAATAAGCTTGTGCTTGCCTGCATAACGAAAATGTTCATATTTTTATACGATGGCAATAAAAAATATCTGATAGCAATAAAAAAGCAGAAAAGTTTTTGATCGAATGGAAAAAAGATATACTTTTGTATCCCGTTAGGAATTTGATTTCCTTATTTGAAATAACGATGTTCTATGGTGTAATGGTAACACGTCAGATTCTGGTCCTGAAATTCCAGGTTCGAGCCCTGGTAGAACAACATAATAGTTAAGACAAACCCTGAATATTTATTATTATATTCAGGGTTTGTCTTTTTCTGTTCGTCTGCATAATGAAAACGTTCGGATCACCGTAAAAACTTGAGGGATTTTTGTATTATGCATACAATTTACTCAATCTAAACAAGAAAAAGGCTTTATCTTTCACCCCCCTGAAGACTCTTCTAAATGCTTTAATTTTT
>JAITVY010000012.1 GCA_031285565.1 Tannerella sp. | reverse complement strand
ACTGATGCTAAGTATTTTTTTTGGCACAGCACAGAATACCCACCACTTTTTATATTATAAATATACCTACCATTTTTTTTATTTCCAACCTTTGTGGTATTATTGCGGATAATCATTTTATAAATAATTCTCCAAAATAATAAATAGTATTGTTAGCTACTATAAAATTATCTTTATCGTCTTCTTCTGTATTTATGAATGGTTGAACGGATTCAGGATCTTTTAAAGGAATGGTTACCAAGGATGATTCTCTATCATAAATATATCTGCAGAAATAAATATTCTGGTCGTCGTGGATGTAATATTTCGTTACGGGAGTGTATCCACCAGGGTTTGCTTTGGTTTTTATCAATTCTTTTGTTGCTATATTACCCGTGTAAAGATAGTTTTTGTCCCAGGCGAAACTATAATTGATGAGTTGAAAAGTATTGTAATCTACATCTGCATTAAAACAATCATGATAATACTTGTAGTAATAATTATTTTTATCCCTGGCCCATTGCCAGATGTAATCCCCTTTGATAACTTCAAATGACTGCGGATCGGCTTCATCAATAATATGCAGGTAACTACCACAAAAAACGGACTTGTTGTCGCATGCTACTCCATCGCTATTGATATGGAATGTTGCCGCATCAACGTGAGGCTGTTTTTCATTTCCCACATATACTGTATTTTTATCTTTTCCTATACCCCAACTTATCACTTCGAATGATGCTACATTTGCACCTTTTAACCGGCTGTATGTAGGTATTCCGAATATTCCTTTTATATCTGTAACCGGCGAGCCGGATTTATAATATATACTATTCTTAAATATTCCGTAACTAAATCTATTTGATTTACTCCTGTCTACATATCCTCCCATTGGAGGGATTTGTTCACAAGTATTTAATAATAAAATCATTAATATATTTATTATTATTGTCATTCCCCCCAAAAGATATTTCATTTTTATTAATCGTAATTTATTTTTTTACTAAATTATCAATCTGCCGGTTTCACTTTTCAGAGTGAATTGCCGGCGCTAAACTGTCCACTTATGACAGTTTCCAAGAGCTCACTGTTAAAAATTGCAGCTGGTGAAATCACAGTTTCATTCATCGGAATTTTATCTCCGTAGCGTTCTTTCATTTTTACTTTAACGGCATCATTTGTTAAATCAAAATCGCCAAGTTTTTCAAGTCTTCCAATTTCTATACCTGCTGCTCGTTGATAAATTTTCCAGATGAGTTCGGAACAATAAATTTTGTCGTCACTCCATTCAAAAGTTAAATCATAATCCTTACCTCTAAATGTTTCTCCAATTTGTTTCATTTTCTTAAGTGTTTCAGCAGTTAAAATCTCATCAGCATTTTTCAACCGTTTAATTACAAAATTGCCATTTTTTCCACGGGCTATCCACTTGTCTAATGGCGTAATTTTGACAGGCTGAATTGCTTCAAAGACATAATAATTGTTCTTTTCTTTATAGATGATGCCACAGTGGGAATATTTTGATTTTGTAGCTGACTGGATGGCTTTGCTTTGTTGTGATAGTGAAGTCTGAAAAATCAGGTCTCCATCCCTGATTTTGGAATCAGCTAAAAGATTAGCAACTTCTTCTTTTACATATTCAAGCCTGTATTCCGGGTCATAGAATTTCTTTTTGGCGTAAAATCCGCTAATTAGTATTAGTGCTAAAATCCCTAATACAATTTTATTTTGCAATATATTCACAGACTTCTCCATCTGGTATTCGTTTAAGTGTTATGATATAATCTCCGACAACTTCCCTCTGGATCAATTTAATAACAATGGCTTTCGGGTCGTCTCCGAGATATTTATTACTCTAATGTTTCTCCTATGAATTTTTCCAGGTCTATCCAAAAGTGCTCTACCATTTCTTTACCACTTTGTTCTTCTATTTGTCCCCATGAGCTCCAATTTCTGTCATAACGGTACAATCTGTCCCAGGTCACAAAATCACCTGTCAGGTTGAGCGATTCGCAACGGATATTTTGGGTGAAGTTTTTGATTTTTTCTTCAAAAGCGTCCAATGGCAAATGATAATCGGTTTTACAGCGAAAATATCCGTTCGTTGTACAATGAATTCTTTTGGCGAATTCTCTATTCGCTGTAATATTTCCCAATTGATAAAACTTCTCATTTCAGTTCTTTAAAGTCACTCGTTTTCGGCATTTTAACTTTCGCACCTTCAGGATATTTATCGTAGTCTGTGCAGTCAGCGATACTCTTTTCTTTGAATAATATTTTCAAATTATCGGGAAAAGCTTCTTTCAGATTTGTCAAGTTTGTCGCCAAATATTTAGGCAAATTCTTAATGTTCCGGGAACCATGTATAAAACACATTTCCTCCAAAATTATAAATGGCAGGTTTTTCAACTGTCTCATTAACTCGCCAATATCTAAACTTGATAATTTTCGCAGTTCAGAGAGAAATGTTTTTTTGTCGGTTGGAAGCGATATTATCTCAACTTTCAATTTGCCATAGTATGATTCCCACGAAAGCGGATTGTCCGGGTCAAAGTGTTCAAATGTTTCTGCCGGTTGTATCGTTTCATAAACCCACTTCGCTAAACGCCTGTCTGACTTGTCGGCAATTTCCGAACCTTTCTTTGGAATTTTGACATTAAATGTTGTCTCAACCCATTCGACAAATTTTGTATCGTTGGATTTTGCGGGTGCTTTACTCCAATCTTCTCCGACAACATCACTGTATCCAATTGCTAAAAGTCTCAAAAAATCAACAGGAGTTTTTGCCAATACATACCACTCGTTGCCTTCGCTTCCTAAATGGATAAAAGAATGTTTCCCTTTGTTTTTCCATATTCCGAACATTCCTCCGTTTCCCGAATGGGCGAAAAGAACAATCTGATTTTTGAACTTATCGGATTCGAAATAGGATGTTATTGTTTGTTCGTCTATTTCGATTAATTCAAAGTCAGACTTAAAATAGTCTGTCGGATTCTGCTCAATCCAATCACAAAGCATTCCTATCCCGGCAGGAAATTCAAAGTCATTGGAAAAATTCCGTTTGATTTTTTCTCTTATGTTCATACTTTCATTCGTTTTATTTCACGCTTTCGCGAAACGCTGGCTGGTGGCTGACATGCTATTATTCTATGTGAATTGAAATGTAAAGTATTTCTTTCTGCAGTGGCGACATTGGAATGTCGCAACATCCCGATAAGATTCAGGGCGTCCCCATTTCCTAAAGTCTGCAGATTCGCGTTTAGGTTTTATTCCCTGTTCCCAATAATTGTTCTGCTCTGAAATTGCAAAAAGTTCCTCATCATTTTTGGGATGTCCAATGAACTCGGTAATATCGTTACAACACAAAGGTCTGTCTTCATGTTGCATAAATATCGGAATGTCTGGTGTTCGCTGATATTTATTAATTAAACGTTCGCGTGTCAATGACTTTTTTTCTATTGTCAGATTTGACATTTCAAGGTAATGGTCTATCGTTTTGATGTATTCAAAGTCACAAATATGTGTTACCCGACCTGCAAGTATACAGTCGGCACAAACAGCATAACTATCCCAGGAATCATCAAGCGCATTCCCATTTTCATCGTATACAGTTCCCTGATAAGTATAGAGATCTACATCCTCTCTTTCGCAGACATGGCACTCTGTATAATAGTCATCTAATTTTTTCAATGCATTGTCTGAAATAAGTTCAAATACTTTTCCCATGATTTTATTTGCTGATTTTTTAGCTATACTAATTTCTTCGCATCTTCATTCAGATCTAAACGGTATAGATTTCCGAACCTTTCTCTTGAGATACATCTGAAGAAATTAATAAGAATCGTTTTTGTATGATACGGCAAAGCCCCGTCACTCCCGGAATAGAAGTAACAACAGCTTGTTTGTTGATGCGTTAATCTTTAAATAAAGATGCTAAAATAGCCAATTTTCCATAACATCCTATATGGCAAAATCATCTTTATAAATATTCACGAACCTTCTTGTTACATGCGACTTAGAATCCTATATTCGTAATGCCGGGCCACGCAAAACGTTCTTTTACAAAAAGAATAAATGTAAAAGCCTTTTTTTATGTACATTTGTGATGTTTGATATACGAAATGAAACGACCATCTTTTATACTCATCTTTTTACTTTTATTTTTGCCTCAGTTTTTTTTGCAGGCAGAGGTATTTAATAATGTATTGCTTAAAACGTACGATAATCCCATGCATCATCTGTATACTGAACGGAAGATGCTTTCCGACAGTATGTATATGCCGTTGTTTGAAGAAATTCGTTACTTCAACCGTGACACTCTCTTTTCCCGCTATGCCGAAAGGGGATTCCTGCAGGTGAGCGACGAATTGACTTATTATTACGACGATGTACTGACACATATGCCCTGGGCGGAACGGAAAGAGGAAGGCGAGAAGGCTATTGCCATTATCCGCAAACTCGGTAATAAGGCTGTTTTCCGGGAGATTGGTTTTATCGAAGGTTTTATCCTGCCTGACTCTACAGATGTCCAATTCGACCGGAAAGTAGAGGCGCTACACGATGTTGCTACTAAGGCCTTTAAACAAAAAGATCCGGAGATGGGGATGCGTATCCTGAGTCTGCTTTTCCAATGGCGCTATTACAAACAGCAATACAGCGAGGCATTTTCCATTACATATGAATTGAGCCAACGTTTAGAGGATATCAGCGAGACCGAATACCCTCAGAAGAAGGAAGCCTTTTTTGTACTGGGCGATATCTATTATAAGTTTCATAACTACGATCGGGCGATCCCATACCTGAAGATGGCTGTGAAAGACAGTGCGGTCTACTTTTACGACCGTTCAAACCTCCGGGCGCGTAATACACTGGGCGTCTATTACCGGAATCTCGGCGACCTGGATACAGCTGACGCCTGGTTCCGCTCGATGCTGGAAAGTCCTGATATGGTGAAATACAGGCCGATGTACGACTGTATCGCCATCAGCAACCTGGCGGGAAATCTCGATCAGAGAGGACAGCACCGGCAGGCGCTCGATCTTTGGCAGTTGGTTCT
Organism: Tannerella sp.; assembly: GCA_031285565.1. Lineage (GTDB taxonomy): Bacteria > Bacteroidota > Bacteroidia > Bacteroidales > Tannerellaceae > Tannerella. Next base: position 54,272 of record JAITVY010000012.1, on the reverse strand, counting down.
GCCGGTGGCGGTAGGCGATAAGGATTACAGCTTTGCTGCAGGAATCGTACTTGGAATGGGTGAATGTTATCTGGCGCTAAAAGAAAGCCGGCAGGTAGAAGAGATGATAGATACCGCCAGGGTATTTATCAGCCTACTGAATGAAGCCGAAGGTCTCCCACGCAAACATTCACTTAACTTATTACTCAGCAAATATTACGCAGAGAAAGGAGATGCCCGCCTGTCGCAGATGTATATCGATTCTACACAGGTGACCGGCCGCCGCCTGGAAGAACAGTTTAATGCTCTCCATATCCTCCGTGCCGAGCAGGATATGTTCGAAGCTGAAAAGCGGCAACAGGAAGAAGCCTTGCAGAGGCAGCGGATCATTATCTGTAGTACGGTAATCATCTCGGTCGTTCTTTTGGTGCTCCTGCTTATCATTCTGCGGCTCTACCGGAAGAAGCAGGAGGCTTATCGCCAGTTGGTGATACGCTCGCGCGAATGGGCAGAGAACTTCCGTATTCTTCCATCGAAAGAGGACGAAGCAGACGAAGAGGACATACTGATCATGGAAGCTATCAGCCGCCTGATAGAGGAAGAAGAAATATACCGCGACCCGGAGCTTACCCTTGAATCGCTGGCGCACAAAATCGGACACAAACGTAACTCTGTTTCGAAGGCGATCAATAACACACAGGGAAAAATGTTCAATGCCTTTATCAACGAATATCGCATTCGCGAGACCATCCGGATGATGTCGGATCCGGCCGGCGACCGGTTAACACTCGATGCCATCGGATTCGATGCAGGTTTTAACAGCCGGGCTACTTTTTACCGGGTATTCCGCAACCAGACAGGCCTTTCACCACTCCATTTCCGAAAGAACAGGGACAAAGCCATCTCATAAATTTGTCTCATTTTATAAGTTGAAACATCTTTTACTTTCCTATCATTTACTTTTATCCAAAACCATAAAAGTAAATACCAATGAAACGAATACAATCAGTACTAATTGGGTTGATAGCAATAGCAAAGTCAACAACCGTCCTGTATGGGCAACAACCCGCTATAAGGCATGTGATAAAACTTCCCGAATACCAAGCATAACTGGATAAGCCATTTTTTAGAATTTAACGTGATGGGTAATTTTAAAAACAAAACAGTAAAGTGCTGAAAATGTATAATATACAAACTTTAAATAAATAGAGATATGGAAATGAAAAACAACAATCACAAAATGCAAATGGATGAAAAAGAATTGGATTACTATCTGGAAGTAATTCAAGCGTTAAAGAATGTTTCAGAAAACTTTCTGAAAAATGTGGATTTAAAAACTATTCCATCTGTCGAACCAGATAATGTTACTTTAAAACCTGGAATGATTATTGTTTTAGAAGGCATTTTTCCTCCTACTTTTAAAGAACAGGCGAGTAGTGACGATAAAACAATCGGACATGCCTGTATTGTATCCGAAGATACGACAAAAATAATAGAAGCTGTTGAATATGGTAATGATGGAAAGGGTATCGTTAAAGAAAGCAGTTATAAAAGTTTTTTCTCGAAAAAAGGAACATATTTCTGGCTTTGGCCCGATGACGATAAAAAAGCAACTGACGGAAATGGGAAAAAAGCAGCTGCTTACGTAAAAAAACAAATAGGAAAAACATATAATCACAATTACTTTAACAAATGGGATGAGACAGAATTTTATTGTTCCGCTTTATGTTGGAGGTCGTGGTATGAACAGGGAATAGTAGTTGGTACGTCATACATTATCCCATATGTAGCTCCTAATGACCTGATAAGTTTCCGTACAAGAAAACTAAATCAGTGGACAAAAAGCAATCCCGCAACTTATTAATAGTAACTCATAATTCTAATTTATTATGAAAAAGATTTTCATTTTAATTATCTTATGCTTTTTCTGCGGAATAATTAAAAGTAATATAAGGATAGATTTCAAAATGATAATGAATGAATACGCTATATTGATTCCGATTGGCAGCAAAATTCCATCTCAGCCTTTACCTCAAGGACTTGTAAATGGATCATCATTTGGCGGATGGTATACCGAAGCTAATGGACATGGTAATAAATGGAATTTTGATTCGGATATCGCGACCCAGGATATGTTACTTTGGGCACTCTGGGTATTCGAAGTGACTTTCGATAGTCAGGGTGGAAGTCCGGTTGCCACAGTTACAGATGTGCAAGGTCAATTAATACCCGAGCCGCTAGATCCCACAAAGTCAGGTTTAACATTTGCCGGATGGTATACTAATCAGATGTACACCACTGCATGGGATTTTGCAACGGATAGAGTTACACAGAATATGACACTCTATGCCAAATGGACGGCTAATGTGACCTTTGACAGTCAGGGTGGAAGTACAGTTTCTTCTATTACAGGTGTACAAGGTCTACTAATACCTGAGCCGGCAATCCCCACAAAATCAGGGCTAAACTTTGCTGGATGGCATACCGATCTATCGTATACTACTAAATGGAATTTTGCAACAGACCTTTTTACACAGGAAATGACACTCTATGCTAAATGGGATCCCATTCCTTATACGATAACTCTCCCGGTTCGGCAAAACTTCCGGATAACAGGAGCCGGAAATGAAATCATTACCCAGCTGGACACATCCATTATGTTTGGTAACGCGTTTGTATTCAAAATAGAACCGGAGCCCGGCTATAGCCAGTCTACACCTGTGGTAAAAGCAGGAGGCGTTCAACTTACCCCGGATGCATCCGGCTTCTATCGCATTGACCCTGTCACGCAGCCTTTCGCCATCACTGTTACAGGTATTGTTATAAATAAATATGCCGTATCATTTGATTCACAGGGAGGTACTATCGTTGGTTCATTGGCAGATGTTTTACATGGTAGCAATATTAGCCAACCGGCCGATCCGACCAAAACCGGATATACTTTTGCCGGATGGTACACCGATGCACTATACTCCAAGGCGTGGGATTTTGCAACGGATCTGATTATACAAGATATAACACTTTATGCCAAATGGACGAAAATTGATGTACCGCCTTCATACATCTCACGTGTGGTCTATATCACTGCAATTGAAGGAGCAACTATGAAAGAATATCTTCCGGGTGCGTATCAAATTACATCAGGAGATGATTTTACCTTTACATTGATTCCCGGAAGCACAAATGCCCATTTGATACCGGTTCTTAAAACAGGCCGTAAACTAACCGGAGGCGAAGAGGCTTTAGGCGTTACCTGGGAACGTGTGAAAAATGCAGATGGTAGCTACTCGATTACAATAAAAAGAATACAGGAAACGGTTACGGTCTCCATCGAATTTGTGAACGATGATACAAGCAACGAAATTACCAAAGGTACACATGTATGGGCGGCAAACGGCAATATCTATATGACAGCGACTCACAACGGAAATGCTGCAATATACCATATTTCCGGCAGTCTGGTAACAACTATTCCGGTACGCGCCGGCGAGACAAGTAGCATACCACTCGCACCAGGTTATTATGTGGTTGTATTAAACCGAACAGCCTATAAGGTGATAACCGGCAAATAAGAGTAGAAGACAATTCATAAATTGTGAGAATTAACGACCTCCATATAAGCAGCAATATGCATGCTTATGTGGAGGTCATATCTTTCAAATAGTTCTATATAAATAGCAAAAAATACCGTGGAACAATTTTCATTTTGAGGCAGGGGGGGCAAACAGGGTTTTCTCCTTACCCTCTCCTTATTCTCTCCTTACCTGGTTCGATTGTAGAACAAGGAGAAGAACAGACGGAAATATGGAGAAAACGTATCTTAAGTAGAATTGATTTGTCTTTGTCTTGTCCTGAAACCGGAACTTCATAGCAAAAATAGGCAAAAATCAGTAATCCGGAGCAGAAGTGTACCATTCTGATACACAAGTGTCCCAGAATGGTACACTTTCTTTTCTATGCGAAAAAAAACTTATACCTTTGTAAAAGGAAAGGGACTAAGTTTTAATTGTTGTTTTTCGGCAATTTACTCTCTTTGCTGAGAAATAAGATGCAATAATACATCCATGAACCAGGCTCATTTTCTTTATATACTCATTTTATTCGTATTGCTAAATTCTTGTAACAAGATTAGTTATAAAGAGATACTATGTCTTGCTGAAAACATAGTGAGTCAGCAGCCTGATAGTGCCCTGACCCTTTTGCGGGAAATACCTTCATCCCGTTCCCTAAAGGATAAAGAACTGGCACAATATGGCTGGATAAAAAGCCAGGCGCACTATAATAAAAATCAATCCTTGATTGATGACACGCTTGTTGTATATTCTCTGGATTACTACAAGGTTCAAAATGATACATCCAAATTGCGCTCGCTCTACGAAATAGCAGCCAAATATTATTATGCACAAAAGGATTATGTTAATAGCGACCGGATTTGGGAGGAAGGGATAGAGTGGGCAAAAAGTGTAAAAGACAGTACTTCTGTTGCACGATTTTACGTTCAGAGAGCCAATACGCTTCACCGTCTGAACCCTCATTCAACAGATGCCGGGGAAGCTGTGAGAAATAGCCTTCAATATAAGGAAAATGCAGGTACTTATTACAACATAGTGATAGGTGACCGGTCTATCGGGGAAGATTCTATCCGTTATTTCCTGCAAAAAAGTGTTGAAATAGCTCTTCAAAACAAAGATACAACTGCCGCTGCATTTTATTTGAGAAACATAGCATCTGTAATGGCCGAGAGGTTCGGAAAGTATAATGAGGCAAAGGAAATACTGTGGCAGGCCATGTCATTTCAAACTCCGAGTCAGGTCCCAACACTTGAAATGACCTATATATGTCTGGATTTGGGTGAAATAGATTCGGCGGAATATTATCTGAATAAAACAAAGGAAGTGCTGAACCTATCGAAATTGCAAGGCTATCATGTTACAAGTCCGGGGGAAAATAGTGTGGCCCTGGCACAGGCTGTTATTGACTATAGTCGCAATAAAAAGCTGAATGCCAGAGATATCGGCAGGTATAACGACTCTGTCTTTTTCGCCATGAATGACCAATATAAAGATTTGCAGGCTAAAACAGAAACAAAATATAATCTGGAAAAAGAAAATATGCAGTTAACCATCAATCAGCAACAATTAAAACTTTGGTTGATGGCTGTTCTGATGTTGATTCTTATTATTGGTATAGTTGTTTTTTTCTATATCAGGAGTCGCAAAAGGAAACTGCTGGAAGTAGAGGAAAATATGGAAGCGTTAGACCGTTTATTAAAAGAAGCGACAGAAAACACGGAGGCTGATAATGATAGCCGCTTTTTCAAGAAAATTCTTTTGCAGCAACTTGGACTGATAAAGTTGGTTGCAGCAGTTCCGACTTCGGGAAATCAGGAACTCCTCAGGCAAATGTCTGAAATAAGCAATAGGGATATTCCTGCTGATACACTACTGGCATGGGATGATTTATACCCTATCGTTGACTCTGTTTATAATAATTTCCATTCTGATTTAACAAGTTGTTATGGAAATGTTCTTATCGAAAAAGAAATCCAACTCTGCTGTTTACTTTGTGCCGGCTTCTCAACCAAAGAGATTCAGGTAGTAACCCAACAAAGTATCCCAACCATTTATCAACGTAAAACCACCATCCGGAAAAAATTGAGAATCGGCGAAAAAGAAGACATTATTACATTCTTGAACCGACAGTTTCAAGGCTAAAAACTACCCATATAGATATCTGATACCCCAAATATAGACTTTTTCTAAAATAACCCGACTTATTTTGTTAAATAACAGTATGTTATAAATCTACATTCAGAAAAGGAACTTTCTGATATAGAACGATTTTAGCTTGTCTTCATCCTAATTTTGTTGAAAACAAAATAGATAAAATATGAATTATTCGATCAGAAAAAAAAGCTATTTCCTGTTAGGTTTATTGTTGAGTTTTTCTTTTTGTGCATTTGCTCAAAAAAATGAAATCAAAGGGCGTATTGTTGAAAAATCAGAAGACGCCCTCAATCCGGTAGGTTATGTAAATATGGCTTTATTGAAAACAGATTCTATGTTCGTTACAGGAACGACTAGCGATGAAAACGGAAACTTCAATCTTAAAGGTGTTGAAAGTGGGAATTATATTCTTTCAGCTTCTTTTTTGGGGTATGAAAAAGTGCATGTAGAATTAAACAATCTGTCTGAATCTATTGATTTGGGTGATATCCGGTTAGCACCTACTTCGATATCCTTGAATGAAGTAACGGTCTCTGCAGCTCATTATGTAAATCAAATTGACCGTAAAATTATTTTTCCGGACAAAAATCAAATAAAAAAATCGACTGACGGAGTGGATTTATTACGTAATCTTTTATTAAGCGGAATCGAAATAGATAGGGCGAACAATTCCATAACTGGAGCAAGAGGAGGTATAGCTGAAATTCGGATCAACGGAGCAAAGGCAAGCCAGAAAGAAATTATGGCTATCCATCCGAAAGATGTTATCCGCATTGAATATCATGATGAACCCTCGTTACGTTATGAAGGTAGTGAAGTGGTAATCGATTATATCCTGCGCCGCAGGGAGAATGGCGGTTCTGTTTTTGCGTATGGACAAAAAGGAATGCCCGGAGATAAGACAGATGGATATGGAGTGGCCAAAATGAATTATAAAAAATCGGAATTTTCAGTACTTGGCGGAATTGGTCATTACGATTATGACGACAATTACCGGACAAACCGGGAAGTATTCAATTATCAGGACGGGCATACGCTTACCCGGTTAGAAGACGGATTGCCGGAAAGAAGGAAAAATGATGTTGTAACTGCCCAGTTTGGATATAGTTTTCTTGAACCGGACAAATATCATTTTCTCATAAACCTTGGGATGAATCTGTATGATCAGGCAAACAATTCAAAAAGTCTTTTATATCAGGAAGAAAATAGAGATAACGGAGTCGTAATGACCGATTATAATTCTTTCGAGGCTACACAACCTTACGTCAATATCTATTATCAGTGCCATCTGAAAAACAAACAAACGGTAGTACTTGATGTAATAGGTGACTATTATGAACCCCAGAACCATCGCAACTATATGGAAAAACGAAACGAAAATCTATTAACCGATATTGTCACAAATATCAATGGTTGCCGATACTGGATGGCTGGAGAAGGATTTTATGAAAAGATTTTTGATGCAGGCCGGTTTAATATTGGAGTAAAGCATAATCAAATCTACCAGAATAATATTTATTCGGGAACTAATTTTTATAAAACGGATATGAATCAATCTACTACTTATTTTTATGCGGAATGGATGGGACGTATAAAAAAGTTCAGTTATGGGGCGGGTATTGGAGGAACACAAGTTCACATAAAGCAGGCCGACTACTTATCGGATAACCTCAATTTCACTCCGACAATCCGGCTGGGATACCAGTTTAATGATAATTTCCAGGTCCGTTATAATGGGCGGGTTGCAGTTCAACCGCCTACTACTGGGGAAATGAATGAAATTGATCTGGCTATTGATTCTTTACAAATCCGCAGAGGAAATCCGTTATTAAGACCCACACCTCATTTTAACAATATGCTGACAATCTCTTATGATAAAAAGCCAATCAGCGCCAATTTGCAAATAGTTGACAATTATTATACGCGTCCTGTTATGGAAAGTATATTTGAGGAAGAGGGTACGTTCGTACACATGATGGAAAATCACAAAGGACTACACCAGGTCACTGCCACTGCTTATGCGAAAGCCTCTATTCTGAACCTAAATGTATATGTTCGTGGAGGATTAAATCGGATGAAGAGTTGGGGTGAGAGATATAATCATACCATGAATAATTGGTTTATAAACGGTGGAATCGATTATACATGGAAGAAATGGAACCCATTTTGGGATATCGGGACACGAAGAAACAGGCTTTCGGGTGAAACGATTTCTTACTCCGGACAGTCAACGACTGCAGGCTTGCGGTATAAACTAAAGGGTTTTTCGGCAAGCGCTTACTATAAACATGTCATTGGTTGGGATTCCGGACGAGAGAATCTGAACCGTTATGCTTCAGCCAATATCCGGAATTATTCCCCTGATTCCAGAAATATGCTCCTGATCGACTTTGTCTGGAATTTTCAATTCGGGAAAAAATATAATGGCAACCAGAAAAAAATAAACAACTCAGATAGTGATTCAGGTATTATGGAAATTAGCAGGTAATTGCAGAAGCCAAATAAATTTTGGCTCTGCCGGGCTCTGCACTTTCTATTATATGACAGGATATTTTAATCACTAAAAATATTATATTTCGGACTGATATATGGAAAAATGGGAATGATAGCATCATTAGTTTGTATGAAACGAAGCATGTAAATTAGTGGTTAATTGTTAATGATTAGTGATTAATTAATCGCTCACCACTAACCGTTTATCACTTATTAGATTCGTTCCATGTGGCCTTAATATAAAAAATAAAATTATCGTATGAAAGATTATATAATTGATATAAGGGGAAATGAAGAGCTGATAGAACAATTTATCAATGCTATTGAGAACGAAAACTGTAAGATTGCGGAAGAATACCCGAATCCATATATGCTTTCGTCGGGTGAAAAAGTACTGAATAGTACAGTTCTGAAATATTTCTTTCAAACCCGTTCTTTTTCAAAAGAGCGGTATATTAGCTTCTGCGAAAAACTCAGAAGACTTGAAAAAAGAGGATTCAACGATTATAGTTATTCGTTGGGACACTGCATAACAGATCTGGTTTGCAATCACCTTCCGCAAGCAAAGAAAAACAAACAGGGACTGGTGACAACACCATCTGATGAAAAGTCGGAACTAACGTCACTTCAAAGAGAAATATTGAGTTTTGTCTGTTATGTTGCAGTTTGCCATATCAAATATGGAGCCAGTTACGAAACAGTTGTGGCCGAAGATTATTTTAAGGTGGTTACCGATTTAGGATCGGATGAAGTATCCAGATTAAAGAAATACGGAACAGGGAATCTGTCGAAGCAACTTACGGAATATAAAGATGCTTATGTCAGTTGCAAAGCTAACGATGCATTCGCAACAATCAAGATAAAAGCAATACAGGAAAGTGAAGAGACATATGCAAAAGCATTGGATTTTATTTGTAATCTGCTGAAAACAGATTTCCCCAAAAGCTATGCCCTCGAGTTCTCGACCAAGCTTAAAAACACACTTCCTATCAAAGGACTGATAAAAAATGGCATTCATTATTTCTTTGCCAATGCCGTTCAATATTCTTCACTCCATCCGCAAATAGAAGTATATGCCCGGTTGGCCATGCGTAAGTGGGAGTGGTACAATAATATGCACGATGAGGACTGCGCTATGCCTTCTACTTTTGCCGTATTTGCCCTGGGTTTGCAGAACGAGCAGTACTTTGATCTCGTTATTCGTTATATGGAGCAGGTTGATGATGAACATCAAAGCATACATGCTAAGTTTACTCCCGTCTTCCTTGAAAAGTATGGTATACATTCCAATACATTGCCGGTGTATATCAAATGTGTGATGTCGATGCAGGAACACCCCTACAATAAGGTTTTTCAGAGCTATTTCAATACTGCCGGGACGCTGACACTCTTGCTGGAAAGCAAAGATAATCTCAAAAGCTACTTTACTGCTGATGAACTGGAAGATATGGAAGAAAGCGGAAACAGTATCGATGAAATGGCAGAATGGGTATGGGATCATATACTATACACTACTTTCGGTGATCAGAAGAAACAGAATAAAATACTGAAAGAAGCCCCCGAAGAGTTAAAAGAAATTTATCAGAAGTTATTTCAGGGGAAATAAAAAGCGCAATAAAACATTTTATAAAGATGATAGCGAAGAACTATATGAAAGATTATATTGAATTTTCTGATGCATTCAGAAAGTCTAAGGGATCTCACGAGAGTGTCGGGAGGCTTTATGATCTTTTACATGAATTGAAAGAAAAAAATGACCGGACAAAACAAGAAGATTTAATACTTTCAAATGTGTATAGCCTGTTGGGTTTTCATAAATCCGCCTATGATCTTTTTGAAACGATAGCCGATAAAAACAACCGGAAAGACAGTTCGAAGTTATTTGTGATGAAAGAAAAAGCAGAATCGCACCATGATAATTTCATTATCAAGGACATTCGGAAATCCAGACAAAGAAATGAACAGGCTAAATTGGAAATGGCTGATTTTAAAGTCTCTGAAAATACGAATAACACATTTACTATTAAGAAAAAGAAAATTGTTATTTTTAATAAATTCGTCAAAAATAATGATGTTAAGATTTGTTTACCGGACAATCAAATTGGGAAATATGGGTATGAAATAACTGCTCATCTGAATTGGCTGGCAGGTTGCGAACACGAATTAACCGCGTTTTATAATAACACAGATTTTGAAGATAAAGCAGATAAGAACTGGTATGATACTTTGGAAGTTTACCGGATTAATATAACAATCGATCCATTCGGGAATATATATTCATATATTGTGTGTGGAGATGATTTCTGGTCGGATCATATATTGGATGTTGAAATCAATAATCGAGAAATAGAATCCATGACTTACGATGGATAAAAGAGGATAAAGAATAAAATAAGTCCTTTTGTGCGATATGCATTATGTAAAAAGATAAAAAATATCATCTATAAAGAAAGATTTTATTTTTTACAATCTTTGTCATTCATATTGTTACTTCGTAAATGGGAGTGACGAGGATTTGCTGTATAAAAAACAGAGACAATACTTATAGGAATAATATAACTTTATAACAAAAAATGAATCCGGACATCAACAGAGATCTATTGCGGGAATTTGAGAATATCATAGAAAAAGATGAACAAATACAATGGGCTGCAAAACCTAAATCTGTTCCGCTTTTCTACCCTTTTCTTCCTATGATTATTATGTATATATTGGGGATCGTTTTTTATATTTGTATTGGCTTTAAATCAACAAATGTATCACCTGTTATTTTAAATATACTTTTTATTCTAACACCGTTTCTCTTCTTTCTTACGATGCATGTACTCTATTCGAAGCAATTGTATGCGTTTTCCAATAAACGCATAATAATACGTAATGGTTTTATTAAACCATATTTTAAAACGATTAGATATGATGAAATTATAGAAACCAAAGTAAAAATAAATATACTGGATAAAATCGTTCATACCGGATCAATCCTTTTCTTTACCGGTGAAACATGGGAAATACAAGGGAAAAAAGAAAAAGCCTATTACTATTGGCGTGCGATCGAAAATCCGCATGAAATATTTGATAAAGTAAAACAGATTTCACGGAAAAATGAAACGAATCTTTAAACAGAATCCATTACCCGGATTCGATAAAATAAAGAATAAAGATGAACAAATTTTATGGACTGCAAAGCCTAAGTTTGCACCATTTATATTAGCCGGGCTTCCCAGTTGGATTGTAGGACTAATGATAGTAATTATCTCCTATTATGTTTATCATGTTGCAAATGAAAGGGGAATTGAGCCTCCTCCTGTTCTTTTATTCCTCTTTTTTGCGGTTGTTTTACCATTGATTCCGTTTTTTGGCAGATTGCTCTCTTATTCGAATACTTTATACGGATTTACTAACAAACGAATTATGATACGAACCGGTTTGGTTAAAGCAAACTTTAAAGTCATTAATCACAATAGGATCATAACTGCCGAATTTGATGTAAGCATCATTGAGAGATTGTTTAATGTAGGCTCGATCCGCTTTTTTAGTGGTAAAACAAAAGACACTGAGGACGGGATAGAAAATGTATACGATTATTGGCATGCGATAGAAGACCCTCATGAAGTATTTAAAAGGATAAAACAACTATCTGCTGATGCAAAAGCAACAACCTGTTTATAATGGCTGATATTTTTAATTACAAATTGCAACCGGCAGAAAAGTGCCGTTTTTCCATATCGAAAAGCGGATATAAAAATATTGCCTGGTTCTGGCTGACCGATAGCCATTATTACATACAATTGGGTAATGTTAAACTTTTTGAGTCGTCGAAAGAATGGCAGGATATGTATCCGTCCGACTGTCCATATGACGAATACCCGTATATCCGCCAATTGGAAGATCTGTTTGATATTCTACCTCAGATTGCAGCAGGGATTTCCCAAACCGCTTACCGGTTCATTTATACCAAAGGCAGTTGGGAATGGTTGTTAAGAGAAGTAGAACAATGGTATGAAGTGGTTGGTGATAATACGACAGAAGAACAGGAAAATGTATATAGCGATTTAATATATTTTTTATATCATGGCTGTTTAAATACCGGATATCTGCGATTTAAAAGTTTGCTTTTCTTTTATCATGTGGGGGATAAAGTGATCATTCGTTACGATTTCACCGATAAGAATGAAGATGGGCTACCTGTTTGGTCTGCATCACACGGCAAATTCGAAATAACATGGACTGAATTTCTATATGAAATAGAAAATTTGCTGAACAGGTTCTTTACCGATATGGATAAACAAGTCGAAGATGCGGTCTGCAACCTGATGAATAATGATTATTACAGGGAATTCAATATGAAAGATTTCCGGACAGGTGAAAAAACAAATGCGATAAACGCTTTGAGAAAAGAACATCGTGAACGGAAAGAATATTTCTATAGTATTTTAGATAAAGTTAAAAAAGGAGATTATAAACCAGATATTGATTTTGAGGAAATCGTAAAGCAGATTGAGTTTATTCGTAAAGATCTTTTAAGTAAAATATTGGATAAACCACGCATTCTGGTTGATTTTAACGAATTGATCGAAGAAGATTTGATCCTGCTTTCACAAAAAGATACAAAGGCTGATTCAGCCGGAAATGAGATATCTTTTTGTGAAGGAATGCCGGTCGGTATTTATTCTGATGACAATCTGGATGAAAATGACCATATTGACTGCATCATCGCAGATGGAACAGCCATAAGAACTCCACCTGAATGGCAACAAAACTATGGTCATGTAAAATGGTGCTGCCGGATTGTTGGTGAATATGGAAAATATGATCCTCAGACTGATAATAACAAAGAAAACAAATGAAAGTAATAGAATTTTATGAACAAATCGGATCATTACCCTCAAAACATGAGAATCGTGATCTGGAAGAATATTTACTTGCACTTTATGCATTAGTAGAGAAACATAAAGAGCGGGAAATTACTGCAGAACTCCTTATGAGACTCCTTTCGGAAGCATTTACAGCACCACCGGCTCCTTTCAGGGAAGAATGGCTGGCATATGATAAAGTACCCCATGATAATGGGATCATTCGGAAATTTACAAATCCTGATCTGAAAGACGATTTCGACAGGACTTTTTATACCCATTCAGAAGGTGTCGAATTCACATTGGAAGTACTTAAATTTCAAATAGCCGAATTACATAAAATGCGCGGCAAACAATTAATAGACAAATACCGTTACTTTGGAATTGACTCCGAAACCGGACACCGGTGGTATAATTTTGACCCTTTTACTAATCTCGAATGTGGTGTCCGGTGTCTGGACGACAATTCCGATAGTGATGATGAAGAAATAGAAATCGGTTGGCATACTCTGGGGGTTTTATTAGAAGACGGACGGATTTATGAATGAAGGTGCCCGATAATATATTACCCTAAAAAATAATGTAATGGACTTAAAAACATTACCCGAATGATAACAAAACTGATATATTCGCCTTATTCTTCGCTAATACTAGCCTTATTATTATCGATGCTTATTCCTGTATTAGTTCATGATGGACGTGCACCCTGGTTTTTAAGTATTCCTGCATGCCTCCATGTACTTCATATAGCTCAGTTATCCCATAATACAGGAAAAGGAGGCATCGTGTCAGGTATTAGAGATAACGGATCAGAGAAAAGACTTTTTGTGTGTTATAATATCGGATATGGTATAATAGGACTGTATCCGTTTGTATCTATTCTTGCATATTTCTTGATATCGTCCCTTTTACCGGCTTTTCAGACTTTTCTGTATGAAACCTCTTTGGGCGGATTGATTCTGGAAACAATTTATATAGCAGTGATTTATCTGATCTGCTTCAAATGGTTTTCCAAAAAAGAGTTTATTGTAAACTCAAAAAAGATAATATATAAACGTTCTTTTGGCATTCTCGAATATCGCAAAAGATTTGTTATCAATGAAACTTGTTTTGCCTTTTACATATATGGAGAGCAATCGTCATTTCTTGATTTGTACAAATATGGAGAACAATCATTATATCTTGAAATAATTGGTTATTCCAATACCAACTTTAAAACTTTTTATCTGGAAAATATGGACAGAAATACAGTCATTGATTTTTTTCAACCTTATTTACCGTATAAGACAAAAAGACCTTTCTGATGATTGCAAAGTATTATCACCAAACACTCTATACATTTGAGAAACGTACCGGAATGACTGCATTATTTTCCGGTAACGAATTATCTCTGGTTAGTCAATATGCCAGGGACGGAAAGCAAACAGCTTTTATAGATCGTCTTTTCGATCTGGGGATCTTCGTAGGTCATATTCAATCTGTGTTGGCAGATTGTTTTGGTAATCCTGAGACCGATTCGCCTCAATCACTGCATATTGACGTAACCAACCGCTGCCCTCTCAATTGCGCAGCCTGTTATAAAATTCCCGGTGAAATCGTCGAAATGCAGTATCATCAATGGCAGCAACTCATTCGCGAAGCAGAACAGTTGAAAGTATTCCAGATAGCTATAGGAGGTGGTGAACCAATGGTACACCCCAATATTGTAAGATTCGTTCAGCAGGTTGCACAGACCGAAATGTCAGTGACAATTACTTCAAGTGGATTCGGACTAAGCGCTGAATTACTGGATGAATTAATTGAGAGTGGTTTGAACCATCTGCAAATATCACTCAATGGAAGTACTGAAGCTGTCAACAAACGATCGAGAGATGGCTATTTGTATGCAATAAATGCATTGGAACTGTTGTCACACACAACATTGTCATACGGAGTAAACTGGGTAGCCAGGAAAAGTAATGTGGATGATTTCGAAGCGTTAGTCGACTTGGCCAAACAATATAAAGCAGAAAACATCAACGTATTACGTTACAAACCATCACCAAAGGAAGACTACACGAAAGAGAGCCTTGACCGGAATGAGTTTCTAGCGCTTGCCGGAAAAATGAAGCAGGTAAGAGGTCTCAAAGTAAAAACTGACTCGGCATACTCAAATTTACTGATACATATCAATAATCGAAAAGTAAGCAGAAATACCTGTGGCTGTGGTGCAGGAAAAACATTTATGGCCATATCGCCCGATGGCTGTTTTAAACCATGCAGCCATCTGAGCTTAAGCGATACATGTAAAACCATAACCGATTATTGGATGGATTCGCCGGGTGTAATGGCATTGCGGGAATTAATGTTTGAAAAAGAACCCGGTAGCTGCGGAAGTTGTATATTTGAAGATATCTGTGGAGGATGCCGTGCCATATGCGAAAGGCTATACGGTGATATTACACAAGGAGAACATAATTGTCCCACTTATAAAAGCATATTATGATAGAATACTGGCAAGGATTCGAGATAGACGGATCCGACACATCATTTAACATTGTAATGCCCCAAAAGGCGCAAGTTGCCGAATTAGGATTGTTTTTCAGTAAACTACCCTTGTTTAGTCAAGTGTCTTTACATATGAATAATGAAAAATACTCCGACTCAACGGATATCGAGCGGATTTTAAAAAGTGAGAATACGACTAATTTTACCATTGACGTTGAGTGCATTCACCCTGCATTGTTACCCGATAGCTTGAAGGAGAAACTATATGCATTGTCTGAAAATCGCAGGCAAATGCATGAGATGACAAGTATTACGGCAAAAGAGGAAAATACATACGAAGTTCCCGATCATAAAAAAGCAATCAATCCTTCCATTGGTATTTCAAAGCGTACATTCGAGATGTCTCTCTGTTATGAAGGGGCTAGATGGTATGGTGATTATGAACTGGAAGGATACCAGGTAAATTGTGATAGCTTTACCAATTTGATTTTGCCCGACAGTGCGATGCTTTCCTTAGAGTGTCCTGTATCATCTATTTACGAGTACTTTGCTTATGTAATAGATACCATAGCAGAACGGTTTCCTGAAATATCAGTTGATGGAGGATTGGATTGTGCAGGTGGATTTCTATACGGATGTACATATTCCAGCTATTTATACGAATACGAGTGTCTTACACTGGAAACTCATTCGGATAGTCCTGAGTCAATCAAGCGACTGATGGAGAAGCTGGTCGCAACTCATACAGCCTTTCCATGTGTTCGGAAACCTGTCAAGTATACATCCAACTATTTTACAGCCGAAAACGAAGTAACACTACTCAACGGCAATTATCCGAAGCCGGAAACGATGAGTTTTGGTGCTTATATCCATTTTTTAACCAGGGAAGCTTCCCCTATGCTGAAAGATAAAATGAAATGTGCTGTGTTTTTCCTGACCGAAAAAGATACGGATTGGAAGAACTTCACTCAGCTGACTGCCTATCCAAATAATGGACAATGGTTTGCGGAACTATATGTCAAACAACACGACCGGCAAAAGATCGAAAAACGACTTGATTCAGCCGGAATAGAATATAGGTAATCAATGATAGAATATTGGCAGGGATTTGAGATAGACGGATCCGATACCAGTTATAACCTGGTAGTACCCGAACGTGAAAAATGCATTGATTTGTTGAGGTATTATTTCAAATTGAAAGTAATACACAAAGGCAAACCTGTAAAAATATATCGTGCCAGAGGCAAAGGAACCGGAGAACTCGTGAACCAGGTATTTATGCCTGAAAACATGGAAGACTTATGGGATATTATCAGGAGTTACGACCTGAAATTTCTTGAATTGGAATATACATATGTAGCACCCAATTCATTGTATCCTGAAGTAAAACGCGAATTGATCGATATGCTTATGAAACAGTCAGGCATAAAGCATACATTTGTAAAACCGATGTTCCCGGAGCGATATTACATAGTTAGTTATATAAGCGTCGATTTTGACTCTAAACCATCTCCTCATCATTATGAAATGGCGTGTAGCGAATCATATTATGCTGTAGTAAGCAAAAATAGTCCTTTTCTCAATGTTATATTCGATTGCAGCCTGAATGGACCATATGAACTCATGTTTTACGGATTATCAAAGATAAAAGATGCGTTTCCTGAATTCGAGATTGATATGCATCTGAATGAAGATCTGCTTTGTTATTACGATGTAAAGTGGGATGAGTTAATAAAGGAGGGCATTCCTGTTGAAAGCACGGATTATGTATTTACGCTGGAACGGATTTTAAGCTATCCTGCAGTTATGCTTAATCAGGATGACAATAAACAGATTCATTTAAGAAGGCTGCCTGGTGGGATCAAAAATTTTGATCCGCTCAAAATATACATAAACGAAAAATCGCCTGCCGATGCCGGTGGATGGACAAAAGACGAAGTTAACTGGTATACAGCCTTAAAAGGAATCATGGGTAAATCAACATTCAGCATTACTGAATATGTTGAAAAGGTACAAAAACTTGCACGTGCAGAAATATTCAGTGATGCCGATTTTGAGAATTACACATCGTTTGACTTTACGATTCAAATAGATAAAGACAGTACACAATACTGCACCATAAAATATGTACGCACTTCAACAGATCCTGAAATGATAATGCTTGTACCTTATAAGCATCGCGATAGGATCATGAAACTACTAAACCTATAATGAACTGAATCCGGGACAGAACACAGGGAAAACTAAAAACAAATAAGATATGACAAAGTACAAATACACTTTTACACCTGAAGTACAACAAGCGATAGACCATCATGTACAAACAATGGCGGAAGCAGTACGCACCACATTCCAGAGTGATACGCAACAAGCAATCCTGTTTTATTGGGACAGCGGAGGTTCAAGCACTTACTATGCCTATTATAAGAATCACGATGCCTGGGAAAAAAAATATATTAAGGAAGCAGAAAACGAGACAGAAGCAATCCGGAAATTAATTCAGGTAAAACAAAGTTATGTTTACTTTCTGGAAATAAATGCAAACGACTACCGGTGGACTTTTACTAAAGACATTAATCCTGAAATAGACTCTGATGCAATCGAATTAATTGCTTTCCAGGAGTTCGGGGTCGAGCCGGAGGACGATTACGAAAAAGAAAAGCTCGCAAAAGCCGAAAAACAGGAATCAATCAAAAAAACGTTAGCCTATGCCTGTTATCAGGATGATATGGAAACTCTTGAACAAATGTTGCCGGGAGCTAAACCTACAGCTATAGAGAAAAAGATAAAATTAATCGGCTCGCCACTCCACAGTGCGGTTATCAACAATAATATACTGATGATAGAGCAATTAGTGCAAGCTGGCGCCGATATTGAGTCAACTGATTTTATGCGTTTCTCTCCGCTGTTGCATGCAATTGATCTGGGTCATGAAGAAGCTGCCCGGCGATTGATAGATTTAGGAGCCGATATACACAAAAGAGGGGCGAAAAACCATACTGCATTGTCATTGGCAATAACATGTAGTATGTTGAGTCGTTCATTCCTCGATTTATTACTACAAAAAGGATGTAATGTAAACGATATGATTGCCGACAAAATCAGCCTGCTCGTATTGGCTGCAGGCTGCAATCCGAAAGGAGTACAATTTCTATTAGATAATGATATTGACCATTCGAGTGTGCCCGAAGCAATAGAGACAGCTTGCACTCATAATAATATTGAAGTGATGGAACTGCTGATTCCGGTTGGAGGTACTGATCCTTTAAGTGTAAACCATTCCGATGTACTCTACAGAATCATTACAGGGGAGCGTATGGAAATGATACAATACTTATTGGAGAAAGGAGTATCGTTTTATGAAATACCGGAAAAACCGGTTAAATTGTATTACAATAAACCCATTAAATATAAAGAAAGCCCTTATGAATGGGCTAAATATATTGGCTTTACAGAAATAGCCAGGCTTATTGAACAAAAGAAATAGTAGAGAAACTTTAGTATAGCAGATTTACGCTTCGCTCCAATTTAATTAATTATTAACTTTACGCCCGATTATTAACTAAAAAATTAGCCTATGTCAACGTATCAGCAGTTGTTAGCAAAGCAACGCGCATTTTTTACTACAGGAAAAACCAAATCAATCGAGTTCCGTATTGAGCAATTGACGAAACTCCGTCAGGTGGTAATCGAAAAACATGAAGCTATTGAGGCTTCTCTCTATAAAGATCTGAGGAAATCGGAATTTGAAGCTTTTGCAACAGAAGTAACAGCGATGATTGACGAAATAAATTGTGCTGTCGGAAATCTGGAATCATGGGTAAAACCTGTCGATGTGGAATCACCACCGATCTTCGGGCAGGCACAAAGCCGGATTTATTATGAGCCTTATGGTACGGTTTTGATCCTAAATACATGGAATTATCCCTTTGTGCTTTGTTTTAAACCATTGGTAGGAGCATTAGCTGCGGGAAATTGCTGTATAGTTAAACCGTCGGAAGTAGCCCCGGCTACGTCTAAAGTGTTGGCTGATATTATCAATACGGCATTTGACGAAGAGTATTGTGTCGCTATCGAATGTGGAGTTGAGGAAACGACAAAGTTACTCGAAGAACGTTTTGACTTTATCTTATATACGGGTAGTACAAATGTGGGTAAAATTGTGGCTCAGGCTGCTGCCCGATATCTTACGCCAACCGTACTTGAACTGGGAGGAAAGAATCCATGTATCATAGATGAGACTGCTGATATTGAACGTTCTGTACCAACTATTTGTTGGGGTCGGTTTATTAATTCAGGCCAGACATGTACAGCTCCTGATTATATAGTGGTTCATAAAGATAAAAAAGACGAATTAATCGAAGCCTTGAAGAAACAGATCAAGGCGTTTTATGGGGATAATATTCAATCGAGCCCCGACTTCGGACGGGTTATTAACGAACGCCATGTAGAACGTCTGCAGGGATTGTTGACAGAGGGTACTATTGTTTTTGGCGGCGAAACGGATAAAGCAGATCATTATGTTTCACCAACGATTATTGATGGGATTACATGGGACAGCAAGATTATGCAGGAGGAAATATTTGGTCCGATTATCCCTATTATAACTTATGAGAACCTATCGGATGTGATTGAAAAACTGAAAGGACGCGAGAAATCATTGGCGCTCTATATATATTCGACAAATGAGGCAACTCAACAGCAGCTTATTAATGAAGTTTCATTTGGCGGAGGTTGTATCAATGCCACATTGATGCATATGTTAAACACGAATTTACCGTTTGGAGGAGTAGGATATAGCGGACATGGATCATATGCCGGTCGATGGAGTATTGAAACATTTTCACACAAAAAAGGCATCCTGAACCGGGCATTAACAGATGAACCATCTCCATTATTCCCGCCTTATGAAGATCATGTGAAAGGCTTGAAAGGCTTCTATTTGGGGTAATCTATAGTTTTCAATAAAATAAAAGGGGAATGGCGATCATTTATTGGGCGTCATTCCTTTTTGTTTAACCGAAGATTTATTAATAAAGAGATCAATTCCTGAAAAACATTTATCTTTGTACCCTTATATCAATAGGTTCTTCTTATTTATGGATATTCTGCAATACTCTTTTTTTCAAAATGCTTTATGGGGTAGCCTGTTTACGGCGATTGCCTGTGGCATTGTCGGAACCTATGTAGTAGCCCGTCGGCTGGTCTTTATCAGTGGTGGTATTACACATGCTTCGTTTGGAGGCTTAGGACTGGGGTTTTATCTGCAGGTAAATCCATTTCTGACAGCCTTGGGTTTTGCCGTGCTTTCGGCTTTTGGGGTGGAGTGGGTGAGTAAATCACATCAGGTGCGCGAAGATTCGGCTATTGCAGCTGTCTGGTCGTTGGGAATGGCGATTGGCGCTATTTTCATTGTATTAACACCAGGATATGCTCCTAATTTATCATCATATCTGTTTGGGAATATACTCACTATTTCGCGAACTGATATTTATTGGACAGCAGCATTAGCTATTTTATCAGCATTATTTTTTACTTTTTTCTATCGCGAAATCGTGTATTCGGCTTTCGATCGTGATTTTGCTCTTACACAAAACATCCCGGTAAAAGTGATCGAGTATATCATGACTTTCTTTATAGCCGTAACCATTGTCCTATCCATTCGCTTAGTAGGTATTATGTTATTGATGAGTTTGCTTACGGTGCCTCAGATGACAGTTAACCTGTTTACTTCCAATTTTAAACGAATTATTTTCGGCAGTATTATATTAGGTTTTTTTGCCTGTGTAGCCGGACTTTTCCTCTCTTATTTTTTACATATCCCTTCCGGGGCATTTATTATTGTTGTATTGATTGGTTGCTTTTTGATTGCAAAGTCAGGGCTATTTATTGCAAAGAAATTAAAGCGGTAATTTCATCCCTGATAAAGCCTCAATAGCCTCATTGTATTCCGTAATAATTTCATTCATAATTGTGTCTACAGGATCAATCGTTTTAATATATGATGCTATCTGACCGATTTCCAACTCACCTTCAGTTAAGTCACCTTCAAAGATGCCACGTTTGGCTCTTCCACGTCCCAAAAGTACTTTCATCTCTTCTGCCGAGGCTCCGGTATTTTCAGCTTGCTCAACTTGCTGGAAAAATTCATTTTTGACTAACCGGGTAGGAGCCAGCTTTTTTAGTGAAAGCATGGTGTCTCCTTCATTTAAAGAAATACATTTTTGCTTGAACAAGTCATGGGCCGAGCTTTCTTCCGATAAGGCAAAGCGGGTTCCGATTTGTACACCTTCCGCTCCAAGCGCCATAGCAGCCAACATTCCACGTCCGGTGCCAATCCCACCGGCAGCAATTAATGGTAAAGTAGTAGCCTTACGTATTTGAGGAATCAAAGTAAGAGTCGTTGTTTCTTCCCGTCCGTTGTGTCCACCGGCTTCAAACCCTTCTGCAACAATCGCATCCACTCCTGCATCTTCGCATTTGCCGGCAAATTTGGAACTGGCAACTACGTGTACAACTATAATGCCCTCCGATTTTAACGTCTGTGTCCATGTTTTTGGATTTCCAGCTGATGTAAAGACCACTTTCACTCCTTCATCTATGATAATTTTCATGATCTCTTCTATCTGAGGATATAAGAGTGGTACATTAACGCCAAATGGTTTATTTGCAGCAGCCTTGGTTTTTTGGATATGTTCGCGTAATACATCAGGGTACATCGATCCTGCTCCTAAAAGCCCTAGTCCTCCGGCATTACTAACTGCTGAAGCTAACCGCCAGCCACTACACCAAATCATACCTCCCGAAATAACCGGGTATTTAATATTCAACAAAGAACAAATTCGATTCATTGCGATTGATTTTTTATGCAATATTACAACCTCCTGTTCAAGCTTGCAAGGTAATTGACTTTATTTTTATATAATGAATTATTCTGTTGTTGTTTTCCCCGATTAATTCGTCTGGCTAATGTTAAATGTGTTTTTGTCCACCTAAAAAAAGTAAAAATCCACCCCTTCGATAAGTGTACATGCTACATTTGTTTTTTGACAATAGTTAGAACTCTTAATTCTTAATTTTTTAATGCCATGAGATTACGAAAATTAATTGTAACCGGTATAATGTGTTTATTGATTATACCATTTCTTTCTGCACAGAAAAAAGCTGTACTTGTTGTGAACGCCGATCTGGGAACAGATACTATCAGCCGACATATCTATGGACATTTTTCCGAACATTTGGGTCGATGTATTTATGATGGTCTCTGGGTAGGCGAAGGTTCTGCTATCCCGAATACAAATGGTGTGCGTAATGATATTATTTCTGCATTGAAGCAGATCCGGATTCCGAATTTGCGGTGGCCGGGTGGTTGTTTTGCCGATGAATATCACTGGATGGACGGAATCGGACCACGCAACCAGCGTCCGAAGATGGTAAATACACACTGGGGAGGAGTTACTGAAGATAATAGTTTTGGAACGCATGAGTTTCTCAATCTTTGTGAAGAATTGGGTACCGAACCATATATCTGTGGAAACATGGGTAGCGGAACGGTTGAGGAAATGTCAAAATGGGTAGAGTATATCACTTTTGACGGCGAAAGTCCCATGGCTAACCTACGCCGGCAAAATGGTCGTGATAAGCCCTGGAAAGTGCAATATTGGGGTGTAGGAAATGAGAATTGGGGATGCGGTGGTAATATGAGTCCCGAAGGATACGCGGAAAATTACCGGCGCTATGCAACTTATTGCCGCAACTATGATGAAAACAGGTTGATTAAGATTGCCGGAGGCCCCAATGTAGACGATTATCGCTGGACGAATACACTCATGAAGAATATCCCTGGTCGTATGATGAATGGTTTGTCATTACATTATTACACAGTGCCTAAAACATGGAGGGATAAGGGAAGCGCTACAGTCTTTGATGAAGATGAATATTTTGTCACTATGGAGAAAGCTGCACATATTGAAGAACTGATTGAACGCCATTCTGCAATTATGGATCAGTTTGACCCAGAGAAGCGTATCGGTTTAATTGTGGACGAATGGGGTACATGGTATAATGTAGAACCGGAAACAAACCCTGGGTTCCTTTACCAACAAAACACGTTGCGGGATGCATTACTGGCTGGTTTGAGCCTGAATGTTTTCAATAAGCATTGCGACCGGGTGAAGATGGCGAATATCGCACAGCTGGTAAATGTACTGCAGGCGCTGGTTTTAACCGAAGGAGAAAAGATGCTCCTGACGCCAACCTATCACGTATTCGATATGTATAAAGTGCATCATGATGCGGCTTTGCTTCCAATAAATATTAATTGTGGTACGTATGGCAAATTGGGACGGACAATGCCTGCTATCAGTGCAACTGCTTCGAAAGATAAAAACGGGGCAATCCATATTTCGTTTGTGAATATAGATCCTTCCAATGATATTGAAATAAGTTGTTCTTTACGTGGAACAGAGAAAGGTAATGTTACAAAAAGCCAGATCATTACAGGCGATAAAGTAGAAACTCACAACACATTTAAACAACCTGATAATATACGGATGGTTGATTTTAAAGGTGCAAAATGTAAGAATGGTGAACTGACTTTGAAAATACCGGCGAAATCACTTGTAACGATTGAAATCAATTAAAAGCAATCGTCATCCAATTAGCCCACTTTTGATATTTAACAACTAATTTATTAATAACATGAAACATCGATCAACAAAAGCACTTATTATTGTACTGACCGGGATTCTTTTAGCAGCATGCCAAACGGAAAAGGCAACTTTTGTTATTGAGAGCAATCCGAATCCGTGGCCCGATGATTATACCAATATTGCTGGTATGCAGAATTACCAGTCGTGGGGTACTTATAATGTACATGATCCGGCGTGTTTTAAAGTAGGAGACACATTTTATATGTATTCTACCGATGCGATTTTCCGGGAAAATAAAGACGAGGCTAAAGAAGCAGGAGTTCCTTTGGGATATATACAGGTTCGTAAATCAACGGATCTGGTAAACTGGGAGTTTCATGGATGGGCATTTCCGGAAATACCGAAAGAGGCTGTAAAGCATGTTCATGATAACAATAATAGTAAAGGCGCAACAAATATTTGGGCTCCTTATCCGCTGGAATATAATGGAAAGTACCGTTTGTATTATTGCGTCTCAGCCTTTGGCAAATCAATTTCTTATTTGGGGTTGGCAGAATCAGATTCTCCCGAAGGTCCCTGGGAACTGAAAGGATGCGTGGTTAAAACTGATTCGACATCCCAAATGAACGCGATTGATCCGAGTGTAATCATAACCGGAGATGGCGACCATTGGATGGTGTATGGCTCTTATTTCGGCGGTTTGTATGCCGTTCAATTGAATCCGGAAACCGGGCTTACATTAGAGGAAGGGGATCAGGGAAATTGTATTGCACGGCGTGCAAATGGGAAAAAAGACAATATTGAAGCCCCTGAAATAATTTATCATCCCGGATTCCAAAAGTATTATTTGTTTGTTTCGTATGATCCGCTGATGACAACATATAATGTCCGGGTAGGCCGGTCGGATTCGCCGGAAGGACCTTTTTATGATATGTTTGGAACAGACATGAAAGATGAAACCAATAATTTCCCGATTCTGACACACCCATACCGCTTTAATAACCATCCTGGCTGGGCGGGTACTGCCCATTGTGGAGTGATTGCTGATAAAGGCCGTTACTATATGATGCATCAGGCTCGTTTATCACCCGGTAACCATTTAATGGATCTTCATTTGCGGGAAATATTCTGGAATGAAGATGGCTGGCCTGCAGTATCGCCTGAGCGTTATGCAGGAATTCCTGTACAATCGTTGAAAAGAGCTGATTTTGTCGGAGACTGGGAGATTATACTCATCCGGGATAATAAGTATGAAAGGGATTTATGGGCCGGACAGATTTTATGGGGCGAAGGTGAACTGCGTGATAATGAGATTAACGTTTCTGTTGTGTATACATTCACTGAGAATGGAAAAATAACGGGCGAACAGAATGGAGAATGGAGCTATGATGAACAGAATGGTCTGCAGATTATGATAGGCGATGAAATCGCAGGTAGTGTGATTCCGCATACCGGACAGGATTGGGAAAACGAACGAACGACCATTCTTTTCACAGGCATTGAAAAACATGGGTTTTCTATATGGGGAAAACGAATTCGCTAGATATGTGATTTACTAAATATAATTAATAAATAAATTAAATTGATGCTCATGAACAAACTAAAAGAACCGAGGAAGTTACTTAAGTGTGCTTGCATGATGTTGTTTGTATGTATAAGCAGCATCCATGTTTTTGCACAAAATAATGTGGTGCAGGGTACTGTAACTGATACCAATGGTGAGCCGTTAATCGGCGTAAATGTAGTTGTGAAGGAACTGTCGAATACCGGTGCAATTACTGATTTGGATGGTAATTTTTCTTTAAATGTGGCTAATGGGAAAACACTGGTGTTTACGTATATCGGATATACTACACAAGAAGTTCCGATAGCCGGTAAGACAATTTTTCAGATTCAGCTGAAGGATGATACTGAAATGTTGGATGAAGTCATAGTGGTTGGTTACGGGACACAGAAGAAAGGATCGTTAACAGGTGCAATCAGCAGCGTAAGGTCGGATGAATTGACCCGTACGACCACACCAACGACAGCCGGTGCTTTGGTTGGTAAGGTTGCAGGTATTTCTGCCCGTCAGGCTGACGGACGTCCGGGAGGAAGTGCAAAAATTCAGATTCGTAATATGGGTACCCCGTTATATGTAATTGACGGTATTCAATCTGAAGAGTCGCAATTTAACAATATCGATGTGAATGATATTGAAAGCATTTCCGTCCTGAAAGATGCATCTGCTGCTATTTATGGATTGCGTGCAGCCAATGGAGTTGTGTTGGTAACAACCAAGTCGGGTAAACGCGGAGAAAAAAACCAGATTAATGCGAATGCATATTATGGTATCCAAAATTTCATGCGTTACCCGGAAGTTGCAAATGCTCCCCAGTTTTACGAAGGACGTATGCAGGCAGATTTGAATACATACGGCTCTACCAACCGTACGATGGACGAATTGAACTTATGGAGACAAGGACAAGGTGATTACCAAAATATGGACTGGCAAAAATTTATTGTCAGGGAGAATGCTCCTATTTTTTACGGAAATGTAAGCGCCAGCGGTGGCTCGGAAAAAATTAATTACTATTTTGGTTTGGCTCATACGGATCAGCAAGCTATGATCAATGGTTTTAATTTTAAACGAACCAACTTCCAGAGCAATGTAGAGGCAAATATCACGAAAGGTCTTAAAGTCGGGACCAAATTGAGCGGGCGTATAGAAGAACGCCATAATGTGGGGGTTCCCGGATTAGATGATTACTGGCAACCTTATTATTCGATGTTCCAGAACTGGCCGACACAACAGGCGTTTGCTAATGGAAATCCGGACTATGTAAATAGTACGCGTAATAATGCAACAGGGGCCGCGATTTTTGATAAAGATATTACAGGTTATACGGATGATGTAATAAAGTCGATGACTGCCAATTTTTATGCTGAATATGAATTTCCTATTCCCGGATTGAAAGCCAGGGTTGCATATAATTACTGGATTTCACGAAGAGATATTGAAGAATTTGAATATACCTATAAGGTGTATACCTATGATAAGGAAAACGATGCCTATAATGAAAGTTGGGGAAACCAGAATCCGTGGAGACGCCGTGTGAAAGATGAAAAAGTTGAACAAACATTTCAGGCTCAATTAAATTATGATCATACGTTTGAAGCCAAACATCATGTTTCCGGTGTAGTAGGTGTGGAGACATTTGAAAGCAACCGGGATTATTTGCGTTACAATATTTTGCCAACGAATAATTATATCCCATTGACGAATAACTATACGGATATGACGGGTATAGAGACAGCTATGGATGAAGCAGCCCGTGCCGGTTATATTTTCCGTGCGGCATATGACTATTCAAGTAAGTATTTTGCCGAATTCAGCGGACGATACGACGGATCATATTTGTTTAAACCAGGACATCGCTGGGGATTCTTCCCCTCTGTTTCAGCCGGATGGAGATTGTCGGAAGAAGTGTTTATGGATGGACTGAAAGATCAAATATCTCTTTCAAACTTTAAGATCCGTGCTTCATGGGGACAGATGGGGGATGATGTTCTTCGTTATACGAATGATCTTGCTAATCCCAAAACTCATGGTATGCCGGAATATATTGTTAAGCCTTATTCTTATCTTGACGGATATACATATGGTTCGGGAGATGCTGTATTAAACGGAACGACGACAACAGGGGTTGTATATCGTGGTATACCGATCACGACCTTATCATGGATTAAATCTACTTTGATTAATGTCGGACTCGATTTCGGATTTCTGGATAATCGCCTGAACGGTTCGTTTGATATTTTCCAACGTAAACGTACAGGATTACCGGCGTCACGTTATGATGTGTTAGTACCGGTAGAAGTGGGTTTTGAGTTGCCACAGGAAAACCTGAATTCAGATTATCATCAGGGTATGGAACTTTCTTTAAACTGGAGTGATCAGGTGAATGATTTTAAGTATAATCTGGGTTTGAATGCTACATTGGCGCGTAAGAAAGATGGAGATTCGTATAAACCCCGTTTTGGATCGAGCTGGAATGAATACCGGAATTCGATAGAGAACCGGTGGGCAAATATTAACTGGGGATACCAGGTTATCGGCCGGTTTCAAAGTTATGATGAAATACAGGACTATGCAGTTGACAATGACGGACAGGGCAATACTACCATGCTTCCCGGTGATTTGATTTATAAGGATGTGAATGGTGATGGTGTGATTAATAATCTGGATGAACGTCCGATTGGTTATGGAACAGCTCAGCTACCTCATTGGAACTTTGGATTTAATACCTCTTTTGAATGGAGGAATTTTGATCTGGTAGCGGATTTTGCTGCTGCTGCGGGGCAATCGTATCATATGAGTTGGGAAGTTGCTTATCCGTTCCAGGGTGATGGAAACTCCACCGCATATTTATTAACTGATGCCTGGCATCGTTCGGATCCGACAGATCCGAACAGCACATGGATATCCGGTCATTTTCCTGCTACACGTTATGCAGGCGCCAATGTAAGCTTCAACCGGTATTCCGATTTCTGGGTTCACAATACATATTATATAAAATTGCGGAATTTAGAATTGGGATATACTTTACCCCGGAATATATCCAGACGGTTTTTTGTAGAGAGATTGCGTTTCTATGCCAATGCTTATAACTTATTCAGCATCGATAATTTATCAAAATATCAACTTGATCCGGAAATCGAATCTAATAGCGCTTTGGTTAGTCCTAACACACGGACTATCAGTTTTGGATTTAATCTTAACTTTTAATCAGAGAAGAATATGAAACGAAGCAGAATTTTTATTAAATCACTAGAACTCATTATAACAAAAATTATGCGAGTTCCGTGCAACTTTAATATAGAAATAAATAATCGCATGAAAAAGATAAATATAATATATGCTTTATTGATAGCATTAGTCTGTCAGTTCTCCAGCTGTGATGACTTTCTGGACCGTGAACCGACAGACTTCCTGACAGATGAACAAGTCTGGAATGATAATTCCATGGTGATAAGTGCTTTGGCGAATGTATATAATAGTGTCAAAATGAATGGATCATTGGAGAATGATGTGAATTTTTCGTTGATCGATGATATGATGTGGTGTGGGCTGATGAATACGGATATAGAAACTGCCCGTAACCAGATGGTGGCTTATCCTTATGATTCAATGCGCTATTATGATTATAATTATATATATAAGTTGAATCAGGCTATTGAAAAACTGGATGAATCGACATTAGCAGCAGAGAATATACAGGTTTATCAGGGGGAATATCGTTTCCTGCGTGCATATACATATTTTGATATGGCTCGTCGTATGGGTGGAGTTCCGTTGGTAACCCAAACAACTACATATACCCCAGGAATGGATGTGACGGAATTACAGATTGCACGTTCGTCCGAAGCTGGAGTATATGAATTTGTATATGATGAATGTATGGCTATAAAAGAAACTTTGGCAGCAAATAACGCGTCTACAAATGTTGCACGGGCAAATAAATATGCTGCTTTGGCATTAGCCAGCCGGGCCATGTTGTATGCCGGGTCCATATCTAAGTATAATGCAGCGATGTCTTCTCCTATTACATCTTCTTTGCAGTCGGGTGTAGTCGGAATGACCGGAGCAGATTCGAAGGGATATTATGAAAAAGCATTGGCTATTGCCGAGGAAATTATCAATGATGGCGTGTTCCGGCTTCATAATGTATCGTCGGCAGATGATTTTTATAATGCCATATGCAGCAAGGATGGGAATAAAGAAGTTATCTGGAGTAAGGATTATTCTTCCGGTAAATTTCATATATTTTCATTTTCCAATATTGCCCAGTCAATGAACGAAGATAATGATAATGGTTGTGATTTGTGCCCAACATTGGGACTGGTAGAATCATTCTTACCATTAAATGGAGGTGCGGCACGTCTGGCAGATAAAGATGCAAATGGGAATTATATTGCTTACGATAATGTTTCGGATTTATTTGAAGGACGCGATTACCGGTTGAAAGGAACTTGCCTGGTTCCCGGTCAGACATTTAAAGGAGCACAATTGGATGTACTAGCCGGAGTTGCTGTTTATCAAAGTAATGGGACATACCTGTTAATTGAAGGAAGTGAAGCCAATTCTACGTATGAACCTGCTGATGATCATCCGAATGCGGATGGTGGTCGTTTTGTCGGCAGAGATGGTCCTTTGAGCCGTAATACTTATACGAATACCGGTTTTAATTTACGGAAATATGTAGATGCAACTGCAGGGTCATCTGCCCGTGGTCAGGGATCTTATATGTGGTGGGCATATTTCCGCATGGGAGAAGTTTACCTGAATGCAGCAGAAGCTGCTATGGAACTCGGACAAACAGATAAGGCGCTTCGATATGCAAATGCGATCCGCGAACGGGCGGGATTTGGTGCCGATTCATGGAGTGCATCTGATCTGACCATTGATAACCTGTTGCACGAACGTCGTTGCGAGTTGGCTATGGAAGATCATCGCTATTGGGATATGAAACGTCTGAGGAAAGCTCATTTACAGTGGAATGGGGTACAGTCTGAAAATACAATGTTATATGCACTTTATCCGTTCCGTGTAATTGGTGGGCCTAATGACGGCAAGTACATCTTCGACCGCCATGTAGCTTACCGTTTCAGGGCGCCGCGTAATTTCCGTTTGGGGAATTATTACTCATCTTTTGATACGGATGCATTAAATAAAAATCCGAAGCTGGTACAAAATCCTAATTTATAAAAGAACATGAATATGAAAAGAATAGCATTGTTTTTAATAGCTGTTTCGTCTATTATATTTACTTCGTGCGAATATGATAATTTTGATGAGCCGAATGCAACAATATCAGGAAAAGTTGTGTATGAAGGCGAGACCATTTATGTGAAGAATAACCAGGTAACTTTTCGTTTGTATGAACCGGGCTGGGAATTGTCGGCAAGTACGTATATGAATGTGCAGGTTGCGCAGGATGGCACATTCAGTGCCAGCGTATATAAGGGAAAGAATTACTGCCTGATTCGTCAGGATAATATCGGACCATGGGTAAATCCGACATCCTCTGATACGATTTATGTGATTAATTGTTCGAAGAACCAGGTGGTGGAAATGCCTGTAACTCCATATTATATGTTGACGAATGCATCGATTACATGTAGTAGTAAAGTTGTTTCCGGGACATGTTCTGTAAGACAAGTGACAGGAGGCCGGAATATTGAATATGTAGGTCTTTATGCCGGACGTAATGTGATTGTTGATAATACATATAATTTTGGAAGTGCTGGTGCTGTAACTACTACAGCCTCAGCCGGTGATCAGATATCGCTTACGTTAAATCTGAGTGGGCTGCAAGTAAGCTCTACCGCAGGTTCATTACCCTCTACCGGATTTATATATGCACGTATGGGGTTGAAGATTGAAGGTATTGATGCAATGGTTTATACGGAACCGTTTAAACTTTCTATTTGAGGCCGATTGAATTTTGCTTAAATTGTTCGTTTATTGAAAATTTGAGCAACTTCTTAATTGGTTTCAAGTAAATGATTTATTAATTTAAGCCCGGAATTCTCCGTTTTATAAATGGATTGTATTCCGGGCTTTTTAACAGATGGAAAAATGAATAGGTTACTTATTATATTGTTATTTCCTTTGTCCCTTCAGTTACAGGCTGCGGACACAACATTTATAGCTAAGGGAAATCCGGTGATTAATTATAAATATACAGCAGACCCGGCAGCGATGGTATATGATGGAAAAGTGTATTTATATGCCGGACATGACGAGTGCCCACCTGATAAGAATCATTATCTTTTAAATGAATGGCTCGTTTTTTCTTCATCAGACCTGATTACATGGACAGAACATTCTGTTCCGCTACGGGCAAGCGATTTTAAATGGGCCAGTGGAGAAGCATGGGCTGCTCAGGTAATCGAACGGAACGGGCAGTTTTACTGGTATGTTACGGTAGAGCATCAAAACAAGGGAAAATCGATTGGTGTAGCTGTCTCTGATTCGCCAGTAGGACCGTTTAAAGATGCAAGAGGTTCGGCGCTTATAACAAATGAAATGACTGACCAGACTCCTAAAATGATGTGGGATGATATCGATCCGACTGTGTTCATCGATGGCGATGGACAAGCTTATTTGTTTTGGGGTAATGTGCAATGTTACTATGTGAAGCTGAAAGAAAATATGACAGAGCTGGATGGTGAGATACAGAAAGTCAATTTACCGGCATTTACGGAAGCACCCTGGATTCATCAACGTGGTGAGTGGTATTATTTATCTTACGCTTCCGGTTTTCCGGAGAAGATATGTTATGCCATGAGCAAGAGCATTACCGGCCCCTGGGAGTATAAAGGTGTTTTAAATGAATTGGCTGGAAACAGCAATACAAATCACCAGTCGATTATCGAATTCAACGATAAATGGTATTTCATTTATCACAACGGGGGTATTAATACGGCTGGGGGTAGTTTCCGCCGCTCGGTCTGTATTGATCGTTTGTATTATAATGAAGACGGAACAATGCAGCGTGTACAGATGACAAGTGAGGGGATAACCCCTAACCCCTAGGGGCTATTAATTGACAATTAACAATGATATTTCAGAAAAAGGAGTAAGAACTAAGGTCAAGATGAGTATAAGAAAAATAATGCGATACTATATTTCAATGATTGTAATGTTTACAATCTCTATGAATATGTCTGCCAGGTTTAACCCGGACGCGTATATTTTTTCTTATCTGACAGCAGATGATGGTTTAGCTCAGAATACAATTGACTACATATATAAAGATAGCCGTGGTTTTATGTGGTTTGCTACCTGGAACGGTTTAAATCGTTATGACGGATATAAGTTTATAAGATATCATACCCGGTCGGAGAAGTATCCGGTCAATAGTTTGTTTGTTCGCACGCTGGTTGAAGACGACTACCAACAAATGTGGGTGGGAACGGAAGCAGGCATAAATGTGATTGATATTTATTCCGGTGAAGTGATTTCTTTTGCTTCATCGCAGTTTTCAGAAGACCGGATATTTAGTGCATCCATAAATACACTATTAAAAGATAAAAAAGGGAGAATATGGGTAGGACATAACGATGGAATCGCTATTGTTTCTTTTAATGAAAAGGGGGAGATTGCAGCCATTGATGCTTTACAGGAAAATGTAAAAGTGAATAAACTGTATGAGGATGAGTCAGGCAGGATCTGGATTGGTTATAATAACGGGGTCAGGCTGGCAAATGGGTTATCAGATAAGGTGATTCACTTTGAAACACTGCCGGGAGCATTGGGAAATGAGCTATTGGGGGAGGTTTTTGCATTTTGCCAGGATGGTACCAATATATGGATAGGTACGGCTGATGGTTTACTTTGCTATGATCTTCAATCGGAAAAGCATGTTATTTACACAACTAATGCAAGTGATCCTTATTCAATAGTCCAGAATTATATAAAAGATATCATAAAAGACCATGAAGATAACCTTTATGTCGCTACATTTAAGGGGATAAGCGTATATAATAGGGCATCGGACGATTTCACTTCTATAATGAATTCATCGGTCACTACTGATAAATTGAATAATAATTTTGTTAATTGCCTGTATTACGATGCTGAGAATGTTCTCTGGATCGGAACCGAAAAAGGAGGAATTAATAAAATGGTAAAGAAGGAGATCAAGTTTGGTGCTTACCAGCATAATAATAAGCTATCTACATCCCTTGCACCTTATCCCGTAAATGCAATTTTTGAGGATACTAACCGGCAACTTTGGATAGGAACGGTTGAAGGCGGTTTAAATAAAAGGATTGATGATTCCGACCGGTTTATCCATTATCAGAATAATCCTGCCATTCCTTTTTCGTTACCCCGTGATGCAGTAAGTGTGATTACTGAAGAAAACGGGAATCTTTGGATAGGAAGCTGGGGAGATGGAGTTTGCAGAATGGAATTATCAAAAGAGGGATATTTCGTTCGCCTGAAAGATATTGTGGAAGAAGGTATTTGTGATTGTCCTTTTGTGTCGGATATTATTTTTGATGCGAAGCTAAATGTACTCTGGATTGCAGCGCGAAGTGGTGTGTATGTATATGAATTGGCGGAAAGAAGATTCTCAAGCATTTTATACAGGAATAAACCGATAGAAACGTCTTCTTCGTTATTACTTGATCATTCCGGACGTTTATGGATTGGTTCGGAAAATGGACTTTATTGTATGTATATCGATAAATCGGATATTCATCAGAAACAATTTGAGATAGAATCCTGCCGGTTAACTCTTTCTGAAAAAAGTAAACAACAAGAGAAAATCAATTGCCTCTTTGAAGCTAAAGACCAAACCATCTGGATCGGATCTAATGGGAATGCATTATATAAACTAACCGGAAGAGAAGAGGACCAGTATGTTTTTAAAAACTACGGGACAGAAGTCGGGTTTTCTGATAATGTGATTTATGCAATTGAAGAAGATCAACAAGGGTATTTATGGTTGAGTACCAATATGGGGTTATCGTATTTCTGCCCGGAGAAAGAACGTGCAATTACGTTCTATGCATCAGACGGTCTGTTGTCTAACCAGTTTTACTGGGCAGCATCCTGCCATACCTCTGATGGCAAGATGCTTTTTGGTAATTTGAACGGGGCTGTTATTTTTGATCCTTCGGAGATTAATGAAGATACTACAGAATTAACCGTATCCATTGTAGACGGGAAGTTATATAATGAATCGGTTAACTTCCGGCAAATCATGGACGGATGGAATTTGAAGGAAGCGCAGAAGTCATTCTCTATTGAGTTTTCGTCATTGTATTATACTTCTCCCGAAAAAATCAAATACAGATATATGCTGGAGGGTTTTGATACGGATTGGACTGAAGTGGATGCTAACCGACATTTTGCCAATTACACGAATCTACCGTCAGGAGATTATATCTTTAAGGTTAAGTCAACAAACCCTAACGGAGAATGGTCAGATAATGTGACACAATTGGATATTCGTATTATTCCTCCGTTTTATAAACGGAAATGGTTTATTGCATCATCATTATTATTGGTTGTTTTGCTTTTTGTGTATTTCAATGAAATCAGGATCCGGCGTTTACGCAGGCAAAAAGAGCAATTGGAAGGAATGGTGGACGAACGTACGCGGAAAATTGCATTACAGAAAGATGAGTTAGCAGTCCAGGCACAGGATTTGGAAGAGGCAAATACTAAATTAAATAAGGCTACACAGGATAAGATCGCCTTTTTTACAAACATATCGCATGAATTTAAAACGCCGCTAACATTAATATTAGGTCCTGTAGAGCAGGCAATGAAGATCAGTAAAAACGAGAAAGTACAGGAATATCTGGGTCTGATCCAGAAAAACTCAACATATCTGCTTTCACTCCTGAATCAACTGATGGACTTTCGTAAGGTTGATTCCGGAAATATGAAAATCAATAAGTCGGAGGGTAACTTCAGGGAATTTGTGCATAATGTGGTTGAGCCATTTTATTTGTTAATCAATGGGCGGAATATCCGGATTGAAGAACAGTATTATTTACAACAGGAGGTTTTCTTTTTTGACAGGGACCTGATGCAAAAGGTTTTGGTGAATTTACTATCTAACGCTGTTAAATTTACACCTGATAACGGATTGATTCGTGTTTATATCGCTTTATTGCCTCAAAATGAAACGTATTCCCTGTATATTTCTATACATGATTCCGGTCCCGGTATACCGGAAGATCTTGAAGATGATATTTTCAAACGTTTTTACCAGATAGATAATCAGGCCGCTTATCCGGTATATGGACAGAGTGGTACCGGAATAGGGCTTTTCTTATGCAAACAAATTGTCATGTTTTTGGGTGGTGGTATTCAGGTCTCACGTAGTTTTTTAGGAGGAGCTGCTTTCCGTATCCTGTTGCCCCTGGATGAAGCTGATTTAGAGACGTTGCATGTTGAAACATATGAAGATGCGGATGTTAAAGAAGATGCAATTGCAGACTTTCCTGATGATAAGAAACCACTTTTACTGATCGTAGAAGATCATGCTGATATGCGCGTGTTTATCCGTTCGGTTCTGGAAAAAGACTTCAATATCATTGAAGCATCAAATGGAAAACAGGCGTTGGATAAAACGCTTAAGTATTTGCCGGATTTTATTATTGCGGACATTATGATGCCTGTGATGGATGGGCTGGAATATTGTAAGAAAGTGAAGAATAACTTTATGACTTCACATATCCCTGTTCTTTTGCTTACGGCAAAGAGTTCGACAGAGGTACGTATTGAAGGTTATAATGCAGGGGCTGACGGTTATATAGCCAAACCATTTGATGCCGGATTGCTTGTTGCACGTATTAATAATATTCTGGGGTCGCAGACAAGGATGCATAAGGCTTTCGAGAGTAGTATGGATGTGAAGTCGCTCAATATGAAAGAGGAATCGCAAGACCGGAAATTTGTAGACCGAATTATGAAAATCATTGAAGAAAATTATCAGGATACAACTTTTGATGTCTCTGAACTTGTCGAGAAAATGCATATGAGTAAGAGCCTGTTGCATAAAAAGCTCCATTCGCTTATTGGGCAGCCTGCTGTGAAGATGATCCGGTCTTATCGTTTAACAAAAGCGAAAGAATTGATATTGTTGAGTAAAGGGGAACAAATGAATATCTCGGAAGTGGCATATAAAGTTGGGTTTAACGACCCCAAGTACTTCACACGTTGTTTTACCAAACATTTCGGTATGACTCCCAGCAAGTGTGCAGAGGAGGTGTTGTAGGATTGATTCTTTTATATTTCTAAATTAATTCAACCAGATTTCGGGGTCGAGCTTTTCTTTTTCTTTCCGTATTTCGAAATGAAGGACAGTTGAATTGCTGTCTTCTGTATCGGTATAAATTCTCCCTAGCTTCTGGTAAGTCGAGACTTTATCGCCGGTTTTAACGTATACTTCACTGAGGTTTGCATAAATGGTTAAATAGTTACCATGACGCACGATTATTCCGTTATTGTAACCGGGAACAACAAACACACTTGTTACAACACCATTGAAAACAGATTGGGCATCGGTTCCTGCAACTGTCTGAATTTCGATGCCATTGTTATTCACACGTACGTGTTTCCAATCAGGATGTTGGTGTTCTCCAAACCGGCCGATTATCTTGTATTGTCCTTTTAACGGGTAGGGTAGCTGACCTCTGTTTGCCACGAAATCACTGGATAGCTTTTGTTCTTCTTTGGTCATAGCATATCCACCGGCCGTATCAGCCTTTCGTGAACCGGAAGCTTTTCCTGATTTGGCAGTTTCTTTTGCAATGAGGTCTTCAATCTTTTTATTCAGATTTTGTGCCTGTTTTTTCTTTTTATCTAATTCAGCTTGTAGATTCTTTTGTTTTTTCTCCAGTTGTTGGTATTCTTCTTTTTTGTTGACTTCTTCTTCTTGCAGTTTTTTATTTTCATTTTCACGATCGCTTAGCAGCTGCACTTTTTCTGATCGTGTTTTTTCTAATTCTTCTTGTTTTTGGTTGATTTCTTCCTGTTTTTTTATGATCAGCATTGCTTCCTGTTTTTGCCAGTTGGCATATTCGCGTAAATAACGCATTCGCCGTACGGATTGTGTAAAGCTATTGGCAGATAAAACAAACATCCATTTTTGTTGTAATGAGCGGCGATTGTACAAGCTCCGCATTAAATGTGCATATTTGCCTTGTTTATCTGCCAGGTCTTGTTCTAACTGAAAGAGTTCTTTATTTAAGTCTGAAACACGAGTGTCGATTAGTACGATTTCCTGATTCAGAAGGCTGATTACTTTCCGGCGATCCATTATTTGCTGAGTCAGCAGGTTTAAGCGGTTGAAAGAACTTTTGGCTGATTTTTGAGCTTCTTTCAGCAACTGTGCTGTTACATCTATCTCTTTTAATGCAGCTTTACGTTGCGCTTCGAGTTGTTTCAAACTTTGTGCGGCTACTTTTCCGGTTCCTCCTGTAAGGAGGAAAAAGAGCATTAAAAAGATGGTGTACTTTTTGCCGGCCATTATTGATCTAATGAATCAAACATATTCATGACTTGTGAAAAATTTACACGTTGGTATCCCGATGGAATCGTAAATTTCAGGTCAAGGGGTGTGTCTATCTCTATTCGTGAATAATTCAATGTAATTGAATTTTTAGAGTCGTTTTTTGTGGATAAATATCCATTCATTTTCATGGGAAAAAGCTGATTTTCCACTGCCTTAAAATTGGTATAATCCCATTGTAGGGTATAGTCTGCCATGTCTGTTATTTTAGCAGAATATAGTTTTTCATCCTGGTCAGCCGAAAATAAGTATTCCAAACCTAATTTGTCTTTTGTTTTGAGTATATATCCATCTGTTGTTTGCTCCCAATGGTATCGTTTATATGCATTTCCGGAAAGGATTGTTTCGCCGGGTAGGAAAAGCTGGTTTGTAAAAAGAGCCTGCAAATTGTAAAAATTGAAATCGACTTTTGATTTACCTTTCAAATGAGCGTAGTCTTCAACCAGGTAACGTTTATTCATCCGGTCTAACAGTTTGACGCTATCGGGTGTAAGTTCTATCCTGAACATTTCGATACCCAATATCGGTTGTATGGATATTTGTAACCGGTTGTCTTTTTCAATTTTCAATTGTCCGCGCGAACTCAGTTCTTTTCCGGATGCCATTTCCAGGTTAAATTGTAAACGTGTCGAGAGTGTCTGAAATTGAAGAGACTGGTCACATAATGCATGGAAGAACTCTTCTTCGGCTTTCAGGGCTCCGGCACTTTCGCCTGTCAGATCGCGAGTGGTGCGGCAACCAGCCAGTAATAGCAAAAAACTAAACAAATAAATAGTATATCCTGATATGAATATCGGTTTCTTATTCTTCATCTTCGGATTCTTCAAAATATGTTTTTTCTTCAATTTTCCGATCCAGCGTTTTACTTTCTTTTCCTAACTCTTTTGCTTTGATCCATTGTTCCAAGGCTTTTTCTTTGTCACCTGTCATGTAAAGGATATCTCCGTAATGGTCTTTCAGTTCCGGGCTATTCGTCCTGTCATTCTCTATAGCTTTTTCGATATAGGTCTTGGCCATTAGGTATTTGCCCCTTACAAAGTAAATCCATGCATATGTATCCAGATACGTTGAATTGTTCGGCTCGATTTTAATAACCTGAGCGCTCATTCGTTCAGCTTTATCAAGGTCCTTTTTGGCTAATGAAAGGTAGTAGCTGTAATTATTTAATATTACAACGTTTCGTTCGTTGTACTTGAGCGCCTGTTCATAAGCTTCGAAAGCCTTCTCTTCTTCTTTCATCTGGAAATACGTATCTCCGATTTGTCCGTAAAAATCGGAGATTAATATTGAATTGTCTTTTGGTATAGCATTCAAACCACTCTGATATGTTTCAAGGGCTTCCTGGTATTTCTCCTGTTGTGTATAGGCTACGCCTAAATAAAAATAATATTCCGAGGTTTCAGGGAAAAGTTCCAGGCATTTTTTACAAATACGGACAGCTTCATCATATTGTTGATCCTGCATGGCCAGATTAAGTAGTTGTTGCCATGCTTGTTCATGATCAGGAGCCATTTCGGTGGCTAACTGGAACTGAAAGCGGGCTTCTTCTTTATTGCCCTGAAGCGATAATAGGCTTCCGTACATTAATTTCAGGTCTACATCTTCAGGATGTTGCTCTAAAAGTGTTTGGAACAAGGTATTTGCACCTTCTGTACCGTTGCGTGACTGTTGAAGTTGCTGGATATACCGGGCAAGGATGCCTACTTTTACCTGCACATCTAATTCATCATTTACGAGTGCTGAACGTACCTGTTCTTCGGCAGCTTCGGGATTGCCCACTGATTCATAATAATCGGCCATAGCTACCGTATAGTACGGATTGTCAGCATCAATTACATGTGCTTTCTGGAAGTATTCCAATGCACGGTCCGGATCTTTACGTTCGAGGTATAAGTTCCCTATTAAAAGCGGATATTGTGCATTGGAGGGATATTTATTTGCCAGTTTTTCTAATTCGGCAAATGCTTTAGCCGGTTCTTCAAGTGTCATATAAAGTCTGAACTTCTGCATAGAAAGCGGCTCGCTCATTCCAATTGCATTTTCCAGTTCATCGAATGTTTCGATTGCTTTCCCTATTTCTCCTTGCTGTGTAAGCGCCTCTGCCAGGTAGTAATTGAGTTCTACTTTGCCCGGATATTTCGCCACTAATTCTTCATATTCTTCGGCGGCTTCACCATACATGCCTATATTGAGCGAAATGGATGCCAACGCTAATTTAAATGTAAAATTGTCCGGACTATAATGTACAGCCTCTTTTAAGAGTGAAACTGATTTTTCGGGCTGGTTCAATTGCAGATAAAAGGCGGATAATTCAAATAGTATAGCTGATGCTGTAGAATCAATATCCATGCAATGTTTAAATACTTCGAATGCTGCGTCATATTTCTCTGCATTTTTCAGCAAAAGTCCTTCGTAAAAGAAATAATCGAGCTTTCGCTGTTCGGCTCCGGTTAGCGTTTGTTTTGGTTGAGGCACCAGTTTAGTCTCAGTTGCATTAGCCGGAAATAGTCCAATCCATAGTATGGAAAGGATCAGAAATAATCCGTTTATACCTGTGGTAATCGCAGGCTTCTTCTTATGTGGATATTTTATCATTTTGCTGTTTTCAATTTCATTCTTTTCCGGTATGTCCGAATCCTCCTGCGCCCCGTTTTGTTTCATCCAACTGTTCTTCGGGTTGCCATTCTACCTTTGTATGTGATGTAATGACCATCTGGCAGATACGTTCTCCATCGTTTACAACAAATGGTTCTGAAGATAAGTTCACCAGGATGATACCTATTTCTCCCCGGTAATCAGCATCGATGGTTCCGGGTGTGTTCAATAGAGAGATACCGTGTTTGAGCGCCAATCCACTTCGTGGACGCATCTGAGCTTCATAGCCTTCGGGTAATGCAATATATAACCCAGTTGGTATGAGTTTGCGTTCCAATGGTTTCAGCTCTACCGGTTCGGATAAATTAGCACGAATATCCATGCCGGCTGAAAGCGGCGTTTCGTATTGGGGAAGCGGATGGTGCGATTTATTAACGATTTTTACGTTCATGCGATAATATCTTATTTTTTGCACTAAAGTTGCATGGAACACGCATGCTTTATGCAAAATCATGCTTTGTTTCATGTTTGTTTACTACATTCTTATTTATGCTCACAAAGATATAAATAAGTTGGTAATTAACAGAGGGTAGAAAGGTAAAAGGTGATTTCTTATTTAACTACAACTTTGAATGTCTTGTTTGCTGATTTTACGATATAAATACCTTTAGGCAAAGATATCTGTTGGTTTTGGTTAACATATTCTTTTTTGACTAATTGTCCGGATAATGTATAGATGTTAATCCATTCCGGTTGTACCGTGTTAATTACCAGGCCTCCAGTTGTTCCATAGATCTTCGGTATATTTGTAACTAAAGAATTAGATGTTGCGTTTCCGGGAGAGAAATAATACTCGAGTTCTAAAATCGATTTACGACTGGGGGAAGTCAAGTCCAAACGAGTTCCTATTGATTTCTTTAATAAACCGTGTTTATTAAAGAAACGCTCTGATTTATCATTATATCCATCCCTTGTAGTTATTATATCATATCCAGAGTCATCATTGTAATAACTATAGGTCGTAATTTTATTGTCATGTATTTCTTTTTTTAGACGGTTTTTTTCATCAAAACAATAGTTAACGTTATTAAATATATAACCTGAGTCTGTGTAATTCACTGTTGAAAAATCATATACTAATGTTTTATCATGAGTAATTTTCTGATCATAATAACTTATGTTATGTTCTTTTATTCGTCTTCCTGCCGAATCATATTCATAAAATAGTTGGTCTGCGAGAACTTTCATTTTCGCATCACTAAAAAAATCTTTTGATACCAGCTTATTATTCTCCCTTGAATAGGTCGATATTGATGAAGCATAAGCAAAGCAGACTATGATACTCTTATCTACATAATCGATCCGTGTTTTAAGGGTATCAATGTATCCGTCATCTCCATAATAATGGGCATCGATAATGATATATTCTACCCCGGATTCTGTACCGGATTTGCTTATTATAGAATCAAGTCTTACCTCCGGTTTATTTCCAAGGCGGGTATCCATCGGATGAGACGGAGGGAATAATGGAGATTCAATATCCATTTGCGCATTGATTGCACATGAAATAAAAAGACAAGTAAAAAGTAAATGAGTTTTCATAATTATTAAATTTCTTGTTTCGTGTAAAGGTAAAAAAATATAATAAGTATATACTAATCTTTCCAATCTCCGTTTGCTTTAATCAGTTCAATTAGTTGTTCAACAGCATCTTCTTCGGGGATATTTTTGAGCATGCATGTTTTACCTTTATAGAGGCTGATTCGTCCGCGGCCGGCACCTACATATCCATAATCAGCATCGGCCATTTCTCCCGGGCCATTCACTATACAACCCATTATGCCGATTTTTAATCCTTTGAGGTGTGAGGTTGCTGCTTTTACGCGTGCAATAGTGGTTTGCAGATCATAAAGTGTTCGTCCACATCCGGGGCATGATATATATTCGGTTTTGCTGATACGAACACGTGCAGCCTGCAAAATGCTGAACTGGTAACTGTCTGTTATATGTGGATCGATGCCCTTATTGGATAGCCAGATGCCATTGCCGATGCCATCAAGCAATAGTGATCCGAAGTCGACTGCTGCTTTGATTTGCAGATTTTCTTTTTCTGATTCGTGATAAATGCAGCGAAGGACCACAGGAGTATTACATTCTTTTTCCTTTAACCAGGTAACGAAAGCGCGCATTTCGTACACGCTGTTCTGATGATGACTAAGCAAAACAATAATGATAGATGAATCATTTTGTAATATTCCAGCTAATTCGTTATCCAGATCCGGATATCTTAATTCAAGGAATTTTGCTGAGGCATTGCAGGAAGTTATTTTAAATAGCTCAGAAACCGTAAAGTAGGGATATGTACCTGGCGCTTGCGCCCAAACTGAACTGTCAATGATCAAAGGAATGGGGGTGGATAATGACTGTTGAAGTGGTGCCGGGTTTTGGTTTCCTATATAAATATAGTCAGGTAGATTTGATTCATCGAATGCAAAATCGCCGCAACTGCGATCGGAAATAACGACCGGCACATGATTGTTTCCAATCCGGTGAACAGCTATTGTCTGCCTGTTGAAATCGGATGTTTTATAAGAGGCCGGTGCTTTTATAGCGGGATGATTTTCACGCTGTAAGATGTATTCAACTAATTTACGGGCTACTGGTAATTCTGCTTCCGGAGGTTCGCTTAATGATACGCGGATCGTATCGCCTATTCCGTCAACCAATAGTGCGCCGATGCCTACTGCGCTTTTAATGCGTCCGTCTTCTTCGTCGCCTGCTTCGGTTACTCCCAAATGCAGTGGGTAATGCATATCTTCTGCATCCATGGTTTGAACCAGCAACCGGACGGTTGCAACCATTACGACTGTATTTGAGGCTTTGATGGAGATTACGACATCGTTGAAGTTTTCTTCCCGGCAAATCCGGAGAAATTCCATGCATGAGGCGACCATACCTTCAGGAGTGTCGCCATACCGGCTCATAATGCGGTCGGATAATGAGCCGTGATTTACACCGATACGAATAGCTGTCTGATGTGTACGGCAAAGTGTAAGAAACGGAATAAAACGCGCCTTTATTTTTTCAAGTTCAGCCGAATATTCTTCATCCGTATATTCTATCTGTTGAAAGGTTTTTATTTTATCAACGTAGTTTCCGGGATTGATGCGTACTTTTTCAACATTTACGGCTGCTACGTCTGCTGCTTTCGGATTAAAATGAATATCGGCAACTAACGGCGTTTCGTAGCCACGTGCAGTTAGCTCGCGGCGGATCTCACCCAGATTTGCAGCTTCGCGTTCGCCCTGTGCAGTGAAACGTACATATTCCGCGCCCGTTTCAATCATGCGGATGGCTTGTTGTACAGCATTTTCCGTATCCATGGTCGATACATTGGCCATAGACTGAATACGTACCGGATTATTGCCTCCCATAGGAGTTTTTCCGATACGTACTTCTGATGTTTTACGACGTCGATATTGAATGATCAATTCGTTTTGTATTTATATGTCACTTTTGCCAGTTCTTCGTTAGCTTTAACGATTTTCTTTTTCAGGTCTTCTTTGTAATTATGCAGTCGCTGTTGAATTGATTCATCGGCTACTGCCAGCATTTGTGCGGAAAGGATAGCGGCATTTAACGCGCCGTTGATTCCTACTGTTGCTACCGGAATACCGGGAGGCATTTGCACAATTGCCAATAAGGCATCCATACCATCTAATGTAGAATTAATCGGGACGCCA
Organism: Tannerella sp.; assembly: GCA_031285565.1. Lineage (GTDB taxonomy): Bacteria > Bacteroidota > Bacteroidia > Bacteroidales > Tannerellaceae > Tannerella. The sequence continues at coordinate 9,664 of JAITVY010000012.1, read as the reverse complement.
ATGACGGGTAATGTTGTCATTGAGGCAATTACACCGCATAAATGCGCTGCCATACCTGCCGCTGCGATGATGACTTTCACGCCACGATCTTTGGCTCCTTTGGCGAAGATTTCTACATCTTCGGGTGTACGATGCGCCGAGAGTGCATTCATTTCGAAAGGGATTTCCATTTCGTTAAGGAATTGCGCTGCTTTTTCCATAACAGGCAGGTCGGAAGTGCTGCCCATGATGATGCTTACAACCGGCTTCATTTATCTTATCCGATTAATTGTTCGTAATCTGAGGCTGAAAGTAATGCGTCAATTTCTGCCGGATTCGACAGGTTAACTTTGATTAACCAGCCATCTTCATAGGGAGATTCATTTACCAGTTCAGGTTTATCTTCGAGTGCCGGATTTACTTCTGATACTTCTCCGGATACAGGCATAAACAGGTCTGAAACTGTTTTAACAGCTTCGATTGTTCCAAAAACCTCTTCTTTATCAATGGTTTCGCCTTCAGTTGTGATGTCAACGTAAACAATTTCACCCAGTTCGCCTTGTGCGTAATCTGTGATACCTACGTAAGCTACGTTTCCTTCTATACGGATCCATTCATGATCTTTCGTGTACTTCAAATTTGTTGGGAAGTTCATGTTATTAAAAATTTAATTGATAAATATGTATAATATTCTTTGTTTATAATTCTTTTCTAAGCCGAGCAACGGGTATATCCATTTGTTCGCGGTATTTAGCTACGGTGCGGCGGGCAATCAGATATCCTTTTTCTTTTAATAAAGCAGCTAGTGCTTCATCGGTTACCGGTTTGCGTTTATCTTCGGCTGCAATTGTTTCTTTCATGATTTGCTTTACTTCACGGGTAGATATTTCTTCGCCGCTCTCGTTTTGGGTCGATTCGGAAAAGAAAAATTTCAGAGGGTAAATACCGAAGTTCGTTTGTACGTATTTACTGTTGCTTACACGCGAAATGGTCGAGATATCATACCCGGCACGTTCGGCTACATCTTTCAGTATCATCGGGCGTAGTTTGGATTCGTCGCCGGTAAGGAAAAAATCGCGTTGCAGCATTACAATTGCCTGCATTGTGCGTTGTAATGTTTCCTGTCGCTGGCGTACGGCATCAATAAACCATTGTGCAGTATCAAGCTTTTGTTTAACAAACTGAACCGCATTGCGCATATCGTTTGTCTGATTCACTTTATTAGAAGTGTAATCCTGGAACATTTCAGCATATTCGCGATTGATGCGCAGATCGGGTACACCCCGTTGATTCATGCTCAAAACAAGTTCTCCGTTTTGTGCTTCTACAATAAAATCCGGTGTAATTTGATTCATTGCTATTTCAGATACTTCACTCCAACTATTACCCGGTTTCGGGTTTAACGAAGTGATTTCATGCAAAACTTGTTTTAATTTTTCTTCGTTGATATTCAGACTTTTCTGTATTTTTTCGTAATGCTTTTTAACAAAAGCATCGAAATAAGTTGTTATGACCTGAATTGCAAGCTGGGTGTTTCGGGTGGGCTCTTTTTTTTCGAGTTGTAGCAGTAAGCATTCCTGCAGATCCCGTGCACCTACGCCTGCCGGTTCGAAATCCTGAATAATAGATAATATCGGTTGGATATCCGACTCGTCGACTTCTTCTCCTGCTTTAAAAATCAGATCATCTGTGATGGATGTGAGATCACGACGCAGATAGCCGTCATCATCAATATTCCCGATAATATATTCGCCAATTTTGTGTTCCTTTTCAGATAAATCCCGTAGTCCTAACTGTTCCAGTAAATGTTCGTGTAAAGATGAGCCTAAAGAAAACGGAATCTCTTCTTTGCGATCGGCCCTGTTACTGATTTCAGCCAGTTTATAATCAGGGATATCATCCTCGGTCAGATAGTCTCCCAAGGAAAGGTCTGTATTATCTTCTGAAAACGTTTCTTCTTCCGCATTAAAATCTCCATCATTCATACTGTCATCCAATGTGGAATCTTGCCCTTCTTCAAGCGCCGGGTTTTCTTCCAGTTCCTGCTTGATACGTTCTTCCATTTCGATGGAAGGTAATTCCAGCAGCCGGATTAATTGAATCTGCTGCGGAGAAAGCCGTTGTTGTAATTTTTGTTGTAGCTGTTGCTTTAACATAAAAAAGACAAAACTTTTGAGTTGTTCAATTTCATTAGTCGTTTTAATTTAATTCAAAGTGCTACGCTCGATAATAATCATACTGGTATATTATTATTCTCACTTAAACGCACTTTTGCGTGTCTCGGCATAATCTGAACAAGTTCGGTCTCTGTTCTCAACCTCGCAAACGTTGCCTTCTGCCCTCGCTACTTAAAACGTTCCTTCTGGCAAAGGTAAAAAAGAATTACAAATTATGAAACAACGTTCGTTGTTTCCAGTAATTATAAACTATGAATTATGCGAAGTGGTTAATTAAGGAGATTTTTCTTGACAATTAGCAAAGACAAGTGCATTAATTATCGATTGATACTTGTTGCTATATCGTTATTTCGTATAAGAATATTTCGTTATCATTTCGCTTTAGCTTCATTTATATTGGCTATAATCTGTTTTTATGATTGAGACGCATTCTAAAAACGACACTATTTAATAGTTGCATAATAGCCTTGTTTATACGGGGAGTATGTGTTTAGAAGGATGTTTTTTGTACTTTTGCAGTATTGAAAAAAATGATATGGCTCGTTTTGATATTAATTATTTAGGCTGCGGTTCGGCGACACCTACTTTAAGGCATATGGCTACGTCGCAAGTGGTGGACCTGCGGGATAAATTATATATGATTGATTGTGGGGAAGGTACACAGTTGCAGATGCGAAAAATGCGGATTCGTTTTAACCGGCTGAATCATATTTTTATTTCACACGCGCATGGAGATCATTGCTTCGGTTTACCAGGGTTAATATCTACACTTGGTATGTTAGGGCGTAAGGGTGAACTTGTTATTCACGGCCCAAAAGGTGTGGAAGATTTTATGCGTTCGATTTTGGCTGTTTTTTGTAAAGAAATTCCATATTCTGTGCGGATAAATGTAATTGATCCGTTCCGGCATGAGCTGATTATGGAAGACCGATCTGTACGTGTACATTCAATTCCGTTGAAGCATCGAATACCGACTTGTGGTTATCTGTTTGAAGAGAAGGAGGGCGAAGCACACTTGTTGCGTGAAATGATTGATTTTTACCATATTCCTATAAAGTTGTTGGCAGGCATAAAACGAGGAGCTGATTTTATACAGGAAGACGGAACTATAATTCCTAATAGCCGTCTGACGCGTTTGGCCGATTCTCCTAAGCGATATGCTTATTGTTCGGATACGGCTTATGCTCCCGAAATTATTCCGCTGATAGAAGGTGTCGATTGTTTGTATCATGAGTCAACCTTTATGGATGCGGATTTACCGCGTGCAAAAGAGACGTTTCATTCAACTGCAAAACAAGCAGCAAGAATAGCATTGGATGCTCATGTAAAGAAATTAGTGTTAGGGCATTATTCTGCCAGATATGATGATATAGAACCCCTTTTGAATGAGGCAAAAGTTATTTTCCCTGAAACGATTCTGGGTGATGAAGGATTGGTGGTTTCCTTAATTGGGAAGTAATGCTGGTGAGGATCAGGCATTTTATCAGGGACTTTTTTATTTTGCCTGCTGTATAAGGCTTTTCGGATTAATTGCTATCTTTACCATAAAATTTTAACTGCCTCTTAAAACAGGCGACAGATAAAACGTTAAATGAGATTGAACGGACGTGTCAGAAAGAATATTATAGTAATTATGTTGCTGACGGGGTGCGGGTTAATGACAAATTATATTCAGGCGCAGCAGACTGATCGTTCATCTAAAATTTTTACTAAAGAAACAGCTTCGGTTAATAATCCGATTGATGTGAAGACAATCGAAAACCGGATTGTTGTATCGAATGCTCCGGTTAGTGCCAAAATGGAAATTTACAATATCATCGGTACAAAAGTGTACGAAATTGAAATGAAACAGTCATCCGGTGAATATATATTCCCCCTTTCCAAAGGATATTATATTGTTCGTATAGCCGGAACAGTGCGTAAGATTGTGATCCGGTGAAAAAAAGGTAATTATGTATAGGATATATGTTTATATAAGTTTTCTTTTTCTGATTTGCTTAAACGACAGTGTTGTTTCTGCAGAAAATACAGATGAAAAAAACTGGCGGAAGGGTATTTTAAGGGATGAATTTATTTATGATTCTACTTCGTTTGTTTCGGTACATGCTCCTACGATAGAAGAGACTCCTTCGGGCTTAATAACTGCTTTTTTCGGAGGACCGTATGAGGGTAATCCGGAGGTAAATATTTATGTTAGTCGTTTGGTCGATAACAGATGGACAGCGCCAGTAAAGGTTGCTGACGGTATAGTGAATGATACATTGCGTAAGGCATGTTATAATCCGGTGCTTTATCAGGTTCCCAGAAAAGAATTAATCCTGTTTTATAAAATCGGTAAAAATGTGCAGGACTGGTCAGGTTATCTGATTCGTTCTTATGACCACGGAATGACATGGAGCAGTCCGGAGGCATTACCTGAAGGATTTCTCGGACCGATAAAGAATCGTCCCATATTAATTGGCAATACACTGATTTGCGGATCAAGTACTGAAGATAAGGGATGGCGGATCCATATAGAGTTTACAAAAGATTTCGGGACTACCTGGACTAAAACCGATCCGTTAAATGATGCTACGTGGGGTATTATCCAACCTTCTTTTTTACTTCATCAGGATGGGAAGTTACAATTTGTTTGCCGTTCTCAGAATGAGGCTGTAGTATCTGCATTTTCGGATGATGATGGTAAAACATGGAGTTCGCCGTTTGCTTTGCCTGTTCCGAATAATAATTCGGGGCTTGATGCAATGACCTTGAAAGACGGACGTTTCCTGATGGTCTATAATCATGTAAAAGCTGCTGAGAGTGCTTATCAGGATCGAAAACGAACACCATTGAATGTTGCGATTTCCAATGACGGAATTCATTGGGATGCTTCACTTATTCTTGAAGATTCTCCTATTAAAGAATATTCGTATCCTTCTGTCATACAGGGGATGGATGGAATGGTTCATATTGTGTATACCTGGCGAAGGGAGAAGGTTAAGTATGTAAAAATAGATCCTTCGCAATTGATGGCGGTTCCTTTTACAGGTGAAATGTGGCCATTCTAATAAAATGTGTTTTGTTTAAAGTGCTCGTTCTCAGAAGTTCGTTTTTTTCTTACCTTTGTACGAAATACCGGAAGCAAATGAAGAATAAGATATTTATATGGATTTGTGCCTGTTTTATACTTGTGTGCGGTTGCCATAAAGAGGATGACGATGATAATTCTCCTTTTTTGGATGCAGAAACTCAAGTGATCAAGATCGTTAATCAGGAACGTTCGAAGGCTGGATTGCAACCATTGCAAATGAATGAATCATTGATGAGATCGTCAAGGATTAGAGCTAAAGAGATAAAAGATAAGTTTAGTCATACACGTCCGGACGGTTCAGGTTGTTTTACCGTGATTGAAGAAAGTATGTCATATGGAGCAGCCGGTGAAAATATAGCAGCCGGTCAATCGGATGCAGAATCGGTGATGAATAGTTGGATGAATTCTGAAGGGCATCGAAATAATATTTTGTCGGAGAAATATACAGACATCGGTGTCGGATGTTATGAGGAAGAAAATAGATTATATTGGGTGCAGTTGTTTATAGGACGATAACATTCATTTAATAGTAAATAAATAAGAAGCAAATGAAATTCTTAAGATGTGGTTCGGTTTTAGTTTTGTTTGTCCTGGTTTTGACCGGATGCGGGAAGACAAAGGAGGCGCGTGCACATTTTGAACAGGCGAAGATGCTTTATGAGACAAAGCAATATGCTGCTGCAAAAAGTGTAATTGATACAATACGGATACTTTATCCCCGTGAGATTGAAGTTCTGAAGGAGTCGTTGACATTGATGCGCCTGGTAGAGAAGGGAGAGAGTGAGCGCAATATAGCATTCTGTGATAGCCTTATGCCGATCCGGATGGAAGAGATCGAAAAATTAAAAGCAGGTTTTATTTTAGAAAAAGATTCTGTTTACGAAGATATCGGCAATTATATCTGGAAGCAACAAACTATTGAACGTAATGTGCAACGAAGTTATATACGTTGTGGCGTAGATGAGAAAGGCGAGATTTATCTGGCAAGCGTTTATTTCGGTGGACGTGCGATTAACCACACAGGTATAAAGTTGAGTATTCCGGATGGTACGTATGCGGAAACTGCATCTATAGCTTATGACGGAGGAATGAATTACCGGTTTACGGATTTGGGAAATACAACTGAAGTGGTTACCTATAAAGGTGAGAACTGCATTGAGGCTGTTAATTTTGTGTATGCAACTGATGATAAAGTTCGTATAAAAGTGGAATATACCGGTGGGACAAAGTTTTCGCTTAATCTAAGTGAAGATGATAAGAAGGCGATCCGGGCGACTCATGATTTGGCTGTGGTTCTTAGTGATCTGGAAACCATGCGGCTCGAAAAAGAAAAATCAGCAAAGAAAATCATGTATCTTGATGAAAAGCTGAAAGGTAATACGGAATGACGTTTGTGGACCCATTAATAAACGCTAAAAGCTGGGGATTTTCCTGAAAATTGATTTACTTTGCACACTCCAAAAAATAAAAAGGTCTTATGGCACAAGAAGATGTATTTAAAAAACTGATATCACATTGTAAAGAATACGGATTTGTATTTCCTTCATCAGAAATTTATGACGGTTTGGGTGCCGTATATGACTATGGTCAGAACGGTGTAGAGCTAAAAAATAATATCAAGAAGTATTGGTGGGATAGTATGACATTATTGAATGAGAATATTGTTGGTATTGATTCTGCTATTTTTATGCACCCGACTATCTGGAAAGCATCGGGGCATGTGGATGCTTTTAACGATCCGTTAATTGATAATAAAGACAGTAAAAAACGTTATCGCGCCGATGTTTTAATTGAAGATTATCTGGCGAAGATTGATGAAAAAATAAATAAGGAAGTTGAAAAGGCAGCCAAGCGTTTTGGTGATGCATTTGACGAACAACAATTCCGCACAACGAATCCGCGCGTGCTTGAAAATCAGGCAAAGCGTGATGATGTGCATACGCGTTTTGCTAAAGCCCTGAATGATTCGGATCTGGAAGCTTTACGCGATTTAATACTGGATTGCGAAATTGCCTGTCCGATCTCCGGTACACGTAACTGGACGGATGTGCGCCAGTTTAACCTGATGTTCGCGACCGAAATGGGCTCGACAGCTGATGGTGCGATGAAAGTATATCTGCGTCCTGAAACGGCACAGGGTATTTTTGTGAATTTTCTGAATGTACAGAAAACGGGCCGGATGAAGATTCCTTTCGGAATTGCCCAAATTGGGAAAGCATTCCGTAACGAGATCGTAGCACGGCAGTTTATTTTCCGTATGCGTGAGTTTGAACAAATGGAAATGCAGTTTTTTGTTCGTCCGGGTGAAGAATTGGATTGGTTTGCCAAATGGAAAGAAGTACGTATGAGATGGCATAAATCACTTGGTATGGGTGACAAAAAGTACCGTTTCCATGATCACGATAAATTGGCTCATTATGCGAATGCAGCTACGGATATAGAATTTGAAATGCCATTCGGATTTAAGGAAGTAGAAGGAATTCACAGTCGGACAGATTTCGATTTGAGTCAACATGAAAAGTTCTCAGGAAAGAAAATTCAATATTTTGATCCTGAATTGAACAAAAGTTATGTGCCGTACGTTATTGAAACATCGATAGGTGTGGATCGTATGTTTCTGAGCTTACTTTCAGGAGCTTATTGTGAAGAGAAACTGGATGGCGGGGATACGCGTGTTGTTCTGAAATTGCCTCCTGTATTGGCTCCTGTAAAATTGGCTGTGTTACCATTGGTGAAAAAAGATGGTCTTCCGGAAAAAGCAGAAGAAATCATGAACCTTTTACGTTTTAATTTCCGTTGCCAGTATGACGAAAAAGATTCTATAGGAAAGCGGTATCGCCGACAGGATGCAATCGGAACGCCTTATTGTATAACTATCGATCATGATACATTGAATGATAATTGCGTAACGATCCGTTTCCGTGATACAATGGAGCAGGAACGTGTGCCTATTGATAAGCTTTTTGATATTGTAAATGAAAAAGTAAATATGTCGAGCTTATTACGTAAATTACAATAAATATAAAATATGAATATGAAGAAAGCGGGATTCTATATATGGATGCTTATTACAGCATTATTTGTAATATCATGTAGTGATGATGACGATGATAATTCTGATGAAGTATGGAAATTAAAGAATGAGCAGGCTTTTGATGAAATTGCTAATAATCCTGAATATACCGAATTAAAATCGCTTACAAATGCGGCGAGTCTTTATTATAAAGTACTCAAATCCGGTGAAGCAGGTGGGGATACACCTACTTCTTCAGACCGTGCGCAAGTTTATTATAAAGGGACATTTGTCGTTACTGATGAAGATAAGGGTATAACCAAAGGGGATGTTTTTAAATCCAGATTTTTTGACGATGGGGAGCCTTATAATGTCGCAATGAATTCTGGAGTAGCTAATTATAATGAAAAAAGTAATCCGTATGGGTATAAGGTCGAAATAACCGGTTGGTTGGATGCTTTACAATATATGGTTGTGGGTGATAAATGGGAAGTCTGGCTTCCATATCAATTAGCTTATGGGGAAACTGCTTCGAATAGTATTCCGGCTTATTCTACTCTTTGTTTTGAAATTGAATTAATGAAAGTAATTTATATTGATGACATGACGGATTAACATCCGATATATATATATGAAAGAAAGCCCTGCACAAAACAGGGCTTTTTTTTGTTCGCCCAGCATGTGTATATTCTAATGGGTGTAAGTCCAACACACCCTGATAGTGGGAAGTGTTTAGCCAAAGCCAAGGGTGTCCCTCGTGAGATGGAATCTGAAGAAAGGTGGCGGCAAACATCTGGACTGACGTACAGAAACCGGATATAAGGCTAAAGGATGTGGGTTAGTCTGCAAGACAAGACAAAGCCCGATAACTATCCGGAAACATCCAAAGTAAATCCGGCAGGTATAAGATGGAAAGAATGTATTCTTAACTGGGGAGATCTCACAGACGTGCAGATGTTTTTTTTTTTCAGAAGCACGGAGTAAAGTTTGCTGTGAGAAGTCAGCAGATGACATAGTACCCGAAAAAAAAAATCGACATTCGGGGAAGGTCTGAACTTTATTTAAGCGAGTAGTCAATGAATGTTACCTAATGAAGGGAGGAATGCAGAAAATATCAACCTTGAGTGATAACTGCCGGCAGAAGGATAGGACGGAATCCGACAGCTATGCCGGAGTGCAGACTTTTATTGGGATAACAGAAAACCACCTCGTGGAAGTGCAATTAACCAAAGAAGATTTATTGGAACGTATTTTGACACCTGGCAACCTGAATCGCGCTTACAAACAGGTCGTGTCCAATGGTGGCAGTGGAGGAGTCGATAAGATGGAAACGGAAGACTTACTTCCTTACCTGAAACTCCATAAAGACGAACTGATAAACTCTTTGCTGGACGGTAGCTACCGTCCTCATCCTGTCCGCCA
>JAITVY010000117.1 GCA_031285565.1 Tannerella sp. | reverse complement strand
TTATTATACACTAATTTCGATTACGGTCAAACTGTGTAGGTCTATCAAGCGAAGGTAGATATTTTACTTCTGTCATTTTCTCTTGGGGCACAAATTTTTGGGTTTATTCTCGCAAAGACAGATTAGAAATACAATACCAGCCGGGGCTACCGATAGCACCAGTCTCTTCTCTTCCTGTTACCCTAGAACGTAAGGAAGTAAAAGGACTTGCCGAGTCTGTCCCCATCGTCCGGATCAATGGAAAGCGGGAAATACCCTATGAACAGTGGCCTATGATTGAAAGTCCCTATGTGAATATGAATGATAATATTTTAATTATTGACGATGGTAAATCCAAAATAACTGTAAATTGGACCGGTGATTATCCGGAAGTCCAGCGGAATGAGAAATGAAGTTATTTATGAACACAATACATAATACCATGAGAACAATCGTATTCTGTTTAATGATTTTTGGAATATTTATATCCTGTAAGCAGAAAGGCGGGAAATCGTATTTTTCAGATTTTCCGGCAGGTTATACACCAGAAGAGGTCGGCAAAAAGCTGGGATATCATTTTATTCCGGGTGAACATTTTCTGCATGGAGGGAAATGGATACATTACGCGGAAGTATGTACCTGGTATGGAGCATTGCGGTTTGCACAGGTCATTGATGATAAGGAATTGATCCGTCAATTACAGGAGCGGTTTGAACCCCTGTTTACAACGGAAAAGCAATACCAGCCGATTATGAACCATGTGGACTTGAATATGTTTGGTTGTCTTCCGTTGGAGTTTTATAAAATAACAAAAGACAAACGTTACTACAATCTGGGAATGCCTTATGCCGATACGCAGTGGCAAGTACCTGCCGATGCGACGGAAGAAGAAAAGGTTTGGGCAGGCAAAGACCTCTCCTGGCAAACTCGTTTATGGATAGACGATATGTTTATGATAACCATCATACAGGCACAGGCATACCATGTAACAGGAGACAAGAAATACATTGAAAGAGCAGCCAGAGAAATGGTAATGTACCTTGATGAACTGCAACGTCCCAATGGATTGTTTTACCATGCCCCCGATGTCCCGTTTTTCTGGGGGAGAGGAAACGGTTGGATGGCTGCCGGTATGGCAGAACTGTTATTGTCGACACCAGAGAACAATCCTGACCGTACACGTATATTGGACGGTTATCGGCTAATGATGAAAAGCCTGAAAAATTTCCAAAGCGAGAACGGGATGTGGAACCAGTTAATAGATAAACCGGATTGTTGGGCGGAAACATCAGGAACGGCCATGTTTACTTATGCCATGATCATGGGTGTAAAAAACGGATGGCTGGATGCTGAAGAATATGGGCCTGCAGCACGAAAAGCCTGGATGGCGCTGATCCCTTACATTAATGAAAATGGTGATGTTACTGAAGTTTGTGTAGGTACAAATAAAAAAAACGATCTTCAGTATTATTATGACCGTCCACGCATTGCCGGAGATTACCACGGACAAGCGCCTGTTCTTTGGTGCGCGTTCGCATTATTATTTTAAATAAATAGTTATATGAAATATTTAGTATTTATTTTATCTTTCTTTTTCTTGCAGGTGACAGGAGTCGCGCAGCAGAAAAACTACGATCTTGTGATTGTCGGTGGAACCCCGGGAGGAATAATGACCGCTATCGCCGCCGCTCGTGAAGGAAAAAATTCTGTTATATTAGAACGGACTGCATATATCGGAGGTTTGCCAGCAAATGGATTGGGAGCAACAGACATTGCTACCCGTGATGCGACCACTGGGTTATTCCGGGAATTTGTAGATCGCGTCAAACAGTATTATATCGACACATACGGTCTTGACTCGAAACAGGTTAAAATGTGTAGTGACGGATATCACTTTGAACCTTCAGTCGGAGCCAGGGTATTTGATGATATGCTGGCCGGATATAAAAACAAAATTACCATCCTTCGTATGCGCCAGTTCGATGCCGATCCCCGGAATGTGGATCGGACAGACGATCGTATTGTGGCTATCCGTATTTTGAACCGAGGAACAAAACAGATAGAAACATATACCGGTAGAGTATTTGTAGATGCAACTTATGAAGGTGATCTTGGGGCAGCAGCTAAAGTTCCTTTCCGCATTGGCCGTGAAGGAAAAGATGAATTTGGAGAACCCGGAGCCGGACAGGTATACAAATATTGGGCCGGCCCCGAACAAGATTGCAGCACTTTCGAACCAGATAACGCAGTGCAAGCCTATAATTATCGCCTGTGCCTGACTAATAATCCGACAAACCGGGTTCCTATTAAAAAACCGGAGAATTATAACCGGAAGGAATATTTATCTATGATAGAAGATGTATGGACCGGACGAACGACTAATGCAAAAATGTTGGGTGTAACTCCCGAAATCATGGAGGAGAATCGGCAGAACATCAAAGCCGGAAATGTGTCAACTCTGCCAGGCGATATCTGGGGAATTGCCCGTCTCACTAATATCGTTCATGTTCCCAACATGAAAACTGACGCCAACAACCAGCACGATGCTTTCCTTTCGACCGACCTGCCTGAGGAGAACTGGCCTTGGCCGACTTCTGGTTGGGATTGGCGTGACCGTTTTGCTGAACGATTGAAAGACTATATCTTGGGATTATTTTGGTTTGCACAAAACGATAAAGAATTACCCAAACATTTCCGCCAGGCCTGCCTTGAATGGGGATTGGCTAAAGATGAGTACATCGATAATGAATATTTTCCGCGTCAGGTTTATGTCCGCGAAGGAAGACGTTTTGAGGGGGAATACTTTTTTACGGCAAACGACGCGTTACCGATTACTCCGGGTAAACGTCCTCCGTTACATAAAAACAGTATTACAGCCAGCCATTATGCTTTAGACTCGCATGCCGTTCGTAAAAGAGAAGCAGGTAAGGTACATTTAGACGGTTTCCTTAGTTACGCTACAGCCGTATATACCGTTCCGTTTGGAGTGATCGTACCACAAAAAACAGACAACCTCTTAATACCCGTTCCAGTATCAGGCAGCCATATCGGATTCTCCACATTGCGGATGGAACCGTGCTGGATGGCTATGGGTGAAGCTGCGGGTATAGCTGCTTCTTTGGCAATCGACACAAATTGCAAAATAAAAAATGTAGAAATGGAAGCATTGCAGAATAAGTTAATCGAACAAAAATCCACTTTGATCTATTTCTGCGATGTAGATATAAACGATCCTGATTTTGCGATGGTCCAATATATGGGATTACGTGGTTACCTGCCTGACTGGCATGCACGCCTACATGATACGGTTTGTGAAGAAACAGCAATCCTATGGAAAGCCTTATCTCAGGCAGATATAAAAAAAGGGTCGAACCGCCGGGATGTATTGAAGACAATTTATAAGAACTTGAAATAACTCTAATCCTCAAAAAAGAGACTGACTCAAAACAGAAAAATGAAGCAGCTTTACTTATAATCTGTAATTTGAGATGCAATAATCCTCTTATGTTACCCCATTTTATTAATAAAACAGGGCTAAAATAAGAGGATTTTCATTAAAGAGGTGTCAATCTATTAAATTTCATTTCTGAAATTTTATTTTGAGACAGTCTCTTAATAATTATTACAAAAGATTAGAGTTGGTTCGTTCAATACCCTTTTCCCATATTATAAATATAACAATAACCGCAACTGTTATTGTACCACCTACCATTAATGAGATATGATAAGGTAGGCCAACTCCTTCAGGTCGTTGAGCCGCAAAAAGATATGTTGATGTAACAAATGTCATAAAAACAGCCGGAACAAATGATACGATATATAACCTCTCTCTGCGACAGAGATAAACCGTTATTGCCCAAAGCGTAAACACTGCTAATGTCTGATTGCACCATGCAAAATAACGCCATAAAACATCGAAGTTCATCTGAAGAATCAAAAACGTAATAATGAAAACCGGAACAGAAATGGCCAATCGTTTAACAATCGGTTTTTGATCAAAATGTAAAAAATCGGCTGCTATTAACCGTGCAGAGCGCAAAGCCGTATCACCCGATGTAATAGGCGCTACAACCACACCTAAAATAGCCAGAAAACCACCAATAATTCCTAACCAATTCGTTGAAATCAGATTAACTACTTCGGCAGCTTTATTGGCTGTAGCAGGTAACTGTGCTACATATTCATGCAATCCTTCAACAGATCCAAAAAAAGAAGATGCAGCTGCGGCCCAAACTAAAGCAACGACTCCCTCGGCAACCATTGCACCATAAAAACAACGACGTCCGTACTTTTCATTCCGGATACAACGTGCCATCATGGGAGACTGAGTAGCATGAAAACCGGAAATTGCACCACAAGCAATGCTTACAAACATCATAGGAAAGAGGTGAAGACTTTTATTCGGATGACGGTTAGCTATCCCCTCAGTAATCTCCGGAATTGGTGCATTATAAAAAAATAAAGAAACTAAAATACCTACTGCCATAAAAAGCAATGCTGCACCAAAAAGCGGATAAATTTTCCCAATCAGTTTATCTATCGGAAGAAGAGTGGCCAATACGTAATATGAAAATATAATAATGGTCCATGTAAGAACGTTGACAGATGGGACTAAGCCTGCTAATAACCCCGCCGGACCGGAAATAAAAACAGCACCGACCAGCACCATTAATAACAGCGAAAATATCCGCATAAATAATTTGATATATTTCCCCAGTTCTTTACCAACTAGTTCCGGAAGGCTGGCGCCCTTGTCGCGAACAGACATCATTCCTGAAAAATAATCATGTACAGCACCTCCAAAAATTGTGCCGAAAACAATCCATAAAAAGGCTGCCGGACCATACATAACGCCCATAATCGCGCCAAAAATAGGCCCTAATCCGGCTATATTCAGAAACTGAATCAAAAAGACACGCCACCATGGCATCGGAACATAATCTACACCGTCCTGCATAGTATATGCAGGCGTCGGACGGGTTGCATCAACACCGAAAACTCGCTCCATAAAAGAACCATAAATAAAATATCCTACGATCAGGAATATCAAGCATCCAATAAAGGTTAACATGTAGATAGCGATTAATAGTTAGTGATTAATGTAAATCAGTCGTCAAGAAGTTATCAGTTGCTTTCGCAACTTCTTGACGACTTAACTACTTAAAATTTAATTAAGCAAACGTTTCACCGTTTCAGAAATCGCACGTCCTTCGGCCTTTCCCGATAAGGCTTTCGTTGCAACTCCCATAACTTTTCCCATATCCTGTGGGGTAGAAGCTCCGACTTCCGTAATGATTTTCTTTATCTCAGCTTCCAGTTCTTCCGGAGAAAGCTGCTTCGGCAAATAAGATTCAAGAGCCTGTACCTGTGCCAGTTCTTCCTCAGCTAAATCAGAGCGATTTTGATCAATATAAATTTGGGCAGCATCTTTTCCCTGTTTCACCAACTTCTGAATAATTTTAAGAGCATCTGCATCTGTTAACGTATCATTTGCACCAGGTGCTGTTTTTGCTTCCAGAAAAAACTTTTTAACATTACGTAATGCACTCAGTTTAACTTTATCTTTTGCCAGCATAGCCGCCTTTATGTCATCATTAATTTGATCAAATAAACTCATAATCTATTATTGTTATTTATTTAAAACTTATTTTTGTTCTGGTATTGCCGGATTGAGAAGTATGTGATACATCATCGGAATTATTGCCCATAGTCTTATTCCGTGCACGAATAATGATCTTCGGATCACGGTTATAAGTCGGATTATCTTCCAGAATAGAAATAAGATGATCATCATCCAATTCCTCCAATGAAAGAACAGCGATACTTGCACGCGACACTGAATGTATCTGTTTTTTACTGGAATTCTTCCCGTAATATTTGCTAATCAAGGCCTTTTCTTTTTCTGCTATCCGAACGCGTTCCTCTTCCAATAAAATTTGTTCCTCCGTCATACGGCCCATCTCTGCACTATGTTTATCCTTTAGCTCCGGAATATCATCCAAACCAAATCCGGTCGCCAGAACTGTAAACTTAATTTTCTCGCCTAATGTATCATCAACTGCAGTTCCCCAGATAACTTCAATATGACGGCCAAAACGCGCCATAAAATCACGAATAAAATTCAATTCTTCTACTTTTATCTCAACTTCTTTACTAAAAGAAATATTGAAAAGGATTTTTCGTGCATTAAAAATATCATTGCTATTTAACAACGGTGAATTTAAAGCATCTTCAATGGCCTGTTCCAAACGTCCTTCGCCCTGACCATAGCCATTACTCATTAACGCTACTCCACCATCCTTCATCGTAGTATGGACATCGGCAAAGTCCAGGTTGATAATTCCGGGCAATGTAATAATCTCAGCAATGCTCTTAGCAGCAATTGCTAATGTATCATCTGCCCTTCCGAAGGCATTCATTAACGACAGATCATGATATATTTCACTAAGCCTCTCGTTATTAACCACAAGTAATGCATCCACATTCTTACTCATCTCTTCTACTCCGTTCAAAGCCTGAATAATCTTCGGCTCGCCTTCAAATAAAAAAGGAATAGTGACAATACCAACCGTCAGGATTTTCATATCTTTGGCGATCTTCGCAATCACAGGGGCAGCACCTGTACCTGTACCACCTCCCATACCGGCCGTGATAAACACCATCTTTGTTCCATCAGACAGCATGGTACGAAGTTCATCTTCACTCTCGATAGCTGCGGCTTCTGCCCGTTCAGGTTTATTTCCCGCACCCAAACCTTCGGTGATCGAACGTCCCAAAGCTATCTTAACAGGCACATCCGAGCGTAGCAAGGCCTGATTATCCGTATTACACAAAACAAAAGAAACATCGTGGATTCCTTCTTTATACATGTGTGTAACTGCGTTACCACCACCTCCTCCAACACCTATAACTTTTATTATTTTTTTTGTATCCGTTGGATAATTAAAATTCAATATTTTATCGTTCATCATTTGTTTTATTTTTGTGATTGCGAACGTTAATCTTCTTTAAATAAATCTTTTACCAGCTGCCAGAATTTACTGCCCTGTTTACTCTCTGTTTCCATCTCCCGGCCTATTTTACTTCCCTGCATCAAATCACCATAGTATTTTTGGTATAAATTTGCGATTGTATCACTTTCATTATCTACTACAGGACTATCCGTATCAAATCCACTTGCCAATAATGTAAACTTAACTTTATCTCCAAGTGACTCATCAATAGCAGTACCCCAGATGACCCTGATATGATCACTGAAGCGATCCATAAATTTACGGATAAAATCAAGTTCACTTACCTTTAATTCCGCTTTTTCAGAAAAAGAGATATTAAACAGAATCTTTTTGGCTTTATATAAATCACTATTCTTCAATAAAGGAGAATGGATTGCAGATTTGATTGATTGCTCCATCCGCCCTTCTCCTTTCCCATATCCATAACTTATCAGAGCAACTCCGCCCTCTTTCATTGTAGTCTCCACATCCCTGAAATCCAGATTAATGACCCCAGGCAATGTAATCAGCTCCGCAATACTTCTGGCTGCTACTGCAACTGTATCATCAGCCTTGGCAAAAGCATTCAATAAAGACAGATCCGGATAAATCTCACACAGGCGCTCATTATTAATAACCAGTAGTGCATCAACATTTTTTTTCATCTGAATGATACCCCGCAGTGCCTGATTAATTTTCGGACGTCCTTCAAACATAAAAGGAATAGTTACAATCCCTATTGTTAACAATCCCATATCTTTAGCAATCCGGGCGACAACAGGAGCAGCTCCCGTGCCCGTACCACCTCCCATACCAGCAGTAATAAAAACCATCAGAGAGCCTCCATTCAACACTTGCCGGATAGCATCATCACTCGTCATGGCTGCATCTTCTGCACGCTCAGGCATATCTCCTACACCAACTCCTTCACCAATCATCAGTTTAACAGGAACCTGAGAGTTTTTTAATGCTTGATTGTCCGTATTACATAAAACATATGCGACTTCCTGCATCCCTTCACGATACATGTGAGAGACCGCATTTCCGCCTCCTCCACCTACCCCAATTACTTTAATAATTTTAGGGTCGGCAACAGGTAAATCAAAGTCTAATAGTTTTTTTTCCATTGAACTTTCTTTGTGTAACACTAGATCAATCTTCATCAAACAAACCTTTTAGCTTGTTAAATAGATTTGGCATTTTGGTATTGGTATCCGACTTAGTTTTTTTGGGTTTTTCCGGTTTAACTTCTTCCTTAACATCTTCTTCATCCTCCTCTTCGACTACCACAGCTTTAGGAACGATGTATGACGCACAATTTTCCGTACCTTTTATCAATAAACTAATCACTGTCATATAGTCCGGATTTCCAAGCATTTCATCTCCATTTTCCAGCCATTTTTTGCGTATAGTAGAATTACGGACTGATTGTTTGAAGCGATCCTCAACCAATTCCTGTAAATTTTTCAAGGCAGAAGCACCACCAGTCAAAATAATCCCGGCTCCCAGCGAATCTATTTCGTTAGTTGCTTCTACACGAGCATATACATTTTCGACAATTTCTTTAGCGCGGGCTTCCACAATCATATTAATCTCACTCTGCTCAATTTCGCGCATACCGGCACCATCAGTTGCTCCTAAAGAAATCATTCCTTCTTTATTTTTATCTAACAGTGCACTTCCATATGTAATTTTTAGACGTTCGGCTTCGGCTTCAACCAAATGTAAATTCATTAAATCTTTTGTTATCAGCTTTCCTCCGAATGGAATTACAGACAAGTGAATCAGGTTGCCTCCTTTGTATACAACCACAGACGTCACTCCGGCGCCAAAGTTAATCAATGCACAGCCTAAGTCTTTTTCATTTTGACTAAGCACCACATCCGCCAAAGACAATGGTGAAACAATAATACCGGCTAAAGATATTTTTGCCCGTTCAAGGCTACTTACAATAAATTTACGGATAGAAGGACGCCCTACCATCAATTTAAAGCGTGCTTCAATGCGTTTACAAGGAATGCCAACCGGATTTTGTGCATATTTATCATCTAAATAGTAAACAGGAGAAGAAATTCCTAAAACATCCAACATATCAGGACGGTATGCCTGACACTGCTCATCAAGAGCATGGATATCATCTTCTGTCACAACTTCATCCGCACTAAGTGTACGAACCTCCGAATGGTCCATCGAACGTAAAGACTGACCACCCACACCTATATAAACTTTTTCAATGCGAAATCCCGGCAGTTTACTGCTCAGCTTATTTTGCAATTTTAACACCAACCGGTGAATCCGCTGCGCCGTTTCTTCTACATTATAGACACATCCTCTTCGAATGCAAGAAGCTGAATCTTCAACCTCCCAGGCAAGTATGGATATTGTACCAGATGAATTTTTCTGGCCTACCATACCAACGAGGTGAGAGGTTCCTAAATCTATGGCTACAATATAATCTGTATGTGTCATATATGTTATTTTTTTGTACAGACAATCTGATTTTTATAACTTAGATTAATAACTCTATATTTATCCCAACCTAATTTAGGGATTGCTTGTTCATAAAAAAGCTGCAATTTATTCATTTTTTCTTTAAAATCTTCAAAATCACCCAAAACGATTCGATGGTCACCCACCCTTGGAATTAATTCAACTTCTTTATTCGGATAAACATAAATTTGTTCAATTTGATTATTCCAGAAATTATGTTTATGCAAAAATAGTGCAAATTCGTATAAATCAGTCGTTGCTAACGATTTTTCTACTTGCCCGTTCGCAATTGGTAAATAAGTTGCATACCGGAAATTTGCCGGCATAACGCTTCCGTATTCATCTACATAATAACTTTCTTGTCCACTAAATACCCGCAAGATAGGCATTTTTTGTGTAATCTCAATCTTAATATTTCCCGAAGGTGTTTTATAGACGTTTGCGCTTGCAATTAATTCATTACTAAGAACCTGTTGTTTGACAGCCTCAGTATTTATTTCGGAGGTCGGCTGGTTTACCAGATGAATATTCGCATTTTTTAAAAGATCAATGATATCTTTCTCATCTATAAAATTCCGCTCCGTACTATCCTTTATTACCACAAATACCTCGTGGCAAACCGCATCCTGCTTTCTGTCATTCGTTATAAAAACAGCGAAAAACAGATAGCCTAAAAGAAGTAAGGCGATTATAACAGATAATATTTTTTTCATTTATCTTCCAATATCCTTTTTACTGGCTCGACAAGACGATCTATGTCTCCGGCCCCAAGCATTAATACAATATCATATGAACCGTCTCTGATTAACTCAGGCAACTGCTCTTTTGTACATAATTTCTTATTCTGAATAGTTACCCGATCTAAAATAATAGCAGAAGAAACTCCGGGTATGGGCTCTTCGCGTGCAGGATAAATGTCCAGTAAGATCAACTCATCCAAAGACGAAAGACTTGCAGCAAATTCGGCAGCAAAATCTCGTGTCCGTGAATAAAGGTGAGGTTGAAAAATCCCTGTCACTTTTCTCCCGGGATATAATTCTTTTACCGAAAGGATACTGTTTTTCAATTCTTCAGGATGATGTGCATAGTCATCTATCAATACGATATTATCCTTTTTCAGATGAAAATCAAAGCGTCGTTCCGGACCGGCAAACGACTTCATAGCATCCTTGATTTCATGCGGCTTAACGCCATTCAGGCATGCTAATGCAATTGCAGCAATACTATTTTCTATATTTACCTTTATCGGTACTCCTAATTGAATATCTGCAATCAAGACAGACGGACCCACAAAATCAAACCGGATTTCACCATTTGAGATACGAATATTTTTAGCATAGAAATCCGCCTTTTCATTCTCCGCTGAGTATGTATATAATTTCCCACCGGGTTGTAACCGCGGACTTATATTTATTCCATACTTCATGACCAATACACCATCCGGACGAATTAACGATGTAAACACTTCAAAACTTTCCCTATACGCTTCCGGTGTTCCATAGATATCCAGATGATCAGGATCTGCTGATGTAATAACTGCCATATATGGAGTCAGCTGATGAAAAGAACGATCATATTCGTCAGCCTCAATAACAACGAAATCGCTATGATCAGACAATAACAGGTTACTCTTATAGTTTTTCAGGATTCCTCCCAAAAAGGCATTACAATCTACGGATGACTGTTTAAACAAATGCGCTGCTATAGACGATGTCGTTGTTTTACCATGTGTACCGGCAATACAAATTCCCAGTGAAGATTTCGTTATCATCCCCAAAACCTGCGAACGCTTTAAAATGTCAAATCCTTCTGTCCGGAAATATGCCAGCTCCGAATGATCTGCCGGTACTGCCGGTGTGTATACAACCAAGGTATTTGTCTTGTTTTTAAATGATTCCGAAATCAAACATACATCATCTGTATAATGGACAACAGCCCCTTCTTTTATCAATTGTTCCGTTAAAGGAGATTTCGTCCGGTCATAACCAGCCACATTCATTCCTTTCGATAAAAAATAACGAACCAACGCACTCATTCCAATACCTCCGGCTCCTATAAAATAAACAGATTGTATATGCTGTAAATTCATACTCACTTCTTTATTATTTTCTCAATCTCATCCACTATGCTTTCAGCGCTTCGGGGTTTTGCCAACAACCCTATATGCTCACTAAAAGCATGAAGTTTTTCCGTATCTTGTAACAAATCTATAATTGTTTCCACTAATAATGCTTCAACGTCTTTATCGGCAATCATCATAGCAGCATCCTTATCGACAATCGCTAACGCATTTTTTGTTTGATGATCTTCGGCAACATTCGGAGAAGGCACCAATATGGCCGGCTTTTTCAGCACACAAAGTTCCGATATAGAACTTGCTCCTGCACGGGAGACAACCAAATCTGCAGCAACATACGCATAATCCATACGGGATATAAAATCTCCATACCACAATAATCCTTTTGTATCAATTTGTGCAACTTGTTGTTTGATTGATTCGTAATAAAACTTACCCGTTTGCCAGATCACCTGTATATCGTTATCAAATAATTGTTGTAACCCTTTTAATATTCCGTTATTAATAGACCGGGCTCCTAAACTTCCTCCAATAATCAATACGGTTTTCTTTAATAAAGATAAATTGAAGTATGCCATTGCATCTTCTTTTACGTCCAAAGCCACTTCCAAATCTTTACGAATTGGATTTCCCGTCAAAATTATATTCTGAGAAGGGAAAAAACGTTCCATCCCTTCATATGCTACACAGATTTTTGATACGCGCTTACCCAACAGTTTATTGGTAATACCCGCATAAGAATTCTGCTCCTGAATCAATGTCGGGATACCCAAAAAGGTCGCAGCCCACAAAGTCGGTCCACTGGCATACCCTCCTACTCCAATAACGGCATCAGGTTTAAATTCACGTAAGAGTTTTTTCGCCTTACTTAAACTCTTAAACAATTTCCATACTATACTTATATTCTTTAGCTTATTACTACGATTAAAACCACTCACCGAAAGCCCTACAATTTTATATCCGGCAGCAGGTACCCGTTCCATTTCCATCCGGTCATTCGCACCCACAAATAATATTTCCGCATCCGAATAACGCTCTTTGAAAGTATTTGCAATAGATATCGCCGGGAAGATATGTCCACCCGTTCCACCTCCGCTTATGACTATTCGATAAGGATTCATCTTTCTGTTTCTGTTGATTCTATAGCCAAAACCGGATTATTTTCAAAGTCCCCTATTATTTCCGGTTCATTGTTTATATCTAAAGTTCCTGCTTCATCTTCATTTTCTTCTTCCTCACTCATTTTTGCTCCATAATGGCTTATACTGAGGATTATTCCAATGTAAATACAAGTCAATATAGTCGATGTACCTCCACGACTTACTAGTGGAAGCGGCTGTCCGGTCACAGGAAATAACCCCACATTAATCCCCATATGCATAAAAGCCTGAACTACAATCATAAGCCCACAGCCAATTGCTAAATATTTGGGAAAAAGCTTCTCACATCGCTTGGCTATAATTCCGACTCGTATCATTAACATGACATATAGCAATAAGACAAAAATGCCCCCAACAATACCCATTTCTTCTATAATAATTGCATAAATAAAATCAGAATAAGCCTGAGGTAAAAAATCACGTTGCACACTTTGTCCCGGTAGCCTTCCGAAGACCCCTCCTCTTGCTATTGCAATCTTTGCATGGCTCTCCTGATAATTACTATCTGTAATTTCATATTCTTTTTCTTGTAAAACCAATTCATCCTCCGCTTGTATTTTAGGTACAAGATAATTAGATATACGATTTTGCCAGGTTTGTGCACGACGCGGCATATATTTTTTGGTCGTTTCTTCCGGTAATGCCTGCAAGGCCAAAATTCCTATAAGCCCTATCACAAACAACGAGCCCAATAGTTTTCCTAATTTTTTCAATGGAATTTGTCCTATGAACATCATCAAAAAACAAATCATCCCGAGTAAAAATGCAGTTGAAAAATTTGCAAAAAATATTAGTCCACAAACGGTCCCCA
The DNA here is from genome assembly GCA_031285565.1 of Tannerella sp. Classification (GTDB taxonomy): domain Bacteria; phylum Bacteroidota; class Bacteroidia; order Bacteroidales; family Tannerellaceae; genus Tannerella. The sequence goes on along the minus strand of JAITVY010000117.1, from coordinate 67,783 downwards.
CCCCCCATAGGATAATCTTATAGACAGTCGAATCCGATAATTTATTTCGTTTACTTAACCAAAAAGCAACATAAATGATACAAGCCAGTTTAGCAACCTCAGAAGGCTGAAACTGGAGCCCCATCAGCACTAACCATCTGGAAGCATCATTGGTTGTTACCCCCATTATATAAGTAAGCCCCAGTAATACTATAGAAATAGGAACCATAAGAATACCCAGTGAAAAATGCTTATAATGCACGTGAGGTAATCCTAACACAAATAAAAAACCAATGAATAAATAAGATGCATGCCTGACTATGGGTTGCCAGATATTCGCTTGTTTATATGCAATCGTACTTGTAGCACTAAAGACTTCAACAAGAGAAAAGCAACACAGAAGCATAAAGATAATCCAAATCGAGATATCTCCTTTAAATAATGCCCTGGCTGAATATTTTTCCATATCTTATCTTTTTAAGAGATGTTAGAGGTTTACAGATTGCGTACACATTCTTTAAACTGCCTTCCCCGATCTTCATAATTATCAAAAAGATCAAAGCTTGCACAACAAGGCGACAATAAAACGGTATCACCTTTTTGAGCAAATCGATAAGCTTTGTTTACAGCTTCTTCCATAGAACGTGCATCCTCAATCAGCGCTATTTTGCCATCAAAAAATGCATGTAACCGATCATTATTCAGACCCAAAAAAACAAGTGCTCTTACCTTTTTCTTTACAAGTTCTTCAATTTCCGAATAATCATTGCCCTTATCCGTCCCCCCCAGAATAAGAACAAGCTTCGTATTGATACTCTGTAAAGCATACCAACAGGAATTCACATTTGTTGCTTTAGAGTCGTTAATATAGTCAACACCCCGTACACGGGTAACTACTTCCAATCGATGTTCAACACCCGTAAAATCACTTAATGATTCACGGATATTTTCATCACGAATATCTAAAATCTTTGACGCAATACCTGCAGCCATCGAATTATACAGGTTATGCGTTCCTTTTAATGAAAGCTTATTCCGGTCCATAATAAATATACCGTTTAATGTTTCAATTATTATTTGTTGATCTCGAATATATCCCTTTAAACCCGGATGATATACATCCGAAAAAGGATATAATGAAGCTTTTGGGTTACATTTTTGTATTTCTCCGGAAATAACCGGATCATCATTCCAATAAATAAAGACATCTTTTTCTGTCTGATTCCGGATAATACGGAATTTTGAATCTATATAATTTTGAAATTTATATTCATAACGATCCAGATGGTCCGGAGTTATATTTAACAATATAGCAATATCGGCTTTAAAGTCATACATATTATCCAACTGGAAACTACTAAGTTCCAACACATAATAATCATGCGGAGTTTCCGCAACCTGTAAAGCCAGACTGTTTCCCACATTTCCGGCTAATCCGACATCCAAACCGGCATCTTTAAGTATATGGTAGATTAACATGGTTGTCGTAGTCTTACCATTACTTCCGGTAATACATATCATTTTAGCATCTGTATATCGTCCTGCAAATTCAATTTCGGAAATAACAGGAATATTTTTCGATAAAATCTTTTGAATTATCGGAGCTTTATCCGGAATTCCGGGACTCTTTATAACTTCATCAGCATTTAAAATATCTTTTTCCGTATGCTGTCTTTCCTCCCAGCAAATCGCATACTGATCAAGTGAAGCCTTATATGTAGGTTGAATAGCAGAGAAATCCGAGACAAAAACATCAAAACCCTTTGTCTTTGCCAAGATTGCAGCACCTACACCACTTTCTCCTGCTCCTAATATGACAATTCTTTTACTCATTTCACTTATCTTACTTTCAATGTAATCAAGGCTATTGCTGCCAGAATAATTCCTATAAGCCAGAACCTGACTACAATCTTTGATTCCGGCACAACATTAAACGGTTTCTGGATAATAGCCGAGATACCGGCATTACCAGGTTTTTGAAAATGATGATGCAAAGGGGTCATTTTAAATATACGTTTTCCTTCGCCATATTTCCGCTTCGTATACTTAAAATAAAATACTTGTATTATCACAGAAAAACTTTCCGCCAAAAATATTCCACAAAGAATTGGGATTAACAGTTCTTTCCGGATAATAATGGCAAATACAGCAATAATACCGCCAAGAGTCAGGCTACCGGTATCACCCATAAATACTTGCGCCGGATATGCATTATACCAAAGGAAACCGATAGTTGCCCCGATAAAAGCACAGGCAAATATAACCAGCTCCTGCGCACCAGGTATAAACATTATATTCAGAAACGAAGCGAACTCAATATGCGAAGATGTATAAGCCAAAATACCCAATGCAACCCCGATAATGGCAGAGCTTCCTGCCGCTAACCCGTCAAGGCCGTCAGTTAGATTCGCCCCATTCGAAACGGCTGTCACAATAAAAATAACAACTATTATAAAAATAACACAGGTTGCTTGCCGTGTATAATCTCCTGCCCAGGAAGCCAGCCAGGCATAATCAAAGTTATTATTTTTTACGAAAGGAATAGTTGTGATAGCAGACTTTGTTTTTTCGGTATGATAATGAACATCCTCAATCACATTCTCAATTTCATTACGCACTTCCGTATTTTCATGAATTACAACTTCAGGACTGAAAAAAAGAATCAAACCTACGATCAATCCAAGGCCGACTTGTGCAACAATCTTAAAATGCCCCCGCAATCCTTCTTTATTTTTTTTGAATACTTTTATATAATCATCTGCAAAGCCCAACGACCCTAACCAAATGGTAGTGATCAGCATTATAATCACATAAATATTATTCAGACGGGTAAAAAGAAGAACAGGTACAATAATGGCAATTATAATTATAATACCTCCCATAGTCGGTGTACCCTTTTTACTCAATTGGCCTTCAAGTCCAAGTTCCCGAACTGTTTCTCCGATTTGTTTCTGTCTTAATTTATCAATGATACGCCGCCCAATCGTAGTTGATATAAAAAGCGAAAGAACTAACGCCAAAATAGCTCGAAACGAAATGTATTTAAACATTCCGGCTCCCGGAAAATCAATTTGATCCAAATAAAGAAACAGATCGTATAACATATTTTTTATTGTTGTGTTTCAAAAATCAGTCTAACTACCTCACGATCATCAAAATGATGCTTAACGCCTTTCACTTCCTGATAATCTTCATGCCCTTTTCCTGCAATCAGAATCACATCACCTTTCTTTGCCAATTGAACAGATGTTTTAATAGCCTGCGCACGATCTGTAATACAAAGCGTACGCTCCTGATCACTTTTACTTAATCCGGCCGCCATATCCTGAATAATCGCATCCGGCTCTTCAAAACGCGGATTATCCGAAGTTAAGATTACAAGATCGCTGTATTTGGTTGCTTCTTTAGCCATTAAAGGACGTTTTCCCTTATCCCGGTTACCTCCGGCACCCACAACCGTTATAATACGGCCTCCTCCACTCAGTACATCCCGGATACCAGTCAAGACATTTGTTAATGCGTCCGGAGTATGTGCATAATCCACTATTGCAGTGTAACCCAACGAGGAATGAATCGTTTCAAATCGTCCTGAAACAGAATGCAATGTACTAAGAGCAATCAAAACATCCTCCACTTCTTCACCTAATGCTATAGCTGTACCATAAACCGCTAACAAATTATAGGCATTGAAACGTCCTACAAAATGAACATAGATATCCTTTCCGTCAATCTGCATTTCTGTTCCATCCAAATGAGATTCTATTATCTTTCCTTTAAAATCTGCTATTGTATGCAACGAATAAGTTAATTTTCGTGCAGCTGTATTTTGCAGCATCACCAATCCGGATTTATCATCAGTATTCGTCAAAGCAAATGCAGTATCCGGCAAATCATCAAAAAACTTCTTTTTCGCTTTCAAATAATTATCAACAGTATGATGATAATCCAAATGATCACGGGTCAGATTAGTGAAAACACCTCCCTGAAACGTTAATCCGCTGATTCGTTTCTGAGCTACAGCATGCGAACTAACCTCCATAAAAGCATACTCGCATCCAGCTTCAACCATATTTGCCAATAATGTCTGAAGCGTTATAGCATCAGGCGTTGTATGACTGGTTGGTATAGCCTCATCATTTATATAATTGCAAACAGTAGATAATAATCCGGCTTTATATCCCAGTTTTCGAAAAAGCTCATATAATAAAGTGGCAATCGTTGTTTTTCCATTTGTTCCGGTTACCCCAACCAACGTCATTTTTTTCGATGGATGATCAAACCATATATCCAATAATTGCCCTAAAGCGTCCGACGAGTCATTCACGACAATAAAATTGTCATAACCCTTTATCGACCCAGGTATTTGTTCACATACGACTGCAGAAGCTCCTTTTTCAATTGCTGCTTCGATATAATCATGACCATCAACCGTTTCTCCTTTAACTGCAACAAAAAGAACACCAGCTTCCACCTTTCTGGAATCCGATTGAATACCGGAAATTACAATATCTGCATTGCCTGAATTCTTCTCTTTTACCGGAATACCGGCTATCAACTCTGATAAATTCATTTCTTAATCTTTTAAAACAATCAAAACTGTTTGTCCTTTCGTTACTCGCTGTCCGGGTGCAATAGACTGAGATATTACTTTCCCCTTGCCGGAAAAATTCACGCGTAATCCACTATTTTCCAATAGATACACTGCATCCTTAGCGCCCATGCCTATCACACGTGGCACCAGCCCTTTCTGTACATTAAGCTCTTTCACTTCCAGAGCGTTGTTATTTTGTTCACCCAACACATAATCGGTTGAGATCTGATCTAATTTTGTTTTAATATTTAACTCATTCAATACAAACTTTAATGATTTTGTATCTCCATTTTTCACCTCAGGTATTTCTACTTTTGCCGAATCGTTGTCAATAGTACGGATATCCAGTTTTACCTGATGCGAATATACTTTTTCGGCTATTGTTTTAAATACGCCACCTGACATTGTTCCTCCCGACGGATATCCGATACGTGGGCGACGAACAACCACTATGCCTGTATATTGAGGCTTTTCAGCCGGGAAATAACCGCAAAAAGAAACATTATGTGACTGAAATCCACCTCCTACGGCAATTTGGGAGGTTCCTGTTTTGCCGGCAATCGAAACGACATCCGAATGAACCGGTGAGCCTGTTCCTTTTTCAACAACATTAACAAGCATATCTTTAATAAGATCCAATGTCTCACGCGAACATATGGCTGAACGTATAACTTCTGTTGTAAATCGTTCTACCGTCTTTCCATCCTCACAGATTTCTTTAACAAAGATCGGACGGATCATTTTGCCATCGTTAGCAATCGCATTAAAAAAAGCGAGTGTATATATCGGTGGTATCTGTACTTCATATCCAAAAGACATCCAGGGTAGTGTTGTTTTTGACCATTGACGATCCCCCGGTTTCCGGATTTTTGCCCGTCCCGCTCCCGGAATCTCAATCTTCAGATCCTCCTCAAGACCAATCCGCGAAAGACCATCAACAAACTTTTGAGGGTCCTGCCCATATCCCCGCAGAATCACTTTTGCAACACCAATATTGGAAGAATACCATATGGATTGAGCAACAGTTATCTGGTGATAACCTCCTTTGTTCGCATTATGGTCCACAATATTATTTCTCATATAAGTATACACTCCATTACCTGTATCTACTATTTCATCAGGCGAACACACTTTATCTTCCAAAGCCACCATCATAGAAGCCACTTTAAATGTAGATCCCGGCTCAATCTCATCTGCAATGGCATGGTTTTTTATTTCAGCATAAACCCCACTACGAATACGGGTTAAATTAGAAATTGCTTTAATCTCACCGGTATGAACATCCATTATGACTGCAGTACCTGATTCCGCATCAATTTCTTTTAATTTATCTGATAAAGCCTTTTCGGTAAAATCCTGAATTTGAATATCAATAGTTGTATGTATATCATATCCGCTGACAGGATCCTCCAATATCACATTGGTCCATCCGGTTCCAACTTTAACAAGTGTTCGGAGTCCTGTTTCACCCCGCAACAAAGAGTCATATTGTAATTCCAATCCATGCCGGCCTTTCGAATACCCGTCATAAAACTCGGTTCTTATATCTCCGATAGTACGCGAAGCCAACGATCCGAAAAGTTTTTGCCTGGAAACGATCTCTTTTGTATAAAATCCACTCCTGTTTCTACCTCTGCGAAAATACGGGAACCTACTAATATCTTTCAAATCAAGATAAGTAACACGCTTTTTGGACACCTCAAATTCACGGCTTTTTGATTTTAATCCGGCTTTCAAATGAGCCTTATATCCTGCCGGAGTACGATCTTTTAACTTCTTTGATAAATAATGGGATAATGAATCGATACCATTCGTTTTCGAATTCAAAAACGTATCCACATTAAAACCTTCTGCTTTGAAGTCTATATAAAGATAGTAGTAGGGAACATTTGTTGCCATTAATTTGCCTTCTGCAGAATAAATATTACCCCGCGCAGCATTTATTTGTGTACTTGGTTTCTGCAAGCCCTGCTCAAGCTTTTCCCATTGACCTTTTTCTTTAAATGCAACTTTAAATGTAAAAAATACAATTCCGATAATAACCAGGGACAACAAAGCAAGAACTATCGCATAACGCCCCAGAATCTGGTTGTTACCCGGCATTTTCCCTTTATTATTTTCAGCTTCAGACATATTTACTTATGTAATATATAAGGTGGAGACTGGGGTGCTTCCAGATCAACACCTTGTTTTCTTACCAATTCTTCCATTTGAGACAAACGATTACTTCCGGTCAGTTCACCCGATAGAGCTACTGATTCCTGCTTAACATCCTGTAATCTCTGCTGCAATCTGTCGATCTCGCGAAGTTTTAATAAACAAGCATACCGGTTACTGATAAAAAAGAATGATAGAATCACAATAAACACAATAAAACGAGTATGTCTGACGACAAAACCTTCTTTTAAAATGCCTCCGCTTAAAAAATATAAAAAAGAAGCTCTTTTATTCTTCCTTTTTTTTTCAGTTTTAATCTCTTCGTCCATAATTACACAACCTTTTCTGCAATTCGTAACTTTGCACTACGTGCACGGGGATTCCTTTGGATTTCTTCAGCAGAAGGAACGATTACTTTTTTATTTACTATCCGAAAAGGAGTAACCCGATTTCCAAAAAAATCCTGCTCTTCATTTCCCTTAAAATTCCCGGTCCGAAAAAAATTCTTTACCAATCGATCTTCCAAAGAATGATAGGTAATTACAACAAATCGTCCACCCGGCTTCAGAATCTTTTGTGCCTGCATCAGCATATCGCATAAAGCTTCCATTTCGTCATTCACCTCAATTCGTAAAGCCTGAAAAACCTGAGCCAGAAACTTTTTTTCTTTTTCTCTAGCTGAAAAGGGACGTAGAATTTCCAATAACTCATGAATTGAATCAACCGGTTTTACTATACGCGATTTAACAATCTGATTTGCCACCCTTCGGGCCTCCTTCAATTCTCCATAGGTATAAAAAATATCCGCAAGTACCTCTTCCGGATAATTATTTATTATTTGGTATGCCGTCTTTTCCGATCGACCATTCATACGCATATCTAATTCTCCATCAAAACGAAATGAAAACCCACGGGTTTCATCATCAAAATGATGGGAAGAAACACCCAAATCAGCTAAGACTCCGCCTACCTGAGGAACACCATGATAACGCATAAAATTTTGCAGATACCGGAAATTGCTATGAACAAATACAAATCTATCATCGAGAGTAATATTCACCTTACTATCAGCATCCTGGTCAAAACCATATAGTTTTCCTTCATTCCCTAAACACTCCAGTATAGCGCGCGAATGCCCACCTCCTCCGAAAGTAACATCAACATAAATACCCGAAGATTGAATATTCAAACCTTTCAAGCTTTCTTCCAACAACGCCGGAGTATGATAAGTTTGCCCTTTTTCACTCATTTTCAAGCCTTTCACCCAGCCTACTGCATACATTCATCATTAATGACCGTAAAATTATACATTTTTAGCCTTATAGTCAGCAATTTGAGAAAAAAGTTTTCAACAAGTCCAAAGACATTCCGCAACTAAAAACATTCATTTAAATTAGTCGTTTTACATGGTCCGGCATAATTCAAATAAGTTTGACTTCTGCACTCGTTACTTAAAACGTTCAATTTTTTTAATTTTGCTTATCTTTGCGGCGGGCAATAAGTAACGTATGGAGCAAAAAAAACTAATTGATGTCAAGGCAGTATTGCAGCATAAAGCGCCTAAGATCGCAAAAAAAATTCCAAAATTTGCGGTCGATTACCTTATCCGTCTCGTACACCAGGACGATGTTAACGATATCATCAACCGTTTAGGACATCTTGACGGAGTTGCTTTTATGCAAGCATTAATCAAAGAATTTGATTTAACACTGGAAATAATTGGAGAAGAGAACCTTCCTCCCCCTGGTGGACGTTATATTTTCGCGGCCAATCATCCTTTAGGAGCGCTCGACGGCATTAGCTTAGCTGCTATTTTAGGCGAAAAATATGAGAATAAGATCCGCTATCTGGTAAATGACCTCTTACTCTATATTCATAATCTTCACTCGATTTTCGTTCCGATTAACAAATCCGGTCCACAAGGGAAAGATGCTACTCGCAAAATCGAAGAAGCATTCGCTTCCGACAATCAGATACTAACATTTCCTTCCGGTTATTGTTCCCGTAAATACCACGGAATCGTGAAAGATCTTCCATGGAAAAAATCGTTTATCCAAAAAGCAATAAAACACCAACGGGATATTGTTCCCATTCACTTCGGAGGGGAGAATTCAAACTTTTTTTACCGGATGGCCAACATTCGGACTCGTCTAGGCCTCAAAATGAATTATGAAATGTTATATTTGCCGGATGAAATGTTCAAGAAGAAACATCATACATTTCCCATCCACATTGGCAAGCCTATACCCTGGGAAACTTTTGATAAAACCAAAACTTTCAAAGAATGGGCTCGCTGGGTAGAAGAAAAAGTGTATGATATGAGTTAAATATAGTAAAAGTTGAGAGCTATCGTATGAGCTTGCTCGTAAAGATATCCGAAACACATTCTATATATGCTATAAAAATAAAACCAATATGCAGGAGATCATTAAACCTATAGAACGGGCATTACTCAAACAAGAATTAACGCCGGATAAAAGATTAAGAAGAACCAATAAATCAGGAAACGAAATCTATATCATTACGGCTCAGAATTCACCTAACGTAATGAAAGAAATTGGACGTTTGCGTGAAATTGCTTTCCGTCACTATGGTGGAGGAACTGGTTTATCAGCCGACATTGACGAATTTGATACGATGGAAGACGAATACAGGCAGCTAATCGTCTGGAGCCCTGAAGATGAACAAATTCTGGGTGGTTATCGGTTTCTGTGTGGCGCTGATGCTAAATTCGACTCAAACGGCAAACCTAAACTTGCAACCTCCCATTTATTTAATTTCTCCGATCGATTCTTAAAAGATTACCTTCCATATACGGTTGAACTGGGACGATCTTTTGTAACATTAGATTACCAGATAACATTAGGACGTTCTAAAGGTCTTTTCATTTTAGATAACCTCTGGGATGGCCTAGGCGCTCTGACCGTTATTGATCCCTCCTTAAAATACTTTTACGGAAAAGTAACAATGTACAGCAATTATAATGTTGACGCCAGGGATATGATCTTATACTTCCTTAATACACATTTCCCTGATATGGAAGAGCTACTAAAACCAATTCATCCGCTCGAGACCGAAATGGATCCGACAAAGATGAAGAGTCTGTTTCATTTCGACAACTTTAAAGACAATTACAAGATACTGAATCATGAAGTACGCAAGTATGGGATTAATGTTCCACCGTTAATAAGCGCCTATATGAGTCTTTCACCCAAAATGCGCGTATTCGGCACTGCTATCAATCATGAATTCGGAAAAGTTGAAGAAACAGGAATACTAATTGCTATAGACGAAATTCTGGAAGAAAAGAAAAAAAGACATATTGAAACATTTTTAAAAGAAACGGAAGAGAAAGACGAGAAATTATAATAAAGAACAACGTTTAATTTATTTTTTTTGAGCCAGATATATCTGTGCACAAGTATCCAATTCATCATACCATGCCTGTCCGAATTTACGGATCAACGGTTCACGCAAAAAACGATATACCGGAACCTTTTCCTGCCTACCCAGCATTTCTGCTGCCGAACAAATCTTCCAACGATGATAATTAACTGCCTGTAAAGTCCTAAGTCGTGCTACTCGTATCGGATACAGATGACATGAAATCGGTTTGTAAAAATCGATACGCTTTTCGTGATATGCCTTTTCTATTGCACATTTGCAAATACCATTTTTATCATAATATGTAAAAACACAGTCTTTACCATTTACAATAGAAGTCACAATTTCACCCTCCTGATCGATATACCCAACCCCTTGTTTTTTAACTACAGCCTGCGCTTCAGGAGAAAGGTCATCCCACACTTCAGGAAGTATTTTACGAAGCAGATCAAACTCCGCTTTTTCAAGCGGAGCACCTGCATCCCCTTCTACACAACACGCTCCTTTACAACACGAAAGGTCACAAAGGAAAAAGCGTTCTATTAAGTCTAAACTGACTAATTTATCGTCTATCTGTAGCAAGATTAACCAATTAAATTCTTCCCACTCATTTCTTTCGGCTGTCCTATTCCCATTATATGTAATAATGACGGAGCTACATCTGCAAGCACACCATTCGAAACTTTGGCAGAAGCATTCGTAGTCACATATACAAACGGAACCGGATTCAACGAATGTGCTGTATTAGGCGAACCATCCTCATTAAGAGCATGATCTGCATTTCCATGATCTGCGATAATAATAACATCGTAACCATTTGCTTTTGCGGCCTCTACAGTATCCTTCAGACAAGCATCCACAGCAACAACAGCTTTCTCTATTGCGTCATATATACCTGTATGCCCCACCATATCGCCGTTTGCATAGTTGCAGACAATAAAATCATACTTCTGTGCATTGATAGCATCAACCAGTTTATCTTTCACTTCATAAGCACTCATTTCAGGCTTAAGATCATACGTAGCAACCTTAGGCGAAGCTACCAATATACGTTCTTCTCCTTCAAACGGAGTCTCCCGTCCGCCATTGAAAAAGAAAGTTACATGCGCATATTTTTCCGTTTCGGCAATATGCAATTGCGTTTTGCCCTGTGCCGCCAAATATTCGCCTAATGTATTATTTACATTATCTTTATCAAACAATATATGCAACCCTTTAAATGTAGCATCATATGGAGTCATAGTAAAGTATTGCAAATCCGGAATAGTATGCATACCTGCTTCCGGCATATCCTGTTGAGTCAGAACAACTGTTAGTTCTTTAGCACGGTCATTACGGAAATTGAAGAATATCACCACATCTCCTTCTTCTATTACAGAAACAGGCTTACCGTTTTCAACATGAACGATCGGTTTGATAAACTCATCCGTTACACCATCTGCATACGATTCTTCCATGGCAGTCACCATACATTCTGCCGGTTTACCAACGCCGTTAACCAATAAATCATAGGCTTCTTTAACGCGTTCCCAACGTTTATCACGGTCCATAGCATAATACCTTCCGATAATAGAAGCAATCTTTCCACCTGTAGTCTTCAGGTGATCTTCGAGTTGTTCTATAAAGCCTTTTCCACTTTTTGGATCCGTATCGCGTCCATCCATAAAACAATGTACATACGATTTCGTGATACCATATTTCTTAGAAATCTCCGTTAGTTTAGATAAATGCTCCAATGAACTATGTACACCACCATCCGAAACCAATCCAAGAAAATGGATTTGTTGGTTATTATTTTTGGCATATTCATAAGCACGCTTAATCTCCGGATTTTCCAGAATCGAATTATCCCGGCAGGCTCTGTTTATTTTTACCAAATCCTGATAAACAATACGTCCGGCGCCGATATTCAAATGCCCAACTTCCGAATTACCCATTTGCCCGTCGGGCAAACCAACATTCTCGCCCGAAGCCTGCAATTGTGAGTTTGGATATGTTTGTAAAAGATAATCCCAATACGGAGTCGGTGTGTTATAAATCACATCGTCTTTTTGTTTATCACCAATCCCCCATCCGTCACAGATTATTAAAAGTGCTTTTTTACTCATGATCATATATTTTACTGTTACTTTTCTGTCTTTATCACGCAAAGATAGTGCAAGCTGAGGGCAGTACAAAATGAAAAGTTTACTTTTTATTTTTAATGTCGAGGCGTAGCCTATTTAAAAAAAATAATACAAGCTGAGAGTAGTACAAAATAATAAACGAAAGCAGGTCTTCCTCAGGCAGTCATAAACAAAAACTATATCATTAACCCGTTGGTAGAATAAAAAAAGCAAAAAAACAATTGTAATCCAACCATTCCCTGAGATATAATTAAATATTCCCTCATTAAGTATACTTCTTTTCTACACAAATAATGTTACTTTTGTCACGAAAGGTCTTTTTTGTCTTTCAACCTCAATAGTAATTATGAGGAATCAAATTCCAGACCTTTCACTTTATTCATACAGGACACTATTGTTCTTAAATATAAAACATTATGAAACATATCTTTTTATGGATTTTACTTCCACTTTTTCAAATCCAACTTTCAGGACAAACTATTACAGTTCCTACTGATCATTTTTCTATTGACACAGAAAAAAAGATGATTGTTATCAATCAGTCTGTCAACATAATAAATTCCAACCACCCTCAAGCCAAACAAACACTTTATTTAGATGCAAATTATCAGCTTACTTCCTCTGTAAATGAGTTTGCTACCGGGCAAAGTTATCTGGTAAAAAATCAAATAACAAATACCGAATTTGCTCTTTACTTTACACAATTGCCGATTATTAAAATTGACTGCGACACCGAAATTCCGGACGAGCCTCGTGTTCTTTCTCATTTTACTATGGTTGAATCCAATGGCAATAAGACCGACTCCAAACTGGGAATTGAAGTACGGGGTGGTTCTTCACAAAGTTATCCTAAGAAATCGTATCGCATTGAGTTTTGGGCGGATGACAAAGGTGAAGAAACTTTAGACTATCAACTCTTAGGTATGCGTTCCGATGATGACTGGAATTTGCAAGCCATGTACAACGAACCTTTACGACTGCGAAATAAGACTTCTTTTGAATTATGGAGAGAGATTAATACACTTTATTATCAAAGTTCCGAACCGGAAGCTATTAACGGTGTAAGAATGGAATATGCGGAGCTTTTCCTTAATTCGTCTTACAAAGGCATTTATGCAGTTGGCGAACGGATTGACCGTAAACAGCTGAAATTAAAAAAACACAATGGAAAAATCAGAGGCGAGTTATATAAAGGAGTGTCATGGGGCGCACCTACTTTTACTGATCTCCCTCCTTTTAAAAATGGAGATGTACGTTGGTCGGGCTTTGAATACGATTATCCTGATGAAATAGCACCACAATGGAATAATCTTTTCGGATTTGTAGACTTTGTTATTAATGCAGAAAACAACGTATTCTATGCTAATTACAAATCAAAAGTGCAACCGGATAATGCCGTTGATTATTATATTTTTCTCAATTTGTTGAATGCAGTAGATAATGCAGGAAAAAATATTTATACTGCACGATATAACGCTAATGAACCTTATTTTTTTGTTCCCTGGGATTTGGATGGAGTTTTCGGAAGATATTATGACGGATCTCGTTACGATTCAGTAACGATGCAACTTTCCAATGGGCTTTATAACCGTTTATGGGAAGACCGTGCTACAGACGGATTTTATGCTAAAATCAAACAACGCTGGAGTGATCTACGTAAGACTGTAATTACACCGGAAAGTATTTATAATCGTTTTTTTGAGCATTATTCATATTTAAAGCAGAATGGCACTTATGAAAGAGAAAAATTGGCATGGAAAAACTATGTGTTTGACGAAAATGAGCTAAACTATATTCTTGACTGGACAGAAAGAAGAATTGCGTATTTAGATAAACTTTTTGCACTAAATGACGACACTCAAGTTCCTTCTATCTCTAAACAAAACATAAAAATTTATCCCAATCCGGTCACAGACCTGCTGTGGGTTGAAGTAGAAGAAAACGCCGACCTGATTATTTCGATTTATTCAATGACAGGACAGCTATTAATTCAACAACCAATTCAACATCAAAGTTTTATCTCCCTGAAAAATCTATCACAAGGAATATACTTCTATCGTATAGAATCCTCCAATGCCTCCTATTCAGGGAAGATAATTAAAAAGTAATTTTACCTATTAAAACATTTCATATCATAAATGAATAATATGAGAATATTTTTTATTCATTAAAAACAGTCGTTTTGCTGCTTAGCAGCAAACGCTGTTTGGTTATGGCCAATTTTCAATTCTCATAAGTTACTTCTATTTTATAACCGGGAGTAATTACATGAAATACGCTTAAACTTACTTTTTATCATAAATATCCAGATCATATTCTTTCCGTATCTTTGTAGCCAAATCCTGCAAGGTGGTGGTAAAATTCATTTTCATTTATCATCTTACCTTTCTGATCGTATTTGTAAGTTACTCCGACAGTGCAATCATAAAACTTAACAGATGACATTTGAAGAGTAGCATTACGATAATAAGTTCTATAATACTGATAATGTATTACTTTTACAAGTAATTTATATGGTCGAAAAGAAAATCAAGGATAGCCAACTTGGCGAAATTACTCTTCGAAAAAATATCCGGTCCAAACGTTATTCGATACGTATCCGGGATGGGAAAATTATCGCGACAATTCCCCGCAACGGAACCGAACAAAATATGCTTACTTTTATCAATGAACAACGCAGAAAACTCATCATGATGTTGCAAAAAAGTCCGAAGCGTACGTTATTAGATGAAAATACGGATTTACAAACGCTGACTTTTCGACTGCATATTTTTCGTACATCACGAACAAACTTTTATACGGCACTAAAAGACAGAATACTTCATATCGCTTGTCCTGAAAATACAGATTTCTCCAACGACAGCGTACAACAGAAACTTCAGTTTATTTTGCAGGAATCGCTTCGGAAAGAGGCGACCCGTTTTATACCCACCCGTTTGGAGGAACTTTCCCGATTATATAAATTCAGTTTTGATAAAGTCACAATACGGAATTCCAAAACACGTTGGGGCAGTTGCACCTCTAAAAAGAATATTAGCATTTCACTCTCACTAATGCATTTACCCATACATTTGGTCGACTACGTTTTGCTACATGAATTATGTCACACAGTTGAAATGAATCATGGAGAGCATTTCTGGCAGCTAATGGACAAAGTCACGGATGGTCGAGCTAAAGCATACCGGCGTGAACTAAGGAATTACCGGATGCCATAAAATTTGTGTAACTCATTTTTTGCAAATACCTTTATACCGACTCAGAAATGAGTGATAAAATCAAATATATACCAATATCTTCTATAAAAAAACTACGAATGGACTTTTCTAAATGCATTGAAATCATCAGCTCATGGGTATGGGGTTGGCCCTTTGTTATTCTTTGCCTGGCAACCGGTTTATATTTTTCTATCCGGACACGTTTTTTCCAAATCCGCTACATAAAGCGTATGATGAAATTATTATTCCGGGGAAAATCTTCCCAATCGGGGATTTCTTCTTTTCAGGCATTTGTCCTGGCATTATCAGGTAGGGTAGGAACCGGTAATATTGCAGGAGTTGCAACTGCCATTGCATTGGGAGGGCCTGGAGCCGTATTTTGGATGTGGATCATAGCTTTTTTTGGAGCCGGGACAGCTTATATCGAAACATCTTTAGGACAAATCTATAAAGAAAAAATCGACGGCATATATCGTGGTGGCCCGGCTTTTTATATCATGAAAGGACTGGGTAGTAAATGGTATGCGATCGCATTTTCTATTATTACGATTATCGCTTTGGGAACGTTAATGCCTGGGCTACAAGCCAACGCTATCGGCGATGCTTTTTACAATTCTTTCACTCTCGACAAACGCATAACCGCAGGAATAGTCGTTTTTTTACTAGCATTGATCATTTTCGGTGGTGTACGCAGGATAGCCAGGGTTGCAGAAATCATCACCCCCTTTATGGCCATCGGTTATATCATTATTGCACTTATCATATTAGCCATTAATTACCAACAGATCCCGGCTATGTTTGCGCTGATTGTAAAAAGCGCTTTCGGATTTCATGAAGCGCTGAGTGGTATTGTCGGTGCAGCAATCACAATGGGAGTCAAACGGGGGATTTTCTCTAATGAAGCCGGCCAGGGTACTGCGCCTCATGCAGCTGCTGCAGCTGAAGTACCTCATCCTGTCAACCAGGGATTAGTCCAGGCATTTTCAGTCTATGTAGATACGTTATTGGTATGTTCTGCGACAGCTTTTATGATTTTAATAACCGGGATGTACAAGGTCTTTGATTCAGCCGAAGCGACTACTGTCGTAATGGATGGCATGGGATTATCTGCTACAATGAACGAATATGGCCCTATTTATACCCAACTGGCTGTTGACTCTCATATCCCGGGCTTTGGTTCCCCTTTCGTTGCTTTTGCCCTTTTCTTTTTTGCTTTCACGACCATTATGAGTTATTATTTCCAGGCTGAGACGAATGTTTACTTCCTCTTCAGAAAGAAAAAAACAAATTTCTATGCCATAAACTTACTTCGAATCATCATGTTGGGAATTACTTATTTTACGGCTATCAATAAAATGACCCTGGCGTGGGATATGGCAGATATCGGTGTAGGACTCATGGCGTGGTTTAACCTCATTGCAGTCTTATTACTGCAATCTGTAGCATTGAAAACATTTTATGACTACGAATCACAACTTAAGGCCGGTAGTATACAACCAACTTTCAATCCGGAAAAGTTACATATCCGAAATACAAATGAGTGGAGAACAGATAAGGTAAAAGGGGAAAGGTAAAAGAAGAAAGAATACTTTTAGGAAATTAGAAATGTGATTTTTTTCGCAATAAAAAAGCTGCCCAGATTACCTGAACAGCTTCTTACTTATCTAAAGATTTTTTTATTATTCTTCCGTTTTTGCTTCTTCTGCATCAGCTTTTTTAGCTTCTTCTTTTTTAGGACTCTCCTCCTTTTTCAGCAGATTTTCTTTCAAAGCAGCCAACTCTTCAATATCACCTAATGTTGTTTTTTCAACAGCCGGAGTCAAACTTTCAACAGTTTCTTTTTTAGATGATTTTGCTTTCTTTTCACCTCCATCTTTGCCCTTGGCCTTTTGCTCATCTTCAAAGATACGGCTATGAGAAAGAATAATACGTTTTGCTTCTTTATTGAATTCTATTACTTTAAACTGCAATTTTTCATCAATAACAGCCGACGCTCCATCTTCTTTCACCAAATGTTTAGGAGTTGCAAATCCTTCAACGCCATAAGGCAATGAGATTACAGCACCCTTATCAAGCATTTCGATAATTACTCCGTCGTGGATAGAACCGACAGTAAACAATGTTTCAAAAACATCCCATGGATTTTCTTCCAATTGTTTGTGTCCTAAGCTCAGACGACGATTTTCTTTATCAATTTCCAATACCTGTACATCTATTTCAGCACCGATTTGTGTAAACTCGCTCGGATGTTTGATTTTCTTTGTCCATGAAAGGTCAGAAATATGGATCAGGCCGTCAACTCCTTCTTCGATTTCAACAAATACACCAAAGTTGGTAAAGTTGCGTACTTTTGCTGTATGCTTGGAACCAACCGGGAATTTTTCTTCGATATTTTCCCATGGATCCGGTTTCAGTTGTTTGATACCTAAAGACATTTTACGTTCTTCACGATCCAAAGTAAGGATAACAGCTTCTACATCATCACCCACTTTCATGAAGTCCTGAGCGCTACGTAAATGTTGTGTCCAGCTCATTTCAGATACGTGAATCAAGCCTTCTACACCCGGAGCAATTTCGATAAATGCACCATAGTCAGCCATCACAACCACTTTACCCTGTACTTTATCACCCACTTTCAGGTCAGCACTTAATGCATCCCATGGATGTGGAGTCAATTGTTTCAAGCCAAGCGCAATACGTTTTTTATCATCATCAAAATCAAGAATTACAACATTCACTTTTTCATCCAACTGAACAATTTCTTCCGGATGAGAAACACGTCCCCATGAAAGGTCTGTAATATGGATCAAACCATCTACGCCACCTAAATCGATAAATACGCCGTAAGAAGTGATGTTTTTGACAGTTCCTTCCAAGACTTGTCCTTTTTCCAGTTTGGAGATAATTTCTTTCTTTTGTTGTTCAAGCTCTGCTTCGATCAATGCTTTGTGTGATACAACAACGTTTTTGAAATCCTGATTAATTTTCACAATCTTGAATTCCATCGTTTTACCCACAAATACATCATAGTCGCGAATCGGTTTTACGTCAATTTGAGATCCCGGCAAGAACGCTTCGATACCGAAGATATCTACGATCATACCACCTTTTGTACGACATTTTACAAAACCTTTGATAATTTCATCTTTTTCAAGTGCTTCATTTACACGATCCCATGAACGTGATGCACGCGCTTTCTTATGTGAAAGGATTAATTGTCCTTTTTTATCTTCCTGATTTTCAATAAATACTTCTACTTCGTCACCTATCTTTAGTTCAGGATTATATCTGAATTCAGACATTGGCACAACGCCGTCTGATTTGAAGCCTATATTTACTACAACTTCACGTTTGTTTAATGCTGTCACTGTACCCATTACAACATCTTTGTCTTTCATGGTATTCAGTGTGTCATCGTAAGTTTTTACAAGCTCTTCTTTGCTTGTTTCGCTAAAGGTTTCTCCTTTTTCATACGAATCCCAGTTAAAGTCTTCGACCGGAGAAATGTTTTTTAAATTTTCCATTTTAAAGTTAATACTCTTGTTTTTAATTAAAAGTTAGACAATCAGTTAATACTCTCTTAAAAAGTGACGCAAAGGTAATACTTTTTTGCAGAACAATTCTACAAACAAGTATTTATTTTCAATTTATTATTATGATCAGTAACAGCCTATAATCCAAAGCAAATAAAGCCCATCTGCAGTCTAATTTTCGAAAAGACTTTTTATGAGAATGGAAAAAAGAGATAGTCCACCGCTTGACTCTTTCTCCTTCTACTATTTAAATTATTCCAGATCAGGATGCCGCTTATAAAATGACCGCCTGAATATATAATCTGCCAGAAGTAAAACAATAGAAATAACTCCAAGAAATATATAAAAGCCCGAAACTGAAATACGAGGGATTTCAATTTCTATTTTCGGAATTTCCAGATAAATATAGGTAGTTATTGTCAACCCGGCAAACAGGGCTAACGCAAATGTATATGCAGCAATAAGAAGAATCCTATTCCTTCGTCTGGTACGAATTGCTTCTTTCTGTATACGCATCATCATCTCCTGCTGAAATGCAGACGACAATTTTTCTTCCGGCAAACGTCGAAATAATGCTCGCAAAAGATCACTTTCTGTTTGATTCGTATTCATATTATGGTTGCTTCAAATTATTCATTATCTTATATAATCTTTTCCGGGTACGATGTAATTTCGTTTTTACATTCGAAACACTCAGATCCGTAATTATCACTATTTCTTCAATACTTTTTTCCTGCATATAAAACAACAATATCAATGTCCGTTCCTCAAGCGGTAATTGTTGCAATGCTACTTCCAAATAATGTATTTGCTCTTCATTTATATTTCCTATTCCATATCCGTCTTCGTCCTCGTCTAAATCACCGACTAGGGATTCTTCGAGAGTAATCCATTCATGTTTTCTTTTCCTCATGGCCGATATCGCAGTATTATAAGCAATCCGGTATAGCCATGTTGAGAAAGTACTATTTCTCTGAAACGAATCCAACGAACGAAAAACTTTCATAAACACATCCTGTGTCAACTCTTCTGCATCTTCACGACTTCCTACTATTTTATTTATCAACGAAAAAACCGGTTGGCTATAACGCTCCAAAAGATGAGCAAAATGCTCTGTTTCTCCGGTTTGTATTTTTGTTATATAGTAGATGTCCGTAAATAATTCCATTCGGTTTAATTATTCGACATATTTTATGTGTCTAATTTCATTAGTCATTTTACGTGACCCGGCATTTAAGTAGTTCAGAGTTTCAGGTTCAAAATTCAAAGTTTACAATTAAACGATTCAATCTATTACTTGACTCTGATTTACACTTACCACTAATCATTTACCACTAGTTGTTAGTTTAACTCTGCCTCCACTATTTAAAATGTTTACATACTTATGACGCAAACCGCAGAAAAAGGTTACACCCCCTATTTAAAAATATTGCAAGTTAATTAAATGTTTCATGAAAAACGAGCCGATCAATACCCGGATTTGATTTTGTATGCCCATAGAAACAGGTATTACTGTAATAAAGAGCATTATCAATACAGTAAATATCGCACCCATAGGTTTCATTGAGCCATTTAGACCGGTTGTTCAGACACCGGTTGATATTACAGCTTCTTTTTTCTTTAAAATTTAAATTGTCCGGACAGGATCTGAAAATTGTAAGCGGAACATAAGGGACATGCAAAGAGTAGTGAAGCCCTTCTTTATTGACAAGTTGCACAGACTGAAAGGTATTACTTACCTCAAATCGATTAATTGACAATTGTGCGAACATTTCCATCGTATTTTCTTTTAATAACGTACAAGACGACAGATGATCTTTCAACGCCATTGTTTGTTCCTTAGGTAACAATCTGAAAAATTTCCCATCCACCATTATAGTCCGCTCTTCTCTATCTGCCTTTCCCAACCTCATTAAGCGGAAATCAAGTTGTTGACCTATCTGGAATCGTCCGATAACCGGAATTAATGATTTCTGATTCACTACCCAATTCAGTAGCCCCCAGTCTGAAGTTACAATCTCTATCGTGGGTTTTACCGTTTTTAATTGTTCCAAAAACTTCGTGGTTTTCTCGAACCCTCTGTCTGTTAAAAAAGGAGTTATAAAAGTCAATTCAAGGTTTTGTTTAAAGGAAATATCCATTAGTGGCTGACAATCATCCCATACAGGTAACAATTTTTCACAGGTTTCATGTCCGAAATAGATTCGTTTACAGGGCGGTATCTCAAGTTTATTACCTTTCCTGAGATCAACCATATAAGCGATTTCCATCTCAACCGGATTCTTCATCTATTGATAATAACAATTCATTAACTGACAAGTACAACCGAATGTTAACAGATAATCAGATTTAATCATATCAGATTGTGTAGCTGGTCGTTCTATTGTTCTCTTTATAAATCGTACGGTATCCGCAATCAGTTTTACCGGATAGCCCCTACCTGCAATTTTTAAATTATTGACACCTTTTTTCAGCAAAAAATCCAATGAACAAGCCGCACAATAAGGGGTCTGAAAATCATTATTTTCAAGATGTTTAATCTTCCGGTTTTTACACAAAAAATCCATTTGACATCCATGACCCTCATAATAAGGATCGTAGCTTTCAATAACCGGTAGATATTTTCCGGATAAACCCGAACAGTTTTCAACAACATAGGGTTGATAACAGACTGCATGATAAAATTGGCAGAAGGCATCTATGAATTCGCATTTTTGAAACATCACAATACTCTCATAGCCAACCTCCTGACCCGCGCTTCTTACAAATTCATCTATTTCACTCAGTGATAATTCTCTGGGAAGAACAACCCTGGATATATTGAATTGCTTAAAAAAATCTATACTATGACTGTTAAAGACTCCGGACATAACAGAAAGTTGTCGTTCCAGTTTGCTACCTGTGCTATTCAGCCAAAGCAGAATTTCGATATCGTAAACCATAACAGCATGTCCCCCGCAAGTTTCCCATTGTTTCAAAATCTCAAAAACAAATGGGATTTGATTGCTTGAATAACCTGCATTCAGTACCAAAGTAGCTGTCGCATTTCTATCGTTGACTATATGAACGATCTCCTTTAAATCATCGTAACTTGCAATATGCGCCTGTCTGTTCTGACGCCGGGTAATAAAATCCATACTT
Source organism: Tannerella sp. (assembly GCA_031285565.1). Taxonomy (GTDB): domain Bacteria; phylum Bacteroidota; class Bacteroidia; order Bacteroidales; family Tannerellaceae; genus Tannerella. Next base: position 45,657 of record JAITVY010000117.1, on the reverse strand, counting down.
CCATATTCCCTCTCCCATTTTTCAGGCATAATTCCAAAATAAACCTCGGAAGCCCCGGCCTCTAATACAGGCTCAATTTCATCAACCGAACAAATTGGTGCTACTATGCGATAGGTTTTCATGAAAGCCGCTTTTTATTAAACGATCCATTGTAATCTTACCGAATTCGATGTTATTGTTTATCATACTATCTATTTCAGGCCTGGAATAACAATCATTTTCAAACATCTCAAGTACAGAAAAGAAACAAGAAGATACCTGATCATCACAATCGGAATTAATTGATTTTAAAAGTTGATACTTTTCTTCCAGATTTTCAAAGACTCTACCTGTTTGAATGATTGGCATAATACATAATGCATGCATAGAAGGTATTTCGATGGGAGCCAACACTTCACGAACAATTTGAAAAAAAGGTTCTATATCCGGATTTTTGAATGGCAAACGAATAACTCCCTGTGTCTTGTCTTCGGGATGTTCGGAGAAGTATTGTTCATAAAAAAAAGATCCGGGCATTGCATCCAGGCGGTTAGTAGCTGTCCGGCTGTTGAGCAAACCATATTGACGTAACCGAACGGAAAAATTCCGAATACCTTCAAACGTACAGTCAGGATGAAACAATAAAGTACCCGCATTTATTTCGATTCCTCTCTGCTGCAAACAATCCACCAGTTGCCATGTATCCTTACAAAAACTCCTTCCCCATTTTTTAAAATCTTCCGGATTATCCGATTCTATGCCCATAAACACATACGTTAATCCGGACGCATACAGATTGTCGATTATCTTTTCAGACAGGGAATTAGGTCTCACCTGAATACCGATTGTAATTTTCAGATTGTGCTTTTTTATCTCGTTCATGAAACGTTCCGAACGTTCGAGTGCACCGGCCGGAGGACCCAGAAAATCTTCATCGACAAAATTAAAAGAACGTGCTCCATAATTCTGGTACAGGTAAGCCAGTTCACTGACCATATTCTCCGGGCTACGTCCCCTCCATGAATATAATTTACCACCACGCATTCCTTTAGATGCACAGTATTTACAGGCGCTGCAACATCCACGGGATCCCTGAACATTAAAAGCAAATCCAAAATTGAGCACATAATGATGATAAGGCCTTTCGGGGAATGGAAGTTCATCTAATACAGCAGGTTCTCCATGAATCACCCTGGGCAAAGTATCAATTAATCCATCCATCCATAGCGAACAGATTTTTTTTATTGAGACTTCTCCTTCATACTTAAGGATGTGCATCTCAGTAGGTAGCACTTTACATGCATTGTTAAATTCAGAAGTAGCATAATTACCTCCGGCAATCCAGAACAGCTGTTTATCATGCAAAATCTCCTTACATGTAGTATAGATTGCATTCACCGATTCCAGTTCACGGTCGGTAGTTATGGAAAAGCCAATTGCATCCGGCTGAAAAGAAGCTACCCTACGGGCTAGTTTAATGTCATGCAAATTATTTAATGCACTATCCAATAAGAGAACCTGACAACCGCTTTTTTTTAAAGTAGCAGAAAGGTACTCCAGGCCTAGAGGCTCTTGTATTTCCGGATCATAGAATAGGCTTCGATTCAGCGGACGGATTAAAACCCAGCGCATGGTCTTGATTGAATTCATACGTTTATTTTACCTTTCCAACTTCCTTCAACTGTTTCTTATTTGCCGCTTTCAAATCAGTATATTTTTTTATCTTATTATAAGCCGGTTCCTTTATCTTGTTAAGGACTAAATCTGCCTCCTTATAATCACCCTCTTCATTCAAATACCATGCTGCATTAAAACGTGCCAGTTGTACATCTGAAGATTCTTCTCTGGAAGAAAGTAGAAGTTCTCTGGAAAGTCCTCTTGCATAGTCACTTCTGTTCATACGTTCATTCAAAACCGTCAGGTTAATCAATCCCGGAGCATACTGATCACTCATTCTACGAATAATCTCCAATTCTATTTGGGCACACAAATCATAATTCAGATGCATAAGCGCTAAAGCCAAATTATTCCTTGTATCAAGTGTATTGGGGATATCCAACAGAAGATCGCAGGCTATATTCACCGCTTTTTCAAAATCCTTTTCTTTATATGCGATAGACATAGATTGCATATGTTTGGCTGGCACCATCTTATCCTTCTGCTTTTCAGCAATATTTTCCAGTGTTTTATCAATCCATACATTTACGGCCATCTGTACTTGTTCTGTCATCCGGTACGGTTCCAGTTTCTTAAGTAACTTCCATATTTGTTCGTCTTCAATTAACATTCCTGCGTTGATATTATCGGATATAAGGTCCAGTATGATATCTATTGCCTCCGTATATGGTAACGTATCAGCACACATAAGCATTTCAGCAGCCGTATTGTATGCATGCGGATCGCGTAGATCCATTTGTCGCTCTTTGGATTCCATTTTCTGTGCTGTTGCAGGCATGTTCCAAAGAAAAAGCACAGCGACCGATATGATAAAATAAATTGATTTCATACGATATATTATTTTTTACATTAAGGATGTATAGGACTCAGCATATATATCATTCTCTTATGGTGAAAATCTTGTTCTCATGCTTCGTTTCATACGATATATTATTTTTTACATTAATGCACCGGAGCACAGCTACATCCCGTCGTAACTGTTCTTGTAGATGGTTGAGTATATCCAACACAACCGCAGACCCTTACTTTGTTGCAGATACAAATCGACCTTCCTACAGTATTACAGGCACACCCTACTATTTTTATCTGTTTTACTGTTTTTATAGTATCCTGTACCTGCACAATACGGGAAGAACCTGTTTTATGAGTGCCACCAGTTACAGTTGACGAAGAACTAACGGTCACTTCCGATAAAGTGGTACCTTCATTCGTTGATTCCAAATCAATATCTGAATAATCAATAAAAGCAGTTTCCAGTCCGGTTCGCGGAAAAGCTTCGCCACCAACAATTACATACAACTTAGGATTTTCAAAAGCATCCTCTATTTTTTTAGGTTTATCATCTGGTTTCATAGACATTTGTATTTTGTTTTGCTAATAATTTTTCGAGTTGCCAGATTGTAAGCTGCCTGTTCAGGTAACAGCGCGGACTTCCATGATGTTCAAATGATTGACTCATATCAAAAACCTTCGAAACACAATCGCCGGCACAATGCCATTTACAAAAACAATCCTGGCAATGAGCAATATTCTCTACAGAATATTTTTGTAGACGTTTTATTTTATTTTTGTCAAATATAAACTGTTTACTACCGGAATCATATCGTCCATAATGAAAAAGTTCCGCTTTAGGACTATCATTTTCCGTAATCTCATAACACGAAGTCACTGTCCCATCAGGCAGCACATTAAAACCATCGCCGGCTGCAGCGCAAAATTTAGAGATTAATGAATCCAACCGCAAGCCACTGTATATTAGATTTACACCTATCGCTTCGGCTTTATCGGCAGCTTTCGTAAAGTTACTGATAAAATCAATGTCAGTTGGAGGTACTTCTCCGCTTGTCATACATCTACCACATAACCAAACAGGCTCTAAGTGTAAAAACGAAATATTAAACTCTGATTTGAACCATTCAACAATTTCTTCTATCCGGTGTACATCTTTTTCCGTAATAGTGGATCGGACTCCATAATCAAAACCATGTTCATCAAAAAACTTCAAATTATCCTTTATAACCTGAAAAGATCCGGAACCATTGATCATTGGCCTGTTATAATCCTGAACATCAGCAGGACCATCAATTGATATATTGAGATTGGTAAAATATTTCAGAATAAACTCCCTTTGTTTTTTATTAAATGTACCATTGGTAGCCGCAAAAATTTCAACATCCAAACCCTTTTGAAGAGCTACTTCATGAGCATATTCTGTAGCAGCCGACACCAGATCCCAGGCTACAGTAGGCTCTCCACCTCCATGAAAACCAACAACAAAATGTGACAATCCCGCCAACCCGGCATTATATGCGACCAAATCAATTGCCGCTTTGGCCGTTTCCAATGACATATCTTCACTTTTCTTCCCTGCATCAGCGTAACAATACCGACAACGGAGATTACATCTACTGGTTGCAAACAGGGTTACTTCAGTGGGCAAAAATTCGAATGTAGAAGGGAATACCGGTTTTTCAAGTGCAGTCTCATTGAGAAAATCATTTTGATACAGGTTTTCAATAAATAATTCTTCTTCATTACCCAATGATTCTTCACTAAAATATTTGGTTATAGTATTAGCGCCCGAACCATTAATAACACCCACTTTTTTATTTAGTGGAGAGTAAAGAATGAATGAATTATCACCTCGGTTGATGACATACAATTCATTATTTATTTCCGCTGGTTTCTTAATAATTTTCATATAGAGTAACATAAAAAGGTGAAGTAAGAAAGCCCATTGTAGCCAACTGGCAAATGAAAGTCGCTACAGATGCTTCTAACGATTCGGTGTTATCAATAGAGTAATATTCAGAAAGATTGGAAGTAATATCCGGCAACGTGTTTTTGCCATCCATCCAGTCAATAATTTTCTCACCGGTTTCATTAGCAAAACATTTCGAACTTTGCCCCGACAGAACAATATGTCCGTTCTCGTAGTCTCTCCTCACATCTGCAGCCAAACAAGGTATATCTGAGAACTGGTTTTCCAGTTCAGAAATATCTTCTCCCTGATCAGACAATAGTTTATCAAACGTAAAAAAACCGGCTATTGTCAAAGAAGTCCTGAGACCAAGTTTGTACAAAAAGTCCCTCCTGTTTATTGGTTTATCCATTATAGCGTCATTTTAATAGTTCAACTGTCCAATACAAAAATAAGGTAATTCAAGCACCTGAAATACCCCATTTATGGGGTATTTTCATTATTGTCTGATAAAAAGTGGGAGGATAAAAAACGCCAAAATGTATTTTTTGATATATTCTAAAATGATTCCTTGAGAAAATGTGTAACCTTTAAAAGATGGATGCGTCAAAAGATTAAAATAAGCTTAAAAAATAAATTTAAATTATTTCACAAAGAGATCATAAACGTAATTTAATTAACACTTTAAAAACAAATATATTATGATGGATTTTATTACAGCCCCGCTAGTTGTGGGAATCATTGTTTTAGGAACGTATAAATTATTTGAACTATTTGTTCGACGTAAAGAACGTGTGGCTATCATTGAAAAGATTGGAGATAAATTAGATCTTACCAGACTTGGGAATAACCTGAACAGTATGTTCGGAGGAGGTTTAAATTTTAAAACGTCATTTAGCGGACTAAAAATCGGATGCTTATTAATCGGCCTCGGATTGGGATTACTTGTCGGATTAATGATTAGCACCGCGTTGGTTTCTGATGGTTACAACATGCACGACTACAGAGAAAGTGAATTATATGGTACTGCTTATGGAGCCTCCGTTTTATTATTTGGTGGGATAGGGCTTCTGGTATCTTTTCTGGTCGAATTGAAATTGAAGAATAAAAAGAAAGAGGAGTAATCACGAAAAAAAGCTCAAAATAGCTTCTAAAGAGGAGAGTTCCCCGGGATACTCTCCTTTTTGTTATACAATTGAATAAATAAGCCCTGCAACCGATAAAACAAGGATAATTCCTCCCACTGTCTGGTTTAACAAACGAATACCGCGAATATTAAACCAGCGGCGTAACTTAGAAACAATAAAGGTTATCACAAACCACCATAATATTGCCCCTAACGCAATTCCTGATAAACCCTCGAGACTTTGCCAGACTGAGTGAGTTGGTAATATAAATGTAAACCTGGCAAATAGTGCAATATACATCAGGACAATCAACACGTTACTAAATGTAAGTAAGAATGCCGTAACAAAATCCTGCAGGTAGGTTCGTTTTCTTGACTGGCTCTTTTGGAGGCTCTTAACCGGATTACTACGGAAAATATAATATCCGACGAGACCTAAAACAATACTTCCGAAAATTTCAAGGTAACGCTGGTTCGTTTCTACAAAATTAATGACCAGCCCCATGAAAAAAATAGTCAAAGCAGCATATATCACATCCGAAACTGTCGCACCTAATCCGGACACAAAACCATGCCAACGGCCTTTACTTAGTGTTCGTTGAATACAAAGTATACCCACAGGCCCCATAGGTGCTGATACCAAAACTCCAATAATTATGCCTTTCGTTACTAATCCTAACATGCCAGATGGCGTTGCAATTCAAATTGCAAAGATACGTTCATTTAAGCAATTATAGGCAGAAATGAATAAAATGGAACATTTTTTAGCTTTTCGATACGTCTTTTATCTGCGGATAATAAGGGCTATATAACATTGTGGATATACGGGTTGCCAACCGACCATTTTTCACAAAATCATCTCCCCGTTCCGATAAATGTTCAATCATAGCCTTACGCATTTTCTCTATCGTAACTGCATATTTTTTATTTTTTGAGCACTCTATAAGTTCCTTGGGATCTTTCTCCAGATCAAACAACTGTTCTGATCCTGTATTAAAATTCCAGATATATTTTATTTTCCCGTCTGTTAATGCACACCAGTAATTCTCATTCCGGTAACAGGTTGCATGTTCCATATCAATATAAGTTCTCCATTCATCCTGCTTTCCCTGAACCAGCTTCCGTAAAGACATACCATCCATATCAGGAGGAACTTCTCCTCCTGCCAGATCGATAAATGTAGGAAGAAAATCCCTTAATTCTACTGGTTGACTAATTACAGAAGTATTTTTTTCTCTTGGCAGGTTTCCCGGCCATTTCACGATATAAGGAATAGCAGCTGAGCCTTCATAAGGATATGTTTTTCGCCAGTGATAATGGTCGCCCAGCATGTCCCCATGATCGGAAGTAAAACAGATGATTGAATCATCATACATACCCTTTTCCTTCAACGTCCGTATAATTTCACCGATCTGGTCATCTATAAATGTGACGTTTGCATAATAATGTCGCCGTGATTCTTTGGCATAGTCGGCTCCAAAATTCCCAAAAGCAGCATCAGGAGCAGCTTTTTCCGGATCCAAGGGGGTACTTAAATCTCCACACCAGTCACCGGTAAAAGGCGCCGGAATCTCAACATCTTTATACATATTCAGATAACGTTCAGGCGGGTCATATGGACTATGTGGACGGGCGAAAGACACTTTTAGGAATAAAGGTTTATCATCCTTATAATTACGAATTAATTCGCATGCCTTTTGTCCTGTCCAGGTGGTCGGGTGTAACTTCTCGTCAAGCTTATATATGCCTGCACGATGATCGTTCCATCCGATACCTGTCAAATCAGGATCTGCTCCCGGAGACTGCAATTGAAACCATTCCCGGTAATCACTGATAAAGTCAGGACTTTCCACTCTCCCACTCTCGTCAACCAGGGTAGCATGAAAACCGTGTAATGATTTTTGTGGAAACCAATGCATTTTACCAATACCAAAAGTATAGTAACCCAGGTTACGCATCATTTGGGGCATTTCGTATTTATATTGCTTAGCGACCTGTCCATATCCTAACATCCCATGATGCCATGGCGAAAGACCTGTCAACAGACCGCTTCGCGCCGGTGTACTACTTGGTGAAGAAGAATAACCCGAAATAAACAATGTACCTTCCTTAGCCAGCTTGTCAATATGAGGAGAAATAACAGCTTTATTACTCATACAACCCAATGCATCGGCACGATGCTGGTCAGTCATTATAAAGATAACATGGGGCTTCTTCTTTCCGTTTCCGGCAGAAGTTGCCCTGGATACCGTTTGGGATAACAATGTCCCGGTACTTAATCCCAATCCGGTACCAAGAGATGTTTTTAAGAAAGTTCTTCGTTTCATTTAGAACGTTCCTTTTCCAGAACAGATTTTAATTCATTTACTTTTTCAGGATTTTCTGTAGCTAAGTTTTTCTTTTCCCCGATATCTTGTTTCAGATTATATAACTGAGGCTCTTTATCATTCCCCATCTCGGTATTGGTCAACGCATTATAAGGCGCTCCGTCACTCGGAGAAATATATTTCCATTCTGCTGTTGAAACAGACAGCGAACCGGCTTGCTCAATAATATAATCGCGCCCCTCCACTGTTTTTCCTGTAAATGCATCCAATTGGTTCCTGCTGTCAGGCGCCACATTTCCAGGCAACGACTGGTCCAGCAATCCTGCAAATGAAGCAAACAAATCTATATGTGAAACAAGTGCGTCCGAAACTGCAGGTTTTATTTGTGCCGGCCAGCTTACGAGAAACGGGACCCGTGTTCCGGCTTCAAAACTGCTATACTTTCCTCCGCGGAAATCTCCCCATGGACGATGTTCTCCTAACAATTCAACCGCCCTGTCTGCATATCCATCATCTACCACCGGACCATTATCACTTGTCAGTACGATCAATGTATTTTCAGTTAAACCCAACCTGTCAAGAGTTTCCAGGATCTGTCCGACACTCCAGTCGAATTCCATAATCGCATCGCCACGCGCTCCCATCGTTGTAGAGCCTACGAAACGAGGATGCGGTACGCGAGGTACATGAATATCGTTGGTCGCAAAATAAAGGAAAAACGGATTGTCTTTATTATTCTCGATAAACCTTACGGCCTTATAGGTAATACTGTCTGCGATATTTTCATCCAACCACAAAGCGCTCTTACCACCTTTCATATATCCGATGCGTGAGACTCCGTTGACAATAGCCATATCATGACCATGATTCAGGCTTGGTTTTAAGACTGTCAATAATTCCGGATGATCTTTTCCTAAAGGTTCACCCGGAAAAGGTTCTTTGTAACTGACTTCAATCGGATCATTGGGGTCAAGATTGACAATCCGCTGGTTTTCTACATATACACATGGCACGCGATCGCCCGTTGCAGCCATTATATACGAATAGTCAAAACCTATATCCGTAGGTCCGGGAGTAATAAATCCATTCCAGTCCTGCGATCCCTGGGTATCTCCCAATCCTAGGTGCCATTTGCCTACGGCGCCAGTCGTATAACCTGCATCCCGGAACATATCTGCCATTGTTGTTTGCTCCGGACGAATGATCATACCTGCGTCACCGGCAGCAATTCCGGTATCGTTGCGTCTCCAGGCATAGTGTCCGGTTAATAAAGAATAGCGGGATGGAGTACTTGTCGCGGCAACAGCATGTGCATCCGTAAACCGGATACCTTGCGAAGCTAACCGGTCGGCATTAGGTGTCCGGATTGTTTTTTCACCATTAAAACCTAAATCTCCATATCCGATGTCATCCGCCAGAATAATAATTACATTTGGCTTCGTTTCGGCAACAGGTTCTTCTGTTGCTTTTTTTGCATTTCCGGAACAGGCCACAAGCATAGTTGTTCCTATTCCAAGTATCACTTTTTGTTTCATATGTAAATTAAATATTTAATATTCAAGATTTCAGCATTAAATCTCCTTCCCCTTTCTTCTAAAACCGCTCCAAGGGTTTGGAGTCTATTTTTCCCCTTTAGGGGCCGGGGGTCTTACCTCCCAAAATTAAAAAGTTCCGATTCAGTACGGGCATTATCCATTATCCCTGCTAATTCTTTTACTTTTCCCGGTTCTGCCTCCGCCAGGTTAGTGTCTTCATGCTTATCTGTATTTAAATCATACAACTCAAGCCAAGTACCACCTTCTGCAGATATACCTTGTCGGATCAGCTTCCAGTTGTCTTTCCTGATGGCTTGACGGCCCCCTTGTTCGTGAAACTCCCAGTACAGGAAATCATGCGTTTGTTGATTACCCTCTCCAAACAAGGTAGGCAAAAAAGAGATTCCATCAGTTGGTTGGGACAATTCGGCTCCTATCATCCCGGCAAATGTCGGCATCATATCCCAAAATGCAGAAACATGGTCAGAGACAACAGCGGCTTTTACATGTCCGGGAGACCAGACGAGCAACGGAACCCGAATACCTCCTTCATACAAATCACGCTTAACTCCCTTCAACGGACCTCCACTGTTGAAAAATGCGGGGTCAGCCCCTCCTTCCTGATGAGGCCCGTTATCACTCGTAAAAAATATGATTGTATTTTTATCCAGTCCCTGTCTTCTCAATTCATCCATAATCTCCCCCACATACATATCCAACTGTGAAACCATAGCTGCAAACGATGCCCGTGGCTTATCCGAACGGAAATAACTGCCGGACTGGTCGTAAGGAGCCTCTTCAAACTGATTTTCATACATCCGATATATGGAATCATGTGGAAGATTAAGTTCTGCATGAGGAAGCGTATACGTCAGCATAGCAAAAAAAGGCGCATCTTTCTGATTCCGGATGAATTGTAGGGCTTGCTGATGAATCAGATCATGTGAATACGTCTGACGCCCCGGGTCAACATTTTCCGGAAATTCAACTTTCTCCCTGTTATGCCATAAATGACCCGGATAATAGGAATGTGCCTCCCGCTGACAATTATATCCATAGAATTCATCAAAACCCATCGCATTAGGTTCCGATTCCGATCCAGGATAACCTAACCCCCATTTTCCAAAGATGCCTGTAGCATAGTTTTTACTCTTAAATAATTTTGCTAATGTATAGGTATCTCCTTTCATTGGAGTTTGCCCTTCGGGGTTTACCTCCTTATTTCCACGAATTTGCGTATGTCCGGTATGAAATCCGGTCATTAAAGAAGCCCGTGAAGGCGCACTCACTGTACATCCTGCATAGTGCTGTGTAAAAAGCATTCCCTCAGTAGCCATCCGGTCCAGATGAGGCGTTTTTATGATAGATTGTCCGTAACATCCGATATCACCATACCCCAGATCATCAGCCAGAATGTAAATTACATTCAGAGGGGTTGACTCTTCAGGAGATGTTTTTTTCTCCTTACATCCCACAAAAACAGGAAGAAGTATTCCCGATAAATAAATAAAATCTGCAGTTCTCATTATTTCTTCGTTAAATATATTTTATATCAATTCAACATCTTACTTTTCAGGTTCCAGATCAAACAGACTCTCTTTTATTTCCAGCGTTGACAAATATTCTTTAGCTTTTTCAGACAGTTCTTTTACAATATCCGGATATTTGGAAGCTATATTATATTGCTCACCAGGATCATTTTCAATATCATACAACAAGGGCATTCTATGAATCGTACGATCATCAGGCCCATAGGCCGGCCGCGATATAAAATGTATCTTATATTTTCCTTTTCGAAAAGCATACATTTCCTTTCCCCTAAAGAATGGATATATCTCACGGAAACATTCAGTTTTATGATATAAAACCGGTGTCAAACTTCCTCCATCATATACCCTGTCATTAGGCATCTTCACTCCTGCCAATTCGCAAAATGTCGGTAATAAATCAAGGGTACTAGCCATGTCCGTCACAACTCCAGGCATTATATTCTTTCCCCACACAATGCATGGAACCCTGAAGCCTCCTTCGCATGTGGAACCTTTTCCGTCTTTTAGTAATCCGGCTGATCCTCCGTCAATGCCATACGATAACCAGGGGCCATTATCAGAAATAAATATAACAAGCGTATTACTATCCAGGTTATATTTTTTTAAAGCGTCTAATAATTGTCCGACACACCAGTCAATTTCTTCAACAGCGTCTCCATACTTTCCGCGAATTGACTTCCCCTGAAAAGCTTCAGAAGCATACAAAGGTATATGCGGCATCGGATGGGCCAAATATAAAAAGAAAGGTTTATTCTTTTGCTTTTTTATAAAGGTAACAGCATATTCTGTCAAACGCTTTGTCAATTGAGTTTGATCCGGATCCGTTTCAATAATTTTCTCCTGTTGATAAAAGGGCAACTCTGTGTTGTAATAATTATTACCCATTAAGTTTTGCTCTTTTTTACTCATATCATTTGAATACGGAATACCATAAAAATAATCAAATCCATGTTTTAATGGTAATGATTCTTCTTTATGCCCCAAATGCCATTTTCCAACACATGCCGAAATATAGCCTTTTTGCTTTATTAATGTAGCGATTGTTTGTTCGCTTGGAGGTAACCCTTCCGGAGAATCCGGAAACAAAACACTTCGGTTATCGCCATACATACCGGTTCTGACACCCAGACGACCAGTCATTAACCCGGCACGGCTGGGAGACGACACCGCGGATGTGACATAAAAACTGGTCCAACGTTGTCCTTCACACGCCATTTGATCCAGATTGGGAGTTTTTATAGTCGGATGTCCATAACAGCCTAAGTCGCCATAACCCAGATCGTCGCAATTAATAAGTATAATATTCGTTTGGGTTTCCTGAGCATTGCCAGTCATTATGAATGCCGAAGTTGTAATCAGCGAATATTTTATAATTTTTTTCATAGACAACGATCTATTTCATTTTAATACATATATATCATCCAAACAATTAAGCCACAAATATTAATCAGAAAAGCGGAAAGCTCCCCCTCTGTTCATGCTTATTCACTTCATAACGCATAAGCTAACAAATATATGGAGATAATAATTGATTACCATAAGAAAAGCACAGAATAAAGGTAATTTTGATATTAATTTGTCATACTGAGTTTCCATCCCAATATTGGGGTGGAAACCAGACATGACAATTCTTTTCAGATGGCTCACCATTACTTTCTCCCTAAGTTTTCTCCTCTGGGAGATTTAAAGGTAGCTCTCTTTCACCTCAAATTAGGATTAATATTTTGTTCACTCTGAGGAATAGGCCAATGATAATCCTGGTCTTTCCTGAATGCCCGTGAAAGCACATACCATCTTCCATATTTATCAATCGTACCGTCAGGTAATGGACTCACTCTGGTAGAACCAGGGTAAGGCGCTCCTAAAATAGGTCCGTTCAATACCTCATGCGCAATTTCCCAACGTAACAAATCCCAGTAGCGAATACCTTCCATACCTAATTCCACCCTACGTTCGTTTCGCAATACCGGACGAAGCTGGTCAGCATTTGTTACCGTAACAGGAGGCATACCAACCGAACTACGCCCCCTTACCCGGTTTATGGTTTGATCCAGTAAATCCTGGCTTATCGGGTCTCCGGCTTCCAGTTTTGCTTCCAGATAACTCAGTAATACTTCTGCATATCGGATGATCGGAATATTCGCTCCGTAACTATTTAAGTTGCCGTTGAACCCTTCGTCAAAATACTTCCGCATCATAAGCCCGGTTTGTGTAGTTTGCCCGGAAGCTATTTTATCCTTACTATCCGAATCGGGATGACAATTAAATTTTGAGCCCTTGAAAGTTGCCCCATCATAGTACATTGTATAATCTAAACGCGGATCTCTATTTTCACCCAGATTTTCCGGATTATATAGCGAACTTTCATAACTAAACGAAGTTCCATCAATAAAATCATATGCTTCGAATAGAGAGCCCCCTACATTTATTAGACACCATCCTCCGTCTTTTACCGGATAAGCATGCTGTGGCATTGCATTACCAGCCAGATCCTGTAAATACTGCATTGAAAGAATATTTTCTGCACTATTTTCATTTGAAGGGATAAATAATGAACTATAATCCGGATCAATTATATTATCGCCATAACCGATAATTTCTTCATAAGCCTTGGCTGCTTCAGCATACCGTTTCTCACTCAAAAGCGTCCTCCCCAGAAAAGCAAGGGCTGCTTGTTTGGATGCTCTTCCGGTCTCGCTTGCCTCTAAATCTTTAAAACGCGGAAGCCCGGCTGCGCTCTTGGTAAACTCATCAACCAGGAATGACATAATTTCCGCCTTAGCATTTTTAGGAACAACATTAGCTTCATCCCGTGTTAATGTTTTAGTGACTAATGGAACATCCCCAAAAAACTGCGATAAATAGAAATACTGCGATGCACGAAGAAATTGTGCCTCCGCTTTTAAACGTGCCGCCAGTTCCGGAGAATCGGTTAATTGATCAATTCCCTCCAGGAAACGATTACAACGGGCTATTTTCTTATACGAATTTGACCAATAGGCATTTATATAGGCATTATTTGCCAGCAAAGTACCGTTTGTCATACGATGGAAGTTGGAATTGGCTCCCCGCCGATCGTATGCATTATCCGTTGGAAATTCCATAAAAACAAGTCCTCCGTAGCTCCACCAGTCAGTAGGAGTGTACTCCGGCGAATTAAACAATATTTCCGTTTTATAAATGCCTGTAAGCGCCAATAGCGCATTATCTTCGTCCGTCCAAAAGTCATTTTCGGCAAACTGATCTAACGGATTTCTTTCCAAATCGCATGAAGTGATGAAAAAGAAAGATACAAACAGTCCACATATGATATATTTGATTGATTTAATGTTTCGTTTCATCGTCTTTAGAATTTAAGATTAAGACCAAATGTTATCGTTCTCAATATCGGGTAATACGACCCTCCCGTGTTGATCTCAGGATCCCAGCCGTCAGGATATTTATTCCAGGAGAATAAATTTTCTCCCTGCGCATACACCCGTAAATTCGACAGATGCATATAATTCAATACTTTCTTTGGTAGTGTATATCCAACCTGAATATTTTTCAAACGGACATACGAAGCATCCAATACCCAAAAATCAGATCTTTCGTAATTTCCAGAACCCGTATTTGAGACGGTTTCCATACGCGGATATTTCGGATTGCGTACCGGATTCTCCGGATCGAACGCACCGTCGGCCTGCCACCGCTGAATATTTCCGTTATTACTGTTTAATGCATAGCGGGCGAATCCATCCAGTAAACCTTTTACTCCTGCAACTCCCTGAATAAGTACTGAAAGGTCGAATCCTTTGTATCCTCCCCCCAAGCTTAATCCAAATGAATATTTAGGAATACGCGAACCCAAATATACACGGTCGTATTCAGCATCTATCTTACCATCGGGCACTCCATCAGGGCCACTTATGTCTTTATAACGAATGTCTCCCGGCTTAAGATTAGGCGTAACGCCTGACTGATCATGCCATGCATCAATATCTGCCTGATCCAGAAAAACACCGTCTGCCTGGTAACCATAATACATTTGCATAGGGTAACCAATGAAAAGATCACTGCCATTTCCAACCATACCATTCGGCTGATCTACATTCCCCAAACCCAATGTCGTAATTTCATTCTTCAGGTAAGTTAGGTTCGCATTAACGGAATAATTAAAATCGTTGACCCGGTTCCGGTGCCCCACTTCAAACTCCCAACCTACATTTTTCAATTCTCCGGTATTCGTAAAAGAGATTTCCTGTCCCAATACACTGGATATACTTCCGGAAGGTTTATAAAGAATATCATATGTTTTACGATAGAAATAAGATGCATTTACACTTAATTTTCCTTGCAAGAATATGGTTTCAATACCTCCATCGATGGTTTCTGTCTCTTCCCATTTAATATTCGGATCAGTAGCCGTTTTTACGGCTGCCCCCTGATAGTAATTATCGCCGAACGGATAATTCTCTCCTAGGACATACATTGTCTGATAGGGATAGTTACCTATATTCTGATTTCCTAACCGTCCCCATGACGCTTTAAGCTTTAAGCTGGATAACCAGTCAAAAGAGGCATTTTCTTTAATGAAAGATTCTTCCGATATTTTCCATCCGCCTGCCAACGATGGGAAAAAGGCAAACTTATTATCGTTGGGGAATCGTGAAGAACCATCGTAACGCATAGTAGCTTCGAAAAGATAACGCTCTGCATAATTATATTGTAAGCGTCCGAAATATGACTGCAACGCCCATTCATAGCCTGTTCCTTCATTTTTCTGATTATCTGGAGAACCTGCATCCAACTCGTGCAATGAATTTCCCGGGAAATTATCACGGCTTCCTTTAAGTTTGCGATACTCCTGATCTTCCCAGGAATAACCTGCCAATATTCCCAGGTTATGTGATCCAAATGATTTAGCATAGTCTGCCGTAGCCTGAAATGTTTTATAAATCGTCTTATCCATCATATCCGACATCACAGAAGGCCCTAAAGTCCTGCCGTCTGACAACTTAAGGGTCGATTTATAACTTCTTTCTTCTCCATTCGTATACTGGTAGGCGCCAATACCCGCAATCTTCAAATCCTTAATTGGCTCGTAATCTAACCGTACATTTGCATTTACTGAGAATTCCGGTTTTTCATAAAAGGAAGGACTCATAATCCAGGCCATTGGAGTAGCATGCTGCTCCGGTCCCGTACCGAAACTTCCATCCGAAAGAACCGTTGGATACAATCCGGGAAAACGAAGCGCCTTTTGAATCGCTCCGACCATACCATCAGCATCATCACCACCCGGAACATTCGGTTCTTTTCGTTTCCCATATGTCCCTGAGAAGCGGCTTGTCAAAGTCAATTTGGAAGCTAATTCATTAATTATATTCACTCGCGCATCGTAACGGCTATAGTTATTTTTATCAACAATTCCATCCTGTGATAAATAACCTACAGACAACATATAACGGTTTTGCTTACTACCTCCGTTTACTGCAACATTATGACCTGTCTGAAAACCTTTATTACCGATCATTCGTTTCAGGTAGTTTTCATTGGCATATCTATCCGGATCACTACCATCCTTTAACTTCTGTATTGCATCAGCTGAATATTCTTCGCGTCCTACAGCCCTGTTGTATAATGTTGCCCATTCCCAGGAATTTACAAACTTAGGTAGTGTAGTAGCTTCATTATATCCGGCATAGCCATTATATGATACCGATATCTTCCCTTCATTTCCGGTTTTAGTGGTAACGAGCACTACTCCATTTGCCGCACGCGAACCATAGATAGCTGCAGAAGAAGCATCCTTTAGGACAGATATACTTTCCACATCCTCCATATTAATAGTATTCAGGTCTCCGGGAATACCATCGATCAGGACTAACGCATCTGATTTTGTATCTTTATCTTTAGCGGCATCATCTGTTCCACTGGAGATAGAGCCGACTCCGCGCACACGAATAGTTCCATTGCTATCTCCAGGCCTACCCGAACGCTGAATTACACTTATACCCGGCATCTGACCTGCCAATGCATTTGATAACGAAGGAGTTGAACGATTACTTAATTCTTTACTCCCAACCTGGGCTATGGAACCAATCACATTTACTTTTTTCTGGATACCATAACCTACGACTACTACTTCTTCGAGCGCCTGAGAATCTTCAACCAGTTGAACCTGGTAATCTGCTTTATCAGTAACTGTAAATTCCTTACTTAAATATCCGATATAAGAGACTTGTATTACCGCACCGGGAGAAGCCTGAAGAGAAAACTCTCCATCAATATTTGTAATCGTGCCATTGGTAGTTCCTTTAATAACAACGTTTGCACCAATAACAGGTATACCCGTCTCATCCAATATGATCCCTTTAATCATCTTATCCTGCAATCTGGCATTTGATAATAAAATGATTTTGTTGCTTTCTACCTTATAATTATAGTTATTCAACATTTGCTTCAGGACCTCTTCGATACCTGCATTTTTCACATTTAAACTGACTCTTTTATTCAAATCAATTTCAGAGTTGTTGAGGAAAAACACATACTGCGTATTTTCCTCAATCGTTTTAATCGCCTCATTTAATGTAATATTAGACAGTTCGAAACTGATCTTCGTTTCCTGGGCTTGTGTTTCCATGGCTGTCATCTGGACGATTGATAAGGCAACAAGTAAAATTAAGACTTTCATTTTACGAAATGAATTAATGTTAAGAAAGGACATAAAGAACCCTTCCATAGACTTTTTTTTCATAGATTTGTATTGTATTTAATGATACGATATTGCCCGGCTTGTCTATTTGGGGCAATGTTAATTAGATTCACTCACAGGCGGATGTTACCAGCATCCGTCTGTTTTCATTATAGCATCTTATTCTTCAATTCCATTAGTCATTTTGCGTGACTCGGTATAATCCGAACAAGTTTCTTAAAAGTGCATTTACTTGTCTCGGCATAATCCGAACAAGTTCGGCTTCTGCTCTCACCCTCGTAAAAGTTGACTTCTGCTCTCACTACTTAAAATATTGATTCATTATCATAGGCAATTTGATTTTGAGGTTAGTAATAATTGTGTGTTTATTTTTTCCGGATAAATACATTATATCCTTCTACATTCGATTTAATAGGTGCAATCAGTTCCAGTAACTTAAATATTTCTTCTTTAGGTTCTCTACGAATAGTAAATGATAATCGCTGATCCAGAGGCACGCCGTCTGCACAAGTGATCCGAATGTTATACCATTTTTCCATTTTATATAAAATATCCGACAACAGTTCGTTGGTAAAAGTCAGTTTATCATTTGTCCAGATTATATAATCCTTGGCTTTTACCTCATGAATTGAAAATGTGTTCTTTTGCTTATCAAATGAAATGGTATGATTTGGCTCCAACAAAATAAACTCACTATCCGAAGAAAAACGGACTTCCACCTTTCCGGTCAGTAAGGTCGTTTCCGAATAGGACTGGGTCGCATAATTTTTAGTATCAAATTGTGTTCCTAACACATTCACTTCCATCCGGTCTGATTCCACGATAAAAGGAGACTGTGCATTATGTATTACATCAAAATATGCTTCACCTTCCAGTTTTACTTTACGAACATCCTGTAGAAACATTTCAGGATAGCTTATCTTACTATTCGCATTCAGCCAAACTTTTGTTCCGTCAGGTAATGTAATATTACCTTTACTTTCATCCCCCATTATCACCTGGTTCATTACAAACATATTTTCTGTTGTGCCGGTAAAAGCGCTCTGCTTTCCAAAAAAATATCCACTCAATGAACACAGTAATAAAATTGCTGCAGCAGCTGCAATATGCCATAAGGAATATCTCGTATGTTTTATTCCTTTTCGTTCATGCCTATCAATACGCTGTTCGAAATATGCAAATGCATCACACACCTCTTCATCAGAGATCGCTGACGAAATAGAAGCTATCCATATATCTCTTATCTCTGAGAATATTTTTTTATTCTCCCGGTCTTTCCTGAGCCAGGCAAGCACCTGCTGTTTTTCTTCCAGGGTAGCTTCACCGTTCAGATACCTGACTATAATTTCATTCATATTCATTCTATATATACCACAAATGAAAATGTATTATCCCTACCTCTTATTGAAAAAAACTACTATTTTTGTTCTTCAGGTAAAACATCCAACATGGAAAGCGAATTCAGGATAAATACAACAATCAATTGACGATCAACACAAAAGACCTTGTATTATTTCATTCTTCGATTGCCGGAAAAGACAATTTAAGCAGAATAATACAGACAGAAGGTTTCTAAATCATTACCCCGCACGCCCCCCCGTTTAACATATCCTCACAAGAGGATAAAAGTAAAGGTCTTAAGATATAATTATAGTTGGTTGACAGATATTTGCTAAATTTGGCGAGAAAAACAACAATCTACTTTAATTCTCTGGTTTAATGAAAAAATATAAATCATTTATTACAATAACACTTTTGTTCTATCTTATTGCTGTTGTCCTTTGGCTGGCTACAGGAGAAATATTTTACCTTTACAACTTTATTATTATCGGCACTGCCCTCGGGCTTGGTATGGGGTTGTGGCCTGTATTCCCAAAGAACAAAAAGAATAAGGCCCGCCTGATTTCGCAGGCATTAGTAGGAGGCTATATGTTCTTTGGCCTTGGATGCGGACTGATATACATGATGTTTGGATATATTATGCCTGAGAATATGCAGATAGAAGGATTCTGGCTCTGGCTTTTATCCGGAGTGTTTATGGCTGGGGTTATACATTATGCGATCGCAAAGATTATAGGTCCTCTGATATTCAATCGCGCATGGTGTGGCTGGGCATGTTGGACCGCTGCGATACTTGATATTCTACCATGGAAAGTAAATAAAATAAAAAGGCCTTTAAAATACAGGAGGATCAGATATATTCATTTCGCTTTAAGTGCAACTGTAGTCTTCGTACTTTTCTTCGGTTTTAAGTATGGTTTGCCGGAAACCTTACGACAAATTGATTTGGAACAGAGATGGAAATTTTCCGAAGTGATATCAATCTATTTTTCACGTATACCGGAGCTATGGTGGTTCCTTGGAGGGAACATTCTGTATTATGCTGTCGGCATAGGTTTGGCTTTCGTGCTTAAGGACAACAGAGCATTCTGCAAATATTTGTGTCCGATACCTGTTTTCATGAAAGTAGGTTCGAAAAGGTCTCTCCTCAAAGTTGATAAAACCGATGAAGAATGTATTGATTGTAAACTTTGTGAAAAACGCTGTCCGATGGATATAGAAATTATGGGTTATATAAATTCCGGTCACAGAGTTAATTCGTCGGAATGTATACTATGTCAGACATGTGTGGATGTCTGTCCTAAGAATGCGCTTGGCCTTACATGGAGTTCTTCCGGCCATTCAAAGAACTGACGAAAATATGTAACTTATATAACTGCTCCTCTATATTGTAAAAACATCAGGCATTTATGTCCTGAGTGGATGGTATTGGATTAATTTTAACAAAAAAATAAATAAATCCCAGTCTTATCTGAACACAAAGATATGTTCTAAGAATAAAATGTCAAGGTTTAAATGATTTTTTGCAGAAATTTTCTTTTCTCATTCCTCGAAAGCGTATTTCAGCTAAAAGCCAGGCCTTATTCATACTTTTCATAAGAGGGGTGTTTATCAGACAAAAAGGGAATATATATGTTTGAAATTTCCAAGAAATGCCTAACTTTACAGCCAAGTTATTGATAGCATTGCACCGCAAAGCGCGGAAATAAGAATGGTCACCAAACCGTTACTCAAGCCCTCTCAAACTTCTGCTAACGCTCTGTTGGTATAAGACTTACAATCACGATATTTCTATTTAATACAGAATAAGGACCGTCTATCGTCTATGACAAAACACAGAAATGAGCATGATAAAATGAACGAAATAGCCTGTTTTGAGGAATTGTTTCAGAACTATTATCGAGAATTGCTTGCGTATGCATATAAATTTGTGAACGACAGATCTGCTGCGGAGGATGTTGTGCAGGATGTTTTTTTCATAGTCTGGGAAAAACGTACTACACTCAATTTTAAAGATTCCATAAGACCTTATTTATACAAGCTTATCCATAACAGGGCTATCAATTACCTGAATTCGTTTTCTGTACAACGACGTATCGACAATACGGAAGATATTGATTTTCTAATAAGCATGGAAATCAGTGATTGCGATCCGTATGAGACGCTTTTATTGAAAGATATTACAGACACAATTCATAGGTGCGTTGAGACATTCCCTCCCCAACGTAAAAATGTGTTCCTACTAAGTCGTCAGAACTATCTAAAGCATAAAGAAATAGCCAGACTACTGAACATCAGCGAAAAATCTGTAGAAAAACATATATCAAAAGCACTTACAGACATACGTCAATGCTTAATCGAAACGGGATTAATCTCTACCCTGTTGTATTTTATAATGAAATAGATTAATGGGTTTTGTCATTCTCTGCCGTCCATTTAACAGCCTGTGAAAGAATTTGTATGAATGATGGATTTTCCCATGCACTCCTGTCATGCCCCAAGGTTAATGTAACAACCCTGGAATTACGATAAATATTTGTCCATCCGACTAAAAGTGCACTGCTTGGCTCTGTGGTAGAAAGTAACGGATATACATTGGGCATAATATCTACATTCCCATAGGTTTCATCTGTAATCTGAAAGTCAGATACTCCCTCTGTAACAGGATGATTGGGATCTTCAACTTTGACATCAAAAGTAACATCATGTGTATATGTAGAAGCATCTTGTGCAACACCATCTTTTTTCCATGGATATCGGTAATAACTTCCTCCTATCATCCTTTCATATTCCGGCCAGGCATTATAACTACAAAAAGCATGATGAAGCACAATTATACCTTTCCCGGCGTCTGTTAACTCATAAAAACAAACAGCCGTATTTGATTCGCTTTTCAACGGCATATCATAAAATAGGACTACATCGTAGGATGCGAATTTTTCCGAATTCAGCATTGCCAACGCATTCGGATGCTCCACCTGATCGTAAGAACCAGGCAGCTTTGCCAGTAATTCTTCAAACCCTTCCTTATCATAATCGTGTCCTCCGGTTACCACCAATACTTTTATTTTCTTTTCCGTATTGCAGGAAAAAAAAACAACTCCGACAAAAACACTTATAAGAACTATTATTAATCCGGGAAAAAGCTTATTCATAAGGACTCTCTTTTTTAGTTTAGAACTACAAAATTATTAATAATAATCAAACGTTACAAATCGGAAATGATATTAACGAACAATTCAAATTTTTCATAAGAGAAGAATTCTCTTCCGGTATAAACAATATTTATTCTATTATACTCTTAGAATAATATTTTGAGCAAATTCGGAATAAATTCGTATTAATACGGATATTGCAGTTTTAGTGTCGAATTAGTGCCGAATTAGTGCCGAATTTAACAACTATAGAATCATAAGAATTAGCAGATTACAACTGACAAAAAAATCATTGAATTTAGACATCAGAAGAGAAAATAGCATCAGAAACTTTTTTAGATCTTTGCCCCGGAAGAACCATTAGATTATATATAGCATATAAAAATAATTTTATATCTTTGCGTACAAATAGCAGAAATACTAAATATAATATTATCAAGTGGTTCATTTATTGCACGATAATCTCATTTATAGCATCTTATCATCCAAAGATGTTGATAGATTTCTTTCTACATTTACAAGACCAATTATAAAATCTTTTTTTACACAATAATATGATTCAATTTTTTCAGTCTTCTATAAAAACAGTACTGGCTGTAGAAACTTCCCAGGCTTTTTCGGAAAAAGATACAGAAAAACTGATCTGGTTATTTAGCGGAGCTTTGCCTGTTGTGTCTCCGGAAATTAACGGTTGGTTTGTCGGACCTCGCCGCGAAATGATAACCCCTTGGAGCACAAACGCTGTAGAAATCACTCAGAACATGGGTATTTCAGGTATTTCACGAATAGAAGAATATGCCCCGGTTTCTTCAGGTGAGACAGATCATGACCCAATGCTTCAACGCATTTATAACGGCCTGAATCAGCATATATTTACGATTGATAAGAAACCGGATCCGATTATTCATATAAACGATATTGAATCGTATAATAAACAGGAAGGTTTAGCGCTTAGTGAAGAGGAAGTAAGTTATTTAAATGAAGTAAGTATAAAAATCGGCCGTAAACTAACTGACAGCGAAGTTTATGGTTTTGCACAGGTCAATTCCGAACACTGTCGTCATAAAATATTTGGTGGTACTTTTATTATTGACGGTATAGAAATGGAAAGTTGCCTGTTTAATCTGATAAAAAAGACGTCGGCAGTAAACCCTAATAAGCTGGTTTCAGCATACAAAGATAATGTTGCCTTCAACGCAGGACCCGAGATTGAACAATTTGCTCCGCTATCGGGTGACAAGCCTGATTTTTACTCTGTTAAAAACATTGAGACTGTACTTTCCTTAAAAGCAGAAACACATAACTTTCCGACCACTGTTGAACCCTTTAACGGAGCAGCCACCGGTTCGGGAGGTGAAATCCGTGACCGCTTGGGAGGTGGAAAAGCATCTCTTCCGCTGGCAGGAACAGCCGTATATATGACCTCCTATCCGCGAACCGAAGGAGTGCGTGAATGGGAAAAAATACTTGACCCGCGAGCCTGGTTATATCAGACTCCGGAGCAAATTCTGATTAAAGCCTCAAACGGAGCGTCAACATTTGGGAATCATTTCGGTCAACCATTAATTTGTGGTTCGTTACTTACTTTCGAACATGCTGAAAACGATCAGAAATATGCATACGATAAAGTAATTATGCTTGCCGGAGGAGTTGGATTCGCTAACAAACGGGATGCACTGAAAGGTGATCCTGTTCCGGGAGAAAAAGTCGTAATCCTGGGAGGCGACAACTATCGTATCGGTATGGGTGGCGGTGCTGTATCATCCGTTAATACTGGACAATATACAAGTGGCATTGAACTAAATGCCGTCCAACGGGCAAACCCGGAAATGCAAAAACGTGCTGCCAATGTAATCCGTACAATAGCCGAATCGGATGACAATCCGGTTGTTTCTATTCACGACCATGGCGCAGGTGGACATTTGAATTGTCTTTCGGAACTTATTGAAGCAACCGGCGGACATATTGATATGAGTAAACTCCCTATTGGTGATCCGACGTTATCGGCCAAAGAAATTATTGGTAATGAGAGTCAGGAACGAATGGGATTACTGATAAAAGAAAAAGATGTTGAAAGAATAAAACGTATTGCCGAACGTGAACGTTCACCAATGTATGTGGTCGGCGAAACGACAAATGATATGAAGCTGGTCTTCGAACAGGCAGACGGAGAGAAACCGATTAATCTCAAACTTGAATATATGTTCGGGAAACCGCCTCGTACGGTCATGACTGATCATACGGTAACAAGAACATACCAACCGGTTGTTTACAAAAAATCGTCGTTGCATCATTATCTCGAAAATGTCTTGCAACTGGAAGCTGTTGCCTGTAAAGATTGGCTGACAAATAAGGTAGACCGTTCGGTAACCGGAAAAGTCGCCCGCCAGCAATGCCAGGGTGAATTACAATTACCTCTTAGTGATTTAGGTGCAGTGGCACTGGATTTCAAGGGTAAAAAGGGTATTGCCACTTCTATCGGGCATGCACCTCAGGCTGCATTGGTTGATCCGGCAGCAGGGTCAATTCTCTCAATAGCAGAAGCTTTGACCAATATCGTTTTTGCTCCGTTAACCGATAAGCTCACCGGCGTTTCTTTAAGCGCCAACTGGATGTGGCCTTGCCGTAACGAAGGCGAAGATGCCCGCCTGTATAAGGCTGTTGAAGCATGTTCTGATTTCGCCTGCGCATTAGGCATCAATATCCCTACCGGCAAAGACAGCCTTTCGATGACTCAGAAATACGGAGATGAAAAAGTGTTATCTCCCGGAACCGTAATTATTTCTGCAGGTGCAGAAGTTAGTAATGTTCGAAAAATCGTTTCTCCGGTTATCATTAACGACAGCAAAACCTCTTTATATTATATTGATTTCTCATTTGACTCTCTGAAACTGGGTGGATCAGCCTTTGCCCAAAGCCTAAACAAATTAGGAGAACAAGTGCCTACTGTTACCGACAGTGAATATTTCAGTGATGCATTTAATGCCGTACAAGATGCAATTGAGAAAGATTTGATTCTGGCCGGACACGATATTTCTGCAGGCGGAATGATTACAACTCTGCTGGAAATGTGTTTTGCAAATACGGAAGGAGGACTAGAAGTCAATCTGGATACAATTGCAGAGTCCGATCTTATCAAAATATTATTTGCGGAAAATCCTGGAATTATTGTCCAGGTAAAAGACAAAAAGACTTTCGAGACATTGATGAAAGATGCAGGCATCGGTTTTTCTGTTATAGCCAAACCGACTGACGAACGTCATATCATTGTATCCAAAGAGGGAGAACAATATCATTTCGGAATCGATTATATGCGTGATGTATGGTACTCTTCTTCCTACAAACTGGACATTCAACAAAGCGGAAACGTTTGCGCCGGAAACCGTTTTGAAAACTATAAAGTACAACCGGTTGAATACAAATTCAATAAACATTTTACCGGTGATCTTCTCTCGTATGGTATATCTGCTGAAC
The DNA here is from genome assembly GCA_031285565.1 of Tannerella sp. Taxonomy (GTDB): domain Bacteria; phylum Bacteroidota; class Bacteroidia; order Bacteroidales; family Tannerellaceae; genus Tannerella. The sequence goes on along the minus strand of JAITVY010000117.1, from coordinate 20,095 downwards.
GACGCGGCCCGTCCGGCATTAAAGCTGCTGTGATTCGTGAAAAAGGTTCACAATGCGAACGTGAAACAGCATATGCATTATATCTTGCCGGATTTGATGTAAAAGATGTCCATATGACCGATTTGGCGAGTGGACGTGAAACGCTTGAAGAAGTGAATATGATTGTCTTCTGCGGAGGATTTTCCAATTCCGATGTATTAGGTTCAGCCAAAGGATGGGCAGGCGGTTTTCTGTACAATGAAAAAGCAAAAAAAGCAATCGCGAACTTTTATGCCCGCGAGGATACGCTGAGTCTTGGTATTTGTAACGGATGCCAACTCATGGCCGAGTTGGAATTACTTTATCCGGAGCATGAAAAGAAACATAAAATGCTATATAACGATTCGCACAAATTTGAATCAGAATTTGTCAGTCTGGAAATTCCAAAAAATAATTCTGTGATGTTCGGTTCATTAAGCGGCTCTAAAATAGGAGCATGGGTAGCTCATGGGGAAGGTAAATTTGATTTCCCATATGATGAAAAAGCATATCAGATCGTAGCCAGATATAATTATGATGGTTACCCTGCTAACCCAAATGGTTCTCCATGGGCAGTAGCAGGCATCTGTTCAGCAAATGGTCGCCATCTGGCACTTATGCCTCACCCTGAACGTGCTATTTTCCCCTGGCAATGCGGGTATTATCCCGAAAACCGGAAACATAAAGATGAAATAACACCATGGATGGAAGCGTTTGTAAATGCCAGAATATGGATAGAAGGGAAAAAATGATCCTACATCCTGAGATACTCTTTAAACGACTATTTTCAATATATTCATAAATTGAAGAAGATATTTAAAAGAGTCGTTTAAATCTGTAATTTCAGATGCAATGGAAATAAATTTTACCTTTCCCTGGTTTCACTTTCTTTATAATACCTGATAAAAAACAATACCTTGTAAAATGCGAAAGACACTGTTGATATTATTTAGTATTTTAACCCTGCAGGCATACGCTCAGCAATTTTCTTTTATACCGAAAGTCGGATATAATGCAGCGCGTATTTCAGGATTTCCGGATGAAGCAAAAACAAAACACGGAATAAACGCCGGGCTATCGGTCGAATACAGATTAATCCGGCCTATTGCCATTGAAAGCGGTATTTACTACTCATTACAAGGAACAACCATGGAGTATGAATACGGGAAAGAACTAATCATATTGGATTTCGATATAGACAATGATTATATAAATATTCCGGTATTTGTTAAAGGATACCTATATAAAGGCTTGCACATATATGGAGGGCCACAAATAGGGTTTCTTGTTAATTCGAAACTAAATATCAGCGGAAATGTAAATTTCTTTGATTTGGCTGAATGGAAAAGCAACGATAGTTATGATATTAAAGAGTATCAGAATAAAGTTGATTTTTCGGGTATAATCGGACTTGGCTATCAATTCGATATTGGGTTATTGATTTCTGCCAACTACAATTTCGGACTTAATAAACTCTTTAAATCAGAAAAAGTTGAAGTGGAAGACGTTAATCTGACAGATATATCAAGTACGCATAATAAAGTATTTCAATTAAATATCGGCTGGAAATTTTAATTTCAATAGCTCAATTTGCGTTAACCATTTTATTCGTATATTAACAACCAAACTCAATACAGCGAAGAATTAAAAACAAGACTAACAATAAATTACATCATTTTATTTAAATTTAGGCTAAAGATATATTTTTTCAAAATAAACATTTACTAACAATAAGGCTTTCTGTTTTTTACTTTTTTTGTGTAAATATTAAACAAAAACGCACGTTATTTGTTTGAATTATAAGGGAGGATACAAAGAGCAATGAAGAAATCTACAATTTGGATGCTTGCCGTTGTCATGGGGTTCGCTTTTTTGGGCTTACTTTACTTACAAGTAAGCTATATAAGTATCATTCTTAAAACTAGTAATGAGCAATTTGACTCGACTGTTAGACGCAGCTTGGTACAAGTTTCAAAAATGCTGGAAAAGGATGAAGCACGCAAATATATGGAAGATGATATGGATCATTTTTTTTACAAGAATGCTCCGGACAAACAGATTCTCAATCAAAAGATTACATTAGAAGGCAGATATCAATTACAGGTTCAGGAAGCGAATGGGGTAATTCAACAATTCGAATTTAACCATTTCAGTGCGACACAAAAGGCTGGAGATAGTACAAGCAAAGACGCAATTATTAAAGAATCGGAAAAACGACAGGAAAATATGCTGAAACGATATCGACACCAGGCCGGTCTTGTGGAAGAAGTGGTATACAGCTTAATTTATACCGCACATTTAAAACCGATAGAAGAACGTATCGATTTTAAAACTTTAAATAATTATATTAAGTCGGAACTTTTAAACAATGAGTTAAACATTCCATACATTTTTATGGTTGTTAATAAAGACGGTAAAACTATTTATCAGAATGAAGCATTTGAAAAACCTCCGAAAGCATCTGAAATGGTAACTCAAGTATTATTTCCGGGTGATTTACCATCAAAACAGAACTATCTGAAGATCTATTTTCCTACGAAAAAAGATTATATTTCAAGTTCAATTTCATTTCTAGTCCCGTCTGTGATTTTTTCATTCATCATACTACTAACATTTTCGTTTACAATACATTCCATCTTTCGCCAGAAAAAGCTTTCGGAAATGAAAAATGATTTTGTTAATAATATGACCCATGAATTAAAAACACCGGTATCTACCATTTCATTAGCAGCTCAAATGCTAAAAGATACCGATATTACTAAAAGTCCTGATGTATTTAAACATATTTCAGGCGTGATTAGTGATGAAACTAAACGATTGGGGTTTCTGGTAGAAAAAGTGTTGCAGATTTCATTATTTGAAAAACAAAGAGCCTCACTTAAATTAAAAGAAATTGATGCTAATGATCTTTTGGTCGGTATTGTGAGCACCTTTGCTTTAAAAGTTGAGAAATATGGCGGAACAATTGATATTGACCTTGAAGCAGAGGATTCTACTATTCAGGCAGACGAAATGCATCTAACAAATGTTTTGTTTAATTTGTTAGATAACGCAGTAAAATACAGAAAGGAAAATGAGCCATTAAAGCTAATGGCACGTACACGAAACGACAACAATAAATTGTATATATCCATTGAAGATAATGGTATAGGAATGAAAAAGGAACATTTGAAAAAAATATTTGATCGTTTTTACCGGATACCAACCGGTAATGTACATGATGTAAAAGGATTCGGTTTAGGGCTTGCTTATGTTCGAAAAATTATGGAAGACCACGGAGGTAGCATCCGGGCCGAACAACAAAGCGATGGAATTATTGGAACAAAATTTATTATTACTTTACCTCTTATTAAAAAACAGTAAACTATGGAAGAAAAAATGAGAATCTTCTTTTGTGAAGATGATGAAAATTTAGGGATGCTTTTAAGAGAGTACTTACAAGCAAAAGGGTATGTAACTGATTTATTCTCCGATGGAGAAGCTGGTTACAAAGGTTTCACTTCTGGCACATATGATTTGTGTGTATTGGACGTGATGATGCCGAAAAAAGATGGTTTCACACTGGCACAGGAAATACGTTCAATTAATCCGGATATTCCTATTATTTTCTTGACTGCAAAAACAATGAAGGAAGATATTCTGGAAGGATTTAAAATCGGTGCAGACGATTATTTGACAAAACCATTCAGTATGGAAGAATTACTGCTTCGCATCGAAGCGATTCTTCGTCGTGTTAAAGGTAAAAAACAAAAAGATGTACCATTTTATAAATTAGGCAGTTTTATGTTTGACACACAAAAGCAAACATTAGCTATAGGTACTAAAGTTACCAAATTAACAACCAAAGAATGTGAATTATTAAGTTTGCTCTGTGCTCATGCAAATGAAATTCTGGAGCGTAATTATGCTTTAAAAACGATCTGGGTTGACGACAACTATTTCAATGCACGGAGTATGGATGTATATATCACCAAACTTCGTAAATTACTGAAAGACGATCCGAATATTGAAATTATTAATATCCACGGAAAAGGGTATAAATTAATTACGCATTCAGGAGAAGAACAAGCACGCGAAGAAGGAATCGTATTGTAAAATAGTTATAAAAAATTACTTATATGAGAGGTCATCCTAATAAAGGACGACCTCTTTTTTTGTTCAAATTCTATCCATTATTTCAATCATCCATCAGATCCGGATTTTAAACCCGCTTCAAAATTGCAATATCATTTTGTGTTTCGAAAAAGAACTATTATTTTCGTGCACAAAAAAGTATTAAGTATATATCCTATTTCCTGCACAATACATTACTTACTATGAAAAAGACAACAACTATACTTATTTTTACTTTTGTATCTTATAAAGATATTCGCAAACCAAACTGGAGTAGCAAATAAAAGTTATATATATGCAGCGCATTTTCCTGATAGGCTATATGGGAGCCGGAAAGACGACAATGGGAAAAGAGTTGTCCAAACGTATGAAACTGACATTCATAGATCTGGATTATTTCATTGAAGGTCGTTTTCACAAAACTGTCCGGCAATTATTTGAAGAAAAAGGAGAAGAGACATTCCGGGAAATAGAAAGGAATACACTTCTCGAAGTTGCGGACTTCGAGAATGTAATCATTTCTACAGGAGGAGGTGCTCCCTGCTTTCACCAGAATATGGAATTCATGAATGAAAAAGGGACAACCGTCTATTTGAAAGCAACAGTAGAAGAATTAGCTAAACGGGTCTCGCTAAGCAAAAATACACGTCCTATTTTGAAGGGCCTTTCGGGTACTGACCTGGAATTATTCATAACGGATGCGCTAAAAAAGCGTAGCCATTTTTACGAACAGGCTGACATTGTTTTTGATGCAGAAATGATGGATACGGAAACAGATATTATTGCTCTCGGCAAACAACTGGAAAAGACACTTTCCGGTTACAAAAAAGGATGAAAAATCATCTGATAAAAACTATCTTTGTGATATAAAAGAAAGCGACTAAGATGTCTGGTTCTATACAAGAGAGACTCAGAATGAATATAAAAGCTAAGATATTCAATAATTAAATGAGAATTTTAACGAATGATTCTTTCATTTTAAAAATTAATCTGTTCCTTTGTATAGTAACAAACATCAATCAGGATCATGGTTTTAAAATGGCCATTTTCGTTAAGCAGGCAAGCAAACGTACTTTCAAGAAAGTTTACTTTAGATTATGCTGCTGTGGGGAATATATGTGCTGCTAAGCAGCAATTAACAAGCGAGGAGCAAAGGCGACTCAAAAACTATTGATGAAATTGAACTTTTTTTGCTATTTTATTTATGCAATTTGATACAGAGTTATGACAGAACAAACGAAAGTAAAAACCTTAGAAGAAGTCATCATCCGTTTTTCGGGTGATAGCGGCGACGGAATGCAACTAACCGGAACGATCTTCTCCAACTTGTCAGCAATTATCGGGAATGAGATTTCCACGTTTCCCGACTATCCTGCCGAAGTACGCGCCCCTCAGGGATCATTAAGTGGTATATCAGGATTCCAGGTTCACCTGGGCTCAAAAAAAGTATATACTCCGGGAGATAAAGCAGACGTATTGGTTGCTATGAATCCTGCAGCATTAAAGGTGAATGCAAAACGTCTGAAACCTAACGCTATCATTATTATTGACACAGATTCTTTCCAGCAAAAGGATCTGGAGAAAGCACTATTTACTACTGACGATCCATTTAAAGAATTAGGCTTAACAAATGTACAACTCGTTGCTGCTCCTATTTCTACGATGGTACGGGATGGTTTGGCAGAATTCGGGTTAGACAATAAATCGGCTATACGCTGTAAAAATATGTTTACACTCGGTCTGGTATGCTGGCTGTTTGATCGGCCATTGGAAAATGCCATGCATCTGCTACAAAATAAGTTTGCAAAAAAACCTGTTATTGCCCAGGCAAACATCAAAGCGTTAACCGACGGATATAACTACGGACATAATATACAGGCATCAGTATCTACTTATCGTATCGAAAGCAGCCAGATTACACCCGGATACTATATGGATGTAAATGGAAATGAAGCTACTGCATACGGAATGATTGCCGCTGCCGAAAAAGCGGATTTACAATTATTTCTGGGCAGCTATCCGATTACACCTGCAACCGAAATACTTCAGGAACTGGCCAAACGTAAAGATTTAGGAGTAATAACAGTACAGGCTGAAGATGAAATTGCCGGAATCTGCACGGCTATCGGAGCCAGTTTTGCAGGATGCTTAGCTGTTACAACCACATCCGGTCCCGGACTGGCGCTGAAAAGCGAAGCCATCGGATTAGCTGTCATTGCTGAGTTACCACTCGTTATTGTTGATGTACAGCGTGGTGGCCCGTCAACAGGTATGCCGACAAAAAGTGAACAGACTGACTTATTACAGGCGCTTTATGGACGAAACGGGGAAAGTCCTGCCGTTATTATAGCTGCATCTACACCGACTGATTGTTTCGATGCTGCATTCTGGGCCGGTAAAATAGCTATTGAACATATGACACCGGTTATTCTTCTGACAGATGGCTTCATTGCAAACGGTGCCGCGGCATGGCGAATTCCGGATATGGAAAATTTGCCAGACATTCATCCCCAATATGCTTCCGATTATAATGGTGATGCACCCTGGAAACCTTATCGACGTGATCCGGAATCATTAGTCCGTTATTGGGCTGTACCCGGAACCGAAGGCTTTGCCCATCGCATCGGAGGACTTGAAAAAGATTTTGACTCAAGCGCCATTTCAACCGAACCTGCCAACCACCAAAAAATGGTATTTACACGACAGGAAAGAATCAATAAGATCGCTAATCATATACCCGAATTAGAAGTGGCTGGTAATGAAGATGCAGATCTGTTAATTGTAGGCTGGGGTGGCACATATGGTCACCTGTATGAAGCAATGGAAATTATGCATCAAAACGGGAAAAAGGTCGCATTCGCCAGTTTCCGTTTCATAAATCCGTTACCCAAAAACACAGCTGAAATACTTCAGCGATATAAAAAAGTTGTCGTAGCAGAACAAAATAACGGACAATTTGCCGGGTATCTACGTAGTAAAATTGATGATTTTAATCCATATACATTCAATCGTATTAAAGGACAACCTTTTATTGTTTCCCGCTTAGTTGAAGAATTCACCAAAATTATGGAGGGGTAAAGAAAATGAAACGATACTTGATTTTTGTAAAATCGACAAAGTTCATTATAGTAAAAATCATGTGAGTTCCCTGTGACCTCAGCGTTAAAAAAATAAATATTATCATATGAATACAAATCTAAAATATACACCTCAAGACTATAAAAGTGATCAGTATGTCCGCTGGTGCCCGGGCTGTGGCGATTATGCAACACTTAATTGTATACATAAAGCAATGGCCGAAATCGGTGTAGCGCCTCATAATACAGCCGTTATATCCGGCATCGGATGTTCTTCACGGCTGCCTTATTATATGAGTTCCTACGGATTTCATACCATCCACGGTCGTGGAGCAGCTATTGCTACCGGTGTAAAAACAGCCCGACCCGACTTAAGTGTATGGTTAATTACCGGAGATGGCGATTGTCTGGCCATCGGAGGAAATCACTTTATTCATGCAGTACGACGGAATATCGATTTAAATATCGTATTGATGAATAATAAGATTTACGGATTAACAAAAGGGCAATACTCCCCTACTTCAGATCGCGGAGCCGTCACCAAAAGTTCTCCTTATGGTACGGTTGAGGATCCGTTTGTTCCGGCCGAACTGACCCTGGGTGCACGTGGCAACTTCTTTGCACGTGCTATTGATGTTGACCTGCCCAACCTGACAGATATTTTGACTGCTTCGGCACGACATAAAGGAACATCTGTTGTTGAAGTACTTGTTAATTGTGTAATTTTTAATGATGGCATCCACAAACAAATTTCTGACAAAACGTTTCGTGCAGAACGCACTATTTATCTGCGTCATGGAGAAAAGATGCTTTTCGGGAAAGAAAAAGAAAAAGGGCTTATTTTGGACGGCTTAAAACTGAAAGCTGTTACTATTGGTCAGGACGGCTACACACTGGAGAATGTCCTTGTTCATGATGCGCATGAAAAAGATGTTACATTACATAGAATGCTGGCTGCGATGAAAGATGAGCTGCCCGTAGCATTAGGAGTTATCCGGGAGGTAGAAGCGCCAGCCTATGATGCATCCGTATCCACACAAATAAAAGATGTACAATCGAAAACGAATATTCGATCGTTACATGATTACCTGAAAAGTTGTAATACCTGGGAAATTAAATAAAACAGTAGCTCCTCTTAATTTCCAAAGAGGAGCTACAAAAAGGGAATTATTGATATTGCATTATATCGCCAGACTGGATTTTTCAGCGAACAAACAGCTCCCCCATTTGACAAACAACGTATAGTTTAAATAAAATATGAGCCAAATGGGGAATTATTTAAAGTTAAATAGAGGTTTTGTACAGAAAACCCACCTTTTTGTACAAAAAAGGTAGGTAATAAGATAATTTTTCAGAAAAGTATATCTATCTTTGCTATTGAAATGGCCTTAAACATCAAGTATGCGATTTTGTAGCTTGAGGCTATACATTGATTTTGTTATTGAATTAATTAATTACTAAATAATAATCATTAAAATTTTAAACGTATGAAAAGAAGGATTTTTACTCTTTTAGCTATCGGAATGTTGGTTGGTGGTATTTCATCAACGCTGAAAGCGCAATCGATTAGTGCCGTATCAATATCTAACAGTAGTGATGGCGCTCTTTATGAAAAGAAAGTTAAAGATGGCAGTTCGTTAGTATCACAAACAGTTTTGAAGATTACGCTTGATAATATTAATCTTTTCCCTGGTAATGATACAACAATTTTCTTTATGTATAATGGGACTGCAGAGTATCTGGGACTTCCTGCCAGTTATAAAATTCAACGTCTGGATACAATACTTGGTACTTCTAAAACTTTCCCTATAACGGTAGAACATAACTGGGATATGCCAAATACTGTAAACGGTACAAAAGGTCTTGTTTATGCCAGTTTCGACAAAACATTTCCATCAGCAGGTTTACTAGGCGACACAACTGTATATTATAACTATCCTACATTTACAGTAGAATATATGCCTACAACATCTCAGTTTGAAGGTTCATTACGTGTATCCAACATAACAGGTAGTAATCCGAATTATAGTGATTATATGACAAGAACCTTACGTAAGGACAGCATTTATGGATATTTTACTGATACAACTGTATTTGTTCCGTTCTCTGACATTGAAGTTGCAAACTTGGATTATGGCGACAAAATTTCAGTAAAAACAGCTTGGGAAACATATGTTTTAGATATCCCGAGACTGAATGAAGAAGTACCTCCCGGAACTATTACACGTCCGGTAAGCGTACCGACTGTTTCAAATGCGATCTTAAGCGTTGAACCTGGGATAAAACAAGTAGTATCCAGTGAAGATTTCTCATTCACGATCACTCCAACCGGTAGCAATGTAGGTTTAGTACCTGTAGTGAAAACAGGTCGTACCAATATTCCGGATTCGGAAGGTGTTATTTACAAGCAACTTTCAGATGGTAGTTGGTTTGTTACAATCGTTCGCGTACAAAGTGCTATTACACTAACAATCGACTTTACAACAAGTAATGCTACTATCGAAAACAGTAGTAGTGTATGGGCTAATGGTGGTCAATTGTATGTAAATGCAGTAACGAGCAACAAAGCAAGCATTTATAGCATTACAGGTGCATTGGTGAAAACAGTAAACGTAGCAGCCGGTGAAACAGCAAGCATAAGCCTTCCTACAGGATTCTATATTGTAACTGTAAATGGTAAAGCATACAAAGTAACAGTGAAATAAATCTCTATATTTATTTTGAATAAAAAAAGGGTGACTTTTGAAGTCATCCTTTTTTTATTTCTATCCTTGTCATCTTCTTGCAATCACTCATCGATCTTTCATATAGGACAAAAAATATCATATAGTCCATTGAAGACGAGACACGTATCCAAAAACAAAAAAATAATATGACTTATCAGTTTATCTACAAATTTAACCTAAAAATAAAACTATTTTAACAATCTTTCGTGTATAAAACGAAAATGTTTTCTTATTTTCGTACATAAATCTATATTATTTACAAGCGAATCAATGTCACAGAAACAGCTAAACATCAGCACTTTTTCACATCAGCATACAACAAATTCATCAAACTTCTAATAAAAATTTACATGAAAAAAATTATTACTTTACTAAGTTTGGGGTTAGTAATGAATCTTTCATTACAAGCTGCGGTACCTATAAAAAAAGATACCATCCCCGAAAAAAATGGAATCGGATTACGGAATGCATATGATGATCCGGTATCTGGAGGTCCCAATGCTGTTTATCAGGCTACTCGTCCGGCCACACCTCTGGCTAACAGTATCCATGTAAATCGTGATGCGGTAATCAGTAGCTATACTCCGGAAGATTTGGTCCGCAAAATCCTGCTGAATTCTCATACACCCGCTGACGCCCAACGTATTCAAAATGTAGAACATAGCGGTTGGAACTGGGATCAAAGCACAAAACAATGGGTACAAAATGCCCGTGTACCGGATTACAATGTATGGGGTAAAGCAGGAAAACCGGGAAACTCAGGAAATCAAGGCGTTGTTACAAGCTATGATCCGAATGAGCGATCATTAGCTTATTTCGGAAATGGTATAAATGCCGGATTTGAAATCGATAGTGGTCTATTGATGGGAACAGGTCCTGTATTAATGGCAGAAGGACCGAATGTTACCAATCATGGAATGAACGATGGAATGACTAATAATAAAGCCACAAATTCAACTTTAGCAGGAGCTAATACGATGCATGGAGTGGAAGTGCATGGTTATGGTAGTTTTAATCCAACAGCTCTTGGACCACATGGTAATGGTAAATTTTATAGAAAACATGAGCCGGGTGATAATACTTATTGGACCCCTAATAGCTCATTCGACCGTGACCTGGATGCATTAACATCCGATGATATAATCTGGACTACCTGTGGCTCTATCTTAGAGTTTGATTTTCAGCCGGCAGCAGGGACTGCGACTTTTGATTATGTATTTGCCAGTGATGAATATCCGGAAGGCGTTTATTCTGCAAATGATGTTTTTGGATTTTTCGTTACAGGACCTTATGATGCACCTCCGGGAAGTGACATCGAAAATACAACAGCATCACCTTCTTTTGCTGCGCCGACAACAATAACCGAACATACACGTACAGATACGTTATATTATCGTTATAACATTGCACGCTTACCTGATGATAAACCTGTCGGAATCGATTATGTAAACTGGGGTATTACTACTGCAATCTATAACTTAGCAATGACAAGCAACCCATTTAGCGTTACCACCCCGGCTGATTATCATTATGCAGATCCGAACACAATGACAGTGGCAGACTTAGCACCTTACCGATCCATTTCAGGATATGATCCAAGTCCGGGAATTGCAACAGAAGTTAATGCCAGACTTGGTCTGAATACTACAACAGGACCGTTCTACTATGTCCCGACTAATCCCGACCTCTTCAAATACAATCATGTTGGTCAGGATATGATGGAGTATGACGGATATACTGTTAAATTACAAGCCAAAGCCGATAAACTGATCCCGGGCAAATGGTATCACTTGAAATTAGCAGTTGCTCAGACTGTTCAAAAAGATGGTACGACATCTTATGTCCTTGATAATAATCATGGTTCGTCTGTATTCTTAGCAAATTTGAATTTAGGTATACCTGAGGCAGATATGAATAATCCATATTTAAAAGAGCCTTTTGACTATCTGGGTATGGATGCCGACGGAAATGGATTCATATATGATGGCTGTGATGCATATGTTTTAACTCTTAAATTTGATACGGCAGCTGTAAGTTCAGCTCTCAACGGCACTTCAAATATTGTTATTGAATATATTAATATAGCTTCGGATGCGGTTCAGTCTCTTGATGGGTCAAAATTATTCAGCTATGACAAAACATTAAATGCCGACACCATTCAGCTCACCAGTATGGCGGATACGATCCGACGCTACCCATTCAAGCTTTCAACTGATTATGACGGCTATAAAAACGGACAATATGTTGGGATTGTTGTAAAAATAACCGGAGGAGCTACTGACACTGCCATGTATCGTCCTTTATATCAACACGTTGAATTTGGCAAGCCGATATACTACAAAACAACAACTAATTATGCAGGGAAACTGGAAATTCCGATTTCATTAGGATCTCCACAATTACATCGCAGCCTTGATGGAGGATTGACCTGGGAATTAGCTTCTAAACCATTTACAAAGTCACAAATTGCAAATCTGGGTGACGAAGCTTTTATCTTATATCGTGAACCAAATACATGCTATCCTATCGATACAATCTTTGTACAAAGAGGAGAAGGACTTCCTACAATTGTACGTCCGGTTGAGATTCCGGTAATTGAAGGCGTTACAACAGATCCCCAACCAGGAGTACATTATATAGACAGTTATGACGATTTTGTATTCACTATTTATCCGGGAGATGCTTATGCCGGAAAAACTCCTGTAGTCACAACAAACCGGACAATAATTCCGGATAGTGAAGGAATTATTATAACTAAGAATGACGACGGCTCATTTACAATCCGGATACGTCAGGTGCAGGAACCAGTCACGATATCCATTGATTTTATCACCGGCAATGCAACGATCACAGACAAAACAGTTTGGTCGAATGGTAATAAACTTTACATCACATCCGACAACTCTGGTATAGCTCAAATAAATACAATTGCAGGTATACTGGTTAAAACGGTTACATTAAAAGAAGGTGAAACAAGCATCACCACATTACCTACCGGTATATATGTAGTTTCGATAAATAATGGAGACGGTTATAAGATCGTAATCAAATAAAAAGATTTTATATAATTTCAAAAAGCCCGTAATGTAAATATTATGGGCTTTTTTCTTTATTATAGTCCTAAATACGCTACACACAAAACAATACAAATACTGAAAAATATCTTTAATCAGCCGTCCTATTTCAAAAAAATATAGTATTTTTGTAATATGAACGAGTAATTGCGTTTCATATCTTAAGCAAGCATGCGAGAAAAGTGTTATCATATTAATCATTTAATCTTATAATTTAAAATGGCAAATTTAGATTTGAGCAAGTATGGAATTACTGGCGTAAGTGAGATTGTCCACAATCCATCTTTTGATCAACTATTCCAGGAAGAAACAAAACCCGGATTGGAAGGCTTTGAAAAAGGTCAGGTTACCGAGTTAGGTGCTGTAAATGTAATGACTGGTGTTTACACAGGTCGTTCTCCTAAAGATAAATTTTTCGTAATGGATGAAACCAGTAAAGATACCGTATGGTGGACTTCCGACGAATATAAAAATGACAATAAACCTGTAGATGCTAAATGCTGGGCTACAGTTAAAGATCTGGCAACCAAACAACTTTCCAACAAAAAACTATTTGTTGTGGATGCTTTTTGTGGTGCGAACGAAAACTCACGATTGAAACTTCGTTTTATCATGGAAGTTGCATGGCAGGCTCACTTTGTAACAAATATGTTCATCCGCCCTACAGCTGAAGAATTAGCCAATTTTGGAGAACCTGATTTTATCATCATGAATGCTTCTAAAGCTAAAGTTGAGAACTATAAAGAATTAGGACTAAATTCTGAAACTGCTGTTGTTTTCAATCTGACAGAAAAAATACAGGTAATCTTAAATACCTGGTATGGTGGTGAGATGAAAAAAGGGATGTTCTCTTATATGAACTATCTGTTGCCATTAAAAGGCATGGCTTCAATGCACTGTTCTGCTAACACTGACATGCAAAATAAAAATACGGCAATCTTCTTTGGTCTATCCGGAACCGGTAAAACTACGCTTTCTACAGATCCGAAACGTTTGTTGATTGGTGACGATGAACATGGCTGGGACGACGAAGGCGTTTTCAATTTTGAAGGTGGTTGCTATGCTAAAGTTATCAACTTAGATAAAGAAAGCGAACCGGATATCTTTAATGCAATCAGACGCGATGCTTTATTAGAAAACGTTACTGTTGACGCCAATGGCAAAATTGATTTCAACGACAAATCGGTTACAGAAAACACACGTGTTTCTTATCCGATCGATCATATCAAAAACATCGTAAAACCGGTATCAAAAGCAGGTCCGGCTGAAAAAGTGATCTTCCTTTCAGCAGATGCTTTCGGTGTATTACCTCCGGTTTCTATCCTGACTCCTGAGCAAACTCAATATTATTTCTTATCTGGATTTACTGCTAAATTAGCAGGAACGGAACGTGGTATTACAGAACCGACTCCTACTTTCTCTGCTTGTTTCGGTGCAGCTTTCTTATCATTGCACCCAACAAAATACGGAGAAGAATTAGTGAAAAAGATGCAGAAATCAGGAGCAAAGGCATATCTGGTAAACACAGGTTGGAATGGCTCAGGAAAACGTATCTCTATTAAAGATACACGTGGTATTATCGATGCTATTCTTGACGGCTCAATTGATTCTGCTCCGACAAAATCAATTCCTTATTTTGATTTTACTGTTCCAACTGCATTGCCGGGAGTTGATCCTAACATTCTGGATCCTCGTGATACTTATAGCAATGCGGCTCAATGGGACGAAAAAGCAAAAGATCTTGCCGCACGTTTCATCAAAAACTTCGCGAAGTTCACAGGAACCAATACAGGTAAAGCACTTGTTACCGCAGGCCCTAAATTGTAACACAATTTAACTACAATAAGATAAAAAAGGGGCATTTTCATAATTTGTCCCTTTTTTGTTTTATAAAACATGTTACTTTTATATATATTTGTTGTATTGAATTTTATTATTTATCTTTACTCCGAATTTTTCCTTTTAACCTGGAATACTAGGAATGTTAAAGAAACTGTTATTCATAGGATGTATTTTATCTTTACTCTTTTCATGTAAAGACAAGGCTGGTTATCAAATAAAGATAGACTTATCCAATCTTGAAGCACAAAATTTGTATGCAATTTTTGAAGCATCAGATAGGAAAAGTGTTGATACACTCTTTTGTGATGGAAGCAGTGCAATAATTATCACACAAGTTCAGGAAGACTTCCGTACACTTACGGTTTATTTTGAGAAACAAGCACAATGGATTTCCGTATATCTGGAGCCTCAAAAAACAATCACCATTACAGGAGACATACGCAATCCTTTATCTTATCAGATAAAAGGCGGAAAAATAAACAACCAATTATCTGAATTCAGAAAAAAAATAGCTCCTTTATTAAAACAACAAACTTCACTTATTGCTTCCGAAAACAGCAATGAGCAACACAAAGAAAAAGAAGATAATACATCGAGGTTAGCAAATATCAGCCATGAGATTCGAGGCGAAGCAGAATCTTTTATAAAAAAACATCCTTCCGAAGAAGCATCAGCCATTTTAATCAGAGATTTTTTTTCTGATCCGGATATGCCCGGTCAAATAGATCAATTGCTCGATGAACTAGACCCTGAGCTTGATGACTTTTATATAGTGAAAGACTTAAGGGCATACAGTGAGAAAGCGAAACAAACTATGATAGGGGCTAAGGTCCCAGCTTTTAATGTTCGGAATATTTACGGAAAAATATTCTCTGAAAAGTCATACACGAGCCGTCCTTTTATAATTGCATTTACAGCATTATGGTGTGACATGTGCCAAACAGAGGAACTACTTTTAGACGAAATTGCAGCTACATATCCTGAGGACTCATTAGGTATATTACTAGTCAGTCTGGATGAAAATCCAAAAGAAGTCCGGGAATTAATAAAAAATGATTCGATTAAATGGAACATTGTAACCGACTCGGCCGGGCAGGCAATAAAAATGCTCGATTTGTTTAATATCAAAGCTATACCCAGAAGTTTCTTAATTAATAAAGATGGTGATATAATTTTAAAAACGGAAAATGGAAATGAATTGAAGCAAGCATTAAGCGAATCAATTTAAAAATGTGACTAAAAAACATCACCTACTCCATTTTCCAGAAAATTATATATAGTACCTTTTAGCCCCCTTCTAATATGTTAGTAAAAACATATACTGCTGCTGTTCAAGGAATTTCAGCAACAATAATTACAATTGAAGTAAGTTGTACAAAAGGAATTCAGTTTTTTTTAGTAGGACTACCTGATAATGCTGTTCGTGAAAGTCATGAGCGAATAATCTCAGCATTACAGGTTAATGGTTTCAAATTTCCCCGTAACCGCATTGTGATAAATATGGCTCCGGCTGATATTCGAAAAGAAGGATCAGCCTATGATTTACCACTAGCTATCGGTATTTTAGCAGCTGCAGGAGAAATTGAGATGGATAAAAAACGTTTGGAAGAATACCTTCTAATGGGAGAACTCTCGCTGGATGGTAGCCTACAACCAATCAAAGGAGTACTACCAATTGCGATTAAGGCCCGCGAAGAAAATTTTACAGGCATTATCCTCCCGAAACAGAATGCACATGAAGCTGCTGTAGTTAATAACCTGAATGTGTATGGTGTTGAAAATATTACGGAAGTAATTCATTTCTTTTGTGGCAAAAAAGAATTAGAACCGACAATTATAAATACACGCCAAGAATTTTATACCCGCCAACAACTATTTGATAACGATTTTTCTGAAGTACGTGGACAAGAAAACGTCAAACGAGCATTAGAAATAGCAGCAGCCGGAGGACATAACCTGATTATGATAGGTCCGCCAGGCAGTGGAAAGTCGATGCTGGCTAAGCGTATACCGTCTATACTCCCTCCTTTTTCCTTACATGAAGCACTCGAAACCACTAAAATACATTCTGTTGCCGGAAAGATTGAGAAAAACACATCATTATTGGCTCAACGGCCTTTCCGTTCCCCGCACCATACCATATCCGATGTTGCAATGGTTGGAGGAGGAGGTTTTCCCCAACCGGGTGAAATCAGTCTAGCACACAATGGCGTGCTTTTCCTGGATGAATTACCTGAATTTTCCCGTAATGTTTTGGAGGTGCTACGACAACCACTTGAAGATCGGCATATAAATATATCAAGAGCACGTTTTACAGTTGATTATCCAGCTAGCTTTATGCTTATAGCATCCATGAATCCTTGTCCATGCGGATATTATAACCATCCGGAACGGCCCTGTCTTTGTAATGCCGGGAGTGTACAGAAATACATGAACCGCATCTCCGGCCCTTTATTAGACCGCATTGATATTCAAATCGAGATTGTACCCGTTCCTTTTGAAAAGATCTCAGAACAAAAACCATCTGAGCCTAGTGCTGCTATCCGGGAACGTGTAATCCAGGCAAGGGAAATACAAAATCAACGATTTTCAGGTGACGACCATATCCATTGTAATGCACAAATGACTTCACGCCATTTGCATCAATATGTCGTACCCGATCAGGATGGATTAAAACTTTTAAAGAGTGCAATGCAACGTCTTGCTTTATCAGCAAGAGCATACGACAGGATTTTAAAAGTATCCCGAACAATTGCGGATTTAGATCAGGCTGAAAACATCAAACCATACCATTTAGCAGAAGCAATCAACTACCGCAATCTGGATCGTGAAAGCTGGGGTACATGAGAAAACACCCCGGCTTTCCCAAGCCAGGAGTGTTTTTTTAATTTAAACTAATACAAAAACATTAGAAGTCAAGTCTATTGACCGAGAGATTTATGACAAACAATTAAAACACTACAAAATACACTTTTTCAATTCTAGATTCTCCTGCTCCAACACTTTTTGATTAGAATAAAAACGTCTGTACTTTCACAAGCTAAGACGCTTTTGAGAATAGATGCACGATTCTAAATGAACATATGTACAAAGAAAATATGATTTTGGTAGTGTAACAATGCGAATAATAGAAAAAAGCGTTTCATTTTTTCCTTTTTCCGTAAAAATATGGAGCTAAATAGCATAATTCTTCATAAAAAGGAGCATATAGCTTCTTTTTATGTTAAATAATATATCAAACAACTATGAAATTTAGATAGAATAGAAGGTTTACTTCTTAATTAAATTCATAAACTCTTCACGGGTTTTTGCTTGTTGGAAAAAACCTGTAAAATCAGAGGTAGTTGTTAAAGAGTTTTGCTTCTCAACACCCCGCATTTGCATGCACATATGCTGTGCCTCAATTACAACCATTACGCCTAAAGGGTTAAGCGTTTTCTGAATACATTCTTTTATTTGCAGAGTCATTCGCTCCTGTACCTGCAACCGATGTGCAAAAATATCTACTACACGAGGAATTTTACTTAATCCGGTAATATATTTACGAGGAATATATGCCACATGCGCTTTTCCAAAAAAAGGAAGCATATGATGTTCACAAAGAGAAAAGAAATCAATGTCTTTAACGATCACCATCTGCTTATAATCCTCCTGAAACATCGCAGATGTTAATACGGCTTCCGGATCTTCATAATAACCACGTGTCAGAGATTGCATCGCTTTAGCAACACGTAGAGGAGTTTTGAGTAAGCCCTCACGCGATTCATCCTCACCCAAAAGCTTTATTATCTCACGATAATGCTCTGCCAATCGGGTCTGCACATCAAGCAACGATTCATTCTCTGCCATTTCTCTTTTCGAATTTTAGTTCAGGGGGATTCGGACGTCTTCTTTTGTTATATGAATTTCTTTTTTAAACGAAGGAAACGATTCAATTAGTTTATACATCATCGAATACGCTTCTTCATAAGTAGTATAGTCACCTACACGAAGCCTCCAGAAAGGCGCCATGAAGGTGACATATGTTGAAACGCCACTATATTGTTGATCAATCTGACGTTTTTTAGAATCGGCTTCATCTTTTGATTTGCGTTGATTATTCCCTGAAAACACCTGTATTCGATAACCCGGAACAACCAAATAACTCTTATCACCAACAACTTCTATTTTTTCATTAGCAGAACGGCTACCAACTAATCTACGAATATCATTCGGTTGATTGATTGTAATCTTGCCCTGACCAACTCCCGAGCTGGCCAAACCGTCAAAAACAGAAGATTGTGCCATCGATCCTCCGGAACAAAAAACACAGAATAACAGGAAGTAAAAACAACGCTTCATAATCAAGAATTCAAAAAGCTTCTATTATAGGCAAAAAGTTTTCTACACTTAACGATGCACCCCCAATTAACCCACCGTCAACATCCGGTTTCGAAAATAATTCTTTAGCATTGCCAGCATTTGCACTACCTCCATATAAAATGGACGTATTATTTGCAATACTCTCACCATATTTCCCTGCTATTGTCTTACGTATAAATGCATGTATTTCCTGTGCCTGCTCCGGAGTCGCAGTTTTCCCTGTTCCAATAGCCCATACAGGTTCATATGCCAAAACAATCTTGCTGAAGTCTTCTGCAGAAAGACCAAATAGAGCATTTTCGAGTTGAGACTTTACTACATCAAAATGTTTTTCTGCTTCTCTTTCTTCCAGCACTTCACCAATACAAAAAATAGGAGTTAAATTATTCGCTAAAGTCAATAATACTTTTTCCTTTAAAATCGCGTCTGTTTCACCATAATAGGCCCGACGCTCCGAATGTCCCAAAATAGCATAAGTAGCACCAGTAGATGCAACCATTGCAGCAGATACTTCACCTGTAAAAGCACCTTTTTCTTTATTAGCTACATTTTCAGCAGCAACACCGATTTTGGCAGTATCAATAACAGCAACAATACTTGCTAAATGAGTAAAAGGCGTCCCGATTATCACATCACAGTTTACTGTTTTACCTTTCAAAACTTCATTTAAACCTTTTGCCAATGCTAAGCCTTCAGGAAGTGTAGTATTCATCTTCCAGTTGCCTGCTACAATATTCTTTCTCATTAGTTTATGTATTTATTAATTAATAATGCGAATCAGTATTTAAAAAATAAGATAAATAAAAGCGATGGCAATTTTACCCATCGTATGAATTAAAAGCCCGGATGTAGATCTGGTCTTATGCGCTCTTTGAATATTAGT
>JAITVY010000107.1 GCA_031285565.1 Tannerella sp. | reverse complement strand
TTATTATACACTAATTTCGATTACGGTCAAACTGTGTAGGTCTATCAAGCGAAGGTAGATATTTTACTTCTGTCATTTTCTCTTGGGGCACAAATTTTTGGGTTTATTCTCGCAAAGACGGGAATAACTTTTTGGACACCCTCTTAATATGTTGACCGGTATGTCTTTCTAATATTATTGTTTGATTATTCTAAAAGTCTTTACGAGAAAATTCCTGATAGCTGCTTGCAAGGAGTTTAATTTTAGTATTGTTTTTTGAATATAAAAACAAGCGAAAATACAATAAGGTAAAGAGACAATAAGAGTATTGGGAAGAGGTAAGATTGGTATAGATGCAATAATGAGAATATAAACAAAGGTACAAATTTTTTTTGACATTACCAACTCATAGGATACTTATACGATACTCATACGATACCTACGGAAGAAGAAATATGTCACGAATTCCTTGGAACAGCACTATCAAAATGTAAAAATAAGGCATAGCCCAATAAGAATTCTGCAACAATAAAATCGTAATATTTCTTCGAGTAAGTCAAAAATGGCAAATTGAAACTGATTCTGCTATTTTGGTTTCAAATTGTCGATTGTAATGTCTGTTGTTGTCTCAAAAAGTTTATGTATTTTTAACTAAAGGACTTGGGTCAAAGGTCTGATTCTGCATTTTATCCGGATAAAACGTATGACGATAAATATAGAAATTACGATCTGTAATCTGCTAAAAAATACAATAAGCCCTCCCTGAAAAACCTGATTTTACTTCATCTGGAACCGTTATTTAAAAAACTACCCGGAATTTCTTATTTTTGCTCGTTAATTTTATTAGAACTATTTTTAGGCTGTTTTCTGTACTTGCAATCTATTAATACATGACGAGACTTAATTATGAAAAGAAACTTATTTGTACTCTTCTTTTTATTTTGGATGATTGGAAATTCCGGAGCGCAATCTTATGTAACAATACTGGAAACTCTACCTGTATATTCTTCGGAGCGAACGGTCTCAGGTGACTGGCTTATAAACAATCAATCATATAAAGCCGGCATATTTACTTCGGCTAACGGTAAAGAGTTGGTTATGACAAATGGGCTTGTTGAACGTACCTTCCGGATCGTGCCTGATGTGGCTTGCACCAGTTATAAAAACCTGACGACCGGACTACAGATGTTGCGGGCCATTAATCCGGAAGCAGTCGTAACACTCGATTTAATCGCATATCCGATCGGGGGGCTTCGTGGACAAGATGAGAGAGGTTATCTGAAAACAGAATGGATTAAAGATTTTACAGCATTTGATCATGAATATCAATTAAGTGATATTGATATTTCAGACATAAAGCCGTATATAAACTGGAAACCAATTAACTGGTGTTCAAATCCATTATTGCCAAAAGGAAAAACTGTCAGTTTTATCTATAAAGCAACAAAGAATACGCGGTTAAAAGATATTACCATTGCTGTATATTATGAGATTTATGATGGAATCCCTTTAATTAATAAATGGGTTGAAGTACGTAACGATGGGAAAGAATCAGTAGTTGTAAATAAGGTCATAAATGAATCACTGGCGCTTGTCGAGGAAGAATCGGCAGTAGTAGGAAAACCGGAAGAAATGTTGAAGCCTCACTATCTGTATGTTGAAACAAATTATGCATTCAATAATGCGATGAATTATCATGTGAGTGATCAGACTACCCATTGGAAAAGAGATTATGATTATACTTCGCAGGTAAATTATGATTATGATACACCTTGCATTTTGGAAATTTATCCGAATGTAGATCCGAATATGCGATTAGATGTGGGTGAAATATTCCGGTCCCCTCATAGTTTTGAACTATTACTGGATGGATACGATAAAGAACGAAATGGATTGGCAGTGCGAAAAATGTATCGTACGGTAGCACCTTGGACAACAGAGAATCCGATCTTTATGCATTTGGTCAGTCGCACAGACGACCAGGTGTATACAGCGATTGATCAGTGTGTAGAAACAGGTTACGAAGCGTTGATCCTTAGCTTTGGAAGTCATATCAATGTTGAAGACACTTCATTGGCAAATATGGACAATATGAAAAAAATGGCCGACTATGCGCATAAAAGAAATATCCGGATTGGTTGTTATTCGTTATTCTCCAGCCGGAAAATCAATTCGGAGACAGATGTTATCAATCCGTTGACAGGAAAGCCGGGAGGAGCATTCTTTGGCAATGCACCTTGTCTGGGAAGTGAATGGGGGATTGACTATATCCGTAATTTGAAGTATATGTATACGCAAATAGGCTTTGATATATTTGAAAATGACGGACCGTATCCGGGAGATGTTTGTGCTTCTACTTCTCATCCGGGGCATGAAGGACTGCATGATTCGCAATGGAAGCAAATGAATATACAGAAGGAGTTGTACCGTTGGTGTAATGAACACGGTATTTATGTAAATGCTCCTGACTGGTATTTTCTGGATGGAACACACAAAATCGCGTTAGGCTACCGTGAAGTTAATTTTTCGTTACCTCGTGATCAACAGAAAATTCTGAACCGTCAGAATATATATGATGGTACATGGTTTAAAACACCTTCAATGGGGTGGGGTTTTGTTCCTTTAACAGCTTATCAGGGCGGAGGCACTGATGCCGTGTTGGAACCATTGAGCGAACATTTGAAAGATTATGAACAATTGATGGTTCAGTATTACGGGGCCGGAGTGCAAGCCTGTTACCGTGGCCCTAGATTGTACGACACGGATGAAGCGAAGGTCGTTGTACAAAATGTAATTAGCTGGTATAAAAAATACCGGGATATACTAAACTCGGATATTATTCATTTGCGCCGGGCGGATGGTCGTGACTGGGATGGTTTTATGCATGTGAATCCGGATTTAAAAGAGAAAGCCTTTTTGCTGATATTCAATCCTCTGGATAAACCTATTGAAAAAGAAATTGTCATTCCATTGTACTATACGGGATTAACGGGTAAAGCAATGGTGAAAGAACAGGGAAAGACAGGAAAAAAATATGCGCTGAACAGGGATTATTCAATTAAACTGAAAGTAACAATCCCTGCAGATGGATATAATTGGTATGTGGTAGAGAATTAAAATTATTTGTTGTCAGGTAAAATATATTATCTTTATATGATGTCACTTATTATCATGAAAAATATTATTCACAAGTGCTGGCTGTCATTAGCATCTGTTTCATGTTTCGGAATAACTGTTGCAGAAACAGTTGATCAGGAGCAACGCCCGAATATCATTCTTTTTTTAGTTGATGATATGGGTTGGCAGGATACATCCTTACCCTTCTGGAAAGAGAAAACCCCATATAATGAGATCTATGAGACGCCGAATATGGAGCGTTTGGCTAAACAAGGAATGATGTTTACACAGGCGTATGCCAGTAGTATCAGTTCGCCGAGCCGGTGTAGTCTGATGACAGGTATGAATGTCGCGCGCCATCGCGTAACCAATTGGACCTTGGAGAAAAATAAAACGACTGATCTGGAGAGCGATTTGCTGCAATTGCCCGATTGGAATTATAATGGTATTTGTCAGGTTTCCGGAATAAATAATACGTATCAGGTAACTTCACTACCACAGATTCTCAAAGATAATGGCTATCATACGATTCATTGTGGAAAGGCGCATTTCGGGGCTATTGATACGCCGGGGGAGAATCCTTATCATTTTGGCTTCGAGGTGAATATCGCCGGTCATGCAGCCGGAGGTTTAGCCAGTTATTTAGGAGAAGACAATTTCGGTAATCGTACGGATGGACAAAAGAATTTATTTGCTATACCCGGTCTGGAGAAATACTGGGGAGATGATATCTTTGTGACGGAAGCGCTGACTATTGAAGCCCGTAAAGCAATGGATCATGCTTTACGACTGGAGCAACCATTTTTCCTTTATATGTCACATTATGCAATTCATATTCCTTTAGATAAAGATAAACGTTACTATGACAAGTATATCCGGAAAGGTTTATCCGAAAATGAAGCTGCTTACGCAGCCCTTATCGAAGGAATGGATAAAAGTCTGGGAGATCTGATGGATTGGGTAGAGGCTAACGGTCAACAGGAAAATACAATCTTTATTTTTATGTCGGATAACGGAGGACTGGCTTCCAGCAGTCATTGGAGGAGTGGGGAGTTGCATGTGCAAAACTATCCTTTGAATAGCGGCAAGGGTTCGGCTTATGAGGGAGGAATCCGTGAGCCGATGATTGTCTCGTGGCCCGGTAAAGTAGTTTCACAAAGTAAGTGTGATAATTATCTGGTTATTGAAGATTTCTTTCCTACTATTCTTGAAATGGCACAGATAGAAACATATGAGACTTTACAACCTGTCGACGGGATTAGCTTTGTACCGTTGTTGACCACCGGATCAGGAAACCCCTCGAAAGATCGTTGTCTTTACTGGAATTGTCCGAATATCTGGGGGAATACAGGGCCGGGGATAGGCGTCACATGTACTGTCAGAGAAAACGACTGGAAACTCATTTATTATTATGATTCGGGGAAAAAAGAATTGTTCAATATAGCAGATGATATCGGTGAAAGAAATAATCTGGCGACAATATATCCTGAAATAGTAACTCGCTTATCAACGGAACTTGGATCTTATCTAAGGGAAGTAGGAGGGCAACGTCCTTCTTTTAAAGCAACCGGAAAACCTTGTCCGTGGCCGGATGAAATCTGAAATATACATTTTATAAATAATAGATATGATGAGAATAGTACGTACTTTTTTGCTTTTACTTTTTATTGTACCCTCAGTAGTGGCACAGAATTATCCTTTTCAAAATCCAGATCTGTCATTGGAACAGCGTGTTGACGATTTGGTTAACCGGATGACACTTGAAGAAAAAGTCAGCCAGATGATGCATGGGGCGCCGGCTATTGAGCGCCTGGGTATTCCTGCTTATAACTGGTGGAATGAATGTTTGCATGGAGTAGCCCGTGCCGGATCAGCAACGGTTTTTCCTCAGGCGATAGGAATGGCCGCTACTTTTGATACGGATGCGATGTACCGCACGGCAGTAGTAATATCTGATGAAGCACGCGCCAAATATCATCAGGCTATCAGGGATGGGAAGCATGAGCAATATCACGGATTAACATTCTGGACGCCTAATATAAATATATTCAGGGATCCGCGTTGGGGACGCGGACAGGAAACGTATGGAGAAGATCCTTATCTTACAGGAGAGATGGGTGTTTCGTTTGTAAAGGGGTTGCAGGGCGATGATCCGAAATATCTGAAAGTTGTAGCTACACCAAAACATTATGCCGTACACAGTGGGCCGGAGTACAATCGGCATACATATGATGCCCGTCCTCCTCTGCGTGATGTATGGGAAACGTATCTTCCGGCTTTTGAAAAATTGATTAAAACAGGTGATGCATATTCGGTTATGTGTGCATACAATCGTTTTGAAGGCGAACCTTGTTGCGGTAGCGATGAGTTGATGCAGGAAATCCTGCGCGATCGTTGGGGGTTTAAAGGTTATGTTGTTTCAGATTGTGGTGCAATTGATAATTTTTACCGGACACATAAAACTTCACCTGATGCTGCGGCAGCTTCGGCTGATGCAGTCATTGCAGGAACCGACCTTGAATGCGGTGGCAGTTATAAAGCGCTGGTTGAAGCTGTGGAACGTGGTGATATTCTGGAGCCGGAAATTGACATTGCTGTTAAACGTCTTTTTACTGCCCGGATGAAATTGGGTATGTTTGATCCGGATGACCGCGTATCTTATAGTAAAATTCCTTTTTCAACAGTAGGCTCAGCGCGTAGTCGTGAGCAATCACTTGAAATGGCCCGGAAATCAATTGTCTTATTGAAAAATGAAAATGGCACATTGCCACTGAAAAAAAATATGAAAACAATTGCAGTGGTAGGTCCTAATGCAGATAACCCAACTTGTCTGCTGGCTAATTATAACGGCTCTCCTGCCTATATTACAACACCACTTGAAGGTATTCGCCGTAAAGCAGGTAAAAATACAAAAGTAATTTATCACCAGGCTGTAAGTCTTACAGAAGATTCAATTTCTATACCCGTTGATCTTGGTAATATAATGAAAGCAGACGGAAAAGTTGGATTTAAAGCTGAATATTTTGATAATAAAATGTTTGAAGGTGCACCAATGCTTGCACAATATGAAAAAAATATTGACTTTTTCGGAACAAATCAGCATTTGACACTCGCAAAAATGAAACCGGTCATGGTAGCTGCACGTTGGACATCGACATTGATACCAAAGACCGATGGAACAATTGTGTTTGAAATGACAAGTGATGATAGTGGGTTTCGTTTGTTTGTGGATGATCAGAAAGTGATGGATCGCTTTAGTTATCAGGAAGCCCGTGTGGAATATTTTCGTCTGGATGTGAAAGCCGGACAATCTTACCGGTTACGTTTTGAGTTTGCCCAGGAAAATGAAGGAGGTAGCGTTAGTTTGGCAACAGTTAACCGTGAGAAAAGTAATACGGAATCTGTTGTTGAAAAAGTTAAAAATGCAGATGTGATTGTGTTTGTCGGTGGAATATCTCCTTCGCTTGAAGGTGAAGAAATGCCGATTGAGGTTCCGGGATTTAATAAGGGTGACCGTACATCTATCGCTCTTCCTGCCGGACAGACAGAAATGCTTAAAGCATTACATAAAACAGGCAAACCAATCGTTTTTGTTATGCTGACTGGGAGTGCATTAGCTGTTGAGTGGGAGACAGAGAATCTGCCGGCTATTCTCAATGCATGGTATGGAGGCCAGGATGCAGGTACGGCTTTAGCTGATGTGTTGTTTGGTGATTATAACCCTTCGGGACGTTTACCGGTCACATTTTATGCCTCCGATAAGGATTTGCCATCTTATGAAGATTATAGCATGAAAGAACGTACATACCGCTATTTTACAGGTAAACCGTTGTTTGAATTCGGACATGGATTGAGCTATACACAATTTGAATATTCGAACCTGGAAATACCTGAAAAAATAAATGTCGGAGATCCGGTAAGAGTACGTGTGAATGTTACCAATAAAGGTTCCCGGAATGGTGATGAGATTGTACAGCTATATGTTTCGCATGCACATTCGTATGTTCAGGCTCCATTGCGTTCATTACAAGGAGTAACACTTATTTCTTTAAAAGCCGGCGAATCCCGTACAGTTGAATTCATTTTATCACCTGATCAGTTTTCAATGATTGATGCATTGATGCAACGATGTGTTGAGCCGGGAAAAATACGAAT
The DNA here is from genome assembly GCA_031285565.1 of Tannerella sp. GTDB lineage: Bacteria > Bacteroidota > Bacteroidia > Bacteroidales > Tannerellaceae > Tannerella. The sequence goes on along the minus strand of JAITVY010000107.1, from coordinate 11,506 downwards.
TGGAGTCGGAGGGTGCCAGCCTACAGATAAAGCTATCGGGACGGGAAAAGCCATACAAAAAGACTTAGAATTGACTGGGAAGAAATTGGTGATTGCACAGAATTAAAAGATAAGAAAACCCCCGAACCTCTGAAGGGAGCTTAAATGAAAAAGAGGAACTAATATAGATTGTGTTTATCAAATGATTTATGGAATCAGTGTGACTTTTTCATCTTAAAGAAAACAGTTACACTGATTCTTTTGTTTATTAAGAGGTAGAAAAAACAAATATAGATTGTACGATGAAGGTAAAAGCCTTTTTGTTGATTGCCATTATTTTATCAGCCTGTACCTTTGAATGGAAAGATACAGATTTAACGGGAGAAAGTATTGATTCGTTGATTGTTGTTGATACAATTCCATTACTTCCCAGGGAAATAAAACCGGAAGATATAGTTATCCGCAAAGATTTTTTATATGATAAATATACGTTGGAGGATGAGTATCCATATAAAGATACGACGCGTGTTTTTCAATGGGAACAAATAAAGAAATTGATCGCTTTGATTGAGACTGCTCAATTGGAAAAAGCTTCATGGGGCATTTTGCAAAATAGACGGAATAGAAACGGAGAGGCGGCTGTCGTGCATAATTTTAAACGGAATAAATATAATCTTATAATAGACTCGTTAGGTATAGAACGATATCAGGGAATTCCATTGTATTCATTGAATGATACAATTACTCCGGAGCGTTATTCTCTGGATGGTTCACTGGTGAAAATTTCGAATGACACGACTAAGTTTGTCAAAGCATCTACCGTTTCTTTTGAAGGTGATTGGTACATTCCGCGTAAATATATTAAACCCATTGATATTGATACATTGTACTTTAATAAATTGGTCTTTGTAGACCGGACAAATCAGAACATTACAACACTTGAAAAAGTAGATTCGGTTTGGTTGGTAAGGAGTATGAATCCTGCTACTACCGGAGTGTATAAGCCTCCTTATGCACATCCCACGCCATTAGGTATTTTCGTTGTACAGGAAAAGAAAGCTAAAATGATTTTTTATAAAGACGGTTCTACCGAGACCGGAGGTTTTGCACCATATGCCAGCCGTTTTTGTAATGGCGCTTATATTCATGGTGTCCCATCGAATGTACCGCGAACTTCCATTATTGAATACAGCCAGACTTTAGGAACAATTCCCCGTTCGCATATGTGTGTACGTAATGCGAGTTCGCATGCTGAATTTGTATATAACTGGGCACCTGTTTATGAAAGTTTAGTATTTGTTATTGAGTAAAATAGTATATCTTTGCATATTTCACTTTTTACTATATGCAAAAGATTTTTATTGTATTGATTTTATTCTTGGTTCCTTCCAACTATTTGTCTTTGAAAGGAACGGAACCGATTACTTTATGTATGGATATCTCAGTCCAATGCCACGAATTATATCATGAAATGGATCTTGCCGGACTGGTTAATTATGGTGCTTTCGAGCAGGCTGTTGCAGGTTATAATAAAATCCAGGGACGGAAGAAGGATGTGCTTACCCTGATCGATTTTACGAAACCGTCCACAGAAGAACGCTTATTCGTGTTGGACATGAAGAATCAGAAAATATTATTTTCTTCTCATGTCTCTCACGGACGCAACAGTGGAGATAATTATGCTACATCATTTTCGAATAAAAGCGGTTCTTATAAAAGTTCACTAGGTTTTTATCTTACTGAAAATACATATCAGGGCAAAAATGGATATTCTCTGATATTGAATGGACTGGAAAAAAATATTAATGATAAAGCCAAAGAACGCGCCATTGTCATGCACGGTGCTCCTTATGCGAATCCTTCTGTGATAAATTCTTCCGGGCGACTTGGGAGAAGTTTGGGATGTCCGGCTTTGCCTCTGGCTGTTAGTAAAACGATTATAGATGTTATTAAAGGCGGGTCGTTACTTTATATTTATGCAAATAATGAAGATTATTTGGCCCAAAGTACTATTTTGCCGGATTCGGGAAATATGTAAAAACCACGTAAAATAAACCTTTTTGATTAAGAAAGAATCAGATGTATAATAAATAAATCTGTAAATTACTCGTTGGCAACGAAAAAAGAACTATATTTGCACCCTGAAAAAAGGGATATAAATTAAAGTAATAACATATAACCCATTAATTTAAAATGCAAAACAAAGGATTTGTAAGGGTCTTTGCTATATTGCTTACGCTTGTTTGTTTGTTTTATTTGTCGTTTTCTTTTGTGACAAATAAATATAACAAAGAGGCGGTGTTGTATGCGAATGGAGACCCGTCGAAAGAAAGTTTTTATTTAGACTCATTAGCGAGCAAGAAGGTATGGCTTGGATATACGTTGAAGCAGTGCCGGGAAATGGAAGTCACTTTGGGACTGGACCTGAAAGGCGGAATGAATGTGATTCTGGAGTTGAATGTACCGGATGTCATTCGTTCGTTAGCTGGTTCAAATGCTGAAAACCCGAATTTCAATAAAGCATTGGATCTTGCTTATGCTCGTCAAGCTAGCAGTCAGAAAGATTTCATTGACTTGTTTGTTGAAGAATACAAAAAGTTAGATCCGGGTGCACCGCTTTCTGCGATTTTCGGTACGATGGAACTGAAAGACCGGATTAGTCTTCAGAGTACGGATGCACAGGTAATTACTGTACTTCGTGAAGAAACAAAAAGTGCAATCGATAATTCTTTTAATGTCTTACGCACACGTATTGACCGTTTTGGGGTTGTATCTCCAAATATTCAACGTTTAGAAGCTGCCGGACGTATTCTGGTAGAACTTCCCGGTGTTAAGGAACCGGAACGTGTTCGTAAATTGTTACAAGGAAGTGCGAACCTTGAATTCTGGGAAACTTATGATCTGGTAGATATTTATCAGCCATTAGTCGCAGCAGATGAGACTTTGGCACGTATTTTAAAACCAAATACTGCAACCGATACAACATCTGTAGCTACGGATGACACAACATCGGAGGCTGATTTATTGGCGCAGACGGATTCGGCTACAGCTGAAGGAGATTCCTTATTGGCACAATTAGGTGATACGGGATCGGATGTCGCAGGCGAAAATTTATCAGCGGAAGAATATGCAAAGGAACATCCGTTGTTTGCAAAGCTCCAGTTGAATATGTATCAAAATCAAGGGAGTTATAATTTAGTGCCTGGGGCTGTTGTTGGCTATGCTCAAAAAAGCGATATGGATCAGGTGATGGAATATCTGAATATGCCTCAGATAAAATCTATTCTGCCACGGGATTTGATATTTAAATGGGCAGTAAAGTCAATGGATGACGAAGGACGTTTTTTTGAATTATATGCTATTAAAGATGCTAGCCGTAATGGGAAGCCGGCCTTGGGTGGTGATGTTGTTACAAATGCTGTAGCAGATTTTTCTCAACAACAAATAGGACGTGCAGAAAATCAGGTAAGCATGACCATGAATGCTGAAGGAGCTAAAGCATGGGCGCGTCTCACTAAAGATAATATCGGAAACAGCGTCGCAATTGTGCTTGATGGATTGGTCTACTCCGCACCTCGCGTAAATGACGAAATTACAGGTGGACGTTCACAGATCACAGGTCAGTTCTCTACTGAAGAAGCGAAAGACTTGGCAAACGTATTGAAATCCGGAAAAATGGCTGCTTCTGTGAATATTGTTCAGGAAGATGTGGTTGGTCCTTCATTAGGACAGGAAGCTATCAATGCCGGTGTTATATCGTTTGTAATTGCATTGGTTTTGCTGATGGTTTATATGTGTGCTATGTACGGAATTGTTCCGGGTATGATTGCCAATGGAGCGTTACTCTTGAATATCTTCTTTATCATGGGTATATTGGCGTCGTTCCAGTCTGTGTTGACGTTGCCGGGTATTGCAGGTATGGTATTGACCTTAGGTATGGCAGTCGATGCGAATGTGTTGATTTATGAACGCACTAAAGAAGAACTTCGTTCTGGCAAGGCTTTGCCGAAAGCAATAGCAGATGGTTATGGAAATGCATTTTCTGCTATTTTTGACTCGAATCTGACGTCTATTATTACTGGTATTGTATTATTTGTTTTTGGTACAGGACCGATTCGTGGTTTTGCAACGACCTTGATTATTGGTTTGCTGGCATCTTTCCTTACTGCCGTATTCCTGACCCGTTTGGTTTATGAAGGATTACTTGCCAAAGATAAACTGAAGAATGTTACGTTTACTACTTCGTTATCTAAAAACTTCCTGACGAATCCTACTATAAACTTCTTAGGAATGCGTAAGATTGGTTATGTTATTCCGCTTGTTATTATTATTTTAGGTGGAATATCCCTGATGACGGTAGGTTTGAATAGAGGTATTGACTTCACGGGAGGACGCAACTATGTGGTACGTTTTGACCAGGATGTACAAACCGATGAAATTCGTGCATCGTTGGATGGCGTATTTACAGATGCTTCTGTAGGTGTAATATCTATTGGAACTGCGAATCAGGTACGTGTTTCGACAAACTATCGTATTGCAGAAAATGCACCTGAGATTGATGCCGAAATTGAAAGCAAAATGTATGAAGGACTGAAGCCTTATTTGCCGGCAGATACTACGTTGGAACAATTCTCGACACAGAACATACTAAGTTCCCAGAAAGTCGGTCCAAGTATGGCTGAAGATATACGAAATGCAGCGTTTATTGCTGTCATTGTAGCTATGTTTTTCATGGCACTTTATATTTTGATCCGTTTCCGGGATGTCGCATTCTCTATTGGAGCGTTTGCCTCGGTTGCCGTAACCACATTCTGTATTATAGCATTCTATTCTTTGTTATGGAAAATACTTCCGTTCTCAATGGAGGTAGACCAGACATTTATAGCGGCTATTTTAACTGTGATTGGGTACGCAATTAATGATACTGTGGTTGTATTTGACCGTATCCGTGAAACGATTCAGAACTATCCGAAACGAGACCGCTATCAGGTGATTAATGATGCATTGAACTCAACATTATCCCGTACATTTAATACTACATTCTCTACACTCATTGTAGTGTTATGTATATTCTTACTGGGTGGTGCAACAATCCGTAGCTTTACGTTTGCAATTCTTTTGGGTGTTGTGGTTGGTACTTATTGTACTTTATTTATAGCAACACCGGTTGCTTATGAAATACAGAAAAGAAAGATCGCAAAAAAGTCAGGAGTTTTGGCCAAAGCATAAAGATATAGTTTTATGATATATAATTAAAGGCGGTTTGGTTATCCAAATCGCCTTTAATTTTTACTGTTAAATAAGAGGTCTTATTTCTTACTGATATGAACGCGTTCAGTAGGAGGGATATGTTTGTTGCGATAGTCAATTTGATGAATGATATTTTGTGCTAACGAATAAAACGCCTGTCCTGTAACCGAATTTTCGTTTAAAGCGACAGGTGTACCTTTATCTCCATTATCGCATATGCTTTGTATAATTGGTATCTGGCCTAAAAGTGGCACTTTTAATTCTTCTGCTAATCGTTTTACACCTTCTTTGCCGAATATATAGTATTTATTTTCAGGTAATTCAGCAGGGGTAAACCAAGCCATATTTTCGATTAATCCAAGTATCGGGACATTTACTTTTTCGGAAGTAAACATACTGATCCCTTTACGGGCATCGGCTAATGCGACTTCCTGAGGCGTACTGACAATTACTACCCCTGTTATTGCCAGGGTTTGTACCAGTGTTAGATGAATATCGCTGGTGCCCGGAGGAAGATCAATCAGGAAATAATCCAGATCGCCCCAATTACCATCACTAATCAGCTGTTTTAATGCATTACTGGCCATCGCTCCACGCCATAGAACAGCGTCTTCTCTATTTACGAAAAAACCAATGGAGAGCAACTTTACTCCATAATTCTCTGCGGGTTGAATTAATTCACGTTCTCCAACTTTTTCGAGAGTCGGTTGTGCATCTTCTACCTGAAACATTTTGGGTTGGGAGGGTCCGAATATATCAGCATCCAGTAAACCTACTTTATATCCCATCCCGGCTAATGATACGGCTAAGTTAGCGGCTACAGTACTTTTGCCTACTCCTCCTTTTCCGGAAGCTACGGCAATGATATTTTTAACATTTGGCACTAGCTTTTCCGGTTCATGAAGAACCGGTTGTTTTGCAACTGCTGAAATGTTTCCTTTAACATCTATATCAGGGCTGATATAAGTTAGAATGGCAGTTTCTGCTGCTTTTACTACTGACTTAATGAAAGGATCATTCGGCTTTTCAAAGAGCAATGAGAATGATACCTTCATTCCTTCAATACGAATATTATCTTCAAGCATTCCTGCTTCAACTATATTTTTCCCGGAACCGGGGTAACGAACTTTCGTTAAAGCTTCAATTATTAAATTCGGGTATAATTTCATATGTGTTAGTATGTTTTGTCTTTTTCGCTTCTTTTGCTGCGATTATAGCTCCGGTAGGGGTCAATTTCTATTTCGACATCAGGCTCCACCAGTGTTTCACAGCCATTGTTTTTAAATTGAATGTATTTGATATTTAGTCCTCTCTCTATCCATTGTTGTTCATAGTACGTCTGGATTGATAAAATATCATTTGCCAATCCTGAATGATAAAGATCATCAGTACAGATGTTGATGGGTAAATGATTCGTTTTTATCATTTCACATGTATAAGTATATAGAAAATTACTGTCTGTTTTCAAATGTATTAACCCATTTTTTGCAAGTATTTTTCTGTATAAATACATAAATCGGGTACCTGTAAGCCGTTTGTTGACCTTCTTCATTTGCGGATCCGGAAAGGTAAGCCATATTTCAGCAACTTCATCAGATGCAAAAAAATGCTCAATTAATTCGATGTTAGTACGGAGAAAGGCTACATTTTTCATGTTACATTGAAATGACTCTTTTGCTCCGGCCCACATGCGTGCACCTTTAATATCAATTCCAATAAAATTTTTGTCAGGAAATAATTTACCTAAGCCAACTGTATATTCTCCTCGTCCGCACCCTAATTCAAGTACCAGTGGATGATCATTCTTAAATACAGTCTGATTCCACATTCCTTTTAAGTCGCAGTTTTTTTCCTTTAATATGGCATATGGATATTCGAATACATGCGGATATTGTGCCATATCATCAAATTTTTGCAATTTATTCTTTCCCATACGACAAAGATAGTGAAAGCCGAATGCAGAAGCAAACTTGTTTGATTATGTTGAGGCGCATCCTGTCTTCGATTTACAAAAACAAAGATAGCCTAAATATAAGAATGATAAAAGATGAAATATACAGAGATTTTATGGGCGATAGATAAAAAAAATGTAATATTGTATCTGAAAAATCTTAATACAATGGAAGCACAGAAAAAGAAAAATGTACGATTGATGTCACTGGATGCACTTCGCGGGTTTGATATGTTGTTTCTTATGGGATTAGCCGGATGGGTAGTTGCCGTATGTAATTTCTTTCCGGACTCAGGTTTTGCACAATGGATATCGGGCCAAATGGAGCATGTTAAATGGAATGGTCTGGCGCATCATGATACTATTTTTCCTCTTTTTCTGTTTGTCGCAGGTATTTCTTTTCCATTCTCTTTTGCCAAACAACGTGCAAGTGGAAAATCAATGCAAGGTATTTATTACAAGATTATTAAACGAGGTGTAGTGCTGGTTTTTCTGGGTTGTGTATATAATGGACTTTTCAGGTTGGATTTTGAAAATATGCGTTATGCCAGTGTGTTAGGACGTATTGGTCTGGCATGGATGTTTGCCGCTTTATTATTTGTGAATTTTAAAACGAGTGTAAATGTTATCATAGCGATTGTAATCTTAGTGGGCTATTGGCTGTTGTTGTGGTTGGTTCCAGATGCATCAGATCCATATTCTCTTGAAAATAATCTGGTAGGCGCGATCGATCGTGTGATATTACCGGGTCGTTTACATGAAGGAGGTCTGTTTGATCCGGAGGGACTTTTCAGTACGCTCCCTGCGATTGTTACAGCTCTACTGGGAATGTTTACAGGTCAGTTGGTTCAACTCCCGGAAGAGAAATGTTCCGGGAGTAAGAAAGTACTTTATATGCTTATAGGAGCTATTGCTTTAGTTCTGATAGGTTGGGTGTGGAGTTATGTATTTCCTATTAACAAGAAATTGTGGACAAGCACATTTGTTTGTGTTGTAGCCGGGTATTCGTTGTTTATGTTTGCTTTGTTCTATTATATTATTGATGTAAAAGGATATGCCCGGTGGTCATTTTTCTTCCGGATAGTAGGTCTTAATTCGATCACGATTTATTTAGCTCAACGTATTGTTAATTTCGGGCAAATATCAGACTTCTTTTTAGGTGGCTTAGCTTCGAAGTGCCCTGATACTTTAGGCGCGTTCATAAGCATATCAAGTTATATCGCCGTTTGTTGGTTATTCCTTTATTTTCTATATAAAAAGAAGATATTTTTGAAGGTTTAGGATATAAAATAGCGAAACTGAAAAACTGCATATTTTATAGTTGATTAACAAGCGCTCGTTGATTTTCGAAAAATGAAACACGTTGTTTTTCACTGGTGACGCTAATAAGCGTGGAAGTTCGTATGAGCGATTGAATCCATACTTTTGTTTTATAAAGTGTGTTTTCGTCGAAAGAGGCGATGACATTTAATATGAAAGCTTTAACCATACTAAGCCTACATTTGGAAGTTTCCAGGTAAGAATAGCTTGTATCCAGATTAATGATTGCAATAAAAATATTAACTTCTTTATTTGTCTCAATATAAGATCCTGTAAAAGCAATGCGCTCCAGATAATTTATCAGGTTGTATAGTTCATGTTTAAATGCAGCAATTTCATCGTTATTAATTAATCTCATATTCCGGGCAAAACGAAGATCATTAATTAAATATTGTATGATTAAAGGGTCCCAAATAAAAGTAGTACTGTCAAATTTCTTTGACTCTAATGAATTACGGTTTTGGAGCATTTTTAACCTTTTGGGCAAATGAAAGTTTTCGAAAAGAAGATTAGAATGATTATAATGAAAATTCCATTTGAAATAATAAAACCTGGTGAGGAGATCGAATTTATAGATAATTGAAAGAGGAAGAACATTAGATGCTTCTATAAACAGGGATCCCTTTTCGTTTCCGGTTTCAAGTACATGAACATACTCTTCGAACATTTTATAATCATCTTCGGACGGGTTGGTATATTCTGCCAGTTTAAGGAACGAAGGCCTGCTTTTTTCGGAAGAAATTTCAATAATATTATCTATAGAAATGCTCAGCTTTTGCGAAATAAGTACAATTTCACGAAAAGAAAATGCAACTTCACCTCGTAAACGTCTATACACGGCTTCTTTTTCGATTGATAAAATCTCTACCAATAGACTCGTGCGTTGAGTTTTCTGTGGAATTTTCTTTTTGATTTCATTCAAAAATTCTTCATATAATGTATTGGTTCCCATATTGTGAATTTGTGAAATGCAAGTTTGCTACTATTTGTAAGTTGCGTTTAATGCAACATCTTCTTCTTTAAAGCATGAAAATACAAAAAAAAAAAGTCTCTTTTGTTGTTTTGACAAAAATTAGCTGCTTCTGTAAGAAAAATGTCATTTTTTGATGGATAAAATATTGAATGAGTTGAAAAACGATATAAAAATCCTATTATGTGAGAGTAATTTTGTTTACACAGAAATGAAAACGTGTTCGATTTCATCAGGCATTTTGGCTATGGGCGATTTGCAATTTTTGCAGTTGCGCAATTAAAGTAAACTTCGCTTCTGCTCGCATGTTTATCGAAAACGTTCAATTTTATTAGTTGGTTTTGGATGCTAATATACAATTTTTACAATGCCATATGACAGGGATGGCTAAATAATAATGACTTGGTATGTGATCTGATTACTGTTTGAATATAGAAGTGAGATTTGTTTTTTACGAAATTAAATTTATTGGCTTGATATATGTTCATCCGGATTTTTCAGATAATTAAAATGTGAATTTTGATTTGGACTAAAATGCTGTATGTTATGCTATTTAGGTTTATCGAAGTGACAAGAATTTGTTTGTGAACATTTACTTTAAATGTAGAAATTATGAAAACGGAAAAAGGCGAATTCATCAAAAAACAAAATGAACAAGAAAAAGATTTGTGTAAATATTCAGTGTCGTTTATTATGCCCAAAAAAGAATTAATTAAACAACGCCGAAAACAAGAAGACGTATATCTGGAATTTCCTATAGGTGAATATGCCATATTGCCTGATTATAGAAATAATTCGACTGAAATATTGAAAATAAAGAATCTGATAAAAGAAATAGACACTGATGAGAATTCAGAAATTATAGAAATTTGTCTGGACTGTTTTACATCTCCTAGCGGATCATATATATTCAATCAGGAGACTTCAACCAAACGCGCTTATGCTCTGAAGAGGTATATCCAATTTCTTTATGGATTTAGTGATAATTTGTTTAAAGCAAAAGGAATGTCTGATGACTGGAATCGTTTAGAGCAATTATTGATGGAGTCAGATATGGAAGGAAAAGAGGAAGCATTGTATATTATTTGGAATACAGGGATTTTTGAAGGAAGAGAGGAGTCTTTAAAATATCTGGGTAATGGAACGGTCTATCAATATATACAGAAGCATTTTTATCCTTTACTTAGCCGTTTCAAATGCTCGGTTACATATTCTATTCTTCCTTTTGATACAGAAAAGGGAAAGCAGATATTAAAAACAAATCCGGAATTACTTAGTTTGGATGAACTATATCAAATAGCCCGGACTTATAAGTCTTATACGCCTATGTATAATGAAATTATGGATATGATTATTGAGTTGTATCCTAATGATAAAACAGCCAATCTGAATGCAGCTGCTTTGGCTCTGAAATACAACGATGTGGCACTAGCAGAGAAATATCTGGACCATTCAGTAGTAAATACACCGGAATATCTGAATAATAAAGGTATTTTCTATGCAATTAAGAGGAACTATAAGAAGGCCTGGCAGACGTTTAAGAAGGCAATAGAAAAAGGTAGTAATGATGGTGAATATAATCTTGTGATTATGGAAAAAGAAAAAATATGTGTATAATATGTAGATGGTATTCATATAATCTGCCGGTTTTCGTGAAAAAAGAACAAGGAGTATTGCATATTTAGAAAATTCAATGTACTTTTGCAACGCAATTCCGATAATGAGGGTTGCTACACACATTCACTCTTCCTTAGCTCAGTTGGTTAGAGCATCTGACTGTTAATCAGAGGGTCCTTGGTTCAAGTCCAAGAGGAAGAGCAGAGAGAATCAGAGAGTTACAAGAGGTTGTGGCTCTCTTTTTTTGTTCGCCCAGCACGAACTATTTTCGGATCACCGTAAAAACTTGAGGGATTTTTGTGGATCACCGTAAAAACTTGAGGGATTTTTGTATTATGCATACAATTTACTCAATCTAAACAAGAAAAAGGCTTTATCTTTCACCCCCCTGAAGACTCTTCTAAATGCTTTAATTTTTG
>JAITVY010000106.1 GCA_031285565.1 Tannerella sp. | reverse complement strand
TCTAAGTTAATGATTCCTAGGGGATTGAGCAAATATTAATGCATTTATTTTATTGATAATAAATATTTTAAACATCTTGCGATTCGTTAGGTTTTCAACTACTGATTCGCATTAGTAATTGATTGTTGAATCGTTTATCTCTTTAATAACCTTGATAAAAAAATAACAATATGAGAACAAAATATAAATTAGCAATAGTTGCTTTGTCTGCAATGACATTGACATCATGTTACGATGTGTTAGACCAGGAACCTACCGACCGGTATTCGGATGCTGTTGTATGGAATGATCCCTATCTGTTGGATGCACACTTGGCCGATCTTTACGCATGTACACCTGTAATGATCCAGGATGCAGTATGCTCAATGCCCAATGATGCAACATCTCCCATGAATCGCGATAGGAGCGATTGGGGATACCTGATGGGATTCAGTGCGCAGATGGAAGGCGCCGTACGTACACTTGAGATTGCAGATGAGGCCAAATATAATTTTGGTGCACAAGGACACTTGCTTGATATGAAAGATAATGGAATCCAAGCGAATGGTATAGAATTACAATGGTGGGGTAATGCTTATTATACAATCCGTAATTTGAATAATTTTATAGAGAATGCCGGTGGATCTACGATTCCGAATGTAGATGAACGCATTGCCGAAGCCCGTTTTTTAAGAGCTTTTTGCTATTTCGCCATGGTTAAGCGGTATGGCGGCGTACCCCTGATTACGGAGGTTCAATCTATGGACGATGATTATGATGCGCTGTACCCGAAGCGGAATACGGAAAAAGAACTTTATGATTTTATATTGAAAGAAACAGGTGAGATTGCCGGAATCCTGCCTTCTTCGAATGATGCCGGACGTGCCAACCGGTGGGCTGCTTTGGCATTACGTAGCAGGGCTGCTTTGTTTGCCGGAAGTATTGCCCAGTTTGGTTCGCAACAATTAGACGGATTATTAGGTATACCGGCTGGAGAAGCTTCACAGTATTATCAGATATGCTTCGATGCTTCTAACGAAATTATAACGCAAAGCCCTTACGCGCTTTATAACGAAGATGCCGATAAAGTTCAAAACTTCAAAAATATATTTTTGAAGAAAGGCAATTCCGAAGCGATTATGGTTAAGCAACATGGCGGCAAAGGCTATACCGATGGCGGCGATAACCGGTGGTCATGGGATATGGTTGAATGTCCGCGTCCGAATGTATGGGGCGTTGGTAATTATCACGGGCCCTATTTAGATATGGTGGAAGAATTTGAATATATCGATGGCACCCCGGGTGCGATCAATCGTGAAGAAGCGAAAGCCCGGCTATGGACGATGGAAGAATTATGGGGAAATAAGGATCCGCGTTTCTTTGCATCCATATGGACAAATGGTACATCATGGGCAGGTGCCGTAGGAGGCCCGTTAGGTGAAAATACAATTAATATGCATAATGGAATCATGACGAAAGAAGGCACACTGATTGACGGACGTTATGATTCGTACGAAGGCGTGGCGGCTATTGGCGACCAGTTAGTAAGGTTCAAAGAAGGAAATACTCCCAATACCGGTTTTGGTGTCATGAAATATCTGGATCCGGGAGCAAATAATATGAACTGGTTCTGTGAATCAACAACCGATTATTTGATATTCCGTTATGGGGAAATTTTATTGAATTATGCAGAAGCTGCTTTTGAGTTGGGTAAAACCGGTGATGCTTTGGATGCGGTAAATAAGATTCGTGATCGTGCAGGAATTGCCTTGTTAACGTCTATCGACCGTGACAAAATACGTCATGAAAGAAAAGTAGAACTGGTCTTTGAAAATCATCGCTATTGGGATTTACGGCGTTGGAGAACGGCTGTTACGACACTGACACGTACCTATACCGGATTGCGTTATATCTATGATGCTGCCAGCGGAAAGTTCCGTGTAGATTTCATCGATGATATAGATGGGCGGCCAAGCAAACCTACTTTTCCTGAAAAGAACTATTATTTCCCAATTGGTCAAGGCAGGATAGCTGCAAATCCTAATTTAGTGGAGAATCCGGGGTACTAAAAATAATTGAAAATGGAAAATTGAAAATTAGTTCCTGTTAGCTGTTTTGCATGACTCGGCAGAAGCCGAACAAGTTCGGCTTCTGCTCTCGTTACTAAGAACGTTCGATATGGCGATTGTTTTTACTTCCTGATTAGTTAATCACTCACCACTAGCCGTTAATCACTCGTGAAGTCGTTCCACATAACATCAATATTAAAAAATTAATTTTTATCATATGAAAAAAGGGATGAATGGATTCATATACAGAGTAAAATCAATCTTATTATTACTATGTTGTATCCTGTTTTCAGTAACCGTTGAGGCCAGGTCAGGATTTACAATGTGGCAGCTACCTTCCCAGGTAAATACGGTTGGTAATTCATATGTGATGTTGACCGGCAATGGGCGTGTGGTTGTAATTGATGGCGGTTCCCATCAGGAAGAATTCTATTTGCGGGGCTTTTTAGCGGCATTGGGCAATGAAGTAGAAGCCTGGTTTGTCAGTCATCCGCATGAAGACCATGTCGGCGCATTAACTACTATCTTGAAAAATCCGGATGGGTTGAAAATAAAAAGATTATATGAGTCCAGGTTTCCTGAAGAATTAATTGAGGCTGATGACCAATTACATCGGAAGAAGCCTGCATATGACTATTATGATGCGCTTGAAAAATCGGGAATCCAAGTGATACAGCTAAAAGAACCTGGATTGGAAGATGAAATTGACGGATTAAATTTTAAGGTGTTAGGTGTTACAAATCCTGAAATCACTGTTAATCCGTTCAATAATTCAAGTGTAGTGATACGGGTATGGGACAAAAAAAAGTCGATTGTATTTTTAGGGGATACCGGTGTTGAAAGCGGCAATAAGCTTTTAAATAGCCAATATAAAAAAGACCTGGATTGTGATTATTTGCAAATGGCCCATCATGGACAACAAGGCTGTAACGAATATTTTTATAAATCAATTAAGTTCAGGGCTTGTTTGTGGGCTACCCCCACATGGGTATGGAATAATGATGTAGGCGAAGGTTTTAATACTGCATACATGACAACGATAGAAACACGTCGTTGGATGGATGAGATCGGAATAACTGAACACTATATTGCATGGCAAGGATTAGTAAAGATAGAATAATCAATAGAGGCTAAAGATTAATATAATGCCTTGTTGGGTAGAAATGTTTTTTGAGTTAGTTAGTTTTAAATTTAGTATAGTAATCAACATTTAATAGTTCAAAATTATGAAATATTCATTTTACCTATGGGTCTTGCTTCTGTTCGGGTTATTTCCGGTTGGGATGAAAGCAGGTAATATCTCATTAAATGGCACCTGGAATTTGAAATTCTTTCCCCAGCCAAAAGAAGCGGTCAGGACACCCCAGGATTTGACGGATGTGCAGGGTACGATTATTGAAGCAAAAGTCCCCGGGAATGTAGAATTAGACATGTTGGCAGCCGGATTAATAAAAGATCCGATGATTGGCAACAATGTATATACCTTAAGGCCATATGAAGGATATCAATGGTGTTATTCAAAAAAGTTTGCAACTCCCGAAATTAAAGAAGACGAGCAGGTCAGGCTTTTTTTCGGAGGCATAGATTGCCTTGCCGATATCTGGTTAAACGGCCAGTTGATAGGATCGGTCGATAACATGTTTATCGAACATGAATTTAATGTGACAAAATTTCTGGAAAAGAGTGGAGAGAATGACCTTCAGGTTATTATCCGCTCATCCGTAATAGAAGCCCAGAAATATTTCTTAGGAACATTCAGTATAGGCAATTTTGCGAATGAAGAATCTGTCTATTTGCGGAGAGCCCCCCATACATATGGATGGGACATCATGCCCAGGCTGGTAAGCGCCGGGCTTTGGAGGGATGTCGAACTGCGTGTTATCAACCATACCCATATTGTAGATGCGCATTGGATGACTTCAACAATAGATACGGAACATAAAAAAGCGCAACTCTTCCTTGATCTCCAGACGGAAATACCGTTCAGCCAATTAGATAAAAGCCGTGCTGTTGTAACCTTGAAACGAAAAGGTAAAGAAGTATACAAAACGGAATTTGATATTGTAAAGCATGCTTTCCGCCTGATAGTTAATCTCGAAAATGTCGATTTCTGGTGGCCAAGAGGATATGGCGAACCTGCTTTATACGATGCTGAGATCAGATTGATTTCGGAAAATGGCCGTTTATTATCAGAACATTCTTCCAGGATCGGAATACGTACTACTAAGCTGGATTTGAAAGATATCAACCATATGCCGGATGATCCCGGACGCTTCTGTTTTATTGTAAACGGAGAACGGTTGTTTGTAAAAGGAACCAACTGGGTGCCCATTGATGCATTGCATAGCCGGGATGCATCGCTTTTGGAAGATGCGTTTAACCTGATGGTTGAAATGAACTGTAATATGGTTAGATGTTGGGGAGGAAATGTATATGAAGATTCCCGTTTTTTCGATTTATGCGATGAAAATGGAATTATGGTATGGCAGGATTTTGCAATGGGTTGCACTTTCTACCCGCAACGCCAGGATTTTGCCGATGCTATTGAAAAAGAAGCCATTTCGATAGTCCGGAAATTCCGTAGCCATCCGTCGCTGGTACTTTGGTCGGGTAATAATGAAGACGATATCGCCCTTCGTTGGACACTGGTAAATTTTAATATCAATCCGAACAAAGATGTTGTCAGCAGGAAAGTATTGCCACAGGTCATATATGAAATGGATCCGACCAGGCCTTTCTTGCCAAGTTCACCTTATTTAAGCCAGGCTGCTTATGAAGAAGGAAGCAATGAAGACCTTTTCCCTGAAAATCACTTATGGGGTCCACGGGGATATTATAAAGATCCTTTCTATACCGAAGCCAAAGCCCGGTTTGTTAGCGAAATAGGATATCATGGCTGCCCTAACCGCGAAAGCCTGGAGAAAATGTTTACAAAAGATTACGTGAACCCCTGGCTAAACGGACAAGTGGGATTATGGAATGATGAGTGGATGACGAAAGCCGTAAGAATATATAACCAGGAACCCAAACAGGGAGGACGGAACGACCTGATGACAAATCAGGTGAAAATCTTATTTGGCTCCATACCCAAAGGTCTGGATGATTTTATCATGGCATCCCAGTCGGTACAGGCCGAAGCGATGAAATTTTTTGTTGAGATGTGGCGTGGGGATAAACCGGATCGTTCGGGAATCATCTGGTGGAATGTGCGTGACGGGTGGCCGGTACTCTCAGATGCGGTTGTCGACTATTACAATTCGAAGAAGCTTGCTTTTCATTTTCTTAAAAACGTACACGAAGATGTTTGTGTATTTATGAATGATGCAAAAGATGGTTCGTACCCGTTAGTTGTGGTAAATGACACACGCTGGTCTTCAAAAGGAAATGTAGTGATAACGGATGTGGCTACAGGAAAAGAAATATATAAAGGCTCGTTTACGGTTGATGCAAATGACAGGGGCGAAATTGCCAAATTGCCTAAAATGTCCGGACAAGGAGTATTACTGATCAACTACGATGTAGATGGGAAGAAGTTGGCAAATCATTATTTATACGGGGAGCCCCCGTTTAAACTGGATGATTATAAAAACTGGTTGAAGAAAACGAAAATTTATACAATTAAATAATTGGGTATGAGGGAATACATTTTAGGCATTGATATCGGTGGGACAAAATGTGCTGTAAACTACGCTTATAAAGAAGGTCTGGAACTATATCTGACAGATAAAGAAAAGTTTCCTACCACATCCGTAAATGAAACGATCGGTAACATTTTGATCTCTGTCAACAATATGATGGAGAAGCACTCTTTAACAAAAGAAAGCGTGTCGGCAATAGGTATCAGTTGTGGCGGACCTTTGGATAGCACGAAAGGACTTATTATGTCTCCTCCAAACCTGCCGGGTTGGGACAATATTCCGATTGTGGATATAATTGAGGAAAAATTTGGAATCAAAACAAACCTGCAGAATGACGCTAATGCCTGTGCATTAGCCGAATGGAAATATGGTGCGGGACGTGGAATGCGGAATATGATTTTTATGACTTTCGGGACAGGCTTGGGTGCAGGTCTTATCCTGGATGGTAAGCTGTATACCGGAACCAATGATAACGCCGGTGAACTGGGGCATATCCGTCTTTCGGAATACGGACCTGTCGGTTACGGCAAAGCCGGCTCATTTGAAGGATTTTGTAGTGGAGGCGGTATCACCCAGATTGCTAAATCGCTGATTTTAGAGAAAATACAAATGGGGCTTCCGGTTGATTGGTGCAGGTTGGAAGAAATGGAATTGCTTACAGCTCAAAAAGTGGCCGAAGAAGCGGCTAAAGGTGATGAACTGGCGCTTCAGATATTCGATATCACTTCAAAAGAATTAGGAAAAGGTTTATCGATTATTATTGATATTCTTAATCCCGAAGCAATTGTGATCGGTGGCATTTTTACCAGGTGCCGGACATTGATGGAAACCCGTATGCTGGAAATGATTAAAAAAGAAACATTGCCGGGTTCCAGGAGGGTATGTAAAATAATGATCTCGCAGTTGGGGGAACAAATCGGTGATTATGCAGCTATTTCTGTTGCTGCTAATGTATTAAATAAAGAAGCGACGTATGAAAGACTTGATTTATAAAAGTTTATATGAATCCCGGGATATACTTGTTGAATTCATTACTCCCGAAGCTGTAGAACAGATAAATAATGCGGCTACTATGATAGCCCAGGCGCTTCGGATGGGAGGGAAAGTGATCAGTTGCGGCAATGGAGGTTCTTTGTGCGATGCAGCTCATTTTGCCGAAGAATTAACCGGACGTTTCAGGAAAGATAGGAAACCTTATCCTGCTATTGCAATTAACGATTCGGCATATATTACATGTGTAGGTAACGACTATTCGTTTGACGAAATTTTTTCCAGGTATGTAGAAGCTATAGGAAAAGCCGGGGATATCTTACTTGCTATTAGTACGAGTGGAAACTCCAAAAATGTGATACGGGCGGCAGAAGCGGCAAAAACGTTGGATATGCATGTGATTTCATTGACCAGGGCAGGAGTGACTACATTATCGGAATTGTCTGATATTGCATTGACCTGTCCGGATGCTGAATTTTCGGACCGTATCCAGGAAATACATATCAAAATCATTCATATTCTCATTCAGGCGATAGAAGCAAATCTGGGACGTAACTAGTGATTAATGGTTAGGGGTTAATGATTACAAATTAACAATCACCAACTAAACAATTAAACGATTACATAGATTAACTACTTAACAACTAAATGCATAGACGAATCAACACTTTAACGACTTAACGAATCAACAATAAATTTCTTATGAAACAAATACAATGCTTAAATATATGGATAAAAAACAGCATCGCATGGTTTTGCTGTTTTACAATATTGATTACAATCGTATCGTGTAAAACGAAAACGGACACATCGTATACAGATGTCTTTTTAGGTGAATCTACCGGAGTAGAACTGGAAGCAATGGGAGCTGAACTGGATCCGCATTTCTTTTCGCAGAACCTGACGCGCAATGATGGCTCAAAGGAATCAGACTGGCAGTATGTGAAGGAGCGGGTGAAAGCAATGGGACTGCAAAAATTTAGGGTAATGCTACAACCCCAATGGTACGAACCGGTGAATGATAACAGTGACCCCCATAACACAGATATAAGCAAATTTACATTTGATTCACCGGAAATGCAGTCCCTGTATAAAGTGCTTGACCTCGCTGAGGAGCAACAGATGGATGTTTGTATTGTAGTATGGGGATGCCCGGTAAATGTATCGCTACTGGATCAGAAATATGCGCATGTAAAGAAATGCTTTATGGCAGATCCGGATAAAGAAAATGTATGGATAACAGGACCGGTAGATTATGACGAATGGGCTGAAAGTTATTCAGCATTAATAAAATACCTGATAGAAGACCGGAAATATTCGTGTGTAAAAGAAATTACTCCGATGAACGAACCCGATGGTGGTCCGTTGCTTACATCGACCGAATATATCAAAATGGCTAAAATATTGGATGTCCGTTTTAAAAAAGACGGCATCAGGGAAAAAGTACGTTTTAATTTGTCGGATAATACCGATACAAGAACATTTTATTTGATTGATTGTGCTAAAAACCTGACAGATGTTGCTGATGTTTTTAACTCACATACATATATTTTCGGATACGATACACCGAATGATACTATTTATAAATGGGAAAAAAACAACGTGGATATTGCCGCCGGGGCAGGCAAAAAACATCTTGTCGGCGAATTTGGCTCGAATCAATGTGTCGGGGCTACCAGGCAGAAGGATATAGACTTATATGCCAGGGGAGTATTAATGACACGCCTGATACTTAATTTTTTCAATGCGGGAGCCGCCGGGGTGAGTTACTGGAGCCTGATCGACCAGTATTATGGGAAAGATGCGGATTACCAGCAAATGCAGCAGCTTGGTTTGTGGAAATATATAAAAGAAGCGTATAAAACGGATTCAACATATACAAGAATTAAGAAAGACTATGAAGTGCGTCCCCAGTATTATTCTTATTCTTTATTGACACGGTTCCTTAAACCGGGAGCGGAAATCTATCCGATAGATCTTAACGATGATTTTGCAATAGGTTCGGCTTTTAAAGGAAGGGATGGGAAATGGACGTATGTTTTTGCCAATGCAACAAACGATTCGAAAAGTTTGGCTGTTAATAATCCGTTGGTAAAAGATCATTTTGATATATACAGGTATGAAGAAAATCATTTACCGGCAGACGATGGGATGATTGCATCCGGCGAAAGTATTGCTGTGGAGAGTGATCAGCTTTGTGTCGATATCAAACCCAATTCCGTAGTTCTGTGCAGGCAAAGATAAGCCTATATTCAATTACTCAATTATTAAATATAACAAGATGAAAAATACTGGAATAAAAATACTACCCGTAATGTTCGGATTCTTTATCATGGGTTTTGTCGACATTATCGGAATAGCCATCAACTATGTGAAACAAGACTTTCCATTCCTGAATGATACGCTGGCCAACATGCTTGCTATGTCATGTTTCTTCTGGTTTTTTGTGCTTTCCATACCAACGGGGATGTTAATGAATAAGATTGGTCGTAAAAAGACCGTACTTTTAAGTTTTATGCTTCAGGTTATTGCATTCTGTATACCGCTTATCGTTTACGATTTTATATACATTATGATAGCATTTGCATTTGTCGGGATCGGTAATACACTACTGCAGGTATCTCTTAACCCTTTGGTAACAAATGTGGTGAGTAAGGAAAAGCTGACCGGAACGCTTACGCTCGGACAATTCGTAAAAGCAATCAGTTCGTTTCTTGGGCCTATTATTGCAAGTTGGGCTGCAGGCATGGCTTTTGGCTGGAAACTCATATTTCCGATTTATGCGGCCACATCTATAATTGCCCTGGTCTGGCTCTGCCTGACACCCATTACGGAATCGGAAAGAGGATCAAATGTCTCGTTTCGCGTAACCCTCAGCTTGTTTAAAGATAAATACATTATTGCATTTTTTATCGGTATATTAGTACTTGTCGGGGTTGATGTAGGTATGAATACCACGTTTCCCAAACTACTGATGGAGAAAGCGGGACTTCAACTCAATGAAGCAGGTCTGGGGAATAGTGTTTACTTTTTTGCCCGTACCCTTGGAGCATTGGGAGGGGGCATATTCCTGCTAAAATATTCGGAAAAGAAATTTTTCAAATATAGTGTATTTCTTGCCGTAATAGGATTGATAGCAATGCTTTTCACTGAAAATGTGTGGGCAATGCTTGCTTGTGTGGTTATTTTCGGATTAGGCTATGCCAATCTGTTTTCTATCCTGTTCTCGTTATCCTTAAAGCGTGTCCCGGATAAAGCAAACGAGGTTTCGGCGCTTTTAATTATGGGTGTTTCGGGCGGAGCTATCCTGACTCCTATACTTGGAGTGACATCCGATTGGTTTGGAACCCAGCTTGCGGCGCTTGCAGTTATTGCAGTTGTATGGATATATATGGTTTGGTTAATATCATTGGTGGGCAGGCAAACCAGTTAAGAATGAAAAAAAAGATAACAACACTGCATAATTAATAAATAAGAATATGAAAATAACAAATCTTCTATCCGGTTTAAAATTGTTAAGTCTGCTGTTGCTGGTGGGCTTAATTCCATATACATCATATTCGCAATGCCAAACCAGATTAACGACAAAGCCGGTGAATATCAAACAATGGATTAATACCACCTTTGCATGGGGAAAGACGCCCCCGTTTTCATTTGTCTACGATGGTAAAAGCTCAAACGATTTTATCCGGTCGTGGACATATTCCGGTAAAACGTTAAAAAGTAACGATCCGAATGTTGTTAAATACTGTTTTACTTATGAAAATCAGCCTTTAGGATTAAAGGTCGAATGCGATGTAGATGGCTATACCGATTTTGATGCGGTTAAGTGGGTACTTCGTTTTACGAATACAGATTCCGGCAACTCAAAAACACTCAAAGAAGTAAAAGCAATTGATATAGATTTAAATTATCCGGTCGCAGGAAGATTTAATCTTCATTCGGCTGAGGGGAATCATATATCAAAAGCGGATTTTCATCCTAAAACACAGGTGATGGAAGTAGGGGATACGTATCAGATCGCACCCGAAGGTGGTCGGTCGTCCGAAGTGGCATTTCCATTCTTCAATCTTGAATCACCGGCTGACCAGGGTGTAATGTTTTCAATTGGCTGGTCGGGTACATGGATTGCCGATTTTGTGAAGAAGAACGACCGGACTTTTTCTATTAAATCCGGGATGAAACGTTTTGAAAGCTATCTTGAAGCAGGCGAATCCATCCGTACTCCCAGTGTCTCTTTGCTTTTCTGGAACGGAAAAGACCGTATGACCGGCCATAATAAATTCCGCCGTTTTGTCCTGGCACATCAAAGCCGGAAAATAAATGGCAAATTTGCAGAATACCCTTTATCCAGCGGCTTTAATTATCGCGACCCGGCTCCATGTACAGAATACTCATGCCTGACCGAAGATTATGCCATCGCGATGATACGAAGATATACACAGTTTGGTCTTATTCCCGAAGTATACTGGCTGGATGCGGGGTGGTACACAGGCGCCTCAAATTTCAACAACGGACAGACATGGGCCAATACGGTAGGTAACTGGACGGTTGATAAAGAACGGTTTCCCCGGGGACTTAAACCTGTAGCCGATGAGGCACATAAGGTAGGGGCAAAATTTATGGTCTGGTTCGAACCTGAGCGCGTTATCCGCGGCACTCAGTGGGTCGAAGAACATCCGGAATGGATGTTGGATATTCCGGACAGCAATAAAGATACATACTTGTTGTTTGATTTAGGTAACCAGGAGGCGCGGGTATGGATGAGTGAATATATTGCAGGTATGATTCGCGAAAACGGAATTGATTACTACCGTCAGGATTTTAATATGCAACCCGATATCTATTGGGAGGCGAATGATAAACCGGGACGCGCAGGG
Organism: Tannerella sp.; assembly: GCA_031285565.1. GTDB lineage: Bacteria > Bacteroidota > Bacteroidia > Bacteroidales > Tannerellaceae > Tannerella. The sequence goes on along the minus strand of JAITVY010000106.1, from coordinate 40,420 downwards.
ATGAAAGAAGTCCGGCATATCGAAGGACTGTATGCTTTCTGGGATTATCTGCTGGAAACATTTCCGGAGATGTTGATTGATAATTGCGCCAGCGGTGGACGTCGCCTTGATCTTGAAACGATTTCCCGTAGTGCACCTCTGTGGCGAAGCGATTATTATCATTATGACGATCCGGATGGATATCAGGGACATACCTATGGGTTGAACTTTTTCCTGCCGTTACATGGTACGGGAATACTGCAAACTGACCGCTACTCTTTTCGTTCCAGTATAAGCAGTGCGTTGATATATAACTGGAAAATAACCGATAAAAATGTGTCTGTAATCGACATGCAGAACTGCCTGAAAGAATATGCGCAGATACGGACTTATTTTTATGAGGATTACTATCCGTTGTCGGGAACCAGGGATCTTACACGTGATAATATCTGGTTAGCATACCAGTTGCATCGGCCGTCGGATGATAGCGGAATCATTGTCGCATTTCGGCGGGAAAAATCTACGGATGCTTCTGTGACGGTACAGTTATCCGGTTTGGATATCGGTAAAACATATGCCATCCGTAATTATGATAACGATACGGTAATTAATAAAACCGGAAAAGAATTAGCTGACGGTTTTACACTGGTTATCGAACAACCCAGAGGCTCATTACTCTTACAATATGAATAATATAAAAGTAGAATAGTAGTCGGTAGTTAGTAGAAATCCCTCTTATATTTTTTCATTCTACTAACTACAATCTACTAACTACTTAATTATGCTACATTGATATAAAAAAATAATTATTATCGTATGAAAAATAAATATTGCATTTGCATCCTCCTTTTCGTTTTTCTAATGCCCGTATCTGCTTATGGGCAGCTAACATATAAATTCCCCCAAAAACCTGTGGATATTACGAAATGGATTACCGGTAATTTTAAAAAAGGAAAAAATCCTCCTTTCTCATTTGTATATGACGGCAATCATTCGAAAGATATTATTGGGAAATGGGACTTTTCGTCCGAAAAGATAAAAAGCACGGAACCCGGAGTCGAAGTTTTTTGCTATACCTGGACAGATAAGGATACCGGATTAAAAGTTCTTTGCGAAGTCAAAGGATATCCGGCTTATAGTGCTGTCGAATGGGTGCTACGGTTTACGAATTCTTCGGATAAGGATTCTCCGGCATTAGCAGACGTGAAAGTGATCGATGTAAACTTTCAATACCCTTCTGCAGGCGACATGATATTACATTATGCGGATGGAACCCATGTTTCCAAAGCGGATTTTCATCCCAGGAAGAAAATCCTGACTGCCGGCGAAACCATGCATATTTCACCCCAGGGTGGTCGTTCGTCTGATAATGCATTCCCATTCTTTAATATTGAGACACCTGCGGCTCAGGGAGCTATGGTCGCGGTAGGATGGTCAGGTACATGGTATACCGATTTTGAGAAAACCGGGAGTAATGGAATCTCACTGGCCTCCGGGATGAAATGGTTGGATACGTATCTACATGCCAAAGAGGCTATTCGTACACCCAGTATCTGTCTGCTATTCTGGGATGGCGAAGACCGGATGACCGGACATAACAAGTTCCGCCGTTTTGTGCTAAATCACCAAACACATAAAATTAACGGGGAGCCAACCAGGTACCCTGTTTCAACCAGTTTTAATTACGGTGATCCTCATCCCTGTAATGAATATACCTGTATGACTACCGATTATGCGTTGGCAATGATCAACCGGTATAAGAGGTTTAACCTGGTTCCCGAAGTATTCTGGCTGGATGCCGGATGGTATATCAAAGCTGCCGATGTGGCCGGCAATAAAAACTGGGCGAATACGGTCGGAAACTGGGAAGTAGACCGCGAACGTTTTCCCGATGGGTTGAAACCTATCTCAGATGCTGTACATGCTGCAGGAGCGAAATTTATGGTATGGTTCGAACCGGAACGGGTGATAAAAGAATCGGATTGGGGTGTTAATTTGCGGAAATGGATGCTCGAAGCCAATGGTACGGATGCTTATTTATATGATTTGGGAAATAAAGAGGCTTTAGATTGGTTATGTCAATTTATTGGCGATATGATGGAAGAAAACGGTATCGATTATTACCGGCAGGATTTTAATATGAACGTTGATAATTACTGGAGGGAAAATGACGAACCGGGACGCATGGGAATACGTGAAATTCGTCATATTGAAGGATTATATGCATTTTGGGATTATTTGCTGGAGCGTTTTCCGGAATCGATTGTCGATAACTGTGCCAGTGGTGGCCGGCGCATTGACTTTGAATCCATAAAAAGAAGCGCTCCTTTATGGCGGACTGATTATCATTATGGCGAACCCATAGGCTATCAGTGTCATACATACGGACTTAACTTTTTTCTTCCGCTTACGGGTACGGGAGTGGAAAAAAACGATCGCTTTACGTTTCGTTCAAGTTTGGGCACTTCTGTAATCTATAACTGGAAAGTAACCGATGGTGCATCTTCTTTTACTGAAATGCAGCAATGCCAGAAAGAATTTAACGAAGTAAGACCTTATTTTTATGAAGATTATTATCCGCTGACAAGTTTTGATGATATGACTACCGACGGGATCTGGTTGGCTTACCAGTTGCATCGTCCTTCTGATGATAGCGGCTTTATTGTTGCTTTCCGCCGGGAGCAATCAAAAGATGAGTCCATTTCGGTACAACTCTCCGGTTTGCGACCTGATAAACGTTATGTCATTGAAAATTACGATACAGAGGAGTCAGAGGTAAAGACCGGAAAAGAATTATTGGCAGGATTAAAACTGAATCTAAATGACCCTCGTTCGTCTTTATTACTGAAATATAAAATAGAGTGAGCGACTCTTTGTTCCTATATATATACTTTTAAGTATAATAAATGTATGATTCCCGGAAAGAAATGTCATATTGAACTTATCAGCAAAGAATAATGAGCTTTTTAGCAAAGTATATCTGGTTATTTTAGTTTAACTTTGTATTATTATAAACAATGCGAATCAGTAGTCTAAGAAGTCAAGTAGTTATCAGTAGCTTCGCAACTTTGTAGTTAAGTAGAAATGTATTTGTGTTATACTTAACTTCTTGACTACGAACGAGCGTAGCGAGTGATAACTTCTTTAACTCCTGATTGGCATAAAGATATATGGCTTTTCCTCACGCAAATAAGAAACTGAATGAACATGGAATATCGTAAAATTGGAAATACCGGTATGTCTGCCGGAGTGATAGGACTGGGAGCGGAACATCTGGATGGTAAACCATACAATGTAGTAGAAGAAACCATCCATGCAGCTTTGGAGCATGATATTAATATTATCGACTTGTTTATGCCGGGCGAAGGAGTTCGCCGGAATATAGGCAAAGCGCTTGGCAGCAGACGGAAAGATGTTATCATACAGGGGCATATCGGCTCTGTGGATTTAAGCCAGCAGTACGATATCAGCCGGGATCTGACTGTCTGTAAGAAATATTTCGAAGGACTGATGGAAAATCTCGGAACCGATTATATTGATGTAGGAATGTTATTTTTTATGGATTCGGATGAAGCATTTGAGCAGGCTCTGGCAAATGGAATCGTTGATTATGCTTTGGAATTGAAAGAAAAAGGTATCATACGTGCCATAGGAACCAGTTCCCATAATCCACGGGTTGCCCGCAGGGTATTGAAGACAGGTATTGTAGACCTGATGATGTTCAGTATCAATCCTGCATTCGATATGACACCTTCAGAAAAAGATGTGCTGGAAACGTTTGAAGAATTGGAAAAACAGCAATATGTTACTATCGACCCTGTACGTAACGAGCTCTATAAATACTGCGAACAACAGAATATCGCTATAACCGTAATGAAGACCTTTGGGGGCGGCAGACTTCTTTCGGCAGAGCATTCGCCATTCAAAAAAGCGATGACACCTGCCCAGTGTATCCATTATGCCCTGACACGTCCGGCAGTAGTGAGTACGATGATTGGCTGCCAGTCTGCAAAGCAAATTGAAGAAGCCGTAAACTATCTGAATACTACTGCTGAAGAGTGCGATTACATGGATATTATTAGTGGATATCAGGGTGAACTGAGTGGCAAGTGTGTTTATTGCAATCACTGCCAGCCTTGTCCGGTTAATATTGACATTGCTATGGTTAATAAATACCTCGATATTGCCCTGTTGGATACCGATAAAATCCCACCAAGCATTATGCAACATTACAGGTCGTTACCCGTAAGTGGTGCAGACTGTATTGCTTGTGGAAGTTGTGAAGAGAAATGTCCGTTCTCTGTACCTGTCATCGAAAATATGGAACGGGCTGCCGAATTGTTGGGATAGTAGACCGGCAAATCTATCTATATTATACAGCCACAGCGTATTCTTTACCTGCGGCTTTTTTACCCGATAAGCTTCTTAACGAAAAACATAGAGCCTGCCGGCGAAAATTATTCTGCAACACTCAACTAACTTTATTTAGCGATTGTTACTTTTTTGCCTTTAAGAATACTGATCGTATAAAATGCTAATCCTGCCCAAACGAAAGCAAAGCAGATAAGATATTCTATTCCAAAAGTTTCATCATAGACAAATACACCCAGAAGTAGCTGAAGCGTGGGACACAAATATTGAATAAAGCCCATTGTGGATAAAGGAATAGCTTGTGCTGCCTTCCCGAACCAAAAAAGCGGAATAGCAGTGACAAGACCGCTTATTATCAATAATGAACTTGTTATGGTTGACGATGGAAAAAAAGGAGTTGCCGCACTACTATGCGCAGTATAAAATAGATATGCCAAAGCAAACGGAAAAACCATCATTGTTTCTACCGTAAGTGCCGGCATTGATTCAAGATTCGCTTTCTTTTTCAACAATCCGTATAATCCGAAAGAGAAAGCAAGGGCAAAAGATATCCATGGGAATTTGCCGTAACTGATTGTGAAATAAGTTACACCTACAAGAGCCAGCACAACAGCTACTTTCTGCATTGTAGCCAGACGTTCTTTCAAAAACACATATCCTAAAAATACGTTTATCAACGGATTAATATAGTAACCTAAACCGGCTTCAATAATGTGATTACTCTCAACAGCATAAATGTATATCCCCCAGTTAATACTTACAACACAACCAGCCAAACCGAGGCGGAGCAAAAGTTTGGGTTGCTTTACATAGCTGAAAAAAGTTTGCCGGTTAGTCAGCAATACCCAGACAAGGAGAAATACAAACGACCATACAATGCGATGAGCCAGCACATTTACGGGAGGCACTCCTGTAACCGCTTTCCAGAAAATGGGGAAGAGACCCCATAATATATAACAACACAAAGCATAAAAAATACCCTGGTTATAACTTATTTTTTTATGATCGGATGTCATTATTTGTTTGCCTTTTCGGCGGACAAAGGTAAGGAAAACTTGATATTTTATGCAACTTTGACTACTTTTACATTACAGAAATTGGGATGTTTAGAAACGGTTTCTTAGATTCTTTAATGACATTATTTCTATAAGGGGAGAGAGGAAAATTACTTTGGAAGATTATTTGGAAAAACTTAATCCGGAACAACTGGAAGCGGTTCAAACAACAGAAGGTGCGATTCGTGTACTGGCCGGCGCCGGAACAGGCAAAACGCGCGCATTGACTTCGCGGTATTGCTATCTTACGGATATGCTTGGTGTAGCGCCTAAGCATATTTTGTGTGTAACCTTTACCAATCGTGCTGCCAATGAGATGAAACATCGTATCAGGAAGGCATTGGGTGATATGGATCTGGGATACATCTGCACGTTTCATGCATTTTGTGTCCAGTTGCTAAAGGAAGATATTCATGTGTTAAATTTTCCGAAGAATTTTGTGATTCTGGATGTGGAAGATCAGAAACAGATTTTGCTGAAGATCTTCGAGGAAATGAAACTTACGCTTCGGGAAACGACGATCAAACGTACGATCGATGAAGTACTGGAAGCAAAGAAACTGTATGCAACCTCTTATATCGATTATATTTATGAACTCAATAATGAGGAATTAAAAGCTAAATTTACCCAAACGGCTGACCGTGATGAAGAAATCTTTCTGCGCTATCTGTATGAGCAAAAGAAATGTTTTGGTTGTGACTTCAACGACATCATCAATTTTGCATCTTATATATTGGATCATTTTCCGGATGTACGGGAAAAGTGGCAGGACCGGATGCAATATGTGATGGTTGACGAATTTCAGGACGTGAGTCTGCGGCAATATAAAATTGCCCAGATACTTGCAGGCAGGCATGGTAACCTCTTCATTGTCGGCGATCCTGATCAGACGATATATTCCTGGCGCGGATCGCATGTGAAATTATTTCTGGATTTCGATAAGCTATATCCCGATGCCCGAACCATTGTGCTGAAAACGAATTATCGTTCCACACCCGAGATATTGAATGCCTCCAATACCCTGATTGAGAAAAATATCATTCGTTTTCCGAAAACACTTACTCCTGTTAAAGAAAACGGTGAACTTCCTTTGTATAATCATGCACCTACCGAGAAAGAGGAGGCAGAATGGATTTGCAAAGAAATCAATGAATTATGCAAATCGGATGTCTCATTGAATAAGATAGCTATTCTTTACCGGGCGCATTATCTCACCCGGCCGTTGGAAGAATGCTTTATCGAAAAGGGATTGTCGTATAAGATTTATAGCGGAGTTGAATTTTACGGACGGAAAGAAGTAAAGGACATTATCTGCTATTTGCGTATGTTGACCGTAGCTGATGATATTGCTTTTCTACGAACAATCAATATGCCTTCGCGGAAAATCGGGAAAAAGAAAATTGAATATCTGAAGGATTATGCAGAAGAAAATAATAGATCCCTGTATAATGCCTTAAAAGAAAATCTGGATACACCTATATTTGGTAATACTCAGGCCGCCAGGTATGTCGAGGCCATTGAATCCGTAAAAGAATGCATAAAAGACCATCCGATGGGAGATATCATGCAAATGGTACTTGACAGGAGCGGTTACGAAGAATTCCTGCGTTTGCAGGGCGATCAGGAGCGCCTGGATAATGTGGCCGAACTGAAACGGGCCATTGAGAATGCCGGACAGGATGATGATGCTTCTTTGGATGATTTCCTGTCGCGTATCGCTCTGCTGACTAACCTGGATCATGAGGATGAGAGTGAAGCCGTTAAGCTGATGACGATTCATACATCGAAAGGGATGGAATTTCCGTATGTTTTTGTATGTGGATTGAATGAAGGCGTTTTTCCGAGTCGCCGGATCAGTACGCCGGATGAAATGGACGAAGAGCGTCGTTTGGCATATGTAGCCATGACACGTGCGATGGATCGCTTGTATCTTTCTGACTCCGAAGGAATTTCCAACGATGGTATTTTTAAATATCCGTCCCGTTTTATTTTCGATGCCGGCAAGCAAAACCTGAAATTTGTCAAAGAGCTTGATCCGTATCTGGAAGTTCATTCACAAAGTGCAACAATGTTATTTTCAGGACAGATTTTTAGAGCAGGAGAAAGAGTAGAACATCCTGTTTTCGGTCCGGGAACAGTAACCGGGATCAATATGCATGAATCAAGCTATACAATTCTGTTTGACAATTTAAAAACAGAACGAAATATTCAGTTTCGTGCGAAGTTGAGTAAGATTTAAAATCTTCTTTGTCTTAATGCAAATCTTTCTGTCACTTTGCCTTGACAGCAATACTTTGTGTGCTTCATTCTTTATTGTTACTCTTTTCTGTCACTTTTGGCTTGATCCAAAAGTAACCCAAAAATCAAGACTGTGTGTGCTTCACTCATAAAACTGCGCTCAGCAGCTAAAATCTATGAACTCGCTCCGTCAGCAGGTAATCTGGAATACGATACATTCTTCCAACGGAGCTTTAAACAGCATAGATTTTCACACTGCTATCGCTTGTTTTATGGCTCACCACCCAAGGTCGAAGATGAGTGCTTTTGGCTAATCACTGTTTTAATAATACTCATTTTCTATTTGTTACAGCTTTACTTTTTTCATTGTCAATTGTCTATTATCAATTGTCCATTGGTTTAATTCTTCATTTTTAATTGACCTTTGCCTATTCAAAGTTTCGGTAACGTCCACGGAGCCCGGTAATTTGCTTTACAAAGCAGATTAGCTTCTTTATGATCAATGAATGAACTTGTTTCATTATTCCATCTGAGTCCTTCGCCTAAACGACTGGAAATATTGGTGATATGGCTAAGTTTTGCTACTTCAGCACCTATTGCAATATCACAATTCGGTAATTTCCGTGTCCTGATACAGTCAAGTGTATTGCCTGCATGCAGATATAAGCCTTTACCTGTACCTTCTTGCATTGCGACAGCTTCCATCCGTAATGTATTCGGTTTTCTATCTTCATCACAAGGATAGCAATAAGGGAATGTGCGACTATTGACTGCTTGTTCGGGTTGTACTTCCCACCCTTTACGGGTAAGTATCATCGTCCCGTTTTCACCATAGAAAACGACTCCTTCACGAAGTCCGAACAGACCGTTGCCTATTCCGCAGGCATGATCCCAGATGATATTGAAATCCGGATACTGATAAGTAGCCATCAGTGTGTCGGGTGTTTCCATAGCATCATCCGGATAGCCGAATTTACCTCCGACGCCATACACGTATGGTGGCAGTCCGACATTCATCCCTTTCAGAGCATAATCGAGAAGATGAACTCCCCAGTCGGCAGTTAGTCCGCCGGCATAATCCCAAAAGAACCTGAAGTTATAGTGAAATCTGTTTTCATTAAAGTTTCGTTTAGGGGCTGGTCCGAGCCACATATCGTAATCTACCCCTGCAGGTGGAGCAGAATCAGGCACTACCGGCAAGGTCCATTTGCTGGTCTGATATGCCCATGCTTTGACAGTGCGGACACGACCTAATTTACCGCTTTGTACATACGCGGCAGCTTCATCCCAATGCGGATCGCTGCGTTGCCATTGTCCGACCTGAACAATCCGGTTATATTTGCGGGCTGCCTTTACCATCAGGTCACATTCTTCGATCGTATTGGCAAGCGGTTTCTCTACATAGGCATCTTTGCCGGCTTCGCAGGCTGCGATCAACGGCAGACAATGCCAATGGTCAGGTGTTCCGATGATTACTAAATCCACATCTTTATTGTCGATAACTCTCCGCCAGTCTTTAACTAACTGCTTTGGTTTTTTTCCTGCGAGCGTTTCCAGCTCTACGGCTCGTTGGTTAAGCCATTGGTCATCAATGTCACATAATGAAATGCATTCAACTTCGGGATATTGGAGAAATGCTTTCAGGTTACTCCATCCCTGATTCCGGCAACCGATCAGCCCTATTTTAATTTTATTGTTGGGCGCCATTTGTCCCAAAACTTCAGATACACCTCCGCGAGCATAGGTGAAAGAGCCTAATGCTGCCAGTCCTAATGTACTTTTCAAAAAAGATCGTCTTTCCATGTTTATTAAATTTTTGTGATTATTTGATGGGTGTTACTCTATATCTATGTTTTTAAAGTGAGTATGTTTGCGGACACACATGCCTTTCTTATGTCTATATCAAATAATGATTCAAAGATAAAAACATTTTTCTGAATGTTATTATCTGAATCTGATTAACCAATCTCATTTTTAAAACATTTTCTTTTTATTACAAAAGTACAGAATTGCATATATCCGGCGCTTCTGCTTTTTCTATTCGTAAAAGTGATGCTGAACAAAAGAATTCTCTATTTTGTTGATATAAAAAAACTTTAAATGGAACCTTTATTAAAAACTAAACAAAAATTCAGCCTTAAAGTACTTATTAAAATAATAAAAGATACGATTAGGGGATTCAGCGATGATAATGTTACCCGGTTAAGCGCTTCATTGGCATATGCAACTCTTTTTTCAATCATACCGTTCCTGTCGCTTTTAGTTACAATCGGTGTGTTTTTGCATATTGATTTAGCGAATCAACTATATTCTCAATTAGAACCGATTTTGGGTGCGGGAGTAGTAGAGCAGCTTAGAGCGATACTTGAAAGTGCAGAGCAAACAGATGCTTCAACGTTTGCTACTATAATTAGTTTAGGTGTCTCTATTTTTGGTGCAACTGCTATTTTCGCAGAAATACAAGGCTCCCTGAATACGATATGGGGAATTAAGGCGATTCCTAAAAAAGGGTGGCTTAAATATATAAAAAACAGATTACTTTCTTTTTCGATTATTCTTGTATTTGCATTTATTCTGTTAATAACGTTTGGTATTACAAATATTATAGAAAATCTGAGCGGGAGATTTATGTCTAATTATCCGGATGTAGCAGAATCGTTAGTTAAGATTGTCGGAATGCTTTTAAATGTTGTGGTTACTACTTTTATATTTATCCTGATGTTTAAGATATTACCTGATGCCAGGATAAAAAGTAAAGATGTAATTGTAGGGGCTATTGTAACTACAGTTTTATTTTTAGTCGGACAATGGGGCATTTCACTTTATATCGGGATTGCAAATGTAGGAACGGTATATGGAGCGGCAGCTTTTATGGCTATCCTTATTACATGGATTTATTATTCGGCAATCATTATATATATAGGTGCGGAATTTACAGAAGCATGGGCGAATGAAATGGGAAGTAAGATATTTCCCGATGAATTTGCAGTAGCAACCAAAATTATTGAAGTACACGAAGATAAACCATTGGAAACAGTGAATAAAGTTGAAATAAATAGGTAACCATATTATATACCTGCCTGTTTTTCTACTAAACTCCTAATTTTTTCTATTTCTTTTGGATGTCACCGATTTAATAAATACGTTTGTCACCATAAAGTGACATGCGTATGGAAATAGAAAATCTGTATAAACGGGATAGCGAAAAACAATTGATAAAAGCTGTTAGTACCATTGTTGAGGAAGACGGATTCACCAAAGTGGGAATAAATCGTATCGCCCGGACAGCCGGATGTGATAAAGTACTCATTTATCGTTATTTTGGCGGATTAGAGGGGTTATTAGCTGCATGGGCAAAAGAGAATGATTATTATACTTTTGCCTATGACCGGTTTATGAACGTTTTAAGTAGTGAGGGCGAAAGTCAGACTTGTTTGGATTATGACGAGTCACGCAAAACGACTAATGAAACTGGAAAAATAAAGATTGCAGATCAAAGTCAGCTCCGGGAGTTGACACGGAAAGTTATTGTTTCTCAGCTGCACTTTTTAAGGGAAAATAAAGTAATGCAGGAATTGATATTGTGGGAACTTTCGGGACATTCTAAATTCAAAACATTGCAGGATATCCGGGAGAAAAACGGGAATAAGCTGCAGCAGTTATTTAATGATATGGTAAAGGTCAAAACTGAAGATGCCGGTCTATATGTAAGCGTGCTGATTACTTCGATTGAGTTTATGGTACTCTATACCCGCCAGTATCGTTTTTTCAATGGAGTAGATTTTAGTGAGCCGAGTGCATGGGTACGGTTTGAAAAAGTGATAAGTAACTATGTTGATATGTTGTTTGATGCACTCACCTGATGAATATGAAAAATATACGGATTTTTGTCGGTTTATTAACGACATTCATAATAATAAATGATATGAACGCACAGAAAAATGACTTTTATACAATGGTTGAATATGCTGTGAAAGCGCCTTCGGGACATAATACTCAACCCTGGAAATTCAGCATCGGAGAAAACGCTATTGATATCATTCCTGATTTTAGTAAGACGTTGCCCGTTGTTGATAGCGATAACCGGGAATTGTTTATCAGCTTAGGTTGTGCTGCTGAAAATTTATGTATTACGGCATCCACCCTTGGTTACAAAACAGATATGTCTATATCGCAGGAAGGAATCATATCTATCCATTTGGCAAAATCTGATTCTGTTGGGCATGACTCGTTGTTTTCTCAGATAGAGAAGCGTCAGACAAACCGTGGTGTATATGAGTCGAAGAGGGTTGAAGAGAATATACTGAAAGATTGTTTATCAGTTATTCCGGAGGGTAAAGAGATTCGTTTTTACTATTGGGAAAACGGTTCCGACTCCTATGAAAGAGTTAAACAACTCATTATGGAAGGAAATACCATTCAAATGGATGATGCAATGTTTGTAACGGAATTGAAATCATGGATGCGGATGAATAAAAAAGAGTCGGTGGCAAAGAAAGACGGTTTAGGTTACGATGTTTTTGGGGCTCCAAACCTACCTGCTTTTATAGCCCGGCCTGCTATCGGTTCATTCCTTAATAGTAAAAAACAAAATAAGGGTGACCTGAAGAAAATCGAATCTTCGTCGCATTTTATACTTTTTACATCAGTGAATAATACGGTATCTGATTGGATCACATTTGGGAGGTTTATGCAGCGTTTTCTGTTGAAATCCACAGCGCATGGTATTGCACATGCCTATATGAATCAGCCGTGTGAAGTCGGAGAACTAAGGTTAAAACTTAAAGAGCAGTTTTCCCTCGATAACGAGTATCCTCAGATATTACTTCGGATAGGTTATGCAGAGCCGGCTCCTTATGCAAAACGGAAGCGTATAGATGAAGTTATCGTAAAGTAGTGATTGATACTTGGCGGAAATTAAAGATATTCATATTTTTGCACCTCTGTTTTCAGAAATCTATAATTGTTAATGCCTTTATCTGAAAAATAAAAAGCATAAATAATAACTTTATCATAATTAAAATTGTTTATGATAATGGAAATACACTTTTTATGAAATCATTAGTGGCCAAAAAAGAACTCATTTTATTGGTTCTATTTATGATGTGTTATCAGGCGTCTGCATGGGGTAATGTGAGCGAAGATTCAATCAGAACCGAAAAGAAAGTGAAAAAAGTTCATGAGAAACCATGGACTGTTCATCGTTTTAACTTCAAAGCCGGAGGTTTTTTTCCGATTAACAATACATCAATCAGGGTAGATGGGGCAAGAGGAAACGGAACGGATATTGATCTGGAAAAATTTGGTATGCCACGTCATACTCCGACATTTATATTCGGATTCAATGGGAGGTTCGGTAATCACCATCGTGTGGATTTCAATTATTACCGGCTTCACAGGCATGCCGATAGAAAATTGGAAAAAGAACTTGATTTCGGAGAACATACTTATCCTGTAAATGCAGATGTCTATGCCTATTTTAATACAGATGTATACAGGGTATCATACGGATATGCATTCTTCAGCAATAAAAAGTTTGATGTCGGTGCCAACATCGGATTTCATGTACTCAGATTTGATCTGGGAATGTCGACTACAGGCAAAACCCTCGAACTTTCTTATGAAGATGATTTTGGTATCACAGCACCTCTGCCGAATTTTGGTTTATGGGGAACTTACGCAATATCTTCTAAATTCGCCATCACTGCCGAAGTTGATTATCTTGCAGTAAAAATTGGTGATATAAAAGGTCGGATAATCGCCACGGATATTGCCTTACAATATGGATTCTTGAAACATTTCAATGTCAATGTGGGATATACCGGCTTATGGGTGAATGTAGAGGCTTCCAAAAAGAGATTCGAAGGTGATTTATCCTGGGGATACAATGGCCCTTCAGTTGCAATCGTCTACCATTTTGATGGATTCTAACCTCTAGCTATTATCTTTTTGACAGCTAAAACATGTTTGCAGAGCCCTCTTTCGCCCTGGTATTTGCTGAACCAGTCGCAGGTGCAACGTTCATTATCACTATCAAGAATTACCGTATGGCGTACGCCACTGCCTTCTACCCGTGCTTCTATGCGTCCGTTGGCATTACTGATGATTTCGATTTTACCGTTTTCAATCAGTTTTTCCGCATTTTTAAGCCGTGGATTGAGGCTCATAATGCGGTTGAGTTTAAACGGCAGGCGACGATAGAAGAACTGATTTTCATCCAGGTCGAAGCCTAACAGGCCCATTGCAGCCAGTCGTCCGGTAAGGTTATCAACCGTGTCGAAAGCCATGTTTTCTTCCAGTGCAAACATGGTAGGGTTGAAAGCCTGATTGGCATACGCGTATTTATCCAATGCATCGATCCATTCATCGGACACATCGTCGATCAGTGATTCCAACGCAGCGCCTTCGCCTGAGAACCCACGCCATACATCGCGGGATACAGAGAAGCTGAAACGAAGATTTCCAAAATACAATTGCCAGGTAGTGGATTGCATGGTGGGGTGCGGGAATACCTGCATTTTATCGATGTATGGCAGTAATGGCTCTAATAAGCGTAAACGATGCAGTCCACCCACGCATATACCGTTCGCTGATTTGATGGGTGAGAACATTGGCATGTTTCCTCGTGTGATCAGGTAGTAGTCGGTTTTAACCTGCCCTTTGGGTATTCCACGGAAGAGTTGTTGGGTTTGTATACGGTTGAATGTATGTACTTTTTCGGCTTTCGACAGGTATATTTGCACGGTACTGAGTCCTTTGATCCATTTGGTAGGTAAAGGGACTTTGCGTTCTATCACTTTACCTCCGTCCATATGCAGGCCTACTTCTTTTTGCCCAATGGAGAGCATTACCTGTTCGCTTTGGCGGATGCCGCCTAAGGCAGTGAGCATCGGTTGATTAAAGTCGACATTGGTGGTTCCGTTTTCCAGAAATTCACCATCCAGACCGTCAGGTAGTACATCTACGCGTGCGTATACACCGGCGCAATGCGAAAAACCTTCGAAACGTACGCGACCGTTTCCGGCCGTTACAATCGGATCTTTGAGTAATGCGAGTTGAAAAGGGGAGAGGTTGAAGCTTGATTTTACAATATTGGAAAGTGTGATCAGGCAACGAGCCATAATAAACGGTTCTTTCACGTTACCCCAGAAGAAGCAGGGTGCATCCGTATTTTTTTGTATCTCGCTGTATTTTGATAAGAATAGTTCTTCTTTCCCGGCTTTTTTTACTAAGGCTGAGGGTGTGGCATATTGATAGATCAGTGCATCTTCCATTAGTTATCTGTAATTAATTGTTTGTTTTATAAAATAGCAAAAATAATGTTTTCGGAGAGAAATATCGCGTTGCGCAAAAACAAAATACAACAACTTTTATGTTAAAGCGGTTAATCGTAAAAAAAATATTTTGTATGTTTGTTGTCTATTAGCAGGTTTAATCGTGGGGGGAGATATATTATGCTGGCTAAAATGAAATTCACTATGTGAAAAAGCACCACGTCGTTTTAATGATTGTTTCTTTAATCGGAACGATAAAGAAAATTTATACCTGCCATATTGCATTTTAACTATCAATACAATTGGATTGTATTGTTTTTGTAACCGTTTAATCTTTAGAATAATGAAATTACAATTACACAAAAAAAGGGGAGATCGTATGATCGTATTTATGTCGGTTATACTTTGTTTCTTATTTATGGGACTGTCGGTGAAGGCAGCTATTCCAATAATCAAATCAGCAGGAACACCGATTACGGTGCCTACGTATTTAGTTAATGATACGATTGTAATTACCGGTGATTCGTTAGAAGTGGCTGACTGGTCTGTATTAAAAGATTTATTGAAAGATTATCATCTGGACACTAAGATTGCGAATAAGCAGATACCGGATGGCGCTTTTACTAAAAGCCGCATACAATCAGTTAGTTTTCCTGAAGTTACTAGTATAGGAGATAGTGCTTTTAGAGAAACGAAAATCTTATCGGCAATTATTCCCAAAGCTATTATTATAGGAGATAGCGCTTTCTTGAGTTGTTATAAATTGACTTCCATAGACTTTCCTGAAGTAACTTCAATTGGAGATTACGGATTTTGTTTTTGCAATGCTTTAGTATCCGTAACGTTTCCAAATGCAATTACGATTGAAAAAAATGCATTTGCTTCTATGGACAATCTTATTTCAGCATCTTTTCCTAAAGCAATTTCATTAGATGCCGGAGCTTTTATAAGTTGTGAAAATCTTGAATATATCTATTTGCCAGAATTAACTTCGATATTGGGAGGGTGGTGCTTTAGTCAATGTAAATCTCTTACTGCAGCAAAGTTCCCTAAATTAACTTCTACAAAAATCTCAACATTTGTGGGTTGCATTTCTCTAACAACAGATTCTGTTTTTATGCCTAAATTGACTGATTTGGGTAGTAGTAGTTTTTATGACTGTAAATCAATAATATCTATTACTGAAGCTAATTTACCGGAGGCTACTTTGTTAAATGCTTTCTCTTTCGAAAGATGTTCTACTTTAGTAGATGTTTCTTTACCAAAAGTAACCTTTGTCGGACAAAATTGTTTTAGTAAATGTCCTGCTCTTGAATCCGTTTCTTTTCCTGAAGCAACTACAGTTTATAATTTAGCTTTTGATACATGTTATAATTTAGTTTCTGCTTATTTACCGAAGGTGGCCTCGATAGGTTCCAATGCTTTTAGAGATTGTGAGGATTTACTTGTAATGGTATTGCCCAATACTTCTCCCAGCGTTGCGGCTTCTGCTTTTACAGGTGTACCATCATTATTGTTGATCGTACCTGATACCAATACATATACTTCAACTGTATTGTCTCGGTATCCTACAGGTACTGAGGCTTTTAATAAAACGGTAACCATAGAATCGGATACCATCATTCCGGGTACCCCTTATGCTCTGAAACCTAATCGTATACCAACCTTAACAGGTGGGAATTATCAGTGGTATAAAGACGGTATTCCTATATCGGGAGCAACGGGCACTGCTTATCAGGCTACCGGTGCAGGCAATTATACGTTACGTTATTATCGTGGTGGCGAATGGGTGGAACTGTTGGCAAAACATTTGGTTTCGGATGCAATTGATCTGTATGGTGTTTATTGGCGCTACCAGGATTGTGAAAATATACTCCGTCTGAGCTTCTTGCCTTCGACCGCAGATCGTGAGGTAGAGGTCTGGAGTGAAGGCGATGGCGCAGCTTATCTTTTCGATGTGAGAACTGGAAAGTATTTTAAAGATAAATTGACCTATAAACTTGCAGCTAACGATTCTATAGTAACTATCCGTTATATGGTTGATGAAAATGTAGCGAATGGTAGCGAAGCGGACTTGTTTTACCAGATATCGGGAGGAGCGGTTACCAAAGCTGAAAAGTTAACTTTATATGCTACGCCTGAGATCAAATTAATTCAGTATCATCCGACAACCGTCCAATATGATGGGGTATTGGATATCTCGATAGAAAAAGGTCCCAGTCATATCCTGCGTAGTCTGAATGGTGGTCTGACCTGGCAGTTTGCGCGTGATACGGTAACTGGTGAAGTTATTCCATTTACAAAAAGTGAGATCAATTACTTTATACCCGGAAGTACAATTTTATTCCGTATGCCGAATGCTTGTCGGATGGAAACATTGACAGTAGGAGAAGGTGGTGAAGTCCCTCCGCTGGTCACTCGTCAGGTAACCATGCCTTCAGTAGCGGATGCTATAAGCACGGTTGCTCCGGGGCAACATTATGTGTTGAGCGGAACAAACTTTGAATTTACTTTAACGCCTACAGGTAACAATATCGGTAAGGCGTTGCATGTAACGACCTCTCGCACAACGATTCCGGATAGTGAAGGTGTAACGATTGTTGATAACCGGGATGGTTCATTTACGGTTACGATCCTGAACATAAAAGAGTCGGTAGTTATTTCCGTTGGTTTTGCTACCGGTACGGAAACGATTAATGATTATGCGGTATGGTCGCAGGCAAACCGGTTATATATTCGTTCGGGTATATCGGGTAAAGCATCCGTATATACTGTCTCGGGCACGTTAATTCAGATTATTGATGTTGAGGCGGGTGAAGATGTGTCTGTTTCTTTAAGTAGTGGTTTGCATGTGGTTACACTGAATGGCAGTGTGTATAAGGTGCTTGTAAAATAATCTAATATAGAGTATGTTCTTTCCGGTTTATACCGGAAAGAACATACTTATTTTGAAAAAAGAATATCTAAAAACGGAATCAGGCTACTCTTTTGTCGTGTTGTGCCTTTAGTAAGTCATCGCATAGACATTAAAGTGATTCCGATTTACTATCTGGTGATTTGTTTTACAATCTTTTTCAAGTTATTCTCTTTTACCCAATCGCTTAGTTGAGGTATTTTGTCAAAGTCGACTCCCGACTGATTGACGGACAATAGTTCGCTGTATATTTCCAGCAACTTTTTCAGATTGGTGATGGGTTTTTTTATTTGTGATAGAATAGAGATAACCAGTTGTTCCAATGCCTGATTATGTTTTGGGCTGATATAGATCATACGGTCATCGATCAGTTCGGTAAGGCGTTTAACAGGTGCCCATTCCGCATTTCCTAATCTGCCGATATGGTTGCCTAATTCTATATTGTTTATTTGGTCGCCGGTTGTTCGCTCGATCCATATTTCGGCAGCATAGTTACGGATTGTTTTTTCGGAACATAGCATGCAGCAAGCCAGAAATACAGATGTGGCAGATCTTATTTCAACTTTCATATCGAAAAGGGCTGCTACGGAAGCTGTCAGGAAATCACGAAATTCGGCATCGGGCATCTGGGCAAATTCGAACCGGTCTTTTACAATCATAGCAAAAGGAATAGCCGGGATGGCGGGATAGGAATAGATAAAATTCGTCACGTCCTGTGTACCGATACATAACCGGAGCCGATCACTGATGCCGGCATAATGGTTCTTTTCTTCTATCCAGGGAGAGGGTGGTATGGACATTTCAAGTACAAAATGCTCCGTATAGGTACTGTCCATCTTCTTTTCGTCAGCAATACTCCACGGATAGGAAGAAGCGTAATTTTTGATATTGGTTAGTGTGCAAGGCGTTTTTTCTTTTTCCGGAAAGGCTTCTCCGGCATAGAAAGCCAGGAGTTGGTTTGCATATTTCTCATTTAATTTTTCTTCAGCCAGACGAGTTACAACAGGTATACTTTCGGGAGCAATACGGGCTAATGCCAGTTGCAGGTCTGCCGGGTCCAGCGTTTGGTCAGCCTGCTGATATTGCATCAGGCGGTCGATGAACGTTTTCGGTGCAATCCAGCAGGGAAGGTGGGTTGGTGTGGAGAGCAGAGGCAGGCGGATGCCTTTTTCGATAAAGCTTAATGCTTGCAACATTACCTGATGATATGCATAAAATAGTTTGTATTTGCTGTATATCCAATCGTTTAACAGGGTTATCTGACAATCGTACTGAAAGATTCCGCCTTTTGTTCTTTGTGCTTCTCGTTTATCATTTGCTACTGCTTCCTCGTGCATTTCTTTTATAAACGCAGCTTCATTTGGGTATAGGGTTGTCAGGTGTTGACAGTATTGAACAAAGAATAAGGCTGCGAGGTTGTAATAAGAGCCTGCTCCCCAGAAATAGGTCTTTTCGAATTCGTTTGTTTTATGCTCGAATATATTATGGAATGGTTTGGATAGGCATATTTCATATGCTTTCTGCAAGGGCCGTTCCAGTTGATTCACGTTTGTACCGTTTATCTCCTTTGTCAGATGAATGAGAGTGGCCGGTAGCAGGTCTATCTGATAGGGTTTACCGTTTTCAAAGAGTTGGAGTAAGAAAAAGATCAGGTCGTCCATAGTCTCCGGAACGGGAATTAGCAGGCTGTTGTCGAAAAGGTGTATTTTATCAAAAACGACAGTTCCGTCTGACGTTATGCTTTGTTTCATATCCGCCAGGAAGTCTTTCAGAATTTCCCTGACCGACATCAATATATTAGTATTGTAAGTATGTAACGTTTCTTGTAATCCGGGCGATGATGGGTTGCCATACTGCATGATTATCTTTGCAGCCCTGGTTTGTATGGATTCGTCTTTATTGAGAAATACAAGGGGAAGGCATGTGCATATTTCTGTTCGTTTTTCTATATGTGATTCGGCTGCTTTATCGAGAATAGCTAAAGTGGAGTTTACAATTGATTTTACATCGGATGATAATAATAATCCGGTCTGGGAGACAAAACTGTCGGTATGGAAATCTTTGTGACCTGCAATCTTTTTGATGAAATCGAGTACCCGGTTGGTCATTTTCGGGTATTTGCCCATAAAGGTGGCGAATAGTTCATCCTGAATAGTTAATAGTTCTTCGTCAGTGGGTTGAAGATAGATGAACAGATCGACGTACCAACCGGCTAAATCTCTTTTAAAATCCTGAATGACGGTGTTGAGACAGGCTTTTAAGAGGCGGATCCGGTCGATATGTCCGTTTTGTGACTGTTTCAGGAAGACATTTTTCCATAAATTGGTTCCATGATACTGATTCGTATCCCGCCAATCGATACTTGTGACGTATTCGAATAGTGTCCATATATGTTCGTCTAAAGTGATTGGATTTTGAGACACTATTTCGGGAGTATATGTTGATTTGTATGTTTTCTGATTCCAACTGCATATGGCATCTGTGAGGCTCCGTGCAATCAATTTGCCGGAAGGTTGCAGGAAGCCTTTCTGTTGCCAACGTACCAGATTGGGATAATGGATATAAAGCCAGTAGTCTTCTTCTGCACTTTTGTTATATATTTCCGAAAACCATTCCGGACAATTCCATTCCAGTGCCTGGTCTACAAATTCGGTTACATGTGTATTATGCCAGTTTGTTAATGCTCTGAATTGTGTCTTTGTACAACAGATTACGGACGCAATCCAAAAAGCATCTATGTTAACGTTTATTTTTTCTTTGTCATTTATCTTTATCAGTTCTTTGGCAATTTCTTTTTTGTCTTTTGCATTCAGTTTTTTGAGGAAAGGGATGATTCGCTCTGTCTGATCATTATGATAGATAGTTCTGAATTGTTCGAGTATTTTTATCGTTTTTTCCATGTTTTAAGTATAGCTTCAATTTCGACTTTGGGTTCTTTTTTTAGAGAGCTGTTTATCTCTTTGTAAGCGGCCGGCAGCTTTTTAAAGTTAGCTGGTAAATTGTCTTTATCAGCTTTCTGTATGCATTTTTCAAGAATCAGTAGCTGGAATTCTTTAATATGATCAGGATTTACCTGATCAACATATTCAATCAACCGGTTAACCGGAGTGAAAAGGGTTGTTACCATATCAGCTATGCTTTCGGCAAGGTATTCTTTGTTGATAAAACCCAAATCGAACGCTATACTGATATATTCGGCAGCCAGTGTGCGGGATACTTTTTTCTCAAATACCAGGCAAGATGCAATATAGATCCAGCCACTATGGTGTACCTGTATTTGATTTTCTACAAGATACTGAAGTGGAAAGATGCAATATTCGGTTTCTCTTATTTCATTATCTGAGGAACTCCAGGGTAATTCAGTTAATAATACTGCATCCGGATAATGGGGTACCAGACTTAACCAATAAAGGAATCCGGCTTTTGAGCTGCTCTCGTGCGAATTATATGCTGTGTAGAAATAGGGATAGGGGTATGGATTTTTCTTTTTTCTTCGTGCATACGGATCATTCCATTTATCATCTAATTCCATGTTGTTATGCATTTGTATATATGAAATAAAGAATGGATTGACAACTGAAGGGAAATCTTTCGCTTCCGAATTTTCGAATACCTGGTAGATGCCATTCGCATCTTTTGTACGGGCAACCTGTGTCCATAAAGACAAAGTATCTTTATCGAAGGTAATCTGGTCGGATATGCCCAGCAGGTATTGGATGGCGCCGGCATAAAATCCGTTTAGTTTTTCAGCCTGCTCTTTGACTTTAGCCGATATTTCGGTTTTTAGTATGCGGTTGCAGGCGATAATCAGATCTTCCATTTCTACCGGCTCGCCGGTCTTTTCGTATTTGTTGAGCTTCGATACCAATATCTCCGGATGAATATAAAACGGATAGTGGGTAGGTGTAGATAACAGGGGTAACCGGCTACCTCTTACTAATTTGTCGAGTACCCATTTGTTCCGGTTTCTCATGAAAGGGTTTGGATTTATTCCGTGTTTAACGAATTCCGGATTAGATTTATATTTTTTGTCGAACGAGATTCTGCTTTCAAAGAATTCGGATATGTAGACTAATAGTTCTTTGTCGGAATCTGATTTTGCCACTTTCTTTATAAATGGATTCAGTTGCAAAATATAGTCAGAAGGGATTTTGTCCTGCAATTCTATAAAACTATTATACATAATATCAATATCGACGGCATCGAGTGAGTTGATGGTTTTACCAACGTGGAATAATAAGTCTTCCCAGGTGGTAGGATAAACCAACGGGGTGTTTTTCAATGCTGTAATATTGTTTTCTTCTGCTTTTTTCTGTTCAACATCTAAGATATCCCTTGCTTTTTGTTTGAGTGATGCAGCATAAGGCGCTACTGCCATTTTCAAGTCGTCTTTATTGAGGAGACCTTTTAAGATCAGAGCAGCTTTTTCCTGAATCAGATCATTTGACTGCATTAAAGCGCTACTTATCATATCTGTATTTTTCAGTAAACCAATGTCGTTTTCCAACAAATAGTTTACGATATCTAATGCTTTGAGTATGGCAGTGTCACTTTTTTCTTTTACCAGTAGATTCGGCAGATTTTGAAGAAATGTTGCAGCGTCAAAAGTGTCCTCTTCGTATAAAGTTTCAACTGCGTTTATTACAAAACTACATACCGAATTGCTATTGGCTAATAAAGCGGCCAGCAAATAGTCCTGATTGTTAAGGTATTCTTTTGGTGTGGCGTTGAATTTTTTGAGTAAGCGTATGTGCCAGTCCAGATGTCTTTGTTTCCAGTTGTATGTTAGTGTACTCAGCAGGTTGCGGATAATACTGCGATCTTTTATTGCATCTTGTGATAATAGTTCGGAAAATACTTCGTCCCAATATTCCGTACATTTCTTACAACAGAATCCGGATTTCTCATTCCATTTGGATATATCCAATACAGGAATCTCGTATTTGTAGAATTGAAGCAGTACCCGGTCGATTACGTCGGGATGTTCGGTAAGATATTGAACATCTTTCATTGTATCACGCTCGAACATAGGAATAATAAAGAGGGAGCGGACGAAGACTTCTTCATTAAAAGTAACCCATCCATGTTCGTATAATTCCCACAACAGATGGAAATTATTATTCCATTGACGTGGTTTGGAGTTTTGTTCAATGACCTGATCAAGATAATCGGGAGGAAATGATTTGAAACAGGCTATAAGAGGAGTAATTCCGAATGTAGGTTTACGAAGATATGTATGTAATGCTGAATTGCTTTTGTCGGAGATGTCACCGGGTATGGTCAGTGATACATCTTTTGCTTCCCGTATGCAGCAGATAAGCATATAGTTTTTGATATTTCCCAACAATTGATATTTTTGATAATACTCTTCTTTGTAATCTTTTGGCCTGGGTTCGTCCATTATTTCTTCGAGATTCAGTGTTCTTAATATTTCCAGCGAAGCATACCGGTTTTCGTCGCTTAATGATTTTGCCCAATTTAGTATTTGATGATAGCTTTGTGCAACTATTAATCCTATAAGATACTCTTTCATTGCTTGTTTTCAGTTTCAGTTTTAGTTGATTACAAATATAAGTAACAGTCAGGCATTTTACAATAATTTATAATGTCAGAAACAGGTTTCCGGCATTAAAAAAGATGAACAGGTGCTAAAAAACTTTATAAATGTTGTGGGGGAGGAATAACAGTTTATTATGAGTGATTAGTGGCAAAAGTTACCAATCAGGTTCTTCATTATTCTCAATTGATAGTTTAATCTGATTGCATAAATCATTGAAGAATGATTCTAATTGGGATTTTACTTTATCCAATTCTACATTTCCATTGTTTGGATTGAAAATGCGAAGTAGGATAGGTTCAGTCGATTTTCGTGTTAGTGTTAAAGTAACCCTGTCACCATTTTTAGTAAAAAAACATTCAAATGAAGGCCGGTCAATCCGGATTTTATTGTCTTTAAACCTCAACGTCAGATTATAATGTAAATCAAAGAATTCTGACCGTGCCAATTGTATTTTATGATTTTGAATCCCTCTAAGGGTTATTATTTCTTCAGGAACTTCGCTGATTATATCATAGGGGGATTTATAAGATGCATTCATAGCAAGAAGCACTTTACGATATAGTTCGGCTTGAGTTTTTCCATCGCAATGGTATATGATATAATTTTTCGAAGTATTATTTGTTGCTACAAATCCATCCTGTGTTAATGTGAATTGGGCAGAGGTATGTAAAAAACAAATCATTGATAGCAAGATGAATAAATGCTTTCTCATTATTAGACAGATATTAAGTTATCAGGCAAAAGTAATCAATTTTCGGTGATAATAAAAGTCGTAAATCGTGTCGGCTCTATTGAATTTGGTTGTATGATTAAAATTCAGGAACTTTCGTTTGATAAATACAATCGTAAAATATATATGGACGATGCTTTCATTTTTGTATATTTGTCTGCAATGTTGTTAAAAAGCTGATTTAAATGCATACAGATATAAAAATATTAACGGATGAGATTATCGTTCTCATAGAGAAGGTTTTCGATCATACAGCTAAACGGTTTAACGGTACGGCTGAAGAAATAGTGAAACGCAGTACCCTGCAGATGGGGTTAGTAGATGAATTAGGATTAACGTATACCAAAAACGTAATTAAGGTCGAAACGACCAATTCGTCATTAAAAGAGAATAGTTCCGTTTCAATGATATTGACAAAGAAGGAGGCCGAAGAGGAGCTGATTCCATTATTATGCGGGCGGTTGTTGGAGATAGTGAAAAAGTATGACGATGATCCTTTTATGAATATCCGGTTCAGAGCCGGACTGAAACTGACATTGTCTGATGTAGAAGATGAAACCGATTATATTATACTGGATTATGTTTCGGAGAGCAAGCGAAAACGCTTGAAGGAGAATATGGATACATATATTGAGACGAAAGTATTGTCCGGTAAATATCCTACTAAACCATTGGATACACATTTTCTTCGCGATCATCTGCTCGACAAAGCGTTGTTTGGAGCATTGGAAGTTCCGCGGATCATCCGTATATTTGATAGAATACAGGAGTTGAATAAAAATAATCCGAATCTTTTTAAAGAGCATATCCATAATATCATATATGGACTGAATCAATGGGCAGAGAATGATTTTTTACCGATTTATTGCGAACGTGAAAAGAGTTCATGGAAGTCAGTGTTATTTTCGTTAGATGGTGATTATAAAATTACGGGATTGAAGCCGGATGCGAAAATTTCACCTGAAGATATCTCTCTTATTGATTTACTTATCTATACGAGTATATTGATTCTTAAATATGAGCCTAATTATTCCCGGGGTACGGGGCTTGATTATCTGAATTATGCTGCCGGATTGG
Source organism: Tannerella sp. (assembly GCA_031285565.1). GTDB lineage: Bacteria > Bacteroidota > Bacteroidia > Bacteroidales > Tannerellaceae > Tannerella. The sequence continues at coordinate 15,222 of JAITVY010000106.1, read as the reverse complement.
GATTTGGAAAAGCAAAAGATATATTGAAAACGGGTAGTGGACTTTTTGCTAAAGAGGATATTGTTTATAAAGATAAAGGTGTGGAATGTCTGGCTAATGATGTTTTTGCGATTTTTACGATAAAGATAAAAGAAGAGGAGCCAGGTAGTTATGGCAGGGCGCTTGATTTTATAATTAATCTGTTAAAGAAGGGATTTCCGGCAAGTTACTCGATTAAATTGAGTTCGAAAGTCAAGAACTTTCTGCCGGTGAAGCATTTGGGTAAAAGTAAAACGCATCAGTTTTTTGCCAATGCTTGGCAGTATGCTGAATTATGGGATAAGCTGGAAGAATATGCACGTATTGCTATTAAGGAATTCGAATGGTATGAAGATGTGGAAGCAGAAGAATGTGCTATGCCGGGTACGTATGCCGTTTTTGGTCTGGCTCTTTCGGATAAAAAGTATTTTCCTTTGTTGGATCATTATCTTAATGTAGTGGATGATGAGCATCAATCGGTTCAAACGAACTTTGCTAAGCCGTTTGTTGAAAAGTGGGGCATTGATTCTGATACCATTTCATTATTTATAAAATGCCTGATGACAGGTCAGGGAAATGAAACGCTGAAATTAGGAACATTTTTCCAACATGTTGATCACTTAAAAATCCTGGCGAAAGAAGTTGCCGGCATGGCAAAGCATGATGTTGCATATGTAACCTATGCTATATGGGGGCAGAAACCAGAGGTCGAAAAGAGTGCGAAGAAAGCCGGTATGGATTTGAAACCATATTTTGAAATTATACTGAATAAATTGAGTTAGAAAAGCTATTCAGGAGTTATTGGAGTTAAAAAATATAAATCGAAATGAAATACTTTATTTGTGCATTAAGTTTATTGTTGTTTCTGGGCTGCGATGATGAATTGACAACTTCCAGCAGGGAATTTCTTATAAAGAAAGGAACTGTATTTGTTGTGAATCAAAAGCAGGGAGCTTCTGATTATTTGCCGTTAAGTCGTTTTGAAATAACCAATGATACGATTGTAAACGGGAAAGAATATAAAAAATCAGATTTGTTATATAAGATATCATGGATGTTTGTTATAGATACCTTTTGGGTTGGTGATTTTTCTATTTATAGTCAGAATGATACCTTTTATATCAAAGAACCGATATATTCTATTTATACGAATACCCGAATTTCCCAGGATAAGAACGCTACCCGAATTATCTTCGATATGAACGATCCGATACATAATCCGCCACTTAGGGGTTTTGATCTTTTTGAGGATATATTTGTTACGATTGATGGGGAGATTGATGTTATAAAGTGATATCAATTAACCACCCCATTATATTATACCATGAAAAAAAATATTATAACAGGCTTTCTTTTATGCTTTGTCATCAGTTGTTTGCAGGCGCAGCAGGCAAATTATTTAGATAACATCTATAATTTTATAGAGAATACATCTGTTTTTGAACTGAACCAGGAAGAAGGTCGGGCGTATTATATTCCTGATAAGCATGTTTCGCTGAATGGTGAATGGAAATTCTTTTGGAGTGATGTGCCGGAGGGTATTCCGGGAAACTTTTATGAAGTGAGCTTTAACGACCGGAAGTGGGATGTGATTGAAGTTCCTTCCAATTGGGAAATGAAAGGATATGGGGATAAGTTGTTCCGTAATGTCCATGCTCCTTTTAGGGCTAATCCTCCGTTTGTTCCGAGAGAATATAACCCAACGGGAGCTTACCGGCGAACATTTGAAATTCCTGTTTCATGGACAGGCGATCAGGTTTTCTTGCGTATGGAGAAGGTTGCATCAGCATCTTTTGTCTGGATAAACGGGCAGGAGGTTGGCTATAACGAAGGTGCACAAGAACCGGCTGAGTATAATATCACCAAATATCTTAAGCCAGGCAAAAATACGATTGCGGTTCATGTTGTGAAATACTCAGACGGTTATTATCTGGAAGGGCAGGATTACTGGCGGTTGGCCGGTATTTTTGATGATGTGTGGATTTACTCAACTCCTTCAGTTCGTTTATTCGATTGGTATGTTGTTACAGACCTGGATGAAACATATACGGATGCTACATTGGATTTAGCTGTCGATGTGAAGAAATATACCAATGATCTGCCTGGCACTTATCAGGTAAAAGCCAATCTTATGGATGCTGAGAAGCAGACGGTTGCTGAATTGACCAGCGAATCGTTTTCGCTGGATCAGCCGGGTAAAAAGCAATTGAAGTTAAAACAACATATTGCGAATCCGAAAAAGTGGACATCGGAAACTCCGGATTTGTATTCGCTGAAAATACAGTTGCTAACTTCAACAGGAGAGATACAGGATGTAATCCGTACGCGGATCGGGTTTAAAAAAACAGAAATAAAAGGAGAAACGTTTTACCTGAACGGTGTTCCTTTGAAGGTGAATGCGCAGAATTCGCATATGCAGCATCCTGAAACAGGACATACGATGGATGAGGGTACTATCCGGAAAGATTTTGAGATTCTGAAACAATTCAATTTTAATGCAGTGCGTACATCTCATTATCCACCGGTTAACCGTTATCTGGAACTGGCTAATGAATATGGTTTGTTTATTATTGATGAGGCCGGAACGGAAGCGCATGCTACCGAATTTGTATCCCAACAGGAAGCGTATACGGAAATGTACCGCGAACGTGTACGGAGAATGGTACTGCGCGACCGCAATTATCCTTGTGTTTTGTTTTGGAGTGCAGGAAATGAGAGTGGGGAGGGGTTTAATATACAGGAAGTAATTAATGAGGGGCGCAAGTATGATCATACCCGTTACTGGATGTATGGCGGAAATGCGTATGCACATCCGGCTGAAGATATTATTGGCCCCCGGTATCCGATTCCGATCGAATTGGAAATGCAGACTGGTGTTATTCCTGATAGTATGGACAGGCGTCCATCTTTCATGGATGAATATCTTTCGGTAGCAGGAAATGCAGGTGGTGGTCTGGATGATTATTGGCGTGTCATTTATTCGCATCCGCGCCTGATGGGTGGAGCTATATGGGATTATGTAAGTCCGGGTCTGACCGAACAAATACGTCTGCTGAAAGATAAATCTTCGTATGCTAGTCCTGTTAATCTGATGGGTAATGCACGGTTAGCAAAAGGAGTACATGGGAAAGCGCTCGACCTGAACGGGCAGGATCAATGGGTAGAGATCTATCGTCAATCGAATATTGAAATAGATACGGACCGACTGACATTAACCTGTGAAGTTTATCCCCGAAAATTGGTTAGTAGTTCGGGTTCTTTCATAACAAAAGGCAGTTGTCAGTTTGGTTTGCAGCAACAGGGTAAAGACTCGCTGGATTTTTATTTGTATACTGATAAGCAGCATGTACTTCGTGTTCCGCTACCTGCTGATTGGGAAAATAACTGGCATCAGTTGAGTGGGGTTTACGACAGTAAAGAAATGAGTGTGTTCATTGATGGAAACAAAGCCGGATCACTTGCTGCTACAGGGTATATAACAAACTTTCCGTTTCCTGTAAATGTAGGACGTAATGCAGAGGTACACGGACAGGAAACGAATGTTTATATTTGTGACGCTTTGCTGGACAATGTCGGCATTTTTACAGATGCGGTTTTACCAGGGGATTATCAACCTGAAAAGTCTGTTTTGTGGTTGGATTTTGAGGATGAGTCGGATCAGGGAACTTTCTATAGTTATGGCATTGGAGCCCGTACTTACGGCAGCATCTGGCCGGACCGGAGTGTACAACCGGAAATGTGGCAGATGAAGAAATCGGTTCAGCCGATATCGATTTCTCTGATTGATGCAGAAAAAGGATGGGTAGAGGTCTGGAACCGCAATTATTTTACGGATGCATCTGTTTATAAAACCCATTGGTTTCTGGAAGGTGACGGAGATATTCTGGAAGAAGGTGAGATTAGTTTTCAGGTTCCTGCTTTGACAAAGAGACGTATCCGGATTCCTTATCACAAACCGGTAATTGTTCCCGGTAAAGAATACCGGCTTACAGTCAGTTCTTCTTTGAAGAAGGATGAGGTCTGGGCTTCTGCCGGACATGAGGTGGCATGGGATCAACTGGAACTTCCCTGGTATCAGGCGGCAGAGACGACTACTACTGAATCTACTGGTGTACTTACTTTTAATGAAGCACCGGATGAGATTATGGTCTCGGGATCAGATTTTACATATGTATTTGATAAATCAAACGGTGCATTGGCATCAATTGTTTATAATGGTCAGGAATTGTTGAGATCACCACTTTTACTGAATACGTGGCGGGCGCCTGTGGCTAATGAGTTGGATGAATGGAATTCTATGAATGCGCGTTCCGTAAATTGGAAAGAGGGATACGGGCATCACATGGCTACGGAATATTATTCTGCGGGTGTCGATAAACTGACCCATTGGCCTATGTCGACAGATGCGTATGAACAGGATGGAAAAGTTTATGTATATATTCGTGAGATAACTCTGACGGGAAATGGTAGCGTGGAGAATCTGGATCAGTATATCCGCGGAAGGCAGATCAATGGTTTCGAAAATCTGTATACGTATATAATCGCACCGGATGGTGAAATATCTTTGCATCATACGATTTATCCACAGGGGAGAATGCCGCTTTGGCTGCCACGTATCGGATTGACTATGACGCTGGATAAAAGTCTGAATCAGGTAGAATGGTACGGACGCGGGCCTCAGGAGAACTATCCGGATCGTAAAACGGGTTATAAAACGGGTATTTATTCATCGACAGTAAAGGATATGTATGAGCCTTATCTGATACCTCAGGATTACGGTTTACGCACGGATAACCGTTGGCTCCGGATGACGAACAAGGCAGGTGCAGGACTGGAGTTTTCAATGGATGAACGGTTCAATTTTAATGCGTATCCGTATTCGACAGATAATCTTACTAAAGCGGTTTATACGTATCAGTTACAGGAACAGGATGGGGTGACGTTAAATCTGGATTATGCAACATCGGGTGTAGGATGTACTGCCCGTGGAATATTTAATGCCTATCGTGCAATGCCTCAGCTGTATGAACGGACAGTGAAAATAAGATTGATTCGTGAATGATCAGGCTTCTTTTTCAGAACATGAAATATGAAGGTCCTACAAGTATAATATTATAACCTTAAATAGATATCAGATGGATAGGCGACATTTTATAAAACAGGCGGCAACAACGGCTATTGGTGGTATGGCATCTGTTGAATTACTGAATGCACAATCACTTGTTGAGAGGAAGGCAAATGTAGCAGATTGTTCCGGGAAATTCCCGAGAGCTATTACTATGTGGGATTTTTCGTGGCTGGAGCGTCGTTGGGATGGTGCCGGTTATGAAGATTGGGATCTTGTGCTCGATCAATTATCGGAACGTGGATATAATGCTATACGAATCGATGCTTATCCGCATCTTATTGCTGAAGACCCGACAAAGAAATGGATACTGAATGAAGTCTGGGCACAGCAGGTTTGGGGAAGTCCTGATATGAATGAAGTGCAGGTACAACCTTACCTGAATCAATTTCTGGAAAAATGTCGTGAAAGGGATATAAAGGTGGGACTTTCTTCCTGGTACCGGCAGGATATTGATCATACGGAAATGAAGATAACAACGCCGGTTAGAATGGCGGAATGTTGGTTGAGTACCTTGAGGAGCATTGAAGCGGATGGTTTGCTGGATACTATTCTTTTTGTCGATTTATGTAATGAATGGCCCGGTAATCATTGGGCTCCGTTTTTTGCATCGCAGTATCCCGAGGTTGTGTGGGGGCAATGGTATAAAGACGAATCGATTACCTGGATGAAAACGGCATTAGATATTATGAGAAGTAAATATCCGGATATGCCGTTTCTGTTTTCTTTTGATAATGATGAAGTTGAAAAGTATAGTGAAATTGACACCTCTTTTCTGGATCTTTATGAGCATCATATATGGATGGTGCAGCAAAATAATAGTGAATTTTATAAGGCGGTGGGATATACCTACGAACGATTTTCACATGATGCATACAAAGGTGTTGTGGCTAATGCAGAAAGATTATACAGGGAGAAGCCTCTATATTGGCAACAGCTTTTAGTAGATAAAATTGAACGGATGGCAAGGGTTGCTAAACAGAATAAGCGGCTGGTTGTAACTACAGAATGTTGGGGCATTGTCGATTATAAGGACTGGCCGTTATTAAAATGGGATTGGGTAAAAGAACTTTGTGCATTGGGTACCATCACTGCTGCAAAGACAGGAGCCTGGGCGGGCATAGCAACAAGTAACTTTTGTGGCCCCCAATTTGTGGGAATGTGGCGGGATATTCAATGGCATAAAGAACTGACATCTGTTATCCGTTCTTCTCCGATAGATGAATCGATTATAAGTGATAATGACGTAGTGGAGAAACTTTTGAAGCGTCTTTAATATTTACTTTTGAAATACAATAAAAGGAGAAAAGATTTTGATATACAGTCTTTTCTCCTTTTATTTGTGGTGTGTTAATTTAATGATGTATGCGAAATTTATTACATTTCCGTAATCTCAATCACGTGGCTTATTATATGCTGGGCAGAGAATACGGGAATTCCGACTTTCATTAAATAATCACCTGAATAGGTTTTACCGTTTGATGACAACTTTGATTCTGTTCCCGGAAGCAGATTGATTTCTTCTATTTTGTATTTCTTATCCGGATTCAGTCCATTTAATTTTAATGGTTTCGGTTGATTGTATGTTGCAAGCCGGGGATGCATATCGAAAGCAAAGAGAACGGCTTTGTTTTTCTTTTCGGTTACATACATAAGGGCTGCATGTTCGCTTTCGTAAGGCGATTCCAACCGGTACATATCGCCATCAAGAATAGCATTTTCGAGCCGGTCGAAATTCTTCACGGCGTTGCGGCAATATTCTTGTTCTGCATCTGTCATTTCATTGATACGGATATCAAAGCCCAGTTTGCACATCATGGCTACATCGGTACGGAATTTGATGGGTTGTTTTCCCCAGCTGGTTACATGTGCAGCCATTGCTTTTGATGGGAAGAAGTGGCCGTAACCCCATTGGATGAAGATACGGGATACGGGATCTGTGTTGTCACTTGGCCAGAATTCGGTAAAGTATTTAAGCGCTTCGTAATCGGAGCGTCCGCCACCACCCGAACAGAGCATCATAGGTAGGTCTGGATATTTTTGTTTTACTCTTTCCAGTACGTTATAAAATCCGCGTACATGGTCGATATACAGATGAGATTGCTTGTCTTTCAGGTAAGGAGAATAGATATTTGTAATCGGACTGTTGCAATCCCATTTGAAGTAGGCGATACCCGGATATTTGGTCATTAGATTGTCTACAACGCCAAAAACATAATCCTGTACTTTGGGATTGCTTAAATCAAGAACCATTTGATTTCTGAAATAGTATTCGTCACGGTTGGGCAGGTGAATCACCCAGTCTTTATGTTTCTCGTATAATTCGCTTTTGGGGTTTACCATTTCGGGCTCGATCCAGATGCCGAATTTGATTCCTTTTTTGGTGGCTTCTTCAACCAGTTTGCCTATTCCGTTGGGAAGTTTATCTTTTGTTTCATCCCAGTCGCCTAATCCCTGACGGTCGCTGCTGCGCGGATATTTATTGGCAAACCATCCATCGTCGAGCAGAAACATATCTACTCCGAGTTTAACTGCTTCGTCCATAATGGTTATCAGCTTGTCTTCGTTGAAATCGAAATAGGTGGCTTCCCAGTTATTCAGTAATGTGAGGCGGGATTTATCACCATCTTTCAGCTGATATTTTCGTGCCCACCGGTGGAAATCGCGGCTGGCTTTGCCTTTGCCTTCGGTGCTGTATGTAAAAATAAATTCGGGTGTACGGAATATTTCGTTGGGTTGGAGTAAGTATTCAGAAGCATACGGATTTATTCCGGAAAGAATACGTAACTGATTTACCTGGTCTACTTCGAAGGTGAAACGAAAATTCCCAGTCCAGCCAATTGTCCCGAACAGTACATCTCCACAATTTTCTGCAGCTTCCTTATTGAGGGAAACCATGAAGAACGGGCTGCAAAACATATTGGCACGGGTTCCCAGTTTGGAATCGAGTATTTTCTTCCCGAATGCCAACGGTAATTCCGTCATATTCACTTCATCTATCCAATCACCTGCAAACTCGGTAAGATAATACTTTTCGCTGTTGAGATGTAATAACGATGAGGCGTAGTTGTATAAGGTTACCGGTTTCTTTTCCTGATGCTTAATCTCTGTGTATGTTTTGATAATATCTTCTTTTGCATATGTGATAAAATACATATTTACGGTTACCGGATATTTATCATCTTTTAATCGGATAATCGTTTCTGTCACATCCGGTTGTAGCTGTTTGCTTTCATGAGATACATACTTGAGCAGCAGGGATGGATTGCCATCATTGTGCAGTACCCGGATGGCCGGCTCGAAGTAATCTTCCATTCCGTGTGTAAGGTAAGCTTCGCCCAATTGGGGAAGATATGCCAGATCGGAATCGAATTTCAATTTTTGACCGAGATAGGTTTGGTATAACCGTCCGTTATCACCAACACGATAAATGAGGCTTGTGTTGTCTGTTCCGATCTGAATAGTTTTTGTGTTATTGGCTCTTATTATACCTATTGTCATTAGCAGGCATAATAGAATGATTGTTTTCTTTTTCATACGATAATATTTTATTTTTTTACACTAAGGTTGCATGGAACGAATCTAATCTAATAAGTGATTAACGGTTAGTGATGAGCGGTTAATTAATCACTAATCATTCACAATTAACCACTAAATTACATGCTCCGTTTCATAGGTTGTTGTTTATTAATTGTGTTTGCAATATAACTATTTTTTACAAAATAAAGAAGACGTAATATATTGCCGGATAAATTACGAGTATTTAAATGAGGTTCATTATTTTGGCTATCTGACATGCTTCAATAGAATTTTTTACTCTTAATTTTTCGAGTATATTTTGTCTATGTCTGCTTACTGTGTTTTTACTAATAGATAAAACGTCTGCTATTTCTATACTTGCTTTTCCTTTCTCTATCAGTTGTAATATTTCTTTTTCCCGGGACGATAAAATGTTTTTACATTTGTCATTGTCTGCTTTGATTGTTCTACCTGTTACGGAATTTATGATTATTCCGTCGAATATTTCAGATGTTGTTGTATTGTGTGAGAAATTGTAGAGACAAAGGGCCAACCACAAATTTCCCATTGGACAACTACCTACATAAAACATTCTATGTTGAATCGAAGTGTACTTCCCTAAGTTATCCATCATTCTTAACCGGCTTATTATATGATAATTTGCTCGTTCCCTGACCGGCATGTTTTTTAACAGATGGAAAAAGCGAAGTTCAAGCAGATGCTTCTCTATCAGATCGTCGGGATGAATTCTTTTGAAAATATCTTCTTCCCAAATAGAATCTAATTCTTTGGTGCATTTATTTTTTGAAATACCTAATTTTTCAGCAACACCGCCATTATAAATGTAACTTTTATTAGATCTCAAATCACTTAAAACAGCAATTGAGTTCTCTATTTTAGCATATCCATATGCAATCTGTTGCCCTTTAGCCAGCGTGACAGATTCGTCTTTATCATAAGCAAAGGGCTGATTTAAAAGCTCTTTGCTCAACGTTGATATGATATTTTCCCTCATTCAAAAATGGTTATTTATAAGCATTGCGTATTGCAATACAGATCTTTATCTTTGCAAATGTAATATTCTTATATGGTTATTGGCTTAATTCAATAAAAAATAAATCAATGAAAAAGTTCGTATTTTTTGCGGTAGCAATTCTCATTTCATGTAATATGATGGCACAAAGTTTAGACAAAATGCAATGGTTTAATGAACCGGAGAAATGGGAGATTAAAGACAATCGGCTTTCAATGTTTGTAACCCCCCAAAGTGATTACTGGCGTATTTCTCACTATGGGTTTACGGTTGATGATGCGCCTTTTTATTACGCTACTTATGGCGGAGAATTTGAGGTTAAAGTGAAGATATCGGGTGATTATAAAGTTCGTTTTGACCAATCCGGATTGATGCTGCGCACTGACCATCAGAATTACATTAAGGCAGGAATAGAATTTGTTGATGGTAAATATAATCTAAGTACGGTTGTGACTCATAAAACGAGCGATTGGAGTGTTATCACTTTGGATAAGCCGGTACCATTTGTATGGATAAAAGCTGTAAGACGATTAGATGCGGTTGAAGTATTTTATTCTTTTGATGATAAGAACTATGTGATGATGCGAAACGCATGGTTACAGGATAATTGTCCAGTTATGGTTGGGGTAATGGGGGCTTGTCCTGATGGTAATGGGTTTGAGGCTAAATTCGAGAACTTTTCCGTAAAGCATTTGCCAGACCAACGTAGGTTAAAATGGCTGCAAGATAACGCGGAATGATGAGGGACTAAAGATGATACAAGCATGATAGATTTTGATTTACATATTCATACTAAATTCAGCAGTGACGGAGAATTCGGAATTGCAGAAATCATAAATTTGATTTTGAACCGGGGAATAAATTATTTTTCGGTGACCGACCACAATTCGGTAAGAGGCATAGAAGAAACTTTTTCTCTTATTCAGGACAAGAAGATTGGCTTTATTCCTGGAATTGAGATTGATTGTGATTACAAGGGGATCAACTTGCATGTTTTAGGTTATGGTATAGACTGGACATCTGAAGATTTTGAGATATTAGAAAAAGAAATGTTTTCTAAAGAAATGGATTCGTTTGCCCAAATGATTGTCAATCTGAATGAATTGGGTTTTTGTATAGATGAAGAATCTGTCTTAGCTAAAGCGAAAGGAAAACAGCCGACAGCAGAACTTGTTGCCGAGGTAATGTTGTCGGACAGTAAATACCACACACCGCTTCTACGTCCTTACATGGAAGGTGGAGAAAGAAGTGATATGCCGTATATCAATTTCTATCTGAATTATTTTGCTCAGGGAAAACCGGCTTTTGTGCCCATAGAGTTTATGGATTATATCAATGCTATTGAAATAATTAAAGATAACGGGGGAACGCCGGTAGTGGCGCACCCGGGGCTTAACCTGAAAGGTCGGGAATATATTGTTGATGAATTGCTGAATAACGGGGCTGAAGGCCTGGAAGTTTTCAACAATTATCATAGTATCGAGCAGATTGATTACTTTGTATCTGTGATTCGGGAAAGGAACGGCATCATGACCAGCGGAAGCGATTTTCATGGTAAAATCAAACCATTAATTCAAATCGGGCAATTCAAATTTGACGATAGTTGTGAAAAAGAGGTAAGAAGTTCTATTCAACGGCTTACCTCTCAAAGACATTAGTTAAATAAAAGCATTTGGATTTATTTGACAGATATCTTATATGTGTCTGAACTTTTTATTGTTTCTACCTTGACAATATATATTCCTTTTGATAAGTTATTAGTCGGAATCGTCGTTCTTTGCGAAGAAACAGCTTGTTTCCATATAAGATGTCCTGCCATATTGTTAATATAAACAGTTGCACTTTCTGAGTCATTTATATTTATTATTATATTTCCAGCAGGATCTGTATATACCTCTGATAGTTTTACCGGATCCGGTATTTGATTACTCGCTGTGGACGAATATACATTTTTATAATAATAGGAATACATTATATCGTCATCGAGAATATCTTTAGATGCTAAATTTCCTTTTTCATCGTATTCATAATCCGTAGTCCTATACCATTCAAGAGTATGTTCGCCACTAATATATGTATAATACCCCCGTATTTTTGTTAGCTTTCCATCAATATTATAGGTGTATTTACTTTTCGAAAACAAATCCCATTTATTTTTATCCGCTTTATTTGGTCTATGCGATATTATAGAATCGACCTGGTTATTTTCATTATATGAAATTTCATTCTTATATAATACCAGGCCATCTGTACTCCGTATAGAATCAACCATAACAACCGGATATCCTTTATCACTAAAATCTGTTGTGGTTGTGCTTTGTTCTAATTTCCAATTATCATTATTTATAGCATATATGTAATAATACTTCTTTGTTTCCACAATCATTTTAGTTGAAGTAGGATTATTCGAACGGGAATAAGTCGTATTCTTATACTTTTTCTGCCATTGGCCATTGACTAAATGGGATTCAATAATTTCTTCTGTATCAGAAGAGTCGGATTCAATCGTATAGGTATAATCCTTTTTATATGGTGTCTGGGGGTTACTATATCCACTTATTACTTTTACTCCTTTTTCCAGAATAACGCGTCCCTCTGCATCATAGGTAAAAGCAGCTTTAGCCTCCAGATACTCATATTCACTATCAGCATATGTATAAATAGAATCCGGCAGTTGAGATGCTGCGGAATTCAGCATAGCTTGTTGGTTTTCCAAATTTGAAAACAGCTGAAATTCATTAGTTGTTTTCTTTACTACATTTTGAGCACTTAATAAAACAGGAAAAGCTAAGCATAAAGTAAGTAACTTGGTTTTCATATGATAATTTTTACATTAAGATTATATTAAACGTATTAAATGCAAATATATTGAATTTTATCTGAAAAGGGTATCCGGAAGTGGATTTTTTTTAATTCTTCTTCGTGTATAGCCACAGCTATATTATCTCCATATTCACAGAAGGCAAATATATATGCAATTCAAAGAGTTATCGTCATTGTCTGTAATATATTGTTGGAATGGATTGATTTTGCGAATAAATGTTAAATATATCTATATAAAGCTATAATGTATTATGGCCTGTTGGTTTGATTAGCAATGCTTTATTTCCTTTTGGGGGCTTATTTTGTTCAAAAATATTCATTTTGCTATTTTTTTAATCAAATTCAATTTTTATATTTGTGATTAATAAATGAAAAATAATACAAATAAATTGCTATATATAAAAAATACAATAAATATGATATGGCCATTTATATAATATCGTAATTGCATTTATGAAGATTTTCAGATGGCTTGCTATGATGAGTCTGGAAATCAATATATATTGCTGATAATCAGGCAATATATTAGGCGGCTTGTGTTTTGCCTGATATTCAGAATAGAGAGTCGATTTTAATATAGATCTTGCTCAGACCGGGATATTTAAGGAATGGAAAGATCATGGAATTTATTTTTACTCATGTATTTTTTTTGAAAACTATTTTTATTTTAATTCATATTAACTAATAGCTAAACTTTTAACAACATGAGAAAAAACTACTATTTATTGCAATAAATCCTGTAATAAAATGAGAATGTCTGAAAAATCAGCATTATTGTCATATCGGGGCATATGAATATTCCATATTGTTTGGTTGATTGGGTTTAACAGAATTTTTGATGAGTTCCGGATGACAGAAGAAACTCATTTTAGACACTCTCAGAATATTTCATTCATTATTTACTTATTAACATTTAAAATTGTTTTCTTATGAAGAAGAAATTACTTTTTATTTCGGTATTCATCAGTTCGATGCTATTTTCCGGACTGATAAACGCACAAACTTATCATGAAGATGATAAAGAAGGATTAAGGGCTATATTAAGGCAGAAAATACCCTTTGCCGTAGCGCTATATTTTAATCTTGATTGGGTAGGGTTGACGGTTGCGGATACGACACAATGGCAGCAAAATGAGGACTGGATCGCTAAGATTAAAACCCCGAACGGACAAAATGCGTGTGTATGGAATAACGATTCTCCTAAAAGATTGGTAGCATTGTCGTTTGAAAATACGACTTCGCGGAAAATGTATGGAAACGTTAATTGTTCTTATTTTAATAAACTGGAACGATTGAATATTTCAGGCAATGATTTTATTGAGCTAAAAGGCCTTTCCGGTAATGGTAATTTAAAAGAATTATTTTGTTACGATAATCAGATTACCAGTATTGCCTTGGATGAATGTCATGATCTTGAAATATTCGATTGCAGGAATAATAAGGTAGAACATCTTCGTATTTATGGTAGTAAGCTGAATTACATTGATTGCAGTAAAAATCAATTAACAAGTATCACTACGTCCCTGATGGGAGAACACATCGGAGATTTAATGTTTGCTGATGTTTCTGAAAATAATCTTACATTTTCGTCGCTTCCCGATTGGAGTCTGATAGCCAGTTATTCGTATGCACCGCAAAGTCCTATTCAGGGTGGTAGTATACGGGCGAATGAAGAGATTGATCTGTCGATGTATGAGGGAGCATTTGGAATCCCTGTTGTGTATAATTGGTATAAAGAAAATGGAACGCCGACCAATGTTATGGATAGCCATCCCGGTAAATTTATTGCGGGCGATGCGCTTAGCGGAGAAAAATTGATTTGCCGTATGACCAATGAATATTATCCTCAGTTAACGTTGGAATATCATGTAAATGTAACAGAGCCTGTATATTTTATTTACGACGAAGACGATAAGGAAGGGCTGCGGGCATTTATGCGGCAAGAACAAACTCATTCGGTGGAAAATTTTTATGGTTTCGGATTAAATCCTTCCGATACATTGTCATGGTATGAATCGGAAGAATGGGTAGAGAAAATAAGTACTCTTACTACTATAGGCTATTGTTTATGGAATGAAGAGACACCCAAAAGATTAACAGGCTTATTTATTAATACTACGCCTTGGGAACATGATCCCTACTTTAGAGGCATATTGGATTGTACGCCTTTCGAAAAACTGGAGAGTCTACGATGTGATAATAATTCCTTGACGGATCTTATATTATCCGGTAATCAGGAATTGCGTTCACTGAATTGCGGATTGAGTTACGGATTGACAACGCTTGACCTCTCCCAAAACGTGAACCTGGAATATTTGGATTGTTCAAGGTGTTACAGTTTGGATAATATGGATCTTTCCCAAAACGTGAATCTGGAATATCTGGATTGCAGCAATAATGGAATTAAGCAGTTGGATGTTTCTCACATTATCCACCTGAAAGATTTAATATGGGAGAGTAGTTATTTGGTGGATGGAAAAGTTACAACGATTGATCTGACCAATAATACGGAGTTGAGATCATTAAATCTGGCGGGTAATAATTTGACAGAAATAGATTTATCCCAAAATATAAATTTACAGACATTAAATCTGTCTACTAACAATTTCAAATTCTCAACACTTCCTCTTCCTTCAACATTTGCTTATGAATATTCACCGCAAAGAGAGATTCAAGGAGGTAACATTCCTGCTAATTGGATTAT
>JAITVY010000048.1 GCA_031285565.1 Tannerella sp. | reverse complement strand
TCTGAAAGTTTGAGGTGGTGGGAACTTTATTTTTCATTATTTTTTCAATTATTTGGCGGATTCAAAAAAAGAGTGTAATTTTGAACCCGAAAAGCAAAGCAGACATTAGAGAACATCTGCAATACAATTCGGGACAAATTTAAGGTACTAAATCGGTACCCATTTTTTTAAGAAAGTCTGAAATGTATTTGTTTATAAGCATATAGAGAGCGGGGTTCGAATCCCGTCTTCCGCTCATCGATCTTTTACAGGATGCTCGAATGGTGGAATTGGTAGACACGAAGGACTTAAAATCCTTTGGCCATTGCGGCTGTGGGGGTTCAAGTCCCCCTTCGAGTACCAGAAATCCCTTTTAATCATTTGATTAAAAGGGATTTTCGTTTTTATTGGAACGTATGTGATGTACTAAAAAGTATACCATTCTAAATTTATCCATCCATATTTTTATCATAATTATCTCCTTACACTAATAAATTCTTCCTATATACCCATAGATTTTAATAATAAAAATTATTTTATTGTGTGTATTATATTTGTATAAGGCAAGATTTGCCTTGTCTAAATTTAGTAATAATAAATTAATTATGAGTGTAAAATGGACAGTATGGATTTTATTATGAGTATTAATGCAGGCTTCATTGGTATGCTGCTATTTATAATTACAGTTTATTCCATATGCAAAGCCGTGTTATTAATCCAAAAAAGGAAAAAACAAGATGATGATGAATGAAGTTGTTATAGAAAAAAGTCCCAAAACAAAAGCCCCGCTTTTGAATGCGCTTGCTTTCCCCTAGCAAGAAGTCTTTATTCAGCTATATATTTTATTGCCTTATTCTAAATGAACATTCTTTTTTCTTATATTCAAAATATCACTTTTCTTTTACCCGAACCACAACTATATCATAAAATCCTCTCATTTTAATTTTAGCTAATTCTGCAAACAATAACCTTACTCAATATTATTTCTCTATATGCGATAAAAAATTATAATTGTGACACACAAATTTCAATTGTCTTTTTAATTTATATTCAACCTAAAACAGCCTAAATAAGCTATGTTTACGGCTGCGGCCGCTCGTCTTACACAATAAAAACATATTTTTAACCTATTTTTACATGAACCTTTTTTTTGTAAGACTGTTATATGAACGAGTAATGATTAATAGGTATTATAGTTTATTTTGTTAGTTAGTTAGTTTGTTTATCATCAATCATTAATTCTGAAATTATTAAATCTATCCCTGCCTGTGAAGGTCGGGATTTTTTTCACCTTAAAATAAAGGGTTTTACTATAACAATCAAAAATCAATTTTGTTCAGAGCAAATAAAAAAAACTACAAGTTCTTCATTTATCGTGCTCTGAAATTAATGTGAAACCATGACAAACTTATTCCTGTTAAAAATAGATATTTCAAAAAAAATCCCGACTTTCACAAGCCAGGATTATTTATAACCACTTAAATACTCACGATTTTCTAAATAGATTACATTACTATAAACTTAACTAACCTAAATTGTACCTTAATGACTAATACCTTTTGCTATAATAACAATTGATATCCAAAAAAGTTTAGAATGCAAAGAAACAAATCAATTAATATGTTTTTTCGGCATCCTTCTTTCAGGCAGATAGTGTTTACCTGAAATTTAACAAATAAAAAATAGCTTTTTGCTGTTATGAAATAAGATTATCTATCCTCTTTTTACCAGAAAGTCCAGGAAGGCTTCACAGCCTTCCCGAACAAACTAAGATATTGACTTAATAATATGCTATGAAAGCGTTTCCGCTTCACTAATAAAACAAATAACTAAAGGTTAAAGTTGTCAAAACAAGCATAAATACTTACTAAACATTCATCAATTTGAATATTTTAAATAAATAATGGACAGATTTATTCGAATTGTTCCTTATAAAGGGTATAATATCTCCCTTTCTGATCTAAAAGTTCGGTGTGAGTACCGCGTTCAATAATTTCTCCTTTCTCTAGAACAAGAATCAAATGTGCATTGCGTATCGTCGACAAGCGATGGGCTATTATCAGGCTGGTTCGTCCTTGCATCAGCTGGTCAAGACCTCTTTGGATAAGTATTTCACTCCGGGTGTCTATATTACTGGTCGCTTCATCCAACAAAAGAATAGAAGGATCAGCTATTGCCGCACGTGCAATATTTAATAACTGTCTTTGTCCCTGGCTCAAATTAGCACCATCGTTCTCTAAAAAAGTATCATATCCATGCGTCAGGCGACGTATAAAGGAATGAGCCGAAGTTAATTTAGCAGCAGCAATAACTTCATCGTCCGTAGCGTTTAATCGCCCGAAACGGATATTTTCGCGGACTGTACCTGTAAACAAATGGGTCTCCTGCAGAACAATCGCCATAACACTTCGCAAACTTGAACGCTTGATGCCCCCAATTGATTGATCATCAATAGATATATTTCCTGATGATATATCAAAAAAGCGGGGTAACAAATTCATAATTGTCGTTTTTCCAGCTCCGGTAGAACCAACAAGAGCTATTTTACATCCGGGTGATGCATGAAAAGAGACATTCTTAAGAATTAACTTTTCCGGTTTATAACCAAAATAAACATTTTCGACATTTACATCACCTTTCACTTTATCTAAAGTAACAGCTTGCATTTCATCATCAGACTCGGGTCTTTCATCTATAATTTCGAATATCCTTTCTGCACCAGCAATAGCCGCCTGAATATTATTATAAAGTGTTGCCAACTCATTGATAGGACGCCCGAACTGACGTGAATATTGAAGAAATGCAGCCAGCCCACCCACATCAAAGCCCCTGAAAATAGCCAATAATGCACCAATGATCGTTACCAATACATAATTGAGCGTATTCAGGTTTTGCATAAACGGCATCATCATACCGGAGTAGAATTGTGCTTTCTGCGATTTATTGTTCAGAGCCTGATTTAAAGAGTTAAAATCGGCTTCGACTTCTTTTTCATGTCCAAATAACTTAACGACCTTCTGCCCACTGATCATTTCCTCTACATATCCGTTCATATTCCCTAATGCAGCCTGTTGTTCGGCAAAATATTTACGGCTTCGTTTGACAATATAATTTGTACTTATAAGCATAACCGGAACCATCACCAGAACCACTAATGTCAGTATAGGGCTGATATATGCCATCATAAGCAAAACTCCTACGAGAGTAAGTGCACTTGAAAGAATATCAGCGAGACTATCAGTCAATACATCACTTATCCGGTCAATATCATTCGTGTAACGACTCATCAGATCCCCATGACGGTGTGTATCAAAATACTTAAGGGGGAGCTTTTCCATTTTCGTAAAAAGGTCGACCCGCATACGGGTAACTGTTCTCATCCCTATCTTATTAAGCATACGGGATTGAATATATACAGCAATAACTCCTGTAAGGTAGATCGCTCCCAATATCAATAACATTTGCATCAGTCCTGCTATATTACCGGGAATTATATAATCGTTAATAATAGGTCGGAGCATATAAGAGCCAAACAAATTGCATATAATCCCAATGATAATTAATAAAGCTATGATATAAAGCAACTTCTTATCATATCCTAAATACGCTAATATCCTGAACAATGTTTTTATACTTTGCCCAGGGTTTACATTCTCTATACCCTCATGCTTCTCTGAAGCCATCACAAAACAATTTGTTGTGAATAATAAATTTCCTTATAAACCTCCGATGTTTTAATAAGTTTGTCCGGAGTATCAAATGCCTCTATTTCTCCATCTTCCAACACTATCACCCGGTCTGACGATTGCATTGTACTGATACGCTGGGTAATTATAAAAACAGTCGTATCAGATAATAATTCTTTCAGTCCGTTTCGTATTTTAATTTCCGTCTCACTATCAACAGCGCTGGTGCTATCATCAAGAATCAATATCTTAGGTCTGCGAAGAAGTGCGCGTGCAATACATAAACGCTGTTTCTGTCCACCCGAAACATTTACCCCGCCACGTCCTAACATCGTATCATATCCATCCGTAAACGAAACAATAAAATCATGGGCTTGTGCTACCCTGGCTGCATCTTTTACTTCTTCCATTGTTGCATCCGGTTTTCCCCATTTTAAATTGTCAAGAATCGTCCCTGTAAACAGGTCATTCTTTTGTAGTACCATTCCTACTTCCTGATGTAGAATCTGTAACCGGATGTCTTTTACGTTGATTCCATCTACTAAAATCTCACCTCCCGTCACATCATATAAACGGGGGATCAATTGTACCATCGAGCTTTTTGCAGAACCCGTTGCACCTACAACAGCAATCGTTTCACCGGGCTGAACCTGAAAACTAAGATTTTTCAACACATCCGTTTCTCCATTCGCATATCTGAAACTAACCTTCCTGAACTCCACTCCCTCCTGGCGGATATGATATTCATTCAGCAAAGCATTTTCCGTATCCGTAAGTGAAGATTCCGCATTCAATACTTCCAATATACGTTGTGAAGATGCAGATGCCCGGGCGATCGTCATAAATACCATAGAAAGCATCATAAGAGACATTAGTACCTGCATCAAATAGTTTACAAAAGAAATTAACTCACCGACTTTCAGGTTTCCATCGATAACTTTATTTCCACCAAACCACAAAATAGCTAGAATTGACATATTTAATATCAGTTGCATAACGGGAAATACAGTGATAATAATATTTGATGCTTTAATAACAATATCACGCAGTTCTTCACTACTGTATATAAATTTTTTAGTTTCAAAATCTTCCCTGACAAAGGATTTTACGACACGTATATTAATCAGGTTCTCCCTGACAACACCGTTTAAAGCATCAATCTTCTGCTGTACTTTAATAAAAAAAGGAAAACCCTTTCTCATTATTATAAAAACACTGATAGCAAGTAGTGGAATAGAAACTGCCAGGATGAGTGCAAGTTCTGAATTAATATTAATTACAAAAAACAATGCCATAATCAGCATTAAAGGAGCACGCAGCATAATGCGCATTGACATAAGAATCACCTGTTGTATCTTCGTTATATCATTCGTAAGACGGGTAATAAGCGAAGCCGGACTAAAATGATCTATATCCGGAAAAGATAATGCCTGTATTTTATCAAAAAGTGAAGAACGCAGGTCCGTTCCAAAACCGATGGATGCCCTGGATGAAACATATACATTGATGATACTGATTACCAACCCGACAACTGAAACAACAATCATGATCACTCCAATGTTACCAATGACTGACATATCTTTCGGAATGACCCCCTCATCTACAATAAGAGACATAAAATAAGGCTGAATCGTTTCAGATAAGACTGATATAAGAACTAAAAACGGGCTGATTAGCAGGCTTGCCTTATATTTTTTTAAAATACTCCAGTATTGTTTCATAACCCAGACGGTGAAGTTAAGCATAATTTTAGAGATTGTTTAAATTTTGCTCGTATATCTTTCAAAGCTATTTTTCGTGTAGTTGGTTTCTTTGTGAAGCGATGATAGCGGGCTATCTGAGCTGAGGAAAGAGATCAACTACACAAAAAGAGGAAAGAAAAATAACGAAGAATCCCCCCTAATTTTTTCATTCATGGAAAATTTAAACAGTCACTAAATGAAGAAAAAAAGGAAGAGCCATAAACAGTTCTTCCTTTTTTTTGCAAATTTTGTTAACAAATCAGTGGGGGATTTTAATTTTCTGCCCGGGATAAATGATATTCGGGTCTTTAATAATATCCTTATTGGCTTCATAGATTTTTTTCCATGTCATACCCGGATAATTCTTTGCTATTTTACTTAAGTTATCCCCTGATTTTATTTCATAAATTTCTTCCTGTCCGGGAAGTTCTTCAATTTTTAAAACCAGATCGCCGGCTCGCATATCAGGATCTATTTCATTGTACAAATCCCACATTTTTTCCTTTACTTCCCTTAAAGCAGAACCGGAAATATACAATACCTCGTTTTGTTCGGAAACAGATAAGTTTTCCACATTCGAAGCCTGGGCATATTGTATGATTTTCGAATATTTATCTTTCAATGCCATTATTATTTCAAATTTAAATTATTGGTAACTTTCTTTGGGTTTGATTCATTTGCAATCTGCATAATTTTGGTAAGATCAGATCTTTTCGCATCACCGGTAAGAACAACTTCTCCATTATTTACATCAATAAATACACTTTTAAATCCTGCATCTTTCAACTTACTTTCAATAGTTGTTCTAATTGTATCATCCGGATTAATCGTTACAGGAGGCTCAGGTTTATGTACTGTTACATTATTAACGACCGATTTAATGCCCTTCACCTCTTTTGCCAATGTTTCAAGCATCATCTTTGTATCTTCACTTTCAACCACTCCGCTTAAAGTTGCAACCCCGTTCTGGACAATAGCTATAACTTCCGGAACAGTCTTTTGCATTACCTGATTTACTTGTGTTTGCAACTTTTCATCACTCTCCTTACACGACTGCATCATTACTCCGGAAAGCAGCCCTATAGTCAATAGAAATAATACTTTTTTCATACGATAAAATTTTATTTGTTTATACTAAAGTCGTATGGAACTCGCATATTTAAGTTCAAGGTTTCATGTTCAAAGTTCAATGGTTTTATTTGGAACCTGGAACCCGAAACTTTAAACTTTTGAAATCATGCTTCGTTTCATAATTCTTTATTTTAAATTTATATAATCACCCTAAATAACATTTTTAACGTTCTCCTTGTTCATACATTTCATCAACAACATTATTATCAACTCATTAAAATCCTCTTCCAGCACCGCCACCTCCAAAACTTCCACCGCCACCTCCACCGAAGCTACCTCCGGAACGACCACCTCCCAGCGTACCGCCTAAAAAGCCCCCTAAACCACCCCCTATCATAGGGCCTCTTCCACCACGACCACCTTTTGTGATAATGTAGAGCAGGAATAAGATAAATAAAAAAAATATAATTGAACCAATGATACTACCTCCGGTTAAGCCTTCTTCATCAGCCTGAAACTCACCGGACAAATAATCAATAATTTTCCCTATCGCAGCCCTGGTTGCATTGTAATAATCTCCTTTTTGTAAATAAGGCATCATATATTCATCCATTATACGCCCTACACGCCCATCTGTAAGGATATATTCCACCCCATAACCGGTTGCAATAAAAACCCTTCCGCGTTCATTGCCAACACGGGGTTTAATCAGGATAAGCACTCCGTTATTTTTCTCTTTCTGCCCAATGCCCCATTTCTCACCTAATCGCGCCGCAAAATCTGATACATCATACCCTTTTAAGTCTGTAACTGTTACGACATATATCTGAGTCGAAGTTGTATCATGATAATTACGAAGTGTTTGTTCGAGATCATTAAGCTGCGTTTTATCAAATATTTGCGCAAAATCATTAACCATACGCGGTGGACTCATCGGTTCAGGTAAATCATCCTGCGCATAGAGATATACAGTAGTACTTAAAAACAGAATAAATATTTTAGCCAGCTGCTTCATATCAGAATTTCACTTCCGGCGCTTTTTGCGCTGATTGATCCGCTTCGAAAAATGCTTTCCGTTCAAAACCAAACATACCTGCAAAAATATTCCGGGGGAATGTTCGAATAGTAGTATTGTAGTCCCTCACTTTTTCATTGAACTTGTTACGTTCCGTCGAAATCCGATTTTCTGTCCCTGCAAGCTCATCTTGTAAGGCCATAAAATTAGTATTTGCTTTCAGATCTGGATAAGCTTCCTGTATCATCATCAGGCGTCCCAATGCAGTACTCAATTGTCCCTGAGCTTCCTGATACTTTTTTATATTCTCTTCTGTTAGCTGATCTGCACTGATATTCATTTGAGTAGCTTTCGCACGAGCTTCAACCACTTCAGTCAAGGTTTGTTGTTCATGCGTTGCATACCCTTTTACGGTTGCTACCAGGTTTGGTATCAGATCCGCACGTCGTTGATAAGCATTTTGTACCTGTGCCCACTGCGTCTCTACGGCAATTTCTTTTTCAACCATGCTGTTGTATGCCGATTTACCCCATAAAAAACCGATTAATACAATACCTGCAATTACAATAATTGTAATTATACCTTTTGACAGTTTCATAGCTTTTTCTTTTTTAAGTTAATGTCTATGATATAAAAACAATTATAATATCAGTTTTGTTGATACTTTCCTATTATTGCCGTTTCAATGCTAAATAGTCTTATTTCCGTTAAGGCGTTTAACAGTTAATTCGTTTAAACAAATCAACGGATACACAGCTCTACAATGTACAGTGCGTGTTGGATTTATAGTTACCATAGCAGGTCAGAACGGTTACCACTTTGGGTGCCGGTGAGTCATTTAATATAGGTCTAAAAAAATGAAGTTCAGGTGGGCTTCACAGCCTGCCTGAACCTAAACATAAACCAAAACTAATACCTATAAAATTTTCTTACGAGAGTCGTTTATAAAACAGTTCAACTCTTTAATTTGTTCAACGGTTTCAAAAAGAATACTAATAAAAAATCAATCAGACAAGACAACACACTGGAAGTCAACAATAAAAATAACGGTATTTTTTTTAATGAGAACAAGCTGCTATCACTCACTTTTTAACGTTTTAACCGGATCAATCGTTGCCGCCCGCCAACTTTGCCATGAAATAGCAGCAACTGAGAGCAACAATACAGAAATACCCGCCAGTGCAAAAATCCACCAGTCGAGCGAAGTCTTATAAGCAAAACTTTCCAGCCAATGTACCATCACCACATATGCTCCGGGAACCGCCAATAAGAAAGCTATGAAAATCCACCTGACAAACCGGCTGTTCAACAACTGTATAATATCAGATGTTGTAGCGCCATTCACCTTACGGATGCCAATTTCTTTCGTTTTACGCTTAATTACAAACGCCATAATAATAATCAACCCTAGTGTGGCAACAATAAGACATAGCAAAGAAAATACGCGCACCAGCTGTTCTGCATTCAGTTCATTACGATAGACATCATTATATACATCATGTAAAAAAGTATACTGCGCCTCATATTCGGGATTAATTTCATTCCAGACATGGTTGAACGTTTGAATTGCCTGTTCAGTTTTTTCCGGCGAAAGATAAATCATAAAACAAGACTGAAAAATTGTCCGCTGCAAAAGGATTTGTGGGATAGAGTCTTCGTATGTGTTTGTATAATTAAAATTTTCCGTTACACCCACTATGGTTCCATTATTAATATAATCAATAGTACCCTGGCTAAAATAAAGGCGTTTGCCGATTGCTTCTTCCGGGGAATCAAATCCCAATAATTGTATCGCCTTTTGATTCAACACATATTCTTCGGAAACATTGGCACGTTCTTTTTCTGTAAAAAACCGATTCAATAGTTGTTGTTCTTCTTTAAGGGATATCTTATTCTGCTGAAAAACACGCCCAGCAACCGGTTGAATATTAAAAAACGGTAAAAAATCATTGCCTACTACCAAAAGCGGAATTACTTTGTAATCTTCCGGGGATTCTCCTTCTTTCCAAGCTCCAATTCTATCACGAATAGCTGATCCGGGCAACTGCATAGCTGAAGTAACCATCCGTATCTCCGGATATTTTGTCAGTTCCGCTTTTAATAGTTCGTAGCGTTCCTGTACTGCTGAAGGTTGCTCATTCAGCACAAGTATTGTACGTTCTTCCCCTCCTACTTGTGATGCGCGGATCAAACCGATCTGTTTAGTAATACAAAAACTGACGATAATGATAAACATCACAATCCCATATTGTCCGATCAGCATATATTTTACATTCGATAATGTAAATCCGGAGTTACGCAAATTCGTTTGTGTATTCAAAAACAAAGTAGACGACATCCGGTTGAATACCGGAACAGCCGAAACCATTACCACCAGGAATAAAAATGATAAACATAACAAAAACAAAGCTTTTCCATCTGATAAAATCTCCCATTGTAATCCGGGCGAAACCAACCATGCTAACCCTGCTCCAATCACCATGGAAATACATCCTAAAATTAATGCCAACAGGCTTTCATCCCGCAAAACAACTAAAGAAGAAGCTCCGTTTAGCCTCAACAACTGGTAATAACGGCGATTAAATGAAAAGATCAACCCTGCATTTAACCATAAATTAAATAACACAATCAACAATAGAAGCAGATTAGCTCCTGTTATCAGATACACATAATAAATATGTCCATTCGGCTCATGCTCCCGTTGCAGATGACTATGCAAATGAATATCGGTTAATGGAAACAGATATGGTGATGCTTTACGGGGATCATCCTTATTGACTTCATCCAGATTTGTAGCAATCGCCCGGGTTAATTCAGCTACATTTGTCTGGGGATACAACAGCAAATATACATATGTAAAGAAATCATTTTCCGCATCCGGTAAATGAACAAGTATATCGGAATGGAAATGAGATGTTTCCGGAAAATCTTCAAAAACACCACTTACATATAATACTTTTTTATCTCCGAATCTAAGATCGTTAACGAGTTGTATCTCTTTCCCCATAGGTGATTCTTCGCCAAAAAGTTGCCTGGCATAACTTTTACTGATCACAGCTTTTTCGGGAGCATCCAACACACGGTTTCTATCACCTTCCAGTAACTTAAAATCAAATACATCAAAAAAATTGCTACTTACTAAATACAAGTCCTCGAGCAAATGATTCCTGTCCTTTTGCTTTAACTCACAACCATTTACTTTACGCATCCGTACAATGGCTTCTATCCCGGAAACATCAGCAATAGATGGATCATCTCCTGTGAATCCGGGAATCCGGACATCTATAGATTCATTTTCATATTGTAAGGAATAGCGGACAATCCGGTCTGCATTTGAATGGAACTTATCGTAACTTAATTCTTTTTTTATATACGCATACGATAACATCAAGCAGGAGAAAATAACCGCTAGCCCCAACAAATTTACAATCCGTAAGGACTTACTTTTCTTAAATCGTCGTAAGAACATCGCTTTTCATTTATATTTATTCAATTTCTATATGAACAAAAAAAATGCCAAACACATAAAACGTTATTAATATGCAAATTAAACAATATAGTCTTATATATACATGTCCATTTTTTTAACATCACTGTCTATTTTTTTGACAAAAAAACTGTTTTGAATTTTACTGTAAAATTCAAAACAGTTTCTTCTAAGACCAACTGCAAAAAGTATACTTATCAGCGTATTGACCGGTTTAATTTCGGAGTAAAAGATAACAGGTAAACAACCCCAACCGCCATTACGACTAACGCTCCCATTTGGCTACCCATCGCATCGGATGTAATTCCCATCAATAACGGGAATATTGTTCCACCAAACAAACCCATAATCATCAAACCGGATACTTCATTCTTTTTATCAGGCATGTGAAGCAGTGCCTGCGATACAATTACCGGGAAGATATTGGAGTTGCCGAAACCGATCAGTCCGATACAAGCATAAATGATCATCAGGTCATTAAAAATAAACAATCCTCCGAATCCCAGGATCATACATATTACACTGATCAGGAAAAAGAATTTATGAGAGAATTTTGCCAGGATAAATGTTCCCAACAGACATCCTGCCGTACGAAAAAGGAAATAAACACTGGTGGCATAACCGGCATCTTCTAATGGCATACCTAAACGCTCCATTAAGATTTTAGGAGCCGTTACATTTACTCCGACATCAATCCCAACATGGCACATAATACCCAAAAAAGACAGAAAAATAAGTTTATCACCAAGCAATGCAAAACATTGGGCGAACGTTGATGTATTTCCCTCTTGTTCTTGTTCTTTGATCTGTGTAAATCCTAAGCACAATATACTTATGACTGCAATTGACATAAAAATCGGGAACAGAATTTTCCAGTCTCCAAATGTCGCAGCAGCCCAAGCAGCTATGATAGGAGCAATAAAAGAAGCGATTGCTTTTATAAACTGACCAAACGTCATCGAACTGGCCAATTGTTTATCGCTCACAATATTTGAAAGCAAAGGGTTTAGCGACACCTGCATCAGTGTATTTCCGATACCCAACAAGGAAAATGAAATCAACATAGAAATAAACGAATAATTGATAAGTGGAAGCAATAAGGATGCAATCGTTATTCCTAAACTGATTATAACCGTTTTTCGTCTACCAATTCTGTTCATCAGCATCCCTGTAGGTACTGAAAATATCAGAAACCAGAAAAATACCATCGACGGAAAAAGATTAGCTAAAGTATCCGACAAGTTGAAATCAACTTTTGCATAATTCGTGGCAATTCCTACCAGATCTACAAATCCCATCACGAAGAATGCCAGCATGACAGGAACTAACTTCAATATAATATTCTTTTCTTTCATATATTTATTATTAAAATACCCCTATCCCCTAAAGGGGAACTTCTTTTAATTTTCCCTAGAAGCCCCTTTAGGGGTTTGGGGTTTATTTTCAAGAATATGGCGGCCATGCTCCATTCTGCGTGCAAACAAAAGCGGCAATATCTACCGCTTTCTGATGAGCCGCCTTCAGTGATTCACCTGTCAATATTGAATAAACAAATGCCCCCGAAAAGGCATCACCAGCACCCACGGTATCGGCAACCTTCACTTTAGGGGTTAAAATCATTGACTTCTCATTATTTCCATAAATGGAACTATACTCACTTCCTGCCGTCAGGACTAGATAACGCAAT
The DNA here is from genome assembly GCA_031285565.1 of Tannerella sp. Classification (GTDB taxonomy): domain Bacteria; phylum Bacteroidota; class Bacteroidia; order Bacteroidales; family Tannerellaceae; genus Tannerella. The sequence continues at coordinate 54,070 of JAITVY010000048.1, read as the reverse complement.
TGGTATTTTTCAATAAACCATTGACAAATATCATCGGTACTGCCTTCTAATTTAAACATCTGAGCTATTAATTCCAATTCTTCATCATTGATCTTAAACACGTTTGCACTCTCCAGACAGACTTCTATCAATTCTTTGGAATAATAATGCTGGCGGATATTGATATCAAAGAATCGTAATGCATCTTCGGAAGCATACGTAAGCAGTTTTCCGACTGTTTCCCTGGAAACAGGCGAACGTTGCGCCAATGTGCCGAAACAAATAGCATCTGCCTTTTTCACCAGATCGACAGATTGCCGGGTTAAAGGTATATGATCCCATGCCACACCTTCAACAATCGTATACGTGGGCTTTCCTTCATTATCCAATTCAACCATTACCGTGCCCGTCGGATACGCAGTCGTTTCCATATAATGCCGGATATGGTTCTGATCCAGTACCCGGAGAATTTCCGTACCTAATGCATCATTACCAATCGCGCTGATAGCATATCCTTCGGCGCCAAGTTGACTGGCATGATAGACAAAGTTGATAGGAGCACCACCGGCCTTTTTCTCGTCCGGAAATATATCCCAGAGCAACTCACCTATTCCTACAATTATTGGTTTATTATTCTTCATTTGTTCCAAATTGAAATCATAGAATACACTTTCAGATCCTTAATTTCAATGTTGTTCCCCCAGAAATGATAACCTTCCCTGTTTCCGGCATCTGCTCTACGCTCCATTGAATAAGAATAAGTGCCATTATCAATGAAAACCTCTATAGACGTTTTATCAACGATAATATCAGCTGTTATTTCCATGCTCGTCATATCTTCCGGAGAATAGAAAACACCATTGACCAGGTTATTATTCATATCATATCTCAGCAATTGCTGCCCATATAAATTAAATCCGGCATCCGTTGCATGAGAGAGTTTTATCGTAAATTGTACCCGCAGACAATCGGAATTACTGTACGAGTGAAGCAATTCATTGGCTTCTTTCACTTGTATGGTTTGTTTTTGGAAGAGAAGTGTTTGCAATTTATCCACTTCCTTTACCGGATTATTGAACAAGCGAATGCCATCTTTGGTGGTTTTCAATGTTAATGTTGTCGGCAAAAGCATCTGGCTGTTGAAAGGCATGCCGGGATGTGAAATACGTCCCCAACCGATCTGGATTCTTCTTCCATCCGATTCAGGTATATTGGTAAAAGTCTGGGCTGCATAGATAGAACCGGTTGTATAGTAATACTTACCTGACTCCGGCGTAAATTTTTTACCATCAAAAGTGCCAATCATATAAGTTCCGGAAGCGCCGTACATCACCCATTTTTTATTATTCATATCTCCGTCTACAGGCAATTCAAACAACTCCGGGCATTCCCAGAATCCGGTAATATGACTTTCATACTTCCATTCTTTCAGATTAGCAGAAGTATAGATAGAATGCCCATCCCTTTCGTTCAATGCCATCACCCATTCCTTGTTTGGTTCGTACCAAAATACTTTCGGGTCACGCGTATCTTTACTATTCCACTTTTCTTTGGAATCAATCACCGGATTGCCATCATATTTTGTCCAGGTACGGCCTTTATCAAGGCTGTAAGCAATACATTGGATCTGCCTGTCGGGGTTATCGGCGGTATAAATAGCTACCATTGCCGGCGTCTTTCCTTTATTAAAACCGGCCGTATTATTGTAATCAATAACTGCAGAACCCGAAAACATAGTTCCATGTTCATCCGGATACAGAGCTTCCTGTATTTCTTCCCAATGGATCAAGTCTTTACTGATAGCATGTCCCCAATGCATATTCTCCCAATCCCGTTCGTATGGATTATGTTGATAGAACAGGTGGTATTCACCCTCATAATAAATCAGACCGTTCGGATCGTTATGCCAGCCTCTTTTAGGTGTGAAATGAAGTTGCGGACGATTCGTTTCTTTGTATAAGTTCTCCTGTCCTGCAATTTCGTCTGCCTGATAAATACTCTTTAGTCCACTGTTGTCTCCTTTATAAGAGATTGTAATTGTTTTGTCTTTGAAAGAAGAAACGTCACAGAACACCCAATAATCTGCCAGTCCGGAAGCCAGCCGGATATTAAACATCCGCTCCTGCTTTCCATCAACTTTAAAAGTCATAACAGACCTTTGTATCTGGTGAGCTACCGGAAGATTGAGATACTTCTTTGTAATCTTAATCGATACTTCTTCGGCACTTGCCTGCATTGCCAGTAAAGCAGCGCAGACGAATAAAAATAAATTCTTTTTTTGCATGATGATATGATATTAGATTCTAAAAATTAGTCGTCTTGCATATGACGGATTACCAGCCATAATTTTGTTTATATAATTTTTTGCTAAAATTAATCTGATTCTTCGGAACGGGGAAGTATTCGTCTTTATTTTTTCTGAATCTTACATCGTTAGTAATGTAGGTACGACGGGGTTGTTCTTCCTTGAAGTATTTGTTTATTTCTTCTTCTGCAATACCCCAGCGTACGAGGTCGAAGAAACGGAATCCTTCCTGTGAAAATTCCAGACGGCGTTCCCAACGTAATGCCTGACGGGCAAAATCTTGTGTCCAGGCTGAACAGTTTTCACCGGGTTTGTATACATCAATTACGAATTTACCGGTTGCATCGCCTTGTACGTCCACAAGGCGCGCTGTACTTGCTGCTGCGCGCTGACGGATTTTGTTGATAATGGGTAGGGCTTCGTTATGACGTCCGAGTTCGATGAGAGCTTCGGCTTCCCAAAGCATTACGTCGTCGTAGCGGATCACATCACGGTTCTTGGAACTGCTCATAAATGGCAGAACGAATCCAAAGCAAGGGCAATCAGGCCGTACAACTTCTTTCAATGACATAAATTCTCCATACACATCCGGGTCGCGTAACCAACTTCTGTCGAAAATGAAATCAGGTACGTATTTATAAGGTGCACCTGGTATGGCTACCGTATGGTTCAAACGGGGATCTACGTTATTTTGCAATACATCGTCTGCATTTGAGAGGTTCTTCTCATTGAACGTGTCAAAAAGAGGTAATCCTTTATCATCAGTACGGAATGCATTGACCATGTTTTGTGAAGGTTGGTGAAATCCGCAGCATCCATATTCGCTGTTCATCGGATAATTCAGCATGGCTCCCCAGTCGAGGCGACCTTTGAGGGTTCCGTCATTGGCAGAATGCTGGATCGCAAAGATAGATTCAGGCCCGTTTTCAGTTTCACACAAGAAGTTGTCTGCAAAGTCGGATGATAGGGAATACACTGAAGAGAGTTCGCGTGCAAGTTTTACAACTTCTTCCAACCGGCTGTTGTTGATGTTAACTACATTATGTTTCTCATCTTGTTCATAGGCCGAATAAAGAAGAGCTTTTGCCAGATAGGCTTTTGCCATATTTGCATTGATACGTCCAAGTTCATCCTGTTTGGGCGGAAGGTTTTCTACAGCAAAGCGGAATTCTTCGATGATGAGGTCCCAAAGTTGCTGGTCGTTATATACGTCATTGGAAATGGTGATATAATCGTCTTCCGCCACATTTTCATCGATATAGGGTATTTTTTTGAAAAGTATCTTCATATCGAAATTATAGTGTGCGCGCAGGAAACGGAGTTCTGCCTGGCGACTTTTCTTTTTCGGATATTCTTCTTCTGTCAAATCATTAATACGTTTCAGGGCATCGTTGCATCTGGCTATAGATATATATCCGGAATACCAGCGTTTGTCCAGGTAACTATTATCATCGAGTAGGTATACGAATGTTTCCATAAGGTGGAAGTCTCCCATATCGCCTGTTCCGGCTCCTCCTTTGTAAGAGTCGCCTGCACGAAGATCGCCATATGGCCACGGGGCGTGGAGTCCGTCGCCAAATTGGTAGTTCCCAAGTGATGAATAGGCCGCTATTACCATTTTTTCCACTTCTGCAGGTCCGTTCAACTGGTCAGAGTCACCTACTCCACGTGCTGTCTCATCCAGAAATGAATCACATGCATTGAATGTGAATGTAGCAGCAGCTGTCAGCAATAAATATTTATATGTTTTCATACGATAATATTTTATTTTTTTAAACTAAGGTTGTATGGAACTCGCACGATTTTTATTATTATGGACTTTTCTAATTTTATAAAAATCATGCTTCGTTTCATGTTTGCTAATGATTAATTTTTAATAATTATTTAAAGGCGGCTTAAAAAGAGACGTTTAAACCGAATGTGAATGCCCGTGGCACCGGGTAGGCGTAATTAGGCGTTTCCGGGTCAGCTCCTGTAAATTGGTTGTCTCCCCATCCTTTTTTGATTGTCAGAAGGTTCTGTCCTGATACGTATATACGGGCATTCTGCATAAATGCTTTACGAGCTACAGATTCGGGTAAGGTATATCCGATCTCGAAGTTTGCGAGTTTCAGGAATGAAGTATTCTCAATGAAATAGGTGGAACGGCGATTTTCAGAATTGTTATTATTGCCGGTAATAGCAGGGATAGTAGTATTGGTGTTATCGGGACGCCAGCCGTCTAAAAGTCGCCGCCCGTAATTTTGTCCACCGAAGAACCCTAAGAAATCTGTAAATTCTTTGAGGTTATTATATGAGTGTGAGCCTACTTGTCCGTTGAAGAATACAGAGAAATCGAATTGTTTGTAGCTGGCTGTGATGTTAAGACCATATAGGAAATCGGGGTCTTCAACGCCTAACCAGGTACGGTCTTCATCGTTTATTTCACCGTCATTGTTCAAATCCACATATCGTATACGACCGAGTCCTTTTCCGGGTTGTTTGGCATGTGCATCCACCTCTTCCTGTGTCTGGAATAAGCCGTCTGTTACATATCCGAATAGTGATTTCCAGGGGCGTCCCAGGATAGTCTGGTCGTTACCGTTGCCGGGATATGAGTTGATTACATCTTCAGGAAGTTTGGTTATTTTGTTTTTGTAGGTAGAGAGATTTCCTGTTATGGCAAGGTCTACTTCGCCGATCGGTTGGTTGTATGTCAGGATAAATTCAAATCCGTAGTTCTCCATACTGGCTCCGTTCACATAACGGTCTCCACCGTATCCTAATGTTGCTATATAGGGTGGCTTAACGAGGATATCGTCTGTCTTTTTGAAGAAATAGTCGACCGACCCTACGAATTTATAATCCAGGAATGCGAAATCTATACCTGCATTGCTCTGTGTTGTTGCTTCCCAACGAAGGTTTTCATTGGGGCGTTGGGTGCGGATAAATCCTGAAGGCAGTGTACCAGAACCTCCTCCCGTTATATCATAAGCTGTTCCCTTATCACGTTCCCAGGTAGGATCGGTTCCATATACTGCCTGATACAGTCCATAGGCCGCATAGTTTTCTATTTCCTGGTTTCCGGTTTTACCCCATCCGTAACGTAGTTTCAGGTCGGATACTATATTTTTTGCTCCTTCCATAAAAGCTTCTTCGCTGACACGCCAACCAAGTGAGAATGCAGGGAATGTTCCCCAACGGTTGTTCTTACCGAAGCGTGATGATCCATCGCGGCGTACGGTAACAGAGGCCAGATACTTGTTGTCATAACTATAGTTTATCTTTCCAAAGAAAGAAGACAGTGAATAACCCGTACCGCCACCGCCGTTCTGAAAATTGGATTCACCGGCATCAAGATACATATATTCAGGTGTTTCGATCAGGAATCCGTCACGGCTAGCAGAAATATTTGCATAGGAGTATTTGAGCATTTCCTGTCCAGCCAGGATATCAAAATCATGTTTGCTGAGATTGAATTTGTAGTTAAGCACATTACTCAGGATCCAGTTCCCTCCGTAATTGGCATCATTGGTAAGTTTTGCCGTTTCGTCTTTCATAAAACCGGATACATATGTTTTCTGCATATTACGTTTCCAGAAGCCTGTATAGTCTATACCTAATTTAGACCGGAATTGCAGACCTTTAAGGATGTCGACAGTCAGGTTTACATCTCCGAAAATACGGAATACGTCTTCATGGTTCTGTTTATTATCTTCGATAACACGAACCGGATTCTGACGATCGGACATACCGTTAGCCGGTCCGCCCCAGCCGCCGTCTACAGAATGTACGGGAACAATGGAGGGCAGGTTCTTCGCCATGTTCTGGATATCGACCGCATCTATATTAGAACTGCGGGTTTTTGAAATGGAGAGGTTCTCACCGATAGTAACCCGGTCGTTTAGCAATTTATAATCACTGTTGAGACGGGCTGTCAAACGTTCGAAAGAGGTTCCGTTGATCGTACCATTATTTCCGAAATAATCCGCAGAGAATAAGGCACGACCTTTATCCGTTCCTGTTGTAAGGGTTAGGTTATAGTTTTGCATAAATCCGGTACGGCTTACTTCTTTTACCCAGTCGGTATCGGATGCATACATAACGGGGTTATCACCTACATAGAGGTATTCAGCCATTGTCATTTTATTGAGGACCGGTTCTCCCAGATTTCCACGGCTCCAGTCATATGTATATTCACCGAGAACGGCATTGCTTGACGGTGTTGCCAACTGTCCATCGTAGACACCGGCATAGAATTTTACTTTCCCATATTCATCACTGTTCAAAAGTTTAACCGGGCGTTGCCATTGTTGGGCAGTAAGGGAAGAACGGAATTCCACATTCGTGCCTTTTGACTTAGCTTTACGTGTAGTGATAATAATTACACCGTTAGCCGCACGCGAACCATAGATCGTGGCAGAAGAAGCATCTTTCAATACCTGGATCGATTCAATGTCGGAAGTAGCGATTTCATTCATCGAACGTGTACTGGGAACTCCATCAATAACGTACAGTGGCTTTGAATTTCCCAGTGTAGAGACTCCGCGGATCTTGACATCCACATCACCGTTAGGCTGTCCTGTATTTTTAATATGAATGCCCGGTATACGCCCCTGTAATGATTTGATAGCATTACTGCTGTTAATGGTTTTGATCTCATCCATTTTTACAACCGAAACAGCACCGGTCAAGTCGGCTTTCTTTTGGCTGGAATATCCGGTTACGACTACATCCCCCAGGGTTTGTACATCTTCTTTCAACAGGATATTAAATATTTTATCCGCATCTGCCGGGATCTCCTGGGTAATGAAACCTATATAACTGATGCTAATCACAGCACCTTGAGATACTTGGAGGGTAAATTGCCCGTCCACGTCTGTAATGGTTCCATTCGTGGTACCTTTCTGGATGATTGATGCTCCGACAACCGGAAGGTTATCGGTTTCCGAAAGAACAGTTCCTTTAACGGATACTTGCTGCGCAAAGAGAGAATGGGTTACAAACAAAAAAATAACCGACATACATAGCTTGCACCAAAACGATGTTTTCATAGGTAAATTCGATTTTAGTTATTTAACATTAAATTACGAGGGGCAAATGTAGAGTAGCAGAAAGCAAGGATAGATAACAGAACAAACATAAACTATTACATTTGTCACATCGGATTAACAAATCTCTTCAACTATAAATTTTGTATGAAAAATGTGACATTTGTCTAATAATAGCAGTTGCGAAGCAAGGTGGTTTATACAAAACAAGATTAGATTTGATTGAAAATCCGAAACCACGAAAGGGGCTTATTGTATTTTTTTTAAAAATAGCGACCTCTGGTTTTCACGTTCATCATCCTACGTTTTTTCCGATAGAATGTGGAATCAATCTTTCGATTTAACTTATTCAGTTAATAATATATAAACTTTTAAGACAAAAACAAGCATCATCACCGACCATTTGTAAGCAAAACAGCAAAATAAGATTCAATCTGTCAATTTCAACCTATTCGAAGAAACGTTATAACTTTGCTATTGCAGACTTCTTTTTGGGATATGCTTTGTTTTTACATTTTGATAGTGCTCCTCCAAGGGATATGTAACATATTTCTTCTTACAGAAGAGATCGTATAAGGATCGAGTAAGTATCCTATGAGTTGGTAGTCTCAAAAAAAATTTGTATCTTTGTTTATATTATTCTTATTGTATCCATACCATTTTCATCTCTTTCCAATACACTTATTGTCTATTTACCTTATTGTATTTTTCGTTTGTTTTTTGTTCAAAAAAAACAGCACTAAACTAATTCATAAAAAGATTTCTAACAATTACATAGGTTTTGCGCAAAGAAAAGTATAATTTATTTGAAGTCCAATAAGCTCATCTAACCATACTAATGATTTTCACCCTCCTGATACTCCCGTGGAGTCATACCAAACAAAGCTTTGAAACACTTTGAAAAATAAGCCGGAGAGGAAAAACCCGTCTGATAAGTTATTTCACTGATGGAAAGCTGTTTTTGCATTAATAAAATAGCGGCTTTGCGAAGACGGTAATTCCTGAGGAATTCGATAGGCGAATCGCCTGTAAGTTCTTTTACTTTGCGATGAAGATGCCCACGGGATAAGGAAAGTAATTCGCTCAGTTTCTCTACATTGAATTCGGCATCCTGATAAACTGTCTCTACAGATGTCAAAAAACGGCGAAGAAAGAGATCGTCCATGTTTTCGACCTTGCCGGGATCGATTTGTAAGAGACTACTTTCTTTTAATCTGTAAAGTAATTGCTCACGCAATCGTTTACGTTCTTCCAGCAAACGGATTATTTTCAACTTCACAAACTTTGTACTGAAAGGTTTCTGGATATAATCATCCGCTCCCCCTGAAATAGCATAATTTTTCTGCCTCTCTTCGGCCAATGCAGTAAGAAGTATGACAGGGATGTGGTTCAGGGATATTTCATTCTTTATGGCTCTACAAAGATCAAATCCATTCATTTCAGGCATCATCACATCACTTAAGACCAGTGAAATATTTTCATTTTGAAGTACTTCCATCGCTTCTTTTCCATTGGTAGCCGTAATTGTCTCAAAATTATTCTTTAATTCATCTGCAAGATATAAAAGAACTTCCTTATCATCCTCTACAATAAGGATCGTATATGGATACTTTTCCGACAGCAATTCCTTCTCTGTTGAATCATCCAGTTGGGAAGCTTCGTAGGATAGCTGTGAAACAGGCAGCTCTGATACAAGGTCTTTTTCAAAATGCGTTTTCCCTTTATTTAAGACTACTGTAAAAACGGAACCTTTTCCTAATATACTTTTTACGGTAATATTCCCATGATGCAAAACAATGTATTCCTTTGCCAAGTGCAAACCTATTCCTGTTCCAGAGGGACTATTTTCCGTATAAAACTGATCAAACAGATAAGGTATTTTTTCCGGGTTAATTCCGCTTCCGTTATCTTTTATGTCTACAAAAACGTATGTATCATCTTCATATAAAGAAACTTCTACTTTTCCACTATCAGGGGTAAATTTAAATGCATTGGAAAGCAAGTTTACAAATACTTTCTCTATCATATTTGTATCAATCCATAATTCCTGTTTATCCATCGCTGCAGAAAAACACAAGTCGATATTCCTTACTTGAGCCATACTCTCAAAATACGATTTTATTTCTCCTGTAAAAGATACGATTTCAACAGGATGTATTTTAACTTTCTCTTTTGAGAGTTCCAGTTTCCTGAAATCCAGGATTTGATTAATTACTTTAAGTAACCTATTGGCATTTTTACGGATAAGGTGTAAGTCTGAAAAGTATAGAGAATCTTTCATTACCTCTATAAGTTTGTTCAATGGATCGATAATAAGCGTGAGAGGCGTTCTGATTTCATGTGATACATTCGTAAAAAATTGCAGTTTCTGGGCTGTAACTTCTTTTATTTCAGCATTGAGGGCTATCAACTTTTGTTGCTGTTCCTTTTCTTTCTGGTTCATTTGATGTAATTCCTTATTCCGTCTCCGCACTTTCCTATTTATAATAAATGTATAAATACTCAGGATAACAAAGGCTATCATCAAAACGGATATAAGTAGCAGGGAATTCTCAAGAAATTGATAACGGTTTAACAACTGGTCTATATTACTCCGTTGTTGTTCAATACGTTTCTGATAATTCAGCATAGTTTTTGTTTGAAGAAGCAAAGTAATGGCACTGGCTTTATTTACTTGTGCGCTTTCAAGTTGAATATATTTTTCAACAGATTTCCCTTCCAGAATATTCATAGCAGTACGTATAACCTGCTCTCCACCTGTAGGATACATAAAAGAAGCGCTAAGACGCCCATCTGCAACAGCTTCCAAACCTGCACCAGGCACAGCATCCACACCAATAATCGGAAGTTTTTTAGATAATTCAGGATTATATTTATCAAAAAATTCCCGGGTTGCAATAGCCATCATATCATTATGAGCATATGCAAAATCTATTCGTTCAGGTAACTTTGTACGTGCAATTCTTACACTGGTTGTATCATATCTCCAGTCACCTTTCAGTTCAAAATAAGAGATATCAGAACGCTCCTGCAAAGCTTCTACAAATCCCAGATGTCTTTCCTGTGCGGGAGAAGAGCTTTCCATTCCCCAAATTTCTAAAATAACAGCATCATCCGGCAGATAATCTATGGCATATTTACCGGCTGTTTTTCCGATATCATAATTATCTGCTCCAATAAATGTAGTATAAAGTTCCGTATTTATTTTACGATCCGTAATTATAGTCGGTATGCCAGCCTTATAAGCTTTTTCTGCTACAGGAGTGATCGGGCCTGATTGAAAAGGAGAGATAATCAGAATATCCACTTTCATATCAATTAGCTCCTGTATTTGCCTTATCTGTTGCTCATTGTCATTATCTGCATTACGGATTTCCAACCTGATATTATCATAATTGGATGCTTCCAATTGGGTTTCTCTAATCATAGATTGTCTCCAGGCATCATCCAACATACATTGCGATAATCCTATAACATATTTCTTTTCCTCATTCAGAGAATGACAGCCGGTAAAGAGATAAATGGTAAACAGTATTAATATCAGGTTTAGAAAGACTCTCATACTACAAATATAATACTTTAATAATCAGAACGTATCAATTTATTTGATTTTTATTATCAAATATTTGATAATAAAAAAAGACTGCCTGTTGGGCAGTCTTTTAATCTTTTTGCCTTTTACAAGATTAAATACCTAAAGAGGTTTTTATTAATTCTATTTTTTCAAGAGCAACTTGTTCAGCTTGCATAATATCTTCTATGGAATCAATATCAGCATGTACTTCAAAATAAAACTTAATTTTCGGCTCAGTACCTGAAGGACGAACAGAAACTTTTGTTCTATCTTCTGTAAAATATTGCAGAACATTCGAAGTCGTAGGCATATTAATCGAGAATTCTTCTTTATCTGTAAAGCTATAACCCTTTAATGATGCATAATCATAAAAGATAGTAACTTTTGAACCAGCAATTTCGGTTAATGGATTTTCACGATAATTTTTCATCATTGCTTCAATCTCTTCAGCACCACTCTTACCTTTCTTTACAACCGAAATATTGACTTCTTTTGAATAGCCATACTCCAAATATACCTTTTGAAGCAATTGATATAATGTAATTCCCTGATCTTTAGCCCAGGCTGCCGCTTCTGCTAAAATACAACAAGCAGAAACAGCATCTTTATCACGAACAAAATCCTCACATAAGAAGCCGTAGCTTTCTTCACCACCGCCAATATAGGTTTTCTTTCCTTCGTTTTTACGCATAATATCGGCTATCCATTTAAAACCGGTGTATACGTCATACATTTCAACATCATTCCGCTCGGCAATTGTATGGATCGTTTCAGTGGTCACAATTGTTTTAACAATATATTCGTTCCCTTGCAAACGTCCCAACTCTTTCCATCGTGTAATTAAATAATATACAAGCAACAGTGCCGTCTGATTACCATTTACAAGCACCCATTCGCCTGCCTCATTTTTTACTGCAGCGCCTACACGGTCTGCATCAGGATCAGATGCCAGTACCAACTCAGCATCTGTTTCTTTAGCTTTTTCAACTGCCATAGCCAAAGCTGCCGGTTCTTCCGGATTCGGAGAAATAACCGTAGGAAAATCACCGCTAACCACATCCTGCTCCGGCACATGAATAATATTTGTAAATCCATACGCTTTTAGTGCATCCGGAATAATCTGAACGCCAGTACCATGAATAGGAGTATATACTATTTTCATATCATGGTGACGCTTAATAACATCCGAAGAAAGTGAAATAGTCGTTAAATCCGAAATATATTGCTTATCAATTTCTTTTCCTACAACTTCAATCAGTTCTTTTTTCCCTTTAAACTTAATATCGGATGCCGTACGGATTTTATTTACTTCTGCAATTGTATTTTTATCATGCGGAGCAATCATTTGTGCACCATCATCCCAATAAGCCTTATAGCCATTATATTCTTTAGGATTATGAGATGCTGTCAAAATAATACCGCTTTGACAACCTAATTTACGTATCGTATATGATATTTCTGGCGTAGGGCGCAGATTTTCAAAAAGGTAGACTTTGATACCGTTTGCTGAAAAAATATCAGCAGAAATTTCCGCGAACAAACGACTGTTATTACGGCAATCATGGCCTATAACAACTTTTATTTGTTCCAGACCTGAAAATTCCTTGCGTAAGTAATTAGAAAGTCCCTGTGTTGCAGCACCAACCGTATAAATATTCATACGATTAGTTCCCACTCCCATAATACCCCGCAAACCACCAGTTCCAAATTCAAGATCTTTGTAAAAAGCCTCAATCAAATCTGTCGGGTCTTCATTGTCTAACAATACCTGTACCTGCTCACGTGTTTCTTTATTGTACTCATTGCCTAGCCAAGCCTGAGCTTTCTTTCTTACAACATCCAGTAATTCTGCATTTTCCATATATACAGCTATTTATAATATTTTAAAAGCCTCTTTCCTACAAAAGAAACCGTTTTTAGTTATTACAAAGATAATCTTTATTAAGGAACTGATTCAATTTTCTACAGAAAAATCACCACGTAAAAGAGGAATTATATACTGACTCATTACCGCAAGCATCTGTAACTGTTAAAGATAAAAAATGCTCTCCCCGTGGCAACCGTTCAGCGTCAAAAGCATACCGTATCAATGATTTTTTCCCATCCATTTCGAACAATACATATTGTCCGTCGATTTCACCCCGATAACTTTCTACTCCACTCAGATTATCTGTGATCTTAAAAGAAATTGTTTTCTTCTCAACCCATTTATTGTTTTCTATCGGATTAATTTTGGGGGGAACAGTGTCTGTAGCTATCGCATATCCGATTCCTAATTCGGATATTCTTCCATCAATCCAGCCGTCACGATAAGTACCTCCCACCCATGATATTCTTTTATTCCGAATGGAAATGATTCCGTATTGTGATTTATTTACCAATGAATCCTGTGACAAGTATAATGACAACTGTGCTTTTTGGTGCAATGGTACAGGTACATCATGTAAGATATGTATATCAGACAGGTACGTAGTATTTGCTTCTGCGTCATGACGAAAGTACAGATCATTATACAAGCTGTTGCGAGGAATAAGCAGGCGCATACCTTTGGTTCCAAAACGGTTTTCAGTATACCACTGAAAAAAAGAAGTACTGTCCGTATTGAATGAAGGTATTATTTGCTCTTTACCCTGCACATTCAAAGAGATACGGTTAGTATTACCATATACATCTTTTAATTCAAAAATCACATGATATGGACGTTCCTCCTGAATATCTATATATCCCCGGTTTTTACTTTTTATGAATTGCAACTTATTTCCCGGCTCCACAAATATCTTCGTATAAAATGATCTTTTATTCTGCCATATTTCATAATCTACCCACGCATTTATATAACGTGTATCATTCAGTGAAAACCGGTCCAGATAACTATGAAAAAATTCCTCATTATCTACCAGCATCGTTAATTCATTCACTCCATACACATTTTTAGTACCGTCCATAAAATCATCTACATTGATACTAAAGGCAATTTTACCCCATGCTTCTATTTTTGCAGAAACAGATTGTTTTCCTTCTTTGGTGGTAGTCAGTTGTATGTTCTGCTTTTGCGAAGAGTTATTAACGACTCCCTCTCTTTCCATGGGATAAGCCATAATAGCCCGTACTTGCGGCGAACGGGTATCTTTTATTTTTGTTTTATAGAAAGGTAACGGATCAACCGGTTCATCAGTTTCCAGATCGCGCACTTCAAAATGTAAATGTGGGCCTCCCGAACTACCTGAATTTCCACCGTATCCGACCAGACTTCCTGCATCTATCGGAAATTGTTCAGGAGAAAAGGACAAATCAACGGCAAAACTTTCCTGTTCATATTGTTTTGTTTTCACATACGCAGCCATTTCTTTGGTAAATCGCTGTAAATGTGCATATACAGTTTTCAAACCATCATCCGGATGAGCCAGATAAACAACATTGCCATATCCCCATGCACTGACAACAATCCGGCACACATATCCTTTCCTGACCGCGGAAACAGGCTTTCCTTCTACTCCCTGCGTTTTAAAATCAATACCCGAATGAAAATGATTCGGACGTAATTCACCAAAATTTCCACTTAAATAAAGCGGGAATTCAAATGGACTATGAAAAGTTTGTGCCTGAATAGAAAAATAACCGATTCCCCAAAAAAGGGTCCAGTATATAAATTTACGAAACATCTCTTTCTTTTACTGGTTAATGCCGTCCAAAGGTAATAAAAAATCAGCAACAACCGGTAAATGATCACTATATCCACCTTCGTATTTATAGCCATGATACGTCCTCAACGGGCGTTTCCCCCTTCTGGCTTTATCTTCTGTTAACAAAAAAGACGGGCAAAATATTTTCACACTTCCCGTTTTTAAATATCGCTTCCAGGGTTGACTAACCATTATCTGATCCAACATCATCCATTCACCCTGATGTTTATGGCTACCCTCAAAATTCAGGGTTTCTGCATCTTCGCACAAATTAATGAAATTTCGTTTCGGATTTGACGCCTTTACTATTTTTCGAACGCTTTTATTAAACGGAGTATCGTTAAAGTCACCCATGACCAACATATTAGGCGTTTTCCGCACATTATATAATGAATCACAGATTTTACGTAAATGCCTTGCCGCGTCTACACGACCTTGTTCTGTTTCCTTTTCTCCTCCCGAACGAGACGGGAAATGGCATACAAATACATCCAGCGTATCGCCTGTAATCAGTTCCCCCCATACATGCAGGATATCACGCGAACGTTTCTTTTTATCTGAAAACCGGATTCGTTCGGATGTATGTCCCAAGTATTTAAACTTATCCCGTTGATATAATAATGCGCTATTAATACCACGTGCATCATTTCCACGTGTCATACAATAGTGATACTGTTGTTCACGTAACGGAGTCCGGTTGAGTAAATGCGTTAATACGGTATCATTCTCAACCTCACAAAGCCCAACCAAAGCAGGTGTTCCCCATTCTCCAATAGCGCTAATCACACGGGCTGTTTGCCGTAAACGGGCATAATACCTGTTAGGTGTCCAATGTCGGGCTCCATCCGGTAAAAATTCATCATCATTTGTTTCCGGGTCATCGTACAGGTCAAACAGATTCTCTACGTTATAGAACATTACCCGAAACTCTTGTTGAGATGTTTGAGCAAATGTTTTATACGAAAATACCATGCAAAAGTTAACAATTAAAAATAGTTTCGACACTCGTTATTTCTTATTCTCTTCTTCTTCCTGATAAACATACTCATAAGCTCCTATGGAAGGACCATATTCAGAAGTCAGTCTGTTAACTCCATAGCGGTCAACAGGATATTCCTCCGATATTGTCCGGTCGGCTTTCCCTATTCCTACAGATTCGTTTTTCAAACGGAAATCGTATGCGTATGTGTTGTCTTTGCCCCCCGTTTTCAGATATGTCGGAGAGTAAATATATAAATCATTAATAAACCGGTCATTATCTGTAACACGGGCTGTTTTTATAAAGCAGGAATTAAACCTGTAATTAAATGTCTCATTATTCCCTTTTATATCATTTTCATCACTTGGCGAAAAACTAATTTCACCTTGATATAATCGTGTAGAATCAGCTTGATATGAACCATCAATTATACAATTATCAAAGTAAGCCTGTTTTAACGAATGATACGTTGTTTCCTCTTTTTCTTTCTTTATCACATTACTAAGCATTAGTGTCCGTGCAAGCGGATCACGGGATTTTCCAATCTTTTGCTGATTGTTTATAGTACAATGAATAAAATGATATACTCCACCGACTAATGCAACTGAAGCGCCGGCTGCATTCGAGAACTCAGAATTAACAGCCTCTATCTGACAATCTATTGCCATCAGGACATTTCCATCCATATTTGTAATCTGCGAATTGCTAATCTGCATCTTCATTTTTTCAGGATCGGATTTCCAGTATACCAGTCCGGATGTACCGTTTCGTACAAACACATAATCAAATTCATTATTAAAACTCGACTCCGCAAAATAAATACCTCCCCATTGACCCGGGACACAGTCGTATGGTACAGAAATTCCTGCTTCAAAAGAATCCAACCGGTCACCCCGAATAACAATCGGTTCATCCATCGTCCCTACCGCTTTCATCGTTCCGGATATAATAAGGCTGGCTTTATTATGCATATATAATGTCGCACCTTTATCAACCGTGAATGTAGCTCCTTCAGCAATCATAATACTATCATATATCAAATAAGGTTTATCTGCTGTAAACGTTATATCTTTATCGTAAACAACGCCTCCTTTTATTAAATGCACATCCTGTCCATAAGCCTGCAATAAAACAGACTGACGGTTTCCATTTGTATAAAACATTATGGAGTCTTCAACAACAAGCGGCTGATTCTGCCCACTCGGATTAACAGTTACTTCGACCAATATATACAGACTATCCTTTCCCCATATATCTATATTCTTAAACTGATCACCTTTTCGTCCGTCAACATTGATACGGAACCCACTTTTACCTGTATTCGCCAATTGGATAGATTCAATTTTTAAGGCTTCGTCATTGGGATTATAAACTACAAACTGTTTGGTTACAGACCCTACAGATGAGAATATAGTATCAAAAGAAATCGTATCGACCGAAAACGTCAAAGCATGATTCGGATTCGTCGAATAATTATCAAATTTTTCGCAACCTATTAAAATACTTGCAAAGAGTAAAAGTAATATTTTTATACTCGCAACTTTAGTCATAAAATAAAATTAAAAAGCGTTTATTACATAGTCATTTTGTGTGACTCGGCATAATCCGAACAAGTTCGGCTTCTGCACTCGCTACTTAAAATGTTCAAAATCCATATTCTTATGAATACTATTAGAACGCTCTTTTTTTAATTATATTTTGAGCCAATTCATTTTTTTACGAATCAAATCATATATCTATTTTTCATTTGCCGGAATACTTTTCAGCAATTCCAGTAAATGCCTCCACCATAAATCAACCGTCGCAATTTCAATCCGCTCACTTGGCGAATGTACATCACGTAAAGTCGGCCCAAACGATATCATATCCAAATAAGGATATTTCTCCAGGAAAAGTCCGCATTCCAGACCTGCATGAATCGCCATTACTTTTGCATCTTTATGGAATAGGTTTCGATAGGTTTCCTGTGCGACTTTAAGAATTTTCGATTGTGGATTCGGAGCCCAGCCCGGATAGCCTTCTCCATGCTCAACTTCGGCTCCAGCCAGTAAAAAAGTTGCAGCAACCTGATCGGCTATAGCATTCTTTGCAGATTCAAGTGAACTGCGCTGACTTGTGCCAATCACTATCTTACGTTCACCTTGCATCTTTATGGATGCCAGATTTGTAGAAGTTTCCACTAATCCTGCCATATCATGGCTCATCCCCACTACTCCATGCGGACAAACTAATACGGACTCTATCAATTTTTCCGAAAATTCATCACTCATACATGTTGCCGGCCGTTCAACCGTTTCCATTATCATACGAACATTCGGATCGACATGTTTCAGTTCAATCTCAATGTCTGCCGCAAAACGATTCAATAAAACACGCGCCTTTTCACGATCTTCGCTTTGTAAACCTATTACAGCATAACCTTCACGTGCTATTGCATTATGCAGATTTCCACCCTCCCAGCAGGATAATACAAAACGGATGTCTTTCTTCAGAATATACAAAAACCGGGCTAACAGTTTATTTGCATTGCCTAAACCTTTATGAATATCACTACCGGAATGCCCGCCATTGAGTCCGGTAACAGTGATACGAAAATATTGCATAGATTCAGGTGTAGCAACCGGCTCATAAGTAAATGTAGCTACAGTACCTTTGCCCCCTGCACACCCGATAAAAAGCTCGCCTTCATCTTCACTATCTAAATTCAGTAATATTTTTCCGGTCATAAAATCTTTTTCCAGTGCTTTAGCACCCGTTAAACCAGTCTCTTCATCTACTGTA
Organism: Tannerella sp.; assembly: GCA_031285565.1. Taxonomy (GTDB): domain Bacteria; phylum Bacteroidota; class Bacteroidia; order Bacteroidales; family Tannerellaceae; genus Tannerella. The sequence continues at coordinate 35,739 of JAITVY010000048.1, read as the reverse complement.
AAAAGACATTCCAATGGTCCGTGTGCGATATCATCCGAAGCAAGAATAGCCAACTCTGCAGCCATTCCAATACCATTATCAGCACCTAATGTAGTTCCATCTGCCCACAACCAGTCACCATCAACCACTGTTTTTATAGGGTCTTTATCAAAATCATGCACCACATCGTTATTCTTTTCACAAACCATATCCATATGCGATTGTAGAATAACAGTCGGCAAATTCTCATAACCTGTTGTAGCCGCCTTACTAATCAGAATATTTCCGGTCCTATCTTTCTTTACCGGTAAATTATGTTTTGCTGCAAAATCTTCTAAGTACCGAATGATTTTTTCTTCTTTTTTAGAAGGACGCGGCACTTGTGTTATCTCATCGAAGTATTTCCAAACTATGCCTGGCTTTAAATCTATAATTTGTTTCATTCTATATTTTTTTTAATTGTTTTCTTTGGTATCAAGTAGAAACATCCCTATCCCATCCTTTATCCTTCCTCCTTTTTCTTAAAGCTCTTTTAGAAACCTATGGTTCAATCGCTTAACGGAAATATTAATTCACTCAGTTGTTTTCTCGCAGCGGCATAATCAAAGTAAACTTTTCTTCTGCTCGCCTGCTTAACGAAAACATTGAATTCTTGCTAAATCGTTAATTTCAGGAAAAATACAAACACTAATTCGAAAAAAAACAGAATAATTTTGAAAAAGAATGCTGTCGTATAACTTAAACTCGTATATTTGCGTCCACAAATATAATAAAATGTTTGTAATATTACTGATAACACTTGGAATTCTTACAGTTTGTATCATTCTTATGAGCATCCAGATCATTTTGAAAAAAAATGGTCGGTTTCCTAATGGACATATAGGAAACAATCAGGCATTAAGGAAAAAAGGAATTCATTGTGCAAAAACTCAGGATTGGGAGGCATCTGAAAAGAAAAATTTGTTCGAATATCTTGAGCAATGAATAACATTGTATTATTGACAAGTAAAATAAATGAAATAATTTTCGTCCTATGAAACATGTTAGCTTTGTAACAAATGGCATTTTAGCGATTGTCATTTTTGTTTTATTCTCTCAGTGTACAGAAGAAAAACAAACATCTTCTGAACAAGGTTCAGCTGTATCTGAAAATCCGACTTCGGGTCTTCGGATTGCATATATCAACGTTGACTCATTATTATTGAGTTACAATTTCTCCATTGATTTAACTGAACAGATTGTCAGAAAACGGGAAAATGCAACTGCTAACTATACCCAGAAAGCAAGGGCTTTTCAGTCTGAATTAGAAAACTTTCAGTATAAATACCAACATGGAGCCTTTGCAACCCAAGCCAGAGCCGAACAGGAACAACAACGTTTACAGAAAAAACAACAGGAATTGCAAGAACTTGATGAAAAATTGTCACAAGAATTAATAGAAGAATCTCAACGAATGAATGAACAATTACGCGATACGATTGTATCTCACCTGAAAGAATATAATAAAATAAAAGGTTACCATTTGATTCTCAGCAACGAAGCCGGAAGCCCTGTTTTTTTAGCTGATGATTCATTCAATATAACATCTGAAGTAATTGAATTCCTAAACAAAAGATGGTCTTCACCAAGCAGTAACTAAAAAAATCATATCTTTTTTTTATAAAGGAGTTGTCTCAAAAAAACGAGAGAGCTCCTTTATTTTTTATCCTCTTCCTTTTCATCCTTCGGATTTACAAAAGAAGAGTAAAGTTGTAATATTGCTGCAATAAACAAACATGCTACCCATTCCATTCGCCCATTGAACATAAAAACTGAGGCTACAATCATCAGGATTCCGGCAATAACATTAAACCGATGCAAACGACGCCTGCGAAATCCCAATTGTTTATATGGAGTTGTCAGATAACAAACAGCAACACCAGCTGCACCAACAGCAAACAGATAAGGAGCATATATCCATTGGCTTATATATAATACGGCCCCTGCCAAAACAAGTATTCCTGATAATACAAAAACTAACGATCGTATTTGTGTATTCATTTATTCTATAATAAAAACATCTTCATCCGGTTTTTTCATATAAAACTCTTCACGAGCATATTTTTCTAACCTGTCTTTATCCGCATGAAGATCATCTAATTTTTTACGACTCACTTCTATATCTTTTTCATATAGTCTAATATCCCGCTCTAACTCACGTATCTTTTGATCATATATAAAACGATTGTAAAGTGTACTATCTCCCACGGTAAACGTAAGAAAAACAAAAATGATAAAAACCAACCAATACTTATTCAAACGGGAAAGATATCGATTGTAAAAGTTTTTCAACTGCGACATAGTTACTGCGGATTTATGCAAAAGTAGAAAAAAAAATCATATCTTTGTCTGAAGATTCAAAATAATGGACAATTATATCGTTTCAGCAAGAAGATACAGGCCAACAACGTTTGAAAATGTTGTTGGACAAAAATCACTAACCACTACACTAAAGAATGCGATTCTGAATAATAAGTTAGCGCATGCTTATCTTTTTTGTGGTCCGCGGGGAGTAGGAAAAACTTCATGCGCACGTATCTTTGCCAAGACCATTAATTGTATGAATCTGACTCCGACCGGTGAAGCCTGCAATGAATGTGAATCATGTCAATCATTTAACGAACAACGTTCACTCAACATTCATGAACTAGATGCAGCTTCAAATAATTCCGTAGAAGACATTCGTTCATTAATAGATCAGGTTCGGATTCCTCCGCAAATCGGCAAATATAAAGTATATATCATTGATGAAGTTCATATGTTAAGTCAGGCTGCATTTAATGCATTCCTGAAAACATTGGAAGAACCTCCTCATCATGCTATATTTATTTTGGCAACTACCGAAAAGCATAAAATATTGGCAACCATTTTATCACGTTGCCAGGTATATGATTTTTCGCGTATATCGGTTGCCGATGTTGTAGATCATTTGCAATATGTTGCCTCCAGCCAAAATGTAACGGCCGAGATTGATGCACTAAACATCATTGCTCAAAAGGCTGACGGCGGAATGCGCGATGCCCTTTCCATTTTCGATCAGGTAGTTAGTTACACAAGTGGTAACATAACTTACCAATCCGTTATTGAAAATCTGAATGTACTTGATTATGAATATTACTTCCGGATTACCGATGCCATTTTAAAAGGTGAAATCCGTAATTGCATGTTGCTTTTAAATGAAATACTTGAAAAAGGATTTGACGGACAACATATTATTACCGGATTAGCTTCACATTTCCGGGACTTGCTCGTTTGCAAGGATGAGAGTACGTTGGTCTTATTTGAAGTCGGGGCTTCAATCCGTGACCGCTATAAAGAAACAGCGAAACAGTGTCCGGACGGGCTACTCTATAAGGCTATTGAGTTAGCAAACAATTGTGATTTAAATTATCGTGAAAGCCGTAATAAACGTTTATTGCTTGAATTAACTCTCATCCAACTTTGTCAATTAACAGAGACAGATCCTTCAACGGGAGATAAAAAAAAAACTTAATTAGGCCCATTACTGATGTGCCTCAATCAACCACAACACCTACTTTAAACGTTTCTTCACCAAGCCCTAAACAGGAAGAAAACAAAAATACCGGGGCTAATAATGTCAAGCGTTTACCCAAAAGCACTTCTTTTAAAGATCTGATAAAAAAGGATTCGACTGCTTCAGAACCAATACAGGCATATGAACTTAATAAAACGAAGGATGAGAATCCATTCAGCCAAGAGGATTTAGTGCGTTGCTGGAATTTATATGCAGAAAAACTAGAAAAGCAGGCACATTTAAAAAACACAATGCTCAATTGCCAGCCTGTATTAAAAGAAAACTACCAATTCGAAGTTTCTGTACATAACCCTGTACAAAAAGATGAATTGGCAAGTTGTTGCATAGAATTACTTCAGGTATTACGAACCCAGCTTAAAAATTCTAATATTCAGATATTGATTCGTATTGACGAAACAAATGAAAAAAAACTGGCATATACCTCAACCGAAAAGTACGAACATCTGAACAATATCAATCCGTTATTGGATAAACTCAGGGATGAATTCGACCTGACTATTGATTAAATCGTGAATACATTGATTTGTTTTAAACAAACTAACTCATACGCGAATTAACAAAGTAACCTACCTCTAATTGTTGTCATTCTGTTTCGGTTCAAAGACAATCGGATCGCTCACTTTTTCATTCAGAATAGCTATATCTATGACTTGTTTGATGTCATCCACATAATGGAATTTCAAACCTGCCACATATTCGGCTTTGATCTCATTTACATCCTTTTCATTTTCCTTTGACAGGATAATTTCTTTAATCCCGGCACGTTTAGCTGCCAGAATTTTTTCTTTTATTCCTCCCACCGGCAAGACTTTACCACGCAATGTGATTTCGCCGGTCATGGCCAGATTACTTTTAACTTTTCGTTGCGTAAATGTTGAAACCAATGATGTTACCATTGTGATACCCGCACTCGGCCCATCTTTAGGTATAGCTCCTTCCGGAACATGAACATGTACATTCCAATTTTCAAATAAATCTTCTTTTATATCAAAATGTTGTGCATGCGCATGTACATATTCTAATGCGATAACCGCCGATTCTTTCATCACATCACCCAGATTTCCCGTTATCGTTAATTTGGAGCCTTTACCCCGGCTCAAACTAGATTCTACAAATAAGATTTCACCTCCGACAGCAGTCCAGGCCAATCCTGTTACAACACCGGCATAATCATTTCCCTGATATTTATCACGTGTATATTCAACAGGGCCCAGATATTCCTGTAAATGTTCTACTTTCATGAGAGTCGGTATCTGCTCATCCGATGCCAGTTTACGAGCTAGCCGACGCATTATTTTGGCTATTTTCTTTTCTAATTCACGTACTCCGCTTTCACGGGTATACGAACTCACGATTTCACGGACCGTTGAACGATGAAATTTCACACGGTCTTTTGGTATTCCATGTATTTCCATCTGTTTCGGAATTAAATGGCGAATCGCAATCTCCATTTTTTCCTCAATAATATAACCACTTACCTCTATTAGTTCCATGCGATCCAGCAATGGCTGCGATATCGTATTCAGATTATTCGCTGTTGCGATAAACATAATCTTACTCAAGTCGTAATCAATATCAAGATAATTATCATGAAACGCATTATTCTGTTCGGGATCCAATGCTTCTAATAATGCAGAAGCCGGATCGCCTTTAAAATCCGCACCAACTTTATCGATCTCATCTAATACAAAAACCGGATTAGAAGTACCGGCTTTTTGCAAATTTTGAATAATTCGTCCGGCCATAGCACCGATATATGTCCTACGATGTCCCCTGATTTCTGCTTCATCATGTAATCCACCCAACGAGACCCTCACATATTTGCGCTTTAAAGCTTCAGCGATCGATTTACCTAATGAGGTTTTTCCTACTCCGGGAGGGCCATACAAACAAATAATCGGTGAACGCATATCTTTAGTCAGTTTTAGTACAGCCAAATGCTCAATAATACGGTCTTTCACCTTTTCCATACCAAAATGATCCCGGTCCAGAATTCGCTGCGCACGTTTCAGATTAAAGTCATCTTTGCTATATTCATTCCAGGGAAGAGCAATAATAGTCTGTACATATTGAAACTGCATCGAGTAATCCGGCGATTGCGGATGTAGTCGTTCCAGCTTATTTAATTCTTTATTAAAAACTTCTGCAACTTCTTTCGGCCATTTCTTTTTTGTCGCTTTCGCCCGTAACTCTTTTATTTCCAAATCGTTCATACTCCCACCCAATTCTTCCTGGATGGCTTTGATCTGCTGCTGCAAAAAATATTCCCGTTGTTGTTTATTGATATCTTCATGCGTCTTCATCTGAATAGAGGCCTTCAATTCAATCAACTGGTATTCACGATTTAAAATAAACAGTAAACGATAAGCCCGATCTTTCAGATTACTTATAGACAACAGTTCCTGTTTTTCCGAAGCATCGGATAAAATATTGCAACATGCGAAATTGATCAGATATTGGAGATTCTGATTGTTACGAATGGAAAAAATCAAATCCTTAGGAGGTTCTCCCGTAGTCGTTAGCATTTTAATGGTCAAATCCTTAATCGTGGAAGTTAATGCCTCAAATTCACGATCATTTTTACGCGGCAACTTATCTTCCAATAAAGAGATGCGACCCACCAGATATGGTTCCGTTTTCGTCAATTCATGTAAAAGGAAACGCCTCTTTCCCTGCAAAATAGCTGTAGTCGACCCATCCGGCATTTCGAGTACGCGAAGAATCTCTGCTACAACACCAATCGTATATAAATCATCATATCCCGGATCTTCAATTTCTGTTTCTTTCTGACAGGTAACACCAATCATTACTTTTTTATGACTGGCATCCTTAATCAATTTCATCGACTTTAAACGACCAACAATCACAGGCATTGCCACCCCCGGAAACAACACCATATTTCGCAAAGATAATATAGGAAGCTCCTCGCCAACCTTCTCCAGTCCTTCTGAAAAGTCCTCGTCTTTGTCACATTCCATTAAGATAGGCATTACGATACCGACAGCATCGTCCAGTTCTTCTACGTTTTCTTTTAAATATAATGTTTTCTTATTTTTCTTATCCATAAATTTGTCTGTAGCATAAAATAGGATCACAAAGATACAAATTACTTTATTTATGGGGAAATATAGGATAAACTAATCTTAGATAATTTCAAATACAATGTCCTTATATTTATATTTGCATACACAAATCAACAATTAAACGAATTAACAGAATACAATGCCTAATCCATATTTTCAATTCAAACAATTTACAATATATCAGGACAAGTGCGCCATGAAGGTAGGAACTGACGGCACCTTACTGGGAGCCTGGGCAGATGTTTCTTCCTGCAAAAGGATCCTGGATATCGGAACCGGAACCGGTTTAATTGCTTTAATGATAGCCCAACGCAACAAAGATGCAGTCATTGATGCAATAGACATTGACATAGATGCCTGTACACAAGCATCAGAAAATGTTAAGAACTCGCTTTTTTCAAAACAAATCACTATCCGGCATTCATCTTTCCAGTCATTTGCAAAAACAATCAAAACGCCATATGATTTAATCGTATCAAATCCACCTTATTTTACAGATTCCCTAAAAAGTCCTGAGAAAAAGAGAAATCTGGCACGCCATAATGATGCTTTATCACTCCCTGAATTAATAAACGTCAGCTGTTCTCTTTTATCCGCTCATGGACGAATTGCTTTAATTTTGCCTTATCATGAAAAAGACAAACTATTACATTATGCAACCCTGAATAAACTCTATTGTATACGCCAGACAAATGTAATTCCGACTGCCGGAGGACAGCCCAAACGTTTACTGGCAGAGCTTTCTCCTCAAAACATTTATTCTATCCCGGAAGATCTGACGCTTGAGCAAACCCGAAATCAACGTACGGAAGAATATCAAATATTAACAAAGGATTTCTATTTATAATACGGTTTATCCTTTACTGCTTAAATCAATGAATAAAAGACACCGAACAGCCCCTTTTATTAAAAAAATGACAGTTTACATTCAAATCAAAAAATAAATAGGTATATCCCATTTTTTTTCATACTTTTGCAGGTGAATTTGCAAAATTATGAATGTATTGACTCTATCCAAGTTGACTAAAGAGGCTGAGGTTGATAACCTCGCAACTAAAAATATGAACTTATTAAGAGATAAACTAGCAAAATATGACGCTCCACAAAAAGCTAAAGATGCCGGTATATATCCTTATTTCCGAGAAATAGACAGCGATCAGGACACAGAGGTTCTCATCGGAGGAAAAAGGGTTTTAATGTTCGGATCCAATGCATATTTAGGACTAACAAATCATCCTAAAGTAAAAGAAGCGGCTATTAATGCCATAAAAAAATATGGTACAGGTTGTGCAGGATCACGTTTTCTGAACGGGACGTTAGATATACATGTAAAACTGGAAGAACGTTTAGCTGAATTCGTTGGCAAAGAAGATGCGATTACTTTCTCTACGGGATTTCAGGTAAACCTGGGTGTTGTTCCATGTATGACAGGACGCGAAGACTATATTATATGGGATGAATTAAATCATGCATCTATTATTGAAGGCCATCGTTTGTCGTATTCTACGAAATTAAAATATAAGCACAATGACATGGAGTCGCTCGAAAAGCAACTCCAAAAATGTGAATCAGACAGGATAAAGCTTATTGTAATGGATGGTGTCTTCAGTATGGAAGGCGATGTTGCCAATCTACCCGAGATTGTACGCCTGGCAAAAAAATACAATGCTAACATCATGGTAGATGAAGCACATGGTATCGGTGTATTGGGTAATCATGGAAGAGGAACCTGCAACCATTTTGGCGTTACAAACGACGTAGACCTTATTATGGGTACTTTCAGCAAATCATTTGCTTCACTGGGAGGATTTATTGCTGCAGATAAAGATACTATTAATTACTTGCGTCACAATGCACGTTCTTACATATTCAGCGCCAGTTGTACACCGGCGGCTGTCGCAGCAGCAGATGCTGCACTTGATATTATGCTAAGCGAACCGGAACGAATCGACAGGCTTTGGGATATAACGAATTATGCACTGAACGGATTCCGTAGTATGGGATGCGAAATCGGAAATACTTCCACTCCTATCATCCCACTCTTTATCCGTGACAATGATCTTACATTCCTTATTGTAAAAGAATTGTTTGATGAAGGCATATTTGTCAATCCGGTTGTAACTCCTGCCGTTTTCCCTCAGGACACATTAATCCGTTTCTCATTGATAGCTACGCATAAAAAAGAGCAGGTAGATTTCGCGCTGGAAGCAATCCATAAAATTTTCAAGAAACACAACTTAATAAAGTAATTCATATTACTAAGACGATGAAGTTTGTGCAAAATACAGGAGGTTGTCCGCTGGAAAGAAAAGGATGTTGTAAAAAATATGATCAAAAGCTTTCTACGCATGATTGGTTATGTGACATTCCTGATGCTGAAAATGCAACCAATTATGTAGAAGTACAATTCAAAAACACCCGAAAAGGCTACTATCTGAACGATGAAAAAATTCCTTTGGAAAAAGGAGACATGGTTGCTGTAGAAGCCAATCCCGGGCATGATATTGGAACAGTCACTTTAACAGGAAAACTGGTTCTTCTGCAAATGCGCAAAAACAACGTCAGAAATGATGAATCAAACATCAAACGCATATACCGCATAGCCAAGCAATCTGATATAGATAAATGCAATGAAGCCAAATTAAAAGAACACGAAACAATGATTCGTTCACGGCAAATTGCAACCGATCTCGGATTAAACATGAAAATCGGAGATGTTGAATATCAGGGAGACGGCAATAAAGCTATTTTTTACTATATCGCAGATGAACGTGTAGATTTCAGGCAATTAATTAAAGTGCTGGCTGAAACATTCCGGGTTCGTATTGAAATGAAGCAGATCGGTGCCCGTCAGGAAGCTGGACGAATCGGTGGGATTGGTCCTTGCGGACGGGAATTATGTTGTTGTTCATGGATGACAAATTTCATATCAGTAGCAACTGATGCAGCCCGGTTTCAGGATATTTCCATGAATCCTCAAAAATTGGCAGGTCAATGTGCAAAGCTTAAATGTTGTTTCAATTATGAAGTAGATGCATACGTAGAAGCACAGAAACAGTTGCCTTCACGGAAGATCACACTTGATACAAAAGACAATACCTATTATCATTTTAAAACGGATCTATTCAAGAAAGAGATTACATATTCTACAGATAGAATTATTGCAGCAAATCTGGTGACCATTTCATCCCAACGTGCATTTGAAATAATTAACCTCAATAAAAAAGGTATTAAACCAGATACGCTGAATATTGAAAATACGGAACAAACGCCAAAACGCGATTCACATGATATACTTGATGACAATGTTAATCGCTTCGACAATATTAAAAAGAAAAAAAAGAAACATCATACGGGAAACCGGAATCAAAATAATGGCAAAAGCACAAATGATCCATCACCTCGTATGACACAAAATAACAAAGAGAATCAGGAACGTTCTCATAATAATAAGAAACGTAATAATAAACAATCTAAAAACTGACTTTCGAAAATGAGGTTCTCTACAAAAGAGAAATTACAAGCAATCATCTTTTCTGTTAGTCTGTGCCTGTTTTGTTTTTCCTGTACAAGTACAGACTTCTATAATCAATACCAGATAATTGATGAAAAATGGGAAAAAGAAAAAGAGTTCTATTTCACATTTGAAATAGAAGACAATTCTTCTTTATACAACCTCTCTGTAGAAATACGCAATAACAATTCATATCCTTACCAAAACCTTTGGCTATTTTGTACTGAAGAACAACCGGTTGGACCTATTTGGCGTGATACAATCGAGTGTACACTGGCAGATGATTTTGGCAAATGGTACGGAACAGGAATGTCTATTTTTCACCAAAGTATACCTATACGGACTACCTATAAATTCCCATACAAAAGCCAATATACATTCAGTATCCGCCAGGGTATGCGAGATAGTAATCTCCAGGGAATTGAAGAAATAGGAGTACGTATCGAAAAGGTAATAGAAAAAGAATAAGCTTTATCCTTCTTTACGACTGGCGTCAAGCCTTAAAAACACAAACAATAAAATCGTAAAACCCCATAGGGCAGAACCTCCGTAACTAAAGAAAGGCAGCGGTATACCAATCACAGGAGTTAATCCGATAACCATCCCAATATTAATCAATACATGAAATAGAAAGATGGAAGCAACGCAATACCCATAAACCCGTCCGTATGCCGTATCTTGTCTTTCCGCCAGAAAAATCAACCGGATTATCAATGTTGTAAAAAGCAATAAAACGGCAACCGAACCGACAAAACCGAATTCTTCACCTACAGTGCAGAATATAAAATCGGTATCCTGCTCAGGTACATATTTTAATTTTGTTTGAGTACCATTTAAAAAACCTTTGCCTATTAAACCACCGGAACCAATCGCGATCTTTGATTGGTTGACATTATATCCTGCTCCGCTGGGATCATCCTCCAAACCCAGTGAAACCCGGATACGTGTTTGTTGATGAGGCTCAAGTACATCCTCAAATACATAATTTACCGAAAACATAAATGCAACTGAAAAAATAGCGAACAATGCTATCAATACATAATGCCAAGCTAAGTTTTTAAGTGATAAGAATATTAGAATGAGTGATATGAACATTATAATACCCACAATTACCAGTACAAAATTAACCGGCATATAAAGTGAAGTAATAAAAGCAGCCAGAAGAGATAAAACGGTTAAATAGATCATAACCCTTACAGCCAACCGATCTCTCCGGAGAAATAAAACCAACAGTATCGAAATGACAAGCACAATGCTCGAAACAACAAGTTCGCCAACAGGAGTAGTCCCGATCACATCATCTCCGAATTTCATTACAATCACAAAAAATGTCACTGCACAGATACTCGCCAACAAAAGAAAACCAGACATTCCTTCACGATAAAGCATTAATCCGAACGCCACAAATACCAATGCCGAACCGGTTTCCTTCTGTAGTAAGATGCAAAGCATGGGCGTTAAAATCAACAAAATGACAAGCGAAATATTCTTGAATGAATAAATAGAAAAATAATAGCCACTCATTAATTTAGCCAAAGCCAATGCAGTAGCAAACTTCGCAAATTCAGCCGGCTGTAGACGTAAAGGGCCTAACACCAGCCAAGAACGTGATCCCTTTATATCCGGTGCAAGAAATATCGTGGCAATCAATAATGCCAAAATAACACAATATATGATATAGGAAAATGTCTCAAAAAAGTCTTTGTCCAACATAAGAATGACAAACACAAGAAACAAAGCACTCCCGATCCAGATCAACTGTTGTCCGGGACGTCCCGACGGATCAAATAAGTTAGTAGCATCGTATTCATAGCTTGCACCGCAAATACTAAACCAACCGGCAACAACCATCAGCATATATAAGCAGATCGTAAACCAATCTACCGACATCCATACATTCCCCCTTTTATTATACATCATGGCAATATTACCGTTTCCAATACTCTTTGTTCGAGATATTTGGTTTCACTCGAAACTTCTCCATAAAAGAATTTCTCCAACATCAAACGAGCAATAGGTATAGCATTCGTTGCTCCGAAACCTCCGTTTTGAACATATACAGCTATGGCAACCTTAGGTTTGTCATAAGGTGCAAAAGACACACAGGCAGAGTGATCACGTCCATGTGTATTTTCAACGGTTCCTGTTTTTCCGCAAACTTCAACATCTTTCATATTTAAAGCTCTGCAGGTTCCTCCAAGAACAGCATTCCGCATACCTTCTGCTACATAACCATAATAACGTTTATCAATCGTAGTCCATTTTTTATTCGTATATATAGAATCGAGCTCACCCCCTTCAACTTCTTTTACCACGTGAGGTACAATATAATATCCTCTATTGGCAATCGTTGCTGCCATATTGGCTATCTGGAGAGGCGTTGCACTTATTTCTCCCTGGCCGATAGCAATGGAAATAATCGTACTGGAATTCCATCTACCGCTATAAATTTTATCATAAACCTTGCTGTTAGGGATATATCCTCTTTTCTCACCAGGCAAATCAATCCCTAACTGATAACCATACCCCATCGAAACCATATGATTCTTCCAAACCTCAAACGCATCCTGCACGGTCGGATATCGCTTGCGACTATCCAGCATTTCATGTAATCCCCAACAAAAATAAGAGTTACATGATGTTGCAATCGCCGGGAGTAAAGCCAATGGAGAAGCATGTCCATGACATGCCGGCTTCCCTCCCCGAAAAGTATATCCATGAGCACAGGTATACATTTTTTGAGGAGTAATAACCTCTTCCTGGAGAAACACAAGTCCCTGTGCCAGTTTATATGTAGAACCGGGAGAATATGTCCCCATAATAGAACGATCGAGCAATGGTAATAAAGGATCTTCCTCCAAGATCTGATGATTTTTTCCGCGTTGACGGCCAACTAATAAATTTGGGTCATAGGATGGAGCAGATACCAGACATAACACTTCACCGGTTTCCGGTTCTATCATCACCACACTACCTAACTTATTCTGCATAAGCTTCTCCGCATAAGCCTGCAATTCGATATCAATTGACAACTGCAGATTTTTACCTGCTACCGGAGAGACATCATGTATGCCATTTTCGTATCGTCCTTTAATACGGCCATGTGCATCCCGCAATAATACCTCGACTCCCTTTTCCCCTCTTAAAGCGTTCTCATATGAGCGTTCTACCCCTGACCGGCCGGAATCATCACCTCTTACATAATATGCATCATTTTCTATATCCCTCTGGTTTACTTGTCCGATATCACCCAAAAGCAATGCGGCATTCGGATATGTATATTCCCGTATCGTTCGGTCCTGAATATAAAACCCCGGGTATTTATACAATTTTTCCTGCAACACTCCATATTCATCCGTAGAAAGTTGAGTCATAAACGCCTGGGGTACATAAGGTGAATAACCTGCAGTAGTTTTAAGCGTTGCAATACGATAATTAAAATATTCTTTTGTAATACCAAGCGTATTACAAAAATCAAGTGTATCAAAAGGCTGCACCTCACGCATAATTAACATTACATCGTAAGCCGGCCGGTTATAAACTAACAGGTTTTCATTCCGGTCATAAATAACACCTCTTTTAGGATATAATGTTTTTTTGAGAAAAGCATTGCTATCTGCCCAGCTTTTATATTCACTATCAATCACCTGCAAATAAAACAAACGGACAATAAAAATAAAAACGACAACTATAACTATGCCTATGATGACATACTGTCGGCCTTCGTATAAATATTTTGTTTTAGGAGTCTCCACCTTTTCGCTCTATATTAAATGCTTCTACTACAAAAATACATAAAGATGTTAATATTACACTACCAATAATACGAAGAGCTAAAAAAAACGGATCAAACAACGACACAGATTCAATTAAAAAAAGTACAGTATGGTGTAACAGCACTAACAAGAATGCATAACGGATAAATCCGCCTATTCCCAATGTCCGGTAAGATGGTGTGGCTCCTTCAAAAAAATCTTTATCGGAAAAAGTTTTCAGTAATGGTCCTCTAAAAAAGCCGGCAAATGAACAAGCGGCCGCATGCAAACCTAATGTATTAAAAAACAAATCAATAACTAAACCAAGAGCAAAAGATATCAATATAATTGATGTTCTTGTCAGATTTGTGGGTATCTTAACAATAACATATACATAAAGCAAAGGAATTACAAATTTAAATAATTGAATATTATTCAGAACAAGTACCTGTAGTATAACAAAAAAGATAAAGTAAGCGAATACTTTTAAATAGCTTTTAATCATTTTTCCTTGCCTCCCGTTCTACTTCCCTACGCTCTCTTTGATAATCATATTTGACTACTCTCACAGTTTTTATACGTTCAAAATCAGTCGCGAGTTCTATTTTTAAAGAATTATAATCACGTGCATCATTTAATTCTGTTACGTGTCCCACCATAATCCCCGGAGGAAAAATTGCAGAATAGCCACTTGTCATAATGGTATCTCCCTTCTGAAATTCAGCATGACTTGCTAGTTGCTCCAGATTTGAATATCGGGAATCACGCCCATCCCATACCAATGATCCGTCAAAACCCCGCTGCGATTTACAACTAAGCTTTGATTTAATGTTTAACAAAGGAAGAACTACCGAAAAACGATCGCCAACTTTAGCAATAATACCTACAACGCCTGAAGTCGATACAACCCCCATATCCGGTAATACCCCATCAGCACGTCCCTTATCAATTGTAATATAGTTATGCAATCCTATCACACTATTATTTACAACATTTGCCTGTATATAATGGTAAGGATATGCAATCGAATCAGTCATAATATCATCATATGACAACTTTTCCGATTCTAATAATTCAATTTTTCGCTGAAGTTTAAGCAGGTCTAATTCAAGCTGTCCGTTCCGGTCAAATAACATTTTATTTTCTTCACGTAAATGAAGATAAGACATGGCCGAATTTGAAATAGAAAAAACATGGCCGACCATTGAATTTGCAGAACTCAACATCACACTCTGTTGATATGAGTTATAACGAAACAACAATGCGAATGAAACAATTTCACATAATAGAAATACAAACCAATGCCTTTTCCGAATCAGGAATTCAAGCAATTTTTGCATAATCGGAGTTTACTAAATTAACAGTTGTCTAACGACAACGCAAATAGGTTATATCATTAACCAATAATGAATGCCTATTTTATAAGAAATTTAAACTTGTCAATATTTTTCAATGCGATACCCGTACCTTTTGCTACGGCATGCAATGGATCATCAGCTACATGAAACGGTATATTTATTTTTTCACTGAACCGTTTGTCTAATCCCCGCATTAAAGCGCCTCCTCCGGCCAAATAAATACCATTTCTTACAATATCTGCATATAACTCAGGAGGTGTCTGTTCCAGTGCACTCAAAATAGCAGCTTCCATTTTAGAGATTGATTTATCCAGACAATGAGCAATTTCCTGATATGATATAGGTACTTCCATCGGAAGTGCAGTCATTTGATTCGGACCGTGAACAACAAAATCTTCAGGCGGATTATCAAGTGAAGTCAATACCGAACCTACATTAATTTTTATTCTTTCAGCCGTACTTTCTCCTACTTTCATATTATGCTGGCGACGCATATATTCCATTATATCAGCAGTCAGGTCATCACCGGCAATACGTATAGACTTATTAGTTACTATACCACCTAATGAGATAACGGCAATTTCAGTTGTACCCCCACCAATATCAACAATCATATTACCCTCAGGAGCTTCCACATCAATACCTATACCTACTGCAGCCGCCATCGGCTCATATATCATATAAACGTCCCTGCCTCCGGCATGTTCGGAAGAATCGCGAACGGCACGTATTTCGACTTCTGTACTTCCTGAAGGAATACAAACCACAATCCGAAGTGGCGGAGAATACCAGCGATTCTTAAAATTTATCATTTTAATCATTCCGCGGATCATCTGCTCTGCTGCATAAAAATCAGCAATCACTCCATCACGTAACGGACGTATTGTACGTATATTTTCATGTGTTTTGCCATGCATCTGTCTTGCAGTCTCTCCTACTGCAATCACTTTTTCTGTACGACCGTCTAATGCCACCACAGAAGGAACATCTACCACAATCTTTCCATCGCACACAATAATTGTATTCGCAGTACCTAAATCAATTGCTATTTCTTGGGTAAAAGAGAATAGTCCCATAATTCTTATTTATTCATTTTTAATGTTTAAAATGACGTATTCCTGTCTTCACCATACTCATTCCGTGTTCATCACAATAATCAATAGATAACTGATCATTTACCGAACCTCCGGGTTGTATTACAGCAGTGATTCCGGCTTTATCTGCAATCTCTACACAGTCCGGAAACGGGAAAAATGCGTCTGAAGCCATTACAGCTCCTTTTATATCAAAGTCAAATGATGCAGCTTTTTCTATTGCCTGTCTTAAAGCGTCCACCCGCGAAGTCTGACCGATTCCGCTTGCACAAAGCTGCTTGTTTTTCACCAATGTTATGGCATTTGACTTGCTATGTTTTACCAATTTATTCGCAAATAATAAATCTACAATCTCCTGATCTGTCGGCATCTTCTTTGTCATTGACTCCAGATCATCTTCAGTCTGAATACTTAAATCTCTATCCTGAACCAATACTCCATTTAACAAAGAACGGAATTGCCGGCCAGGAACTTCAGTATTCTTACGTATTAATATAATACGATTTTTCTTTTGTTTTAATATGTCCAATGCCTCAGCTGTATAGCCGGGCGCAATAATTACTTCAAAGAATATTTTATTAATTTCTTCTGCTGCTTCCTTATTAACAGCATCGTTTGTAATTAAAATTCCACCAAAAGCCGAAACCGGATCTCCTGCTAACGCATCTTTCCAGGCTTCCAGAACCGTAGGACGAGATGCTATTCCACAAGCATTGTTATGTTTCAGAATTGCAAAAGTTAATTCATCAAACTCATCAATCAGCGTTAATGCCGAATCAATGTCAAGCAAATTATTATAAGAAATTTCTTTTCCATGTAACTGATCAAATAATTCTTCGAACTTTCCATAGAAAACACCTTTCTGATGTGGATTTTCGCCATATCGCATTACCTTTGCTCCATTTGCAGCGACCCGGAATGCTGAAGACTCGTCTTGATCAAAATAATTAAAGATCGCAGTGTCATAACCGGAAGAAACACCAAAAGCTTCTTTCGCAAACCATCTTCTTTCTTCCAATGTTGTGTTTGCACCTTTAGCTTCCAGCAAACTCATAAAAGGTTCATATTGTGCCTGCGAAGCAATGATAACAACATCTTTATAATTTTTTGCAGCTCCCCGGATCAAAGAAATACCCCCTATGTCTATTTTCTCTATAATCGAAGCATCATCGGCTCCGGATGCAACAGTTTCTTCAAAAGGATATAAATCGACAATTACCAAATCAATTTCAGGAATGTCATATTGAGCAATTTGCTCCTGATCTGTCGGAAGATCACGACGCGCTAAAATTCCACCAAATATCTTCGGGTGCAACGTCTTCACACGTCCACCTAAAATAGATGGATAACCGGTTAAAGCTTCAACCGCCTCGCAAGGTATACCTAACGACTCAATAAAAGATTGAGTACCACCTGTAGAAACAAACTGTACTCCTTCTTTATATAATTTTTTTAATACTTCATCTAAACCTTTCTTGTGATAAACGGAAATTAATGCACGTTTAATTCGTCTTTCTTCATTCATTAGTAGACAGTCTTTTTGTATTTACCCGACTTCGTTATTTCGCACAAAAATATTGATTTATTTTGAATTAAGAATGATAATACGAACAGAAAAAAACGCTACAAATAAAAAACGCCACCGTCTTTCCTTTAATTAACATAAATAACGTTAAAACGCAAAAAAAAAGAAATACCGATTTGGTTTTCCTTTTTTGCTACACAATATATCTTCCCCTTTTTACCCAGTTTATCCAGATTTAGAGTTTATCAATCCAGCCAATCTCTGAATTTGCTGAATATCTTTTCTTTAATAGATTTATTCGGTTGAAAATTTTCAGAATCAGCCATTGTTTCCATTTTCTCCTTTTCAGAATCAGAAAGTTTTTCCGGAATATACACACTCACATTCACTAACAAGTCCCCCGTCCCATAACTATTTACAGACGGAAGTCCTTTATTTCGAAGTCTAAGTACTTTACCCGGTTGAGTACCCTGATCAATTTTTAATTTCACTTTTCCATCAACTGTAGGTACTTCAACCGAATCCCCTAAAACAGCTTGAGGAACCGTCAATAACAAATTATAGATCAAATCATTATCATCCCTTATTAATTCAGGATGCTTCTCTTCTTCAATTACGATCAATAAATCACCATTCACACCTCCTCTTCGCGCAGCATTCCCTTTTCCGCTCATCGAAAGCTGCATTCCTTCGGCAACCCCTGCTGGTATATTTAATGATATGACTTCTTCAGCCCTAACGATACCTTCTCCATTACATTCGGCACATTTCTTTGTAATGGTTTTACCCGATCCGCCACAAGTCTGACAAGTTGACTGTGTCTGCATTTGTCCCAAGATTGTGTTGGTAAGCCGTGTAACAAAACCATTCCCATTACATGTCGGGCAAGATGTTATTGATTTATTATCTTCCGCACCCGTGCCGTGGCATTTCGTACATGCCACATATTTTTTTACTTTTATTTTCTTTTCTACGCCCGCTGCTATTTCACGCAAGGTTAATTTGACTTTTACACGTAAATCCGAACCCCGTTGAACAGCACGTCCACGTGAAGATCCGAAACCGCCAAAACCTCCGAAGCCGCCAAAATGTCCGCCGAACAAATCGCCGAATTGGGAAAAGATATCGTCCATAGACATTCCACCACCAAATCCACCACCTGAAGCACCTCCAAGACCGGCATGTCCGAATTGATCATAACGCTGACGTTTTTGTTCGTCACTTAACACATCATAAGCTTCTGCAGCTTCTTTGAATTTCTCTTCTGCATCTTTATCACCCGGGTTTTTATCCGGATGAAATTGAATCGCTTTTTTCCGGTAAGCCTTCTTTATTTCTTCGACTGATGAGCTCTTGCTTACTTCCAGCACCTCGTAATAGTCTCGTTTTGCCATCTATTTTAAATCGTTAATCTGTAAACTGCAAATCACCTGACTGCATATATCATTTAATTATCAATTATCAATTGTGTATCATCAACCGATAATTATTCTCCAACAACAACTTTTGCATGTCGAATCACTTTATCATGCAATGTATATCCGGTTTGTATGCAATCAAGAACCGTTCCTTTCTGGTCATCTTCAGGAGCCGGAATAGTTGCAACAGCTTCAAAAGATTCCGTATCAAAAGGTTGTCCTAAAGCATCAATTTTTTTCACCCCTTGCTGCAATAAATAAGAGACAAACTTATTATAAATCAATTCAACACCCTGAACAACAGCATCCAGATCTTCTGTATTTTTAATATTATCCAATGCCCGTTCAAAGTCATCTATCACAGGAAGCAGATTTGTCAATACCGACTCGCCTCCCATTTTAATCAATTCAGCTTTCTCACGCATCGTACGTTTACGGTAATTATCAAACTCCGCCATTAAACGTAGATGAGAATCATTTAATTCTTTATATTTTTCTTCCAAATTAACTTCCTGCAAATCTTCAGCCACATTGTCAGTTTCTATTTCTTTTTCTGACTCATTTGCAGACTCCTCCTGCATTTTTGTCGCATCCTGTTCTTCTGCGGCAAAGCCTTTTTCAGCTTCTTTTTCTCTCTTTTCCTTATCCATATCTGTTATATATCAATTTTATCACATTAATTATCAAAAGAATTTAGTCTGTATAAGATAACTTGCCGGATATATCAACCAGCAACGCTTACGACCATATACTATCAAATATATTGCCAATAAATAAAATACTTTAAAAATATCTTTACCTTTGCGCTTACAAAGTATTATATTATATTTTAAAAAAGACAAAAACATGAAGCGATTTATTTTATTCACCATTTTAATATGTAGTATATCTGCAACTTATGCGCAACAAAACAATATGAGTTGCCGACTTGGAATCAGTTATGAGTTTAGCAACAACAGTAACTGGGGGAAAGACAAGCCTGTCATCATGAAAGTATATCCGAACTCTCCGGCCGAAAATGCAGGTCTTAAGCAAAATGACATCATCGAGAAAATTGACGGATTGTCAGTTTCATCAGATATTGATCTGGACGATGTTGACTCATTATTGCTAACATCCGAGAATGACCAGATAGAACTTACAGTCCGCAATTTTTCTGACGCAGCAAGAACTGTCACAATCACAAAAGAATGTTATTCAAATAGCGCATTAACGGAAAATCAACTAGCTACGGCTTTTTCCATGTATAGCGTAGAAGACACGCACGATCGTTTATTCGTGTGTCCCTTCGTGACCAAAACAACAGGAGAACCGGTTGATTTTTCACAATTCAAAACTTTCGATTTCACTTTTTCTGAAGATCAGGCAATATCCGGAATTGAATCTACAATTAACGAGGCGTTGAAAACTGCGTTAACTCAAAAAGGCCTTCAGCAAAATACATTGAACCCGGATTTTATAATACATACATATTATACATTTGATAAAAATCCGAATTTCAGAAAAAAAAGCAAAGATACGGAAAACCAGGCACCTGTTATCCGGTATGATATTAACCGTGACAAAATAACCACATTCCCTTTCTATAACTCATCAACACCTGAATCAGAAGCTGAATATCTTTTGGAATTAGGAGTCCGTTTTATTGACCAGCGTCAGGTATCCGGACGTGTATTGTGGGAATGCGAAGCCAATGAGTTAATGAGCGCTCCCTATTCTATTGAAGAATATGCGGCAATCCATATTCCTTTAATGTGTATGCAATTCCCATATGTTAAATACAACCGGAATGCACAATTTATACTGAATAAGAAAACGTTTAACTATACAGGTATAAATTACAGTATTTATCAGCTCAACGAAATAGTTAGTGTTGATTTTGATTCGCCTGCATACGAGGCAGGAATTCTACCTCACGACATTATTGAAAAGATCGAAAATAAACGCATGGATTATACTTCGGAAGAATTTACGGCTGCATATCGTCAATTCATAACCAACACATTAAAATTCCGTGATGGCAACACTCGTTTCACCGATGCGAATGGTTTTCCCAATTGTATGTTTTGGGATACATTTAAATATACACAAATTGCAAAAGCATTCGACAGAGAAAAACATATGACGGCATTTTCTTATCTGTATAACTTCCGACCATATGTGAATCCAACCAAAAACAGTTCATGTACTTTTACGATCCGGCGGGGAACTGAAAAATTAGAAATCATACTACGTCCGCAGTTATATTCGGAAAAAACAATTGAACTTAACTAAACGTTAATTTATTAACTCGTGTATATATCTAAATGTATACACGAGTTAACACATCAACGACCAAACAATAGTGATATATCCAGAAAATTTTGAACAAAAAATAGGATTTGACAAAGTCCGGCAACTTATCAGTGAAAAATGCTTGAGTCCGCTCGGAAAAGAACGTGTTGAAAATATTCTGTTTTCTGCCGAAAATGCAGTAATAGCCGAACAACTGGAACAAACGGATGAATTTGTTTCCATACTTCAGGGTGATCGTGAATTTCCGGCCAATTATTTCATAGATGTTCGTTATTCGTTAAACCGGATCCGCCCGGAAGGTACGTATCTTGACGAAAAAGAATTATTTGACCTGAAACGTTCGCTCGAAACGATTCATGACATTACCCGTTTCTTTCATCCTGAAAAGGACACTGAAACACTATATCCTTCATTGACGGCACTTGCCGGAAATATTCCCATATTCCCGCAACTGGTACAGAAGATTGATGGAATATTGGATAAATATGGTAAAATCAAAGACCAGGCTTCGTCCGGGTTAATGCAGATTCGCAAAGAAATGGCTGCAACATTAGGAAGCATTTCCCGTAATTTGCAACAGATTTTACGATCGGCACAAGCTGAAGGACTTGTTGACAAAGACGTTACACCAACAATGCGCGACGGTCGCCTGGTTATCCCGGTAGCACCTGCTTTCAAACGAAAAATTCGTGGAATTGTTCATGACGAATCCGCCTCCGGTAAAACAGTCTTTATTGAACCCGAAACGGTTGTCGAAGCTAACAACCGTATGCGTGAACTGGAGAGTCAGGAACGTCGTGAAATCATACGCATCTTAACTGAGTTTACCGGTATCGTACGCCCACTTGTTCCGGACATCCTGCAATCATATGTCTTTATGGCAGAGATTGATTTTATCCGGGCAAAAGCATTATTAGCCATACAGATTCATGCTATAAAACCGGTATTGAAGGACAAACCTTTGCTTGACTGGAGTAAAGCCGTTCATCCTTTACTTTTCTTGTCACATCAAAAACAGAATAAGTCGGTAGAGCCATTGGATATTTCATTAAATGAAAATGAAAGGCTTCTGATTATCTCCGGACCGAATGCCGGAGGAAAATCAGTCTGCCTGAAAACGGTCGGATTGCTCCAGTATATGTTGCAATGCGGACTATTAATCCCATTGCACGAACGTTCATATACAGGAATATTCGAACACATATTCATCGACATCGGTGACGAACAAAGTATTGAAAACGATTTAAGTACTTATAGCTCGCATTTGACAAACATGAAATTCTTTGTCAAAAACAGCAACGCCCGCACCCTCCTTTTAGTAGATGAGTTTGGTAGTGGTACGGAACCTACAATCGGAGGAGCCATTGCAGAAGCTCTGCTGGAGCGTTTTAACCGGAACAAAAGTTTTGGAGTTATCACGACTCACTATCAAAATTTAAAGCATTATGCTGAAGATAATGAAGGAGTTATTAATGGCGCTATGCTATACGACCGTCATCTGATGCAACCGCTCTTTAAGTTGTCAATCGGCAATCCCGGTAGTTCATTTGCTGTTGAAATTGCACGTAAAATCGGATTGCCGGAAGATGTAATTGCCGAAGCTTCCGAAAAAGTCGGAACCGACTATATCGAAATGGATAAGTACCTGCAGGATATTGTACGCGACAAACGATATTGGGAAAACAAACGTCAGAACGTCCGTCAACAAGAAAAACGGCTCGAAGAGCTTACTGCACGCTACGAGCAGGATCTTGATACCGTAAACAGCCAACGGAAAGAAATCATCAAAAAAGCGAAAGCAGAAGCAGAAAAGATCGTTGCTGATGCAAATGCGCGTATTGAAAATACAATCCGCGAGATCAAGGAAGCGCAGGCCGAAAAAGAACGAACCAAAGCAGTGCGTCAGAATTTAAACGAATTCAAAACGCAAATCAGTTCAACCGCCGAAGATGATAGCCGTATTACGCATAAGATGAATAAATTACGGGAACGGCAGGAACGAAAAAAACAACCAAAGAAAACATCCGTAAAACCGGCTTTCGATCCTGCAACATTTGCTATTGGCGACAATGTTCGTTTGAAAGGCCAGCAGACAGTAGGCACGCTTCTCGAGTTGAACCAAAAACAAGCCGTTATAGCTTTTGGTATGATAAAAAGTACAGCAAAAACAGATCAACTAGAAAAAGTCAGCAAAGGACAAATAAAAAAAGAAACGCGTGCGAGTACTTTTATCAGCAACCAAACTTCTGATAACATGTACGAAAAGAAACTTAACTTTAAGCTCGAAATCGATGTACGAGGCATGCGTGGTGATGAAGCCGTGCAAGCTGTGACTTATTTTATCGATGATGCCATCCAAACCAATGCCGGACGGGTGCGTATATTGCATGGTACAGGTACAGGCATTTTACGACAATTAATCCGGGATTATTTACATGCAGTTCCGGGCATCAAACGTTATCAGGATGAGCATGTTCAGTTTGGAGGCGCAGGAATCACAGTAGTAGAATTCGAATAAACATACATTTTTTTAACCCAACTATTTGTTATGAACATTTTTAAATACAAAACGATTATCAGGTATGTATTATGTACATTTTTCATCTGTTATGCAGGAAGTAAAGCATTTGCGAATGATGAAAATACAATATGGTATGAATCAAAAGAAGAGGCATTTTCTGCCGCTAAAGAACAAAATAAGCATGTTTTTCTTCTTTTAGGCAATGAAAAATGTAGTAATTGTAATATTATTAAGACCTATCTGAACAGACCGGAACTAAAAGAAATCGTAGATAAGGGTTATATTTTATGGTATTGTGATAGCAAAAAGAGTGATGAAGCAAATTCATATGATGGAATGTATCCATCTGCATATATACCGCTGATATGTATTATCGATCCCAATGATCCAACATCCCCCCTATCCCATTCAAGAGGATTGGTAAGTGCAAAGAACCTGAAAACGATGCTGGAAGACAATCAGCCAACAGCCAATGAAAATATATCCGACACTACTACTACTCAGGCATATATATCGGATAATATGCTCACCCTGTCAAACACATTTACGGATGAAGTAATCAGCATATATACATTAAACGGACTACTCATTGATTTATTCCCAAAAAAAGAATATAGCATAACCAGAGTAATTTCATCATTACCTAAAGGAATCTTATTAATCAATAGTTCCGAGAAATGGGCCAGGAAAATCTTAAATTAGTGGTTAATGGTTAATGATTAATGGTTAATTTATCTACGATAAAACAAACCAATCATCAATTACTACTAACTACTATATAAAATATTATCGCATGAAATATTTTACAAATTACAATTCCCCCATTGGATTATTACGTATATATGAAGAAAATCAATGCATAACTGCTATAGAATTTGCATTTAAAACGTCGGGTAATCCGGAAACCGGAGAAGAAAAAGAAACGGATTTGCTAAAGAAATCCGTACAACAACTTTCTGAATATTTCGACGGAGCAAGAAAATCATTTGACCTGCCTCTGGCGCCAAAAGGTACAGACTTTCAACAAAAAGTATGGCAAGCACTGCTAACCATCCCATATGGAGATACAGTATCATATAAATACATTGCTGAAGCAATCGACTGTCCTAAAGGTTTTCAGGCTGTTGGAATGGCCAATAACCACAACCCAATCCCTATTATCATCCCCTGCCATCGCGTTGTTGGCGCCACCGGCAAATTAATAGGTTATGCCGGTGGGTTGGATGTAAAAAAACAATTGTTGACAATTGAAGGAATATATCGTCTTCTTCCCTAACCCCCAATAAGCCGGAAAAGTCTGTCATATTTCCCTGGGCACACACTCGTCGCAAACGGTAGATTATTCCTGGGACATAAACTCCGGAGATGTAAAATAGTAATGTCATCCCCTTGGCAATATAACCAGATCTGTCAAACCCTATGTTGACAACATTGGGCGGATGACTACAACCAAAGGTAAAATACCGATTACACCAATCAATCAGCGCATTAAATCAAAATCCTTGCATTTCGTTTCCATTTTTAGTATGTGGCTATCAGGACACCTTTGCAACAAAAAACAACGCAAATTTGTTCTTAATCCACAAACTACAAAAACATACAACAATGAAAAGGATTTTTACTCCAAGAAATGTGAAAATACTAAGTATAAGCCTGTTTTTTACTTTACAGGCATCTGGTGTTTTTCCACAATCAAAACAACAAGATTCCCTGGCGATTTTAATTGTCGACAGGATGTCGGATGTAATTGGAAACCTGGAGTCTTGCAGTTACCACTTGAGTACCACTACAGACATTGTTGACCCATTATTCGGACATATAAAGGAACTTGCTTCTTTTGAAGTATTCATTAGCGGACCGGATAAGATGCTGGTGAATGCACATGGCTATAGGGGTCACAGGCAATTAATGTACAACGGAAATGAACTGGCCTATTATTCTTTTGATGAGAATAACTATGGTATTTTGCCTGTACCTGCAACTACTATCCAAATGATAGACAGTGTGCATACGCATTATGGGATTGAATTCCCGGCTGCGGATTTCTTTTACCCGGCTTTTACGGATGATTTGCTCAATGAGGCTGATCTATTCCGGTTTTTGGGTATAGTGAGAATGGAGGGCAAAGAATATTTTCATCTGGTTGCATCTACCAAAGACAAAAACATTGAGTTTTGGATAAACAACGATGCTTATAATTTACCGGCAAAATTTGTGATTACCTATAAAACACAAAAAGGTAATCCCCAATACCATGCATCTTTTTCCGATTGGCAGATCAATCCGGTTTTGCCTGAGGCCATCTTTGATTTTTTACCTCCCGCAGGCGCTGCACAGGTTAGGATCATGTCTCAAAATGAACAATAATAATAAATTGATTAATTCTTAAAGCAATGAAAAAAAGAACATATGTATATCATCGACTTTTCCTTGTCATACCGATTTTGTTTATTGGTATTTTCCAGGTCGAAGCACAAAGGATGAATCATGGCGCTTCACGGATGGGTGCAAAAGGAGGAGGAGTTCAGCATTCTGTCAATACTCAAAACAGGCGCTCCATCAATGGGGGAGCTGTTAAATCACCGAACCGGACTATCAGAACCAGTCCTACACCCAGCCATAATGCTCCGAGAACAACCAATAGGACAAACAACTATAACCGGAACACAAATGTCAATAACCGGAATAGTAACAATAGGAATATCAGTGGTAATACTGTGAATATTAATGTTGATAGAAGTCATGATATCAATGTGGTAAATAATCGGAACACAGTGGTTCGGAGAAACAACATTGCGACTTATGCCCGTCCACCTTATGTATGGGGAGGTCGTCGCTACTATTGCTATCATCCCTATTATTGGGGACCAGTTTGGCATCCGTGGGGTTTCTTTATAGCAACCTTAGCTACAACCGCCATTATCGTATCGGTTGCAGATGCACAATACCATTATGACCAGGGAGTCTGGTATGCGGCAAATAATGGGGGATATACTGTAGTTCAGGCTCCTGTAGGCGGTGCAGTAACCACCATACCCAGTGGAGCCCAGACAGTGGTGGTGAATAATACCACCAATTATTACTATGGTGGCGCTTATTACGAAAAAGATGGTAGCCAGTATAAAGTAGTAGCGCCACCTGCAGGTGCTGTGGTAGACAATCTTCCGGAGGGAGGAGAAGAAGTTAAAATTGGAGATCAGACTTACGTTAAAATTGGCGAAACTTATTATCAACCTGTACAGGTAGATGGAAAAAATAAATATGAGGTGGCACAAGTAGAAGAAGAATAGTAATAACAGAACAGGATCCAGCCAAAAACGACCCGTTAAATGTTTTACCATTTAACGGGTCGTTTTATGTTTATACAACTCAATACCAAACCTATCCAACAACCCTAGCACATCGGGATAAATTCATAAAAAACAACAACTTACATCCCAAAATCAATCTTTATAAAATCTTTATATCCAACAGGTTTTCTTTATAAAATCCTTATGACTTCGTCCCTAACTTTGCATTATCATTAATAAAAACATAAATTATGGAGACAACGTATATTATTGGAGTGATTATAGGTATCCTGATCCTGGGATATCTTATCTACGTATTGGTAAAACCCGAAAAATTTTAATTAAAGATTATGGAAATCAATGATTATATACAAGTATTCCTGTTTCTGTTCCTGCTGGTTGCACTAACTCCGCTTTTGGGCTCTTTCATGGCAAAAGTATTGAACGGGGAGCAGAACATTCTAAGTCCTGTATTCGGAAAATCCGAAAAGATAATATATAAAATCATAGGGATTGATGAAAACCAATCGATGAACTGGAAAAAATATGCCCTTTCGTTATTGATATTCAATTTGGCAGGCTTCGCATTTCTGTTCGTCCTACTGATGGTGCAAAAATGGTTACCCCTGAACCCCCCGCAACATATGGACAATATGAATTGGCATACAGCATTGAATACCTCTGTCAGTTATGTTACGAATACCAACTGGCAATCGTATGCAGGCGAAACAGGTTTGAGTTATTTCAGCCAGATGGCAGGGCTGACCGTACAAAATTTCCTCAGTGCAGCTACAGGTATAGCTGTCATTGTTGCGTTGATTCGCGGAATTACGGGAAAAACGACTGAAAGAATTGGTAACTTCTGGGTTGATATTACGCGTAGTACGCTCTATATCCTGTTGCCCTTATCTGTTATATTGGCTATTCTTTTAGCAGGACAGGGTGTTATCCAGAATTTTAATGACTACGCCGAAGTAACAACATTACAAGGAGAAATGCAAATAATACCCCAAGGCCCGGCAGCATCTCAAATCGCCATCAAACAATTGGGGACGAATGGTGGTGGTTTCTTTGGTACCAATAGCGCCCATCCTTTCGAAAACCCGACACCGTTCTCCAATTTCTTACAAGTATTATCCATATTGCTTATTCCTGCTGCATTAACCTACACGTATGGCAAAATGGTAAAATCTCAAAAACATGGTTGGGCTATATTTACGGCAATGTTCATACTATTCGGAGCCGGACTTGTAATATCCTTATATTCCGAGTTTCATCAGTCAGAAATATGGAACAATATGGCTTACATGGAAGGAAAAGAGACACGTTTTGGAATTGTTAACAGTGTATTGTGGTCTACTGCAACAACAGCTGCCTCTAATGGTTCAGTAAATGCAATGCACGATAGCCTCACTCCTCTTTCAGGCATGGTAGCCATGATAAATATGATGCTGGGTGAGGTTATATACGGAGGTGCCGGAGCTGGATTATACGGTATTGTTATATTTATTATCCTCACTGTTTTTATTGCAGGGCTGATGGTTGGTCGTACTCCCGAATATCTGGGTAAGAAAATAGAAGCCTTTGAGGTAAAGATGGCAATTATAGCCATATTAAGTCCTTCCATAGTCATTTTATTGTTTTCGGCAATTGCCTGCACATCCCAATCAGGTTTGGCTGGTTTAAATAATCCAGGGCCACATGGTTTATCTGAAATCCTTTACGCTTTTTCTTCTGCTGCAGGAAACAACGGTAGCGCCTTTGCCGGACTGAATGTCTCGACTGTATTTTATAACCTGATGATAGCTTTGGGTATGCTTATTGGACGGTACGGCATTATCGTACCTGTATTAGCCATTGCTGGAAGCCTTGCCCAAAAGAAAATAATACCTGTATCGCAAGGTACATTCAAGACGGATAATGCCCTTTTTGTGGGATTGCTTATTTCGATTATAATGATAGTCGGCGGACTGACATTCTTCCCGGCCTTATCATTAGGCCCGGTTGTAGACCACATTTTAATGCAAAACGGTGTTCTTTTTTAAAACATAGGGAAAATGAAAAATCAAAATAAAAGTTTTCTGCATAAGAAAATACTGGCAGAAGCGATTAAAACTTCATTTATTAAACTGAGTCCCGGTTTACTGGTAAAAAATCCGGTCATATTTATTGTGGCCATTGGGGCTGTACTAGCAACAATTATGGTTTTAACAGGAATCATGAGTGGGACATTTTCGTCCTTTAATCTGCAAATTTCAATTTGGCTATGGATAACCGTGTTATTTGCCAATTTTTCAGAGGCTATAGCAGAAGGCAGAGGCAAAGCGCAGGCAGAAAGCCTGAAAGCTAACCGTTCACAAACGAAAGCCCGTATTTTAAAAGAAGGACAGGAAAAAATCATCGCAGCTGAAAACCTCAAAAAAGACGATATTGTCGTGTGCGAAGCCGGAGATATTATCCCCTCCGATGGTGAAGTGATTGAGGGTATAGCAACAGTCGACGAATCAGCTATAACAGGAGAATCCGCCCCTGTCATACGAGAAAGCGGAGGCGACCGGAATGCAGTAACAGGCGGAACAAAAGTACTAAGTGATAAGATTATAATCAAAATAACATCCAACGCCGGAAATACCTTTATCGATCGTATGATAGCCTTGGTTGAAGGTGCTAAACGTCAGAAAACACCGAATGAGATCGCCCTGACAATTTTGCTTTCAGGACTTTCTATTATTTTCCTCCTGGCTGTAGTTACCCTTCCTGCGTTTTTCGGATATAGTCTACAAGCGTCAGGATTATCACAATCAGGTAATCTGAGCCTGCCTGTACTTATAGCGCTTTTGGTATGCCTTATTCCGACAACTATCGGAGGATTACTGAGCGCAATAGGTATCAGCGGAATGGACAGGCTGATGAAACGGAACGTTATCGCGACCAGCGGTCGCGCCATTGAAGCTGCCGGGGATGTAGATGTCTTATTATTGGATAAAACAGGAACAATTACATTGGGTAACCGTATGGCTACCGATTTTATCCCTGCCGATGGTATAACTATCAGAGAAATTGCAGATGCTGCCCAGCTATCGTCACTGAGTGATGAAACACCCGAAGGCCGCTCTATCGTGATTCTGGCTAAAGAAAAATTTAATATCCGCGGGCGTGACCTGGCAGGTTTGGAAGCTGAATTTATTCCTTTTACCGCACAAACACGTATGAGTGGTGTAGATATAACCGTAAATGGGCAAGTACAAAAAATACGGAAAGGTTCGGTGGATGCTATACGTTCTTTTGTTTCAGGTAATCGTGGGTTCTTTCCCGAAAGTGTGGAAGAAATGGCGAAAGAATTGGCTCAACAAGGTGCAACCCCACTGATTGTAGCACGTGATAAAGAAGTTCTGGGAATTATACACCTGAAAGATATTGTAAAAGGAGGCATAAAAGAACGCTTTATGCAATTACGTAAAATGGGAATAAAAACCGTTATGATTACAGGAGATAATCCTTTGACTGCCGCTGCTATTGCTGCAGAAGCAGGAGTAGACGACTTCCTTGCAGAAGCCACACCGGAAGATAAGCTAATGAAAATTAGGGAAGAGCAGGCAAACGGACGGCTTGTGGGAATGATCGGCGATGGTACAAACGATGCCCCTGCCCTTGCCCAATCCGATGTGGGAATTGCTATGAGTAGCGGGACACAAGCTGCACGTGAAGCAGGTAATATGGTCGATTTAGATAGTAACCCGACTAAACTGATAGAAGTTGTTGAAGTGGGCAAGCAACTACTGATGACCCGCGGTGCATTGACTACTTTCAGTATTGCCAATGATGTGGCAAAATACTTTGCCATTATCCCTGCTATTGCCGTAACATTGTATGCAAGTGTATCGGAGAAAGGACCATTATCCGCATTAAACATTATGGGGTTGTCTTCTCCTGAAAATGCCATATTGAGTGCGATTATTTTCAACGCCTTAATTATAATATTTCTTATCCCTCTCGCCTTAAAAGGCGTAAAATACAGGGCGGAATCACCGTCTAAGTCATTGCTTCGTAACCTGTGCATTTACGGGCTTGGGGGAATTATTACTCCGTTTATCGGAATCAGGTTAATTGATATGTTATTACAAATACTTTGAGCAAAATGAAAAAGCAATTAGTTATATCATTAAAAATGTTAGGATTGATGACTATCCTTCTAGGAGTTGTTTATCCCTTATTGATAACAGGTGTTGCCCGGTTGGTTTTCCCTTCCAAAGCCAACGGTTCATTAATCGAGGTTAACGGGACGTTGCAAGGTAGCGAACTAATAGCGCAGAAGACCGATACGGCTATCTATTTCAATACACGTCCGTCGGCCACCGGCTATAATACATTGGCTTCCGGCGGATCGAATCTGGGTTTGACAAGCAGGAATTTATACAATCTTGTACAAATGCGTAAAAATGATGTCATTGAGAAGAATAAGTTGATCGGGGATACGGATATCCCTTCCGATATGCTGTTTGCTTCAGCCAGCGGGTTAGATCCCCATATTTCACCACAGGCAGCAAAAATACAGATAAACCGTATATCCGAAGCCCGGGGATTCACGGAAGGACAAAAACGACAACTGGGCATTTTAGTCGATAAACTAACGGAAACTCCTCAATTCGGTATATTCGGATGTAAGAGGGTAAATGTTTTTATATTAAATTTGGAGTTGGATAAACTGAAATGAAAACGAACGATAACCGTCCTGATCCTGATGAACTCCTCACCTCGATAAATCAGGAGGAAAAGACCCGGAAACGTGGAAAGCTGAAGATCTTCTTCGGTATGTCACCCGGTGTCGGCAAAACCTATACGATGCTCCAGACTGCACAAATAGATTTGTCGAAAGGTATTGATGTGGTTGTCGGCTATGTGGAATCGCACAATCGCCCCGAAACAAACATCCTATTGGAAGGGCTGGAAGTTATACCACGGAAAAAAATAGATTATAAAGGGACAACCATTGAAGAAATGGACTTGGATGCTGTCCTTCTGAGGCATCCCTATCTTATTTTGGTAGATGAGCTTGCACATACAAACGCAGAAGGCTGCCGCCATTCAAAACGTTATCAGGATGTACAGGAATTGCTTGACAATGGTATAAATGTGTATGCTACGGTCAACATTCAGCATCTTGAAAGCAGGAACGATACGGTTGCACAAATAACAGGAATCAAGGTCAGGGAAACTATTCCTGATGAAATATTCGAAATGGCGGATGATGTGGAACTGATAGATGTGACTCCGGATACACTTCTCGACC
Source organism: Tannerella sp. (assembly GCA_031285565.1). GTDB lineage: Bacteria > Bacteroidota > Bacteroidia > Bacteroidales > Tannerellaceae > Tannerella. The sequence goes on along the minus strand of JAITVY010000048.1, from coordinate 3,022 downwards.
GCCTGGCAGAAGGGAAAGTATATGCTCCGTCGCAATCGAAAGAAGCAATACAAAACTTTTTCAGGAAAGGGAATATTACCGCTCTCCGCGAAATGTCGCTCCGCCTCGTTGCAGACAGGGTAGATAAGCAGCTGAAATCATACATGCAGCAAAAGCGGATAGAAGGACCATGGAAATCAGGTTTACACTTGCTTGTACTTGTAGGACCAAGTAAATCGTCGGCAAAACTGATCCGCTGGGCAAAGAACCTGTCATATACCATGGGTGCCGATCTTACCGCCCTGCATGTCGAAAATACGCAGGTTTTGAATGAATCGCAACAAGAAGAACTCACAAAGAATATAGACCTTGCCCGGCAATTCGGGGCGGAAATTATTATTACCTCGGGTGAAGATCTTGTTTCGACCACCCTTGATGTTGCACGGAAAGAAAACATAACCCATATTATTATCGGCAAATCAGGTAAACAAAGTTTCTTTTCAAAATTACTGGCCAGGGATAATTTTATAAACCGTTTACTAAAAGAATGCGGTGAAATAGATATCTATATCATAGAGCCCGGAACAGAAGCAAAACAATTTAAGAAGAAGCTGGTTTCTTCCCCTGATTTTTCTTCTCCATTCAGGAACTATCTTTTATCGATCCTGGCGGTATTGGTTACGGTCGTAATATGCCTACCTTTTTCAATAGAAACGGGTTATCAGTCTGTTTCTTTTATATTGCTTTTTGTTATTCTGATTTTGTCTATGTTTTTCAGGCTCGGACCTGTTTTACTGGCTTCGGCCGCCAGCGCCCTTGCCTGGAATTTTTTCTTTATACCGCCACGATACACTTTAAAAATAGCCGAACCGGAAAATCTACTTGTATTTTGTATGTTCTTTGTAGTAGCATTGGTAACAGGAACCCTGACATCGAAAGTCCGTAAACAGGAACGGTTGACACGAAAAAGGGAAGAAAAGACAAACGCCCTGTTTCACCTGACCAATCAACTGGCAGGCGCTGAAAATACGGAAAAAATTATCGACATAGCCAGGGAAGATATAAAAAAATATTTCTGTCTTGATGCCTGTTTTTTGCTTCAGGATGGAACCGGGAAACTGATAAAGAAACAGCAGGAAACGGAGACGGATGATTTTACAGAATCGGAATATAGTATAGCTCAGTGGACTTTCAAACATTCGAAAAAAGCAGGGAAATTAACAGATACATTATCTTCAAGCGAATACACCTTTTATCCATTAAAAGGCACAAAGACAAAGCCCGGTGTTATTATAATAAAACCAGATAAGAAATTCAGCGGGGAAACGGAACTGTTTTGGAACACATTCCTGATGCAAATATCGAATACATTGGAGCATCATTATTTTGCACAACTGGCAAAGAAAGCGAATCTGCTTGACGAGTCAGACAAGTTATACAAAACACTTTTCAATTCTGTCTCCCATGAATTAAGGATACCTATAGCAACCATTATGGGAGCATCGGATACCCTTTTGACAGAGTCGTATCCTGAAAAAGTCAGGAATGAATTATATTCCGAAATATTTACAGCATCGAAGCGGCTGAACTGGCTAGTAGAGAATTTGCTGAATATATCGCGGCTCGAAACAGGCAAAATAGCCCCGCATATAGACTGGTGCGACATACATGACTTATTTAACCAGGTAACAGAAAACTTAAAAGAGGATTTGAAACCATATCATTTGGATATTGTCGTTCCTTCATCTATGCCTTTGGTAAAACTTGATTTCGGGCTAATGGAACAAGCCCTGCATAATCTGGTTTATAATTCGTGCAAATATTCCAAACCGGGAACGACTATCCGGTTGAAATCTTTTTACGATAACGGATACCTGATTATACAGGAAATGGACAGGGGATCCGGATTTCCGGCGGATATATTACCTTTTGTTTTCAATAAATTTTATCGGTCAAAAAACAAGACCAGTGGAGGGTTGGGGCTTGGATTATCAATCGTCAAAGGTTTTATTGAAGCCCATAATGGAACAATAGGTGTAGAGAACAGACAAAACGGAGGTGCGCGTTTTACCATAAAAGTGCCAACCGAAATATCTTATTTCAATCATTAATTACCCTACAGGATGAATATTATGGACACAATACTCGTAGTCGATGACGAATCCCAAATACGCCGGCTGCTGGAGATAACGCTTTCATCGAGTGGTTATAAAATAACAGAAGCCACTACAGGCAAGGAAGGGATACAGATGGCCGCTTCACACCAGCCATCACTTGTTATCCTTGATCTGGGATTGCCGGATATGGACGGTATAGATGTCCTGAAAAATCTGAGGGAGTGGTTTCATAAACCTATAATAATACTTTCCGTCCGGAGTTCGGAAGAAGACATTGTACATACACTCGACAATGGCGCCAATGACTATCTGACGAAACCCTTCCGTACTGGAGAATTGCTTGCACGTATTAGGGCATCGTTGAGGTTAAGCAAAACGGCAGATGATAATCCCGTTTTTCAAATTGGTGATTTGTCTGTTAATATGATAAATCATACAGCCAGGAAAAAAAACGAACTGTTAGACCTCACGCCTACAGAGTTTACCTTGTTATGTCTGTTTATTAAGAATCAAGGCTGTGTGCTGACACATCAATATATACTTAAGGAGATATGGGGATATGGTTATGTAGAACAGACTCAATATTTGCGCGTATTTGTAGCTCAACTGAGAAAGAAGATAGAGGATAACCCTACTAAACCAACATTATTAGTTACTGAATCCGGTATAGGGTATCGGTTTGGCGTATAAAACCTGGGGAGGAATGAGGGTGTGTCAAAAGTCAGATTTTATCACGTCATTGAGAACTGTAGGTGAAGCAATCCAGCCTACAAACTATATATACTGGATTGCTTCATCGGCTAATGCCTTCTACTAATGACAGATATTTATATTTATCTGGTTATTAACCATTTCCACATCTAGCTCTTTTGCTAATTTATTAAGCGTTTTCATTTTATTAGCTATCAATTTTTGTTCATATTGTA
>JAITVY010000014.1 GCA_031285565.1 Tannerella sp. | reverse complement strand
GTAGCTCCCAGAGCGAATCCTACTCCGTAGAAAATTATTATACCGAAAACAGATTGCATGATGTAGTTTGTGAGTGCCATTCTGCCGGGAGCAGCCATCGCTCTAAAAAAGATATGCTCTTTACGGTTAATATGCCACAGACAGATAGTTGAAATGTATGCCAGGCTAAGCGGAAATACACTGACGGTATATACAGCCGAGTGGGCGGCTAATCCCAAAGGATGCCCGTTCATCGCACTCCAGGCATAAAGCAAGGAGGTGGGCAGTCCAATAATATATCCATAAAAACGGATGGTCTTCAAAAGATTTTTGTTTTTCTCCAAATTGGCATACATGCGGTTCCTTCCGATATATAAGCCAATCAAAAATAATCCCATTACTTTAAATACACGGTTTCCTTCAATAAACTCCTGCATACGGATAAAAGAGCCTGCAATATTAAATTTAAGTATATCTGCATAATTCTGTTTGTCGGCGAGCCATACGGGAAAATTTGTCTCCGTTATCACATACTTGTCATGAAAATATCCGGTTGCCTTTATAACAGGAGCGGCAAGATTCCATCCGTATATCTGTGTAAATCCATCTATAAGAACAGGAAATGCCAATAATACAACAGACCATATCAACAGCTTCTTATCCGGCATATTCCGGAATAAGGTAAGGACAAATCCCAAAATTGCATAAAGTAAGAGGATATCTCCTGCCCAGATGAACAATAAATGGAAAAGACCGATTAATGTCAGAACAGCCATTCTCCGGTAAAATACATTCAAATTATTACGGTCGTTCCGCGTAGCATTGGAGAGTATAATCGAAAAACCGATTCCAAACAACAGGGAGAAAATGGTATAGAATTTACCGTCCACAAAAATATACAGCAGATATTTCACCGCCGTATCGATGCCGGCCGTGGGCATGGCTGAAGTTACATCCTTGCTTAGAAAGGAATAGAGCGAAAATTCAGGGTAATTGGCAATACAGATTCCAAACAATGCCATTCCTCTTAATGCATCGAGAATTACATACCTTTCTTTGGGTTTTACCGGACTGATTTCAGACATATCTTATTTTACGGTTTCTTGTATTTCAAATGTTTCATTGATCGATTAAAGAAAGACTTCTTCTACTACTCAATCCAACTGATTATAGATTTGTCGAAAGGATTGACCTTGGGTTCCGCAAATGCTATCCAGTTACCGTTTTCATCGATCATGAATTTCTGAAAATTCCAGGTTACGTCGGCATCTTGTTTTCCGTTCCCGCTTTTTTCTGTCAACCAGGCATACAGCGGGTCTATATCTTCCCCTTTAACCGATACTTTGGCCATCATAGGAAAAGTAACGCCATAATTCAATGAACAAAATTCTTTTATTTCTTCATTGGAACCGGGTTCCTGCGATCCGAAGTTATTGGCAGGGAATCCGATGATAACAAATTTTTCCGGACCGTATTTCTCATACAATTCCTGTAGTTGCTTATATTGAGGAGTAAGCCCGCATTTTGAGGCAACATTTACAATGAGTACTTTTTTGCCTTTCAGGCTGGAAAGATCAAAATCTTTTCCTTCTATAGTCTTCACTTTAAAATCATAGAATGACTTATTCTGTGAAAAAACCGTTATTGACATTACCAATACCGTAATTAAGAATATTACTTTCTTCATATAAATAAACTTTGATGTTATTCTTCTATATCTATATATCACCACTTATCATAATAAAAGTACCGGAGCCAGGAATACTAACAGCTCGTTGAACCTTATCATATTATTTAAATGATTAAAAAAACGGATAGTCCTTTACTTCGCTATATTCCTTTTCTAATAAGGTTTTTTCGTCTTGGGTCAATGGATTATTCAGTATTTCATCAATATGGTCGACTGCAAACGAGAAGCTTTTAAAATCTCCGGGAGGAATAATAACGTCCGGTCCGCTTTGAAATGTATATTTGATAGCTGCTATGGCTAATTCTTTATTGGTAGCGGTATCTATAGGTTTACACCATGCTTTCGGATAGTTTGAGGCTTCCCGTTCGGCATTATCTTTCCAATGGCGATGGATAAGCGGTTTTATCGCAAGGACTCCGGTTCCTTTAGTTTTCGCCTGTGTGCATAAGGCTGTGCCCATTTTATTGTGCATATTCATCATCCAGTTTACCGGAAACATAGCCGTATCGAAATCATATAAATCCATAGTTTTTATGGCAACTTCTTCCGAATGTGCCGTAAAGCCAAGTTTACGGATACGGCCTTCCTGTTTTTCACGTATCATCATTTCCATAACGCCGCCGGGGCCGAATGCCTGGTCGATGTCTTTTTGCGTAGACATGGCATGCATCTGATATACATCGAAATAATCAGTATGCAATAGTTTCAGCGATGCTTCAAATTCATGTTCCGCTTCCGCTTTCATCCGCCTGCCGGTCTTACAGGCAAGGTAAATATTTTTACGGTAAGGGATCAGGGAATTTCCCAGTTTTTCCTGTGCGTCTTCATAGCTGGGCGCTACATCAAAATAATTGATGCCACGGTCGACCGCCCATGAGACATAGTTGTCCGATGCAGGCTGTCCATCCCGCATCGATACAATTCCACCGTAGACAACCGGAAAAATATTGAATCCTGTTTTGCCCAGTACCTTTTTCAACCCGTCAGGGTGGGATTTCCGTTCACTAGCCGATACTTTGATCCCTTTCCCCATAATCCCTAAAGCGGAGAGCGCTGCCGCTTGAATAAACCTCCTTCTTTCCATCTTATAATGGTATTTTAGATTATAAAAATAATCTTTTGTTTGTTTATCTTTTATACATTGCTATTTAAAGCGAAAAAAGAAAGATTCAAAACGAAATAAATGATATTGACAGTTTTTTAAGGTTGCAAATGAGGTAATAATGGATTGGTCTCCATCCCGGATAACTCTTAACATAAATGTAGAAAATAATTCCTATTATGAGAAGATAGGCGAAAATGTCCGCTGTATTGACGAGGAAATACCATTTGATGTGCCGGATAGTTGGGTGTGGTGTAGATTGGGAAATATTGGAAATTGGGGCGCAGGAGCAACTCCTCTTAGAACCAATAAAGATTATTACATTGACGGTAATATACTTTGGCTTAAAACAGGTGAACTTAATAATTCTTACATTTATGATACAGAAGAAAAAATAACAAAAAAGGCATTGCATGAATGTTCTCTAAAAATAAATAGAATAGGAGATGTTTTGATAGCAATGTATGGTGCAACAATAGGAAAATTAGCAATTGTAGGTTGCGAACTCACTACCAATCAAGCTTGTTGTGGCTGTACTCCATTCAATGGAATAAATAATCTATTTTTGTTCTATTTCCTGCAAGCCAGCAAAACAGCATTAATTTCTCAAGGGGAAGGAGGTGCACAACCAAATATTTCAAGAGAAAAAATTGTCAAATTTTTGATAGCACTTCCTTCCGAAACAGAGCAAAATAAGATTGTACAACAAATACAAATCATAGATGATTTTATTCAAAAATATGACAAGTTAGAACAACAAGAATTTCAATTAGAAACCAACTTTCCAGATAATCTCAAAAAATCCATTTTACAATCCGCTATTCAAGGTAAATTAGTTGCCCAGAATCCCAACGATGAACCTGCATCTGTGTTACTTGACAAAATCCGCAAAGAAAAAGAACAATTCATCAAAGCAGGCAAGCTGAAACACAATAAAACAGAGTCGTTTATTTACAGAGATACAGCGGATAACTCTTATTATGAGAAGATAGGCGGTGAAGTGCGGTGTATAGACGAGGAAATACCATTTGAAGTACCAAAATCATGGGCTTGGGCTCGGCTCGGAAGCATTTGTAATTTTGGAAAAACAACAAACATTGATTCGCAAAACATTACAGAAAAAACTTGGGTTTTAGATTTAGAGGATATAGAGAAAGATTCAGGTATATTGTTAGTAAAAAAAAGGAAGAAAGATATTAAAGTTTTGAGTACAAAACACTTGTTTAAAGAGGGAAACGTCTTGTATAGCAAGTTGCGTCCATATCTCAATAAAGTAATAATAGCAGATGAGAATGGTTGTTGTACTTCCGAAATATTGCCTCTTGATTTCAGCATCATCTATAACAAATATGCGCAGATTGTACTAATGTCGCCGTATTTCGTTGGATACACGATACAATGCTCTTATGGTGTAAAAATGCCTCGACTTGGTACGGTTGATGGGCAAAATGCCCTGTTCCCTGTTCCGCCTTTATCTGAACAAAGGAAAATAGTTGAAAAGGCAATAACTATCTTTAATGTATTCAAACTATTATAGTAAATATTTGTTTGATTTTTTCAGTTATTCTCTGTTGTTCTTTGCTTGGTGGTAAAGGGATAAAAATTTCTTTTAATTTATCCGTTGGAAAACGTTGTTGTCCTGCTGTTCCTGTAAAATTGTTTATACCGTATTGAATAAAAAACTCTGTTTTAACAAAAATGAGCAAGTAAAATGGATTTATATATTCTGAAATAGGACGTAAAATATGCAATTCTGTTGTTCCTGCTCCAATATTATTTATCAAACCATTAAATATTAGCGATTTGCGATTTTGAAAGCAGGGTGTAATTTTTGCAAAAGCAACATCTCCGTTTTGAAAATGAGTAAATCCCTTCTTGATTTTTCCCCACTCTTTTTTTTCAAATTTGAAACTGTTTGAATAGCCCGCTTCGATGTCTTTCATAGTTACGAATGAAGCGTTTATATTTTCATCTGCTTTGTTAGTTGGATTGATTTGAACAAGATTTTTCAGTCTTATCCATATCCAATTTTCTGGTATCTCAAACGGAATTTCTTCATCAATGCACCGTATTTCACCGCCTATCTTCTCATAATAAGAGAATTAAGAAAGCATTGCAAAAAGTAGCTTTATCTTTTCAACAATTCTGTTTTGTTCGTTGATTGGTGGCAGAGGAATTAAAATAGAAGCAAGAGAATTACCAGATAAGCTCTGAATACCAACACCTTTTCGATAGATATTGATTTCGCCAGTCCGATAAATTTTTTCCATGTAACACAACAGATATTCTGAACTTATATTTGCATATGGACGAACTCTGTGGATGTGATTTTGGAAACAAATTGAATTTTCAAAATACCAAATTGCAGAACGCCCAGCTTCACCACCTTCACAAATTAGTAAATCTCCTTTTGAGGCAGTACATCTATCTAATTCTTCAATCTCAAATGGCATTTCTCTTAATTCACTCAAATCAAAATACCCCCAATAAAGATTGGAAGTTGTAATATATTTCTGCAGTATTCCCTTATTACGACCTTTATCTAAAGTTTTTCCTGTATTATGTTGCGTTATACTTCCGAGCCTTACCCACTCCCAACTATTCGGAATTTTAAAAGGAATTTCATCATCAATACATAATACTTTGCCATTACGAGATTCATAATAAGAGTTATCCGCTGTATTTTTGAAAATAACCGATTCACTCTTATCCTTTTTGATTTTACCTGTTTTGAGTAACTGCTCTTTTTCTCTACGGATTTTGTCAAGCAGCACAGATGCAGGTTCATCACTTGGATTTTGTGCTACTAATGTTCCTTGAATAGCGTATTGCAGGATTGATTTTTTAAGTCTTTCGGGAAATTCGATTTCCAATTGAACTTCTTTATTTTCAAAATCCAAATACTTCAAAAGTAATGGTGTAATTGTATTTAATTTATCAATTATTCGCTTTTGTTCTGATAATGGAGGTATTGCAATAATTAAATTGTGAAAAAGTCTCTTATTTAGATGTGGAATGGCTGCTCCTATTTTGCTATCTCTGAACAAGTTTTTATAAAATTCAAGAACAATCTGAATATATCGTTCATAAATATTTTGAGCAATGTTTATCGTTTTGAATGTGCTTCCAATGTATCCGCGTTCCGTAATATCAAAAACTTCGCCCGAATTTTCCCCATCAACTAAAATCACTTTTGTATTTGGATTGACTACTTTCCCTGAATTTAATATGGTTGCATCGCTTTTGCCTCGTAAATATTTGGCTTCTAAATAAGGCAACGGTTCACCTGTCAGTTTTTCTCCGTCGCCAAGCCAACAGACGAAATTAAGTCGGCAAAATTCCCAACTATCTGGCACATCAAATGGAATTTCTTCGTCAATACAGCGTGTTTCGTTGCCCATCTTCTCATAATAGGAACTTATTAATGATGGGAAAGTCATATTTTCCCGTTAAATAACAATTATACAAATACATACTGCCATGAATGAAAATTTTGAAAATCATTTGAAACAGACAAATATGTCTGAAAACACGATTGCGTCTTACATGTTCGCTATCCGGTTTTATGAATTAACTTACAAGGATTGGAATAAACGCAATCTCCTTCTTTACAAAAGTTACTTAATTGAAACTTACAAGCCTAAAACGGTTAATCTCCGTATTCAAGCAATGAACAAGTATCTGGAATTTATCAAAAAAGACAAGTTAAAACTTAAAGCGATTAAAATCCAGCAAAAAACTTATTTGGAAAATGTAATCAGTAATGCCGATTACAACTTTCTGAAAAACAATCTGAAAAAAGACGCCGACTGGGATTGGTATTTTGTAGTCAGATACTTAGCTGCAACCGGAGCACGTGTCAGCGAATTGATTCAAATTAAGGTAGAACACGTTCAAGCCGGATATTTCGATATTTATGCGAAAGGCGGAAAAGTACGACGATTGTATATACCCAAAGCACTTCGGGATGAAACACTTTCATGGCTTCAAGAAAAAGAGTACCTGTCCGGTTTTCTTTTTCTTAACCGTTTTGGCGAAAGAATTACATCAAGAGGTATATCACAACAACTCAAAAGCATTGCAAAAAAGTACGGTGTTAATACAAAAGTCGTTTATCCTCATTCGTTCCGTCACAGATTTGCCAAAAACTTTCTCGAAAAATTCAACGATATAGCCCTACTTGCCGATTTAATGGGACATGAAAGTATAGAAACCACACGAATTTATCTTCGACGAACAGCAGGAGAACAGAAAGAAATAGTAGATAAATACATTACGTGGTAGAAAAAGTTGTATGCAAATTGTATGTCCCTAAAAAGAAAAAAGACTTGCGATTTCTCGTAAGTCTTTGATTTTTAAGTGGGCGTTGACGGATTCGAACCGCCGACCCTCTGCTTGTAAGGCAGATGCTCTGAACCAGCTGAGCTAAACGCCCTTGTTTTTTTTAATCTCTTTTCCTCTGAAAAGCGATGCAAAGATATGTCCATTTTTAGAAACCTCCAAATCTTTTATCAAAAAAAAATGCGATTATTTTAATAAAATTTCAACAGTATTGAGGTTGAATGATTTAAAATATTAGCCACAGACACAATCTTTATTCTTTTTCACCTTTAGCGAAATGAATTTCATATCTCCCGCTTCAATAATAAGCATACGGTTTAAGATAAGTTGTTCCCTCATTCCCACAATATATTTAATTGCTTCGGTGGCCTGTATGCTTCCCACGATTCCGGCCACTGCTCCCAGAACTCCGACTTGTGAAGATGCAGACAATGCACCATCCTGGGGAGGATTCTCAAAGACACAGCGGTAACAAGCTGCACCAGGTACGTAGGTCATCGCTTCGCCACGCATAGCGATTACTGCCCCATGCGAATAAGGTTTTTGCTGTTTTACACAAACATCATTGATAAGCAATCTGGTCGCATAGTTATCGCAACAATCGACTACGAAATCATAATCTTCAATGATAGACTCCGCATTTATCTCTGTTAATTTTTCACCATAAGGCCTGAGTATAACAGCCGGATTTAAAATCGCCAATTTCAGGGCTGCAGAACCGATTTTCAGTCGTCCGATATCATTGGTATTATGAAGTATCTGACGCTGGAGATTGGTTATATCTACCACATCATAATCTACTATACCCAACGTACCTACACCTGCTGCAGCCAGATAGTATAATACCGGAGAGCCTAAACCTCCGGCACCGACTACGAGCACTTTAGAAGCGGCAAGTTTAGCCTGTCCTTCCTCCCCTATTCCATCAATAAGAACATTCCTGAGATATCTATTATTCATCTTACTTTTTATATCTGTAATGACCGATTATTTTATAACTAAACAGACAATCTTCCATTACCTGTCCGTATCCTATATTATGAACCAATTTATACCTGTCGCCGAATAATGTTTTCTTGTCGACAACAATACCTATATGTGTCTGCCCACCTGATAATTGCCAACAGACAATGTCACCCGGGTTATAATCTTCTTTTTTATCACTGATAGGTAATACCTTTCCATGACGCGAAAAGAATTTCATCAGATTCGGGACTCTCCTGTGATCAATATTGGTATCGGTGGATTTTAATCCCCAGTTTTTCGGATATACGGAAAAGTTTGCTTTCATGTCTTCATGAACTTCTTTCTGAAGATCTATCCCGAGTTTACGGTAGGCACGAATCACCACATCCGTACAGACTCCCGTACCTGCAGGCACATCACCTCCGGGATACGGGATTTTGACATACTCTGGCACATACTTAATCCTGAAATCAATAATCCCGGTCGCTGCATCGGATAGTTTTTTATAAAAATCATCCTGGGCAATACCGTAAGAGGATAGTATAAGCAGAAATACCAACAGACTGGCTTTCTTAAAAACAGCAGGCGAACTCATTAGTTTAAAAATTCAAAGTTCCAAATATACTAATTTTATTGCAAACTTAAGTCCCAATCTTTCCATACGACTTCATATCCTTGTTTTTTGACTGCTTTCAGCACTTCATCAGGGTTACGGTCGTCATTAACGGCAAACTGTTCCAGTTCCTGTTTATAGACTGCATATCCTCCCGGATCGGTTTTAGAACCTGCGCTTAAAGAGGTTATTCCAAGGGTTGTCATATGATCCCTGAACCGGCTGCCTTCGCGGGTCGACATAGCCAGTTCTACATCATGATCAAAAATACGGAATGCAAATACAAGCTGCGCCAGTTCTTTATCGGTCATAATAATATTCGGTTGGAAATTTTCACCTTCATGGGGCCTCATCCGGGGAAATGAAATCGAATATTTGGTTTGCCAATATGCCTTTTGCAGGTAACGCAGGTGCAAAGCCATCATCGTTACATCGGTACGCCAGTCTTCCAGACCGATCAGTATGCCTAACCCGATTTTATGCACACCGGCTTTTCCCATACGGTCAAAACCATCAACACGCCAATCGAATTTCGATTTCATTCCTTTGGGATGGTACGTCTTATAGCCGGTTTTATTATAAGTTTCCTGGTAACAGTATACCGCATTCAGTCCCGTTGCTGTTAATTGCCTGTATTCTTCTTCTTTCAGGGGTTGTACTTCAATCGAAATAGAGGAAAAATAGGGTTTTACCAGGCGTATTGCATTTTCGATATAATCAACACCTGCATCACGGGGATTCTCGCCGGTTACTAACAGGATATGCTGAAAGTCCCCGATCTTTTTAATCGCTTCTACCTCCCGTAAAATCTGATCGTCCGTCAGGATAATACGTTTGATATCATTATTATGATTGAATCCGCAATAGACGCAATGGTTGATGCACGAATTCGTCAGATACAACGGGACATAGAACTGGATTGTTTTACCAAAACGTTGTTGCGTATATTTACGGCTAAGCACAGCCATTTGTTCGATATAAGGTTGGGCAGCAGGAGAAATGAGCGCCATAAAATCGTTTACATCGGGATATGCCTTAGCCAATGCTGTTTCTACATCTTTTGCCGTTTTCGAATAGATTGTTTTTTTGATGTTATCCCAATTATAACCCTTTATTATTTCTTTAAACATATATATCCGGTTTATTTAAATAGATTGTATCATCTGTTACATTAAAAAGGATGTCAATGGGCTACTTGCTTCTGCAATATCAAGTTTGCCGGCAAGCCTGGCTTCGAAAGCCATCCGCCCACATTCCACTCCCATCTGAAAGGCTTTTGCCATCGTAACCGGGTCACCGGCGATGGCAATTGCCGTATTAACCAGCACAGCATCTGCTCCGATCTCCATCGCTTCGGCGGCATGCGAAGGCGCTCCCAAACCGGCATCTACGACTACAGGGATATTACTTTGCTCAATGATAATCTCAAGCAGGTCGCGTGTACATAAACCCTTGTTTGTCCCGATAGGAGCCGCAAGCGGCATCACGGTAGCTGCACCTGCATTCTCAAGTAATTTACAAAGTACCGGATCTGCCTGAATATAAGGTAACACAACAAAACCGAGCTTTGCCAGTTCTTCGGTAGCCTTTAATGTTTCGACCGGATCGGGCAATAAATATTTCGGATCCGGATGGATTTCAAGTTTAAGCCAGTTTGTTTCAAAGGCTTCACGAGCCAATTTAGCCGCAAAAACAGCTTCTTTGGCATTGCGTACTCCCGATGTATTGGGTAATAGCTGTATACCCGGCTTTTTGATATGTACCAGCATATCATCCTCTTTATTATCCATATCAAGCCGTTTCATTGCCACGGTTACCATTTCTGTTTGGGAAGCTTCAATCGCATCGCCCATCATTTCGTTCGAACTGAATTTACCTGTACCGAGAAAAAGACGCGAACGGAATTCTTTTCCTGCTATGATTAAATTATTCATATATAAAGTAGTTAAAAGTTGAATTGGTTAGAGACGCAGTGCACTGCGTCTGTACAGAGGATTTATTTACATATTTCGATTATCTTTCCTGTTTCCGCTACCGGGTTCTCTGCATTTAAAATGGTTGAAGATAAAGCTATTCCCGAAACACCTGTCTGAAGAATTGCAGGTATATCGTCCAGGGTAATCCCTCCTATTGCTAATACCGGCAAACAGATAGTATGCTCCCTGCACCGGCTCATTATTTCGGTATATCCTCCGAGTCCCAATACAGGACTCAGGTTTTTCTTTGTTGCCGTAAACCTGAAAGGACCGAGACCGATATAATCCACACCCTCTGATTGTAAATATCGTATATCATCAAACGTATTGGCTGTTCCACCAATGATAAAGCTATTACCCAACAATGCACGGGCTTCCGAAGGGGGCATATCAGTTTTACCCAAGTGTACACCTGTTGCCGACACATGCCGGCATACTTCTACATGGTCATCAATATACAGCTTTGCATTGTATTGAGCGCAGAGTACATTTACTTTTTCAGCAACTGCAATCACCTCATCAACAGGCGCATCCTTCATCCGTAGTTGTATCTGCCGGCAACCACCTTTCAGAGCGACCTCTGCTGATTCAAGATAAGAGTATCGTTCCGTTTGATGTGTTATAAATAGTAAACCATTCATTGCTTTTCACATATTGTTTTCAAGTTGTTAAATCTTTCAAGTAACTCATCTACACTACCATCATTTTCAAAATCACCCCACAAAACCCCCAGAACAGCTATTCCTCCAAAGCCATATTGGCTTATTTCAGGTATATTTTCCGGCGTGATGCCTCCTAATGCAATAACTTGTTCGTTTATAATGCCTTTCATACCTGCTTCGTATAATTGTTGTGTAGTGAATCCTTTCCGGTAGCCAATTTTGGATATACTATCAAAAACAGGGCTCAAAAACATATAATCATACTTTCGTGAAGTGACCACTTCATCCAATGAGTGGCATGAGCAACTGACTGAAATACCTGGTTTATGATAAATACCGGGATTACGCCGGTTTATATGTATGCCCTTCAAGTCAAATATCTCCACTAACTGAAAATGATCATGAAGTACGATTCGCGGATAAAAAGAGGGATCAATATCTTTCAATATCCTCTCTGTTTCTCCTAATGAAGCATGTGGTTTTCTGAAATGTAATACCTGCAATCCGCATTCGAATAATTGATTGATTGCATATGCTTCATTTTCCAGGATTCTTTCGGTTGTTATTACAATCAGTTTCACAACTTATCCTCCCGATACCGCCTGAATCATCATCAGTTCCATACCCTCTTCCAGTATGGTTGTCTTCCATTGATCTCCGGGTATTACTTCATAATCGATAGCAATCGCAACGCCCTGAAGTTCTATGTTCAGGTCTTTAATGAATGTTGCCAATGTTGTACCGGATGCTATTTTGTATGGTTTGTCGTTTAATTTTATTGTCATTTATCTTTGCTGTATATATTGTTCTTTTCTGTCACTTTTGGCTTGATCCAAAAGTAACCCAAAAATCAAGGCTTCATACGCTTTGCACTGAAAAGTGGCGCTTGCCGTCTAAAATCTATGAACTCCTTCTCGCTTACTCGAAGTCAAACAGCATAGATTTGGCTATGGCCGATTTTCAATTCTTAACGCCGTCTTCACTGCTTTTCAGGCTCACCGTAAAATGCCGTGGGTAGTGGTTTTGGCTGCTGGTTGTTTTAATGATTGGCTTTCATTTTCCATTTTCAACTTTTAATTTTCAACTTTCCACTCTTTAAGACTCACTGTACAAGACCGAAAGTCAGTTATTTTGGATACTACCTGTTTTACTGATTGCCTTTATTCCCAGAATTTAAAGAAATGATGCACGGGACCATGTCCTTTTCCTATTTCATATTCAGAACCTATCAGAATGGCCGATTTCATATATTCTTTCGCTTCTTTAACCGCATCATTTAGAGATAATCCATGCGCCAGAAAAGCTGCAATAGCAGAAGAAAAAGTGCATCCGGTACCATGTGTATTTTTTGTATAAATACGATCGGAAGTAAGTTCCAGTATTTCATCTGTTTCTGCATTATAGAAGACATCCGTCAGCTTTTCTTCGGTCAGATGCCCGGCTTTCAACAAAACAGAGACTTTATGGTTTACAGACAATTCCCTGATCATCATTGGTAAATCCCGCTGTGATTCTATTTTCTTACCGAGCAGTATCTCTGCTTCAGGGATATTGGGCGTTATAACACGAACAAAAGGAATTAGTTCGTTCTTGAGCGTATGAATTGCTTCATCCTGCAGTAATTTATCTCCTGATGTGGCAACCATTACGGGATCTAACACAATATTTTCCACATCATATTGCATCAGGGTATTTTTTATACCCATGATTAATTCGGAAGAATGAAGCATTCCAATTTTTATCGCGTCCGTACCGATATCATCCAATACGGATCTGATCTGCCCTGTTACAAAATCAACCGGGATGGGATGTACGCCCGTTACACCAACCGTATTTTCGTCTACAACTGCTACGATTGCCGTAGTTCCGAAACATCCGCAGGCAGAAAACGTCTTCAGGTCTGCCTGGATACCGGCTCCACCACTCGGGTCACTCCCTGCAATCGTCAAGGCCCGTTTATAATGTTTTTTCTCTTTCTTTATATTTTCCATTGTTCAAGATTATATGCACTATCCCAAAACATCCATTCCAATTTTGAACACGTAATGAATGCTTCTGTCATTGCTTTTTGTTGTTCATCCGTACAGGCATCCGCCAGTTCGTCACATATAGATATAGCCTTTTGTACAGACTGTTCGTATTCTTCGCCGCCATATGTATCAATCCATGCCCGATAGGGATTTTCTTTTTTGGTCTGATTGGCTATAATATAGTCGCCTACTTCTTTATAAATCCAGAAACATGGTAAAACTGCCGCTGCCATTACTTCAACAGGTGCATCCGCTAAGTGCCGAAGCAGGAATGATGTGTATAATAAACAAGATGCCGAGGGTTCTGACTTACCAGTTACTCCGAACTCTGTAAAGAAAGACTCATGCAACGCATTTTCAACGGTCATCGTTTCTCCTGCAAAGTCAATGAAAGCCCTGATATGTGCCGGATCATTCAGTTTAGTAGCTATCCCGGTTAATACTTTCCCGTAGTCAGCCAGATAAAGTGAATCCTGTTCGAGATAGAAAAGAAACTTCTGTCTATCCAGTGTTCCGTTTATCAGTTCCTGAATAAAAGGCAAATCCAATGTCTTTTGATAAATGGGCTCTATTGATTGCCACGCTTTTTCACTCCATTTCATATGTTTCTTATTAGTAGTTAGTAGATAGTAGTTGGTAGTTAGTCGTAAATATGCGTCATTTCAAATGAGCTCTTTAATTTTCAACTTTCCACTTTCAATTTTCAATTGCTTTATATCCACATATTGCCACATAATCCCCCTTATCGTATCCCTCAACCGGTTCTTCTACAGAATCATTGGTATAAACAGGATGCCTTGTCAATGTCTGTGCAAATTCCAGATCTGAGAACCCTGCTTTTTCCAGTAAAGAGACCTTCTCTGCTGTAGTACGCCAGTTAGATTGGCAAACTAATTCGATCGGATACGGATTGCGGGGATATACGTCCTCTAACAATGCATGATCCCAGGTACCGGTAGCTTTAGCCAGATTATAAAGTAAACCATAAGAGCTTTCTTTCGGGATATCAATCAATACGATCTTTCCTCCCTTCCGTAAGGCTTCATAACTCTTATTTATTGACTGTTCAAGATTTGTTATGTAACTGGGACAGCCATTATACAGAATTATGTCATATTTCCCAGCTTCAATATTGGTATCTTCGGCAGTTCCTATTTCTACGGAAAGTCCTCTCTTTCGGGCGATCTCCGCCATATCTTCAGATGGTTCTATACCATCTTTTATTACGATACCGAATTCTTTTTCCAGAATCATTTCAAACAAACCACTTCCACATCCGATTGAAAGGATATTGCCTCCTTCCCTCAAACAATGAGCGACAAGTTTTACTTCCGAATATAATACATTTGTATTTTCAAGAAACCATGCATCATATTTTTGTGCATATTGATCAAAGCTATCTTTTCCCATAAAAATAAAAAAAGCCGTTTCGCATATTTACGAAACGGCTTAAATTTGATATTAATATTATACTAATGTGCTATTAAGTCAACCGTTTCCCTACGATGTCAATTACAACATATCAGGTTCAAGGGTTTAATCTCAGCTCTTCCGTACCGGAAGAACACCCCTAACAGTAATGGGGCAAACTTAGTGATTTATTTTTTTATACAAAAATATTTTCAGACTAAATGTCTTAAAAAGTGTGACTGTTAGCCTACAAAGTTCTCCCCTCATTATTATATGATTACTATAAATTGGACTTAATTATGTCCAACGCTTGTTGAATATCACAAATAATATCTTCTTTATCTTCTATTCCCACAGATAAACGTATAAGATCAGGCACAATGCCCGATTCCCTCAACTGATCATCGGATAATTGGCGATGTGTATGACTTGCAGGATGAAGCACACAAGTACGGGCATCAGCAACATGTGTTACTATAGATATTAATTTAAGGCTGTCCATAAATTTAACTGCAACACTCCTATTACCCTTTAGCCCGAATGTAAGTACCCCGCAAGTTCCGTCAGGCATATATTTCATTGCCAATTCGTAATTTTCATTATCTGGTAGTTGAGGAAAATTAACCCAGGCAACTTCCGGGCATGATTGCAAATATTTAGCAACAGCCAAAGCATTTTCACAATGACGAGGAATTCTTAAATGCAATGTCTCCAAACCAATATTCAATAAAAAAGAATTTTGGGGAGACTGGGAAGCGCCCAAGTCTCTCATAGCTTGCATGGTCGTTTTAGCAATATAAGCGTTTTTTCCGTATCTCCCGGTAAATACCAAACCATGATAGGATTCATCCGGCTTTGTTATCTCCGGATATTTATCCGCATATTTCATCCAATCGAAATTACCACTGTCCACAATGGCACCTCCTAAACATACCGCATGACCATCCATATATTTTGTTGTTGAATGAACTACAATATCTGCACCCCAATCAAAAGGACGACAGTTTATTGGTGTAGCAAAAGTATTATCAACAATCAAAGGAACGCCCTGTCGTTTTGCTATTTTCGACAACTTCTCTATATCCAATATTTTAAGCAGGGGGTTGGATATAGATTCTGCAAAAAAAGCCTTAGTTTCCGGTTTGAAGGCCAACTCTATTTCTTCAATTGATGCATTTTGGTCGATAAACGTAACATTAATACCCATCTTTTTAATTGTGGATGAAAACAGGTTATAAGTTCCACCATAAAGAGCAGAAGAACTTACTATATGATCACCACTGGAACATAATGTCAATATTGCATAGAAGATTGCAGCTTGTCCGGTTGCTGTTAACATAGCGCCGATACCACCTTCCAGCCTGGCTATTTTAGATGCGACATATTCGTTTGTCGGGTTTTGCAACCTACTGTAATAAAATCCACTTTCTTCCAAATCAAAAAGCCTGGCCATTTGTTCGCTCGAATCATATTTGAATGTTGTACTTTGATAGATAGGGAGTACACGGGATTCACCGTTCTTCGGATTCCATCCTGCTTGTATACACAATGTGCCTTGTTTGTAGTTGCTCATCTCAAAAATTTATTTTAGATTATTATTTTGTCAAAATTACTATACAAAGTGTTATCATTCATATTATTGTTAAATTTTAGAGAATAACACTATTTAACCACGCTTCAACAGATCAAATACCTATATTTGCTTTTGCTTTGATATAAAAACAGAAAAATAATCTATGGAGAGTCTTGATGCAATTGATATAAAACTACTGAAACTCTTACAAGAAAATTCAAATAGAACCGTAAAAGAGTTGGCTGCTTTGGTTAATTTATCCCCAACTCCTGTTTTTGAACGCATAAAACGGTTAGAAAAAGAAGGCTATATAAAGAAATATACTGCCATCTTATCCAATAAAAAATTGAATAAAGGTTTTGTCGTTTTTTGTAATGTAAAACTGAAACATCATAGTATTGCTTTCAGAAACCAATTTATAAAAACAGTTTCTGATATGCCGGAGATTACCGAATGCTATAATACATCAGGCGATTATGACTTTATGCTAAAAATTTTTGCGCAAAGTATGGAACACTATAAAAATTTCATCGTAGATATTCTGAATAATGAGGAGAGTATCGGTAGTCTTCAAAGCATTTTTGTGATGGAGGAAATTAAGCATACTTATAATGTTCCTTTCTAAAATCCATTTGACAACAATGACGAAATGTTGCAGTGATCGTATTATTGGCAAACCTACTAATCGAGTAGGAGGAAAACGAAGTAGTATTCTTCCTACTTTCGTTTTCCGACCTCTCACACCACCGGACAAGCGGTTCCGCATCCGGCGGTTCCTTATCTACGATGCAATTTACTGTA
>JAITVY010000075.1 GCA_031285565.1 Tannerella sp. | reverse complement strand
GTGATGGACAAACGTGGTCAAAACAGTTCTTTGAATCCGCTCCAAATCGTACCCCATAGTACGAAACATAAATGTAAATCGCTGTATTAGAACGATTTTCTACTTATACTTTAAATACCGCCAGTATAACATTTACAAGAAAGAATGCCATCAGGTATAGGTGGGTACGATTGCTGATGTTGTAGCCGCTTAGTTCGTTATGCTGTTCCACTTTTTCATTATACGATTCTGCACTGAGGAAATAGAAATTACCGATGCGTAAATTATTTTCCATATCCTGTGCAAAGGCGGTAAGAAATATTTTATCGTTTATTTCCGGATCAATCCGGATCGATATTTCGGCTCTCTGAATAGTGGAAGCATCGAGGGGATTTTGAAAGAAGCAAAGCGCTTCCGGGCGTTCGGCTATAATTCGCTTGGTATTATCAACTATTCCGACTATTTCATAAATTTGTTCAGTTCGGTTAATATCAAATATCGTTTTTCCCATGGCATTCCCATCTGGAAAAAGTTGTGAAGCTGCCAGTTTATTGATAACTACGGAATTTGGTTTTCCCCATTCATAATCCTGTATGGATACTTTTTTTCTACCGTTTTCTTCCGAAAATCCGAATACTCCGAAATAATCACTTAAAGGATCTATTGTGATTGAGCGAACCCAACATGATTTGCTTGTGTCGGTCGGAATACCGAAATTTTTATTGTCAAATCTGTCGGAACCGGGTGTTGACCGATTAAAAGACACTGACAGATCCGTTACTCCCGGATAGCTACGGATATAGTTAAGTATACGGTTGTAATTAGTCTCTGTTTGTTCCGGTGTATTTTCATCTTCTTTATACTCCGGATGATCAGAAGGGTATTGTGTGATATTTACCTGCCAGGTATGATTTGTATTCAAATATGAGGGAAGGCTGTAGTTATATGAGATAACGAAGAAATAGTCCACCATATACCATGAAACACAAAAGACAAGCAGCAATTCCAATGCAATCCATGCATTGCTTTTTTTACGGTTCATTAACTGAATAAATAAAGCTTTCAACATATCTTTCAGGTATTTGAAGTTAATGAATGAATGATCGGGCGACGCGATGCACGCCATGCCGGAATGAGTGCAGATAGCAGGTTTAACAGGAAGCAGATAACCAATGCGGTAAAAAATACTTGAAAGTTCAGGAGCATGGCTGGTGTAATTGCGACATACAAACCATCAGTGTTGGAAAAACCAATACCTATCAGCTGTAGTATCCAGTGGCTGTTTAATACAACAAAGAAGTAGGATGCCAATAATCCGCCAGCCCCTCCCAATAATGTGAAGAGGAAGTTCTCAAACAGGATCTGATTCATTAATGTGGGTGTACGGGCTCCGAATGCACGACGGATTCCCATTTCGGAAAGACGACGCTCCATTCGCGATTCTGTCATTCCCGAAAGACTTACAGCAGGTATCAGAAGCAATATAAAGAAAATGAGTCCATAACGAAATAATTCCTTGCCAAAGTTTATTGTTATCATATTACCAGAACGAAAGATTGTTTGCCATTGTCGGTCGGGTTGTCCGAATACAGTAAATTCTGCATCTTCAATGGTTTGATCAAAACGTTGTATATTTGCCAGCGTTTCCTGTCTTACTTTTTCTACGTCTGCAACCGATGGTGCCAGAATATAAGCATTAAAACTGCCTAAAGTTTGTTTTTCGCCATAGGTCTTTTTATAATCAGGAAGTACGGAATAAGGGATCCAAAGAAGGGCATAGGAGGTAGATGTAACCAAAGAAGCGTCTTTGACTACTCCACAGATACGGTAGTTACGAAAGTTGAGACTAACATATTCACCCGTCACATTCGCACGACCGAATATTCGCTTTGCTAATGACTCGGCAATTACTGCTGTATGTACCCCCGATTTCATATCAGCTTCGGAAAACGATTGTCCATCTATGAAGCGGAAAGGAAAAACGGTCCAGAAAGATGTATCCGTATACTTCACGGTTACAGGCACCTGCTCGCGGCTTCCTGCCGGCTGAACATAATTATCATAAGAGCTAGCAATAGCTGTAACAGCCTCAGCGCTTTTCAGCGAAAAAAAGCATTTTTC
Source organism: Tannerella sp. (assembly GCA_031285565.1). GTDB lineage: Bacteria > Bacteroidota > Bacteroidia > Bacteroidales > Tannerellaceae > Tannerella. The sequence goes on along the minus strand of JAITVY010000075.1, from coordinate 28,421 downwards.
GATGGTCGAATATGCCAGTGAACTACCTCTCCTGTTATTATTTTCATAAAATTCGGCACCGCTTTTTACAATAAGTAACCGGTCGCGGTTTGTTTCCGGATAGATATTGGCCGTCTTTACATAGAAGACAATTGAAAGAACCATTACAACTGTAATGGAAAGTCCCGTTCCGATAATGTAAATGGAACTGAAGAGCTTTTCCTGCTTAATTAGATTCCAGGCTTGTTTGAAGTATAGGAGCATATGCGTATATTTAATAATTCAAAATTCCACATTCAATGTCATTAATCATTAACCATTCTTTTTACTCATAATGCAATGCATCAGCCGGAGCTAATGAAGCTCCTTTTCGTGCAGGTAGCCAGATAGCTGATATAATTACAAGCAACAGGAGAATGAAAGTTATAGCATTTGTAATCATGAAACGAAGAAACACATGATCGGGAAGATATCTCATATCAGGTACACCTTTCTGACCTAACGTATCAATCATACCGGCTTTTACAAATTGATATTCTATAAGCATAGCAGGAAGAAAGATGATGAGTAACAGCCATATTCCTTCAATGATTAAGCTATAATGAATGTTTGTTTTTGTAGCCCCGATAGCTTTTCGTAGGCCTATTTCGTTGGGACGTAAACTGATACGGTACCAGAAAGCCCCCATAATACAAAGGAATATGCAAAGCAGGAAAAATATAATTAAGGAGATGCGTAATTTTACGTTATTGTCTATGCCGAATGACTTTGTTATATCCTTTCCGATTTTAGCATAAGGAATGATACTCGTCAGGTAAAAGTTTCCGATTTGGACAGAACTTTCCAAATCAGTTTTGATTTGTTCCCTGAACTTTGTTTCTGATAGTGAAGAACTGTAACGTACGGAGATTTCGGCTCCTCTTAGATTTTCGGCATTGATTCTACGGGAAAAATAAAAACAATTTTGCGGGCGTTCATAGCCAAAACGTTTGGTATCGTCAATTACCCCAATCACGGTAAACTGTTCTTCGTTCCATCCTGCCAGTTTCTGACCAAAAGCTTTCTCTTCCGGAAAAAGAATGTTTGCGGCAGAATGGCTTAAGATTATCCCATTAGGAACCCACTCAAAATCTTTTGTCGAAACTATCTTGTTCCCGTTATCTATGGAGAATCCGAATACGTTGAAATAATCCTCTTCCGGATCTACAGTTATACCTTGTCCACTGGCTGTGCGTGTTGTATCTTTTGCATTGCGGAATCCTTTTCCATAATAGCTGCCTCCTCCGGGTGTAGAACCGTCAAAAGAGATACCGATGGATTCAATGCCCGGATAGTTGCGTATTATCTGAAGAATACGTGAATAATTAGCCTCTCGTATTTCCGGTTCATTAGCTTCGGGTTTGTATCCGGGGTGATTTGCTTTAAACTCAGATAAATTGATCTGTAGTGTATTTTCTACATCCCGGTAATTAGGTATACTATAGTTATAAGTTAATACAAATAAATAATCTACAATATACCAGGTAAGGCAAAAAACTAACAGTAATTCCAAAGCAATCCATGAATTATTCCGTTTCCGGTTCCACATCTGTTTTAATATAGATTTCCACATATCTTTACTGTTTAGCATTTAAGGAAAAAAGAATCTCTTTGTGCGAAGCACGCCATGCAGGGATAATAGCAGTTATAATATTCAGGAGGAAACAAACTCCCAGAGCGATCAGAAATACAGGTATATTGATTAACATGGTTGGTGTGAGCATTACTTTTGTCCCTTCGGGTGGTAATTCAAACATACGTTGTCCGATGCTCATTATCCAATCCGCACAGAGTAAGATAAGCAGATAGGAAAAAAGAAGTCCCGCTAATCCTCCCAATAATGTGAAAAGGAAATTTTCTGAAAATATCTGCCACATTAAGGTTTTTACAGGAGCTCCGAATGCACGTCTTATACCCATTTCAGACAGACGACGTTCCATACGTGAATCTGTCATTCCCGAAAGACTTATACCAGGTATAAGAAGTAAAACAAGAAAAATCAGGCTGTATTGCCATGATATTTTTGTGAAATCAGGCCCCTGATTTGAATATAAACGGAATGTGCTTTCCCAGTATTTATCCGGTTGTCCTATTAGTTGTAATTCTATGTTATCCGGGATTGTACTGCTGAATTTATGAATATTTTCAAGTGTCTCATTTCGTATTTTTCCAATTTCATTTACAGATGGAGCTAATATATAGGCCCTGAATCTCCCCAGCATCCCACCTTCTGTGAAATTTTCCTTATAATCAGGATCGAGCGTATAAGGAATCCATAGTTGGGCATAAGTTGTTTCCGTAACGAATGAAACATCTTTCACTACACCACAAACTTTATATGGCATAAAATTTAGTGATACATCCTGACCGACCACATCGACTGTACCAAAAAGACGTTTAGCCATAGATTCCGATATAACTGCAGTATACATACCCGACTGGAAGTCTGCCTCTGTGAATGGCGTTCCCTGAAGAAAGCGGAAAGAAAATACTTTCCAGAAAGCATTATCTACATATTTAACAGTTACCGGAATTTGTTCTTTCGACCCGGTAGGTTGTACATAATGTTCTATGCCCCATGGTGAATAAATAGCAGAAACGGTTTCGGCATCATCTAATGATAAAAGACAAGTCTCAATTATTTTATAAGAAAGTTGGCCACTACTTATATCACCATCGGCTTTTTTTTCCACTCCGCTTTTAACAACGAGCATTCTGTCGCGGTTTGTTTCCGGATATATATTAGCAATCCGAATGTAGTAGACGATCGATAATACCATTACAATAGTGATGGAAAGTCCCGTTCCGATAATATAAATAGAACTGAAGAGCTTTTCCTGTTTAACCAGGTTCCAGGCTTGTTTGAAGTATAAAAGCATATGCGTATATTTAATAATTCAAAATTTAAGATTCTACATTCACCATCATTGATTAATAATTAACCATTCATATCATTCGTTTCTCAATGCATCGGCCGGATTCATCCGGGTGGTTTGTTGTGCCGGATACCAGATGCCAATGGTTATCATAAGGCTCATAAGTAACAGTGTCATTACCTGACATATCAGAAAGCGGCCCGCAGTAAAAGACATGGATTCTATATTTATAATTTCTTTCAAACCTATGTTCAGACTAATGATAGCTGCAGGCAGAAAAGCGAACAGTAGAACTATGAGTCCTTCGCCAATAAGTATTGTTCGAAGATTCCCTGTTGTTGAACCCAGTGCAATTCGTAATCCCATTTCACTTTGTCGTTGTTGTGTACGGAAAAAGAAGGTGCCGACTATACCAAGAAAGATATTAATCAGGAGAAAAAAGACTGCTGCCAGATACATTTTGGTATTATTGATATCGCTCCGGATATATTTGGAACGGATATTATCGTATGAACGGATGTCTAGTAAATAGAAATTATTATATCGTAACTGGTTTTTCATCTCTTTACGGAAATGTTCTTTAAAGTCTTTTCCTGTTGAAGGATTAACACGTATAGTGATGTCGATACTTCCGAAAATGAATTCGTTTAATTCTGAAGCAATTAGATTCTCACTTAACGGACGGATAAAAGTGGGTGTATAAGTATCAAAATCACCAAAACGTATTTTATCCATCACTCCTCCTATATATATTTCGAGACTGTCGCTCTCATTATAATTCATAAATTTACCGGCAGCATTACCTTCGGGATATAAATCTTTTTCTGTATCGGAAGAAATAATTCGTTGATTGTGATTGAGATTATCGGCCAGAATTTCTGTATTTCCGTTTGAAGTAGCATAACGGAAGACACGGATATAGTCGGGAGTACCATTGAAACGACGTGCTCTATCGCTTCGTAACGTATCATTCGTTTCACGGTTGATACGTTCCATGCTGGAATAGTTTCGTGCATAAGAATAGGGGAGAGACGACTCGGACATGCCTACGGTTTCTACTCCCGGAAAAGTACGCATACGGCTCATGAGAGTAAGTAAATCTTCCCCTAAGGTTGTTCCATATTCAGATTGTGGATGATACTCGTTGTTTTCATCAGTAAGCGTACGGAGATCAATAACGTATACATCTGAAATATCATATCCCATTGGGGAGTAATAAAGTGAAGTCTTTGTATACAGGTCATCGACAATATACCACAAACAGATTGATACTAAAAACATTTCTCCCCAAATCCAGGCATTACCGGCCCGCTGATTCCAGATGATTTTAATGATTTGTTTGAACATAACGGTCGGATTTTAATCAGATTTCGTTTAATGCATATACTATATTCTCACGTGAGGTGCGCCATGCAGGTATGCCGGCGCTCAGCAGATTGAGCACAAGACAAAAGAGAAAAGCATATATAAATACCATTGGGTTCACAATCATCTCAGCATTGATAGAAGCCACACCATCGCGGAGGTTACTTGTGTCGGTAGATAGTAGCCAGTCATTCATAAGGGTAACAGCCAGGTAGCTTATGATTAATCCCAATATCCCACCCATAATAGTGAGAACCAGATTTTCATATAATATTTGTAATATTAAGCTGATGGTGGTAGCTCCAAATGCTTTGCGGACACCAATTTCGGGTAGGCGTTTTCTCATCCTTGAAAGTGTCATGCCCGATAAGTTTATGGCAGGTACCAGAAGTAATATGGATAGAACAATGGCGTACCTGAGAATGATATGACTTACATTTGCTTGTTCATTTCCTCTACGGTATATCTGAAGTAAAAGAGTTTCAGGTTGCCCGTTGAGTTTATATTCACCATCTTTAAGATTGGCATTAAACAGTTTCATTGAATGCTCGGCTTCTTCCTGAATCTTTTGAAAGTCTGCTTTAGAATGTGCAAGGATGTAACAGTGAAAACTTCCTAGGGTATTTTCTGTTTGTTCATTTTTGTGGAAGGTCGTTGTTGTATGTGGAAGCCATACTTCGGCATAAGCAGCTTCTGCCAGGGTTGATACATTTGATACGACCCCGCAGATTATATATTCCGTATAGCTGATAAGTACAGGTTTGCCGATCACATCGGTTGTTCCATATAATCCGCGGGCAAGCGATTCGTTGATAACAGCCTTTTTAATGCCGCTTTGTACATCTTCTTCGGTGAAAGGTTTACCTGTAAGATAACGGAAGTCAAAAACTTTCCAGAAGCGTTCATCTGTATAACTGACGTCGGCTTTATATTCGTTCTCTCCGGCAGGAATGGAGATAAGCTTTTCATTCCAGGCAGAAACGGCTGTGACGGTTTCAGGCGTTTGAAGTGGGTAAAATACCTCTTTTATTAAATAAAAGGAGTTGTAAGCCCCCGAATTCCCATAATTATTTACATAATTTCCTCTTGTTAGGTAAAGTGTCCGGTCGCGATTAACTTCGGGTTTATAGTTGGCGGTCTTTACCTCGTAAGATATAACCAATACCATTATCATGGCAATGGCTAATGCCGTACCTATGATTGAGATCACACTGATAAGCGGGTTCTCTTTCAGTATAGTGAACGCTTGTTTGGAATATAGGAGCATATTGTTTACGTTTAAATGTTTAAAGTTCAAAGTTCAGGAACCGGAATTTAAAACTTACAATCTTAAAATTCATAATTTATAATTGGCTATGGCCGATCTTTGATTCAAAATTCCACATTTACAGTAATTAATCATTAATAATTAACCATTCTTCTCATTCGTCTCTCAAAGCATCCACCGGTTGTATGGATGCAGCACGGTTGGCAGGCCAAGAGGTACCCCCTACGATAATTATGATAGTGATCAATAAAGCGCTCGAGAAAGCAATCAATACGCGCCCCAGGGTAAAGGGGAGGCGCCATATATCCAGTATCTCAGCATTCAACAGGTTTATATAGACCAGTAAACCGGGTAATATAGCTATTGCCATCAGGCAAAGGCTTTCTATAACCATTGAATTCCATACAGTACTTTTGCTGGCTCCCATAGCCATGCGGATACCTATTTCAGCTCTCCGTTGCCGGGTATGTAGCCAGAAAGTTCCGAAAACACCTAAGAAAACAGTAATCAGTACAAAGATCATAACATATACCATCGGCATAACCTCAGCCTGTATTTGTTTGCCGACAACCCTCTCTTTGAGTTTCCGGGAAGATGTAACTGAAGACACATACAGGTTATTTTCCTTTAAACGGTCGCCCATATCCGTAATGAAGTTTTGTTCAAAATGTTTTGCACTTCCCGGACGGACACGTACGCATATATCGACAGATGTTATACTTTTAAAATTTTGTACCCATTTTTCAAGTGATGGCATAGTTAGTATTTCAAAAAAACTGCCTTCATATGGATTAAATTCTTTCCGTTTGGATAGGCTGCTGACTGCAATCACCTGGAGGGGAGGATCTTCTGCATTGCCTTCACCGAAATATACATTTTGGCCTATTGCTTGTTGTGTGCCTCCAAAAAGACGTTTGGCGATATCTTCGGTCAATATAACCTGGTTACTTACGGCTGCTTCTACCCGGATCGGTTCATTGTTTGCGGAACGGATGCGGAATACCTCAAAATAGGAAGGTGTTACCGATCTTTGCCGGATTGTTTCTGTAAAGATGGAATCAACTCTCAGGGCATTCCAAACGCCTCCTTCCGAATAAGGCAGGCAGTGGTAAGAAAGGGAAAGGCATTCAATATCCGGATAGATTTCAATCCTCTCTGTAATCCTTAATAGTTCATCTAATGGCGTTAACGGATTCTCTTCCGGGTTTATATAATCCGGGGCAATAGGCTCTAATTCTTTTAAAGAGAGGACAAACGTATTCTCCGTATCAAACCCTGTCGGTTCATAATATGTCTTTATCCTGGACCATAGAAAATCGCATGTTACCAGAAGAAAGAAGAACACGATTACTAATTCCAATACAATCCAGCTGTTTTGGCGACGCAATGTCCATATTTGTTTGAAAATATGCTTTAGCATGACTTTATATTTTTGAGTTAAAAACAACCTCTAAGAAACTGTTTCTAAATGTTCGCATTTAATGATTCGGTAACATGCAGCTGTGCAGCTCTCCAGGCGGGGATTGCAGTTGATAACAGGTTTATCAACATACAAACGAGTAGGGCAACCAGGAAAAGAACAGGCTTGAATATCATACCTGGCTGAAGTGTGACATCCGGGCGTTCCAGCAGACCGTCTTTGGCAACATAAAAGAAGAGTACCGACAGGCAAAGCCCTGCAATCCCTCCGATGATTGTGATTATAAAGTTTTCGGCCAGTATTTGTTTTACAATTTTGGGAATGGTAGCTCCGAAAGCTTTCCGTAAACCCATTTCCGGACGTCTTTTCTGGATCTGGGAGATCATAATCCCAAGCAGGTTGAATATCGGTAAGAACAGAAAGAGTGCAGCCAGTAACAGCATACCTGTTACGTTTCCATGGGCGCGGTCTCCCGGGACAAAGTAAAACATACGTTGTATACTACTAATTGGTTGCTTCCATATATTGGCTTTATATTCTGCCTGGGCGGAATTGAAGCTTTCTATCCTGCTTTGTGCTTCCTGACGGATTTTATCAAAATCGGCAGGTGATTTAGCCAGGATGTATACGCGCAATTGTCCTCCGATTCCTTCAACGAAGTCGCTGGTCATAATGTCTTTATTTACTGAATAAGGTACCCATATTTCACCATAGGCCTCATCTACCGCTTCACTAACGGAGTTTACAACTCCCTGGATGGTGTAGTCTACATAGTCCAGTTGAATTGTTTTCCCGATTACATCTGTTGTTCCAAAGAATTCGCGGGCAACCTTATTGGAAATGACAGCAACAGGTATAGCAGAATTGAAAGAGGCTTCCGTAAAAGGTGCTCCATTGATAAAACGAAAATCAAATACTTTCCAGAATGCTGCGTCTACAAACCGGATATCACATTCACGTACTGTTTTTATTCCGGGAACGGCAGTTCTTTTTGTACGCGACTGGGCGGATACGGCAGTGATTTCTTCCGGTGTACTCATCGGATAAAAGCACTCGCGTACGACACGGTGTCCTAATGCCCCCCCCTCCAAAATATCCGTGGCCCTTTTCATTTAAACCTTCGATAAGTTCAAGGTACATGAGCCTGTTCCGTTCGGAAACTGGCGAAAAAGATGCCGTCTTCACCTGGTAGACAAGTACCAGAACCATCATCATCGCTACGGATAAAGCTGTGCCTAATATTGTCAGAAATGCTACCAGCGGGTTTTCCCGGATGCTTGCTATTGCCTGTATGAAATATTGCTTCATGATTAATACGTTGCTTCGTGTATTTGTTTAATCGTTGAAATTCAGATTTTTTGTGAATTGTCAAATGCCAATTGTTTATTGTCAATTGTTCGCTTCGTGCACTATTGTATTTGCCGTCCGTCAAAAAAACGGATAGTACGGTTGGTTTGTTTGGCCTGTTCTTCATTATGTGTAACCATCACAATGGTACGTCCGTCTTCTTTGTTCAACGTATGGAGAATATCCATTACTTCAATACCCATTTTACTATCCAGGTTTCCGGTAGGCTCATCAGCCAGGATAATATTCGGGTTTCCAACAATAGCACGTGCTATAGCTACACGTTGGCACTGACCACCCGAAAGTTGCGTTGGGAAATGTTTCATACGGTGACTTAATCCTACTTTTTCAAGCATTTCTTTGGCAGCTTTAGTCCGTTCCGAAGCCGATATCTTGCGGTAGAGTAGGGGTAGTTCGACATTATCCAGTACATTCAGGGAATTGATTAAGTGAAAGCTCTGAAAAACAAAACCTAACTGTTTATTACGGAAAGCAGCCTGCTCTTTGTCGTTCATATTGCTTGTGTCGGTTCCGTCTATTTCTATAATTCCGGATGTAGGAGCATCCAATAATCCCATAATATTCAGTAATGTAGATTTTCCACATCCTGATGGTCCCATGATGGAAAGAAATTCTCCTTTTTTTATTTCTATATTTACATTTTCTAATGCAACCGTCTCGATTTCTTTCGTACGGTAAATCTTTTCCAGGTTTGTTAATTTAATCATGACTTTTTATTTTAATTATTGACTAGTGTCTGTTTATACATGTATTATTATTCATTCTTCTCTACTTGACTTCTTAACTACTAACGAAGTGATTGCTTCTTTGACTACTGATTCGCATTAATTATTATTTTTATTCATAATGCAACGCCTCTGCCGGAGCTATTTTATTCACTTTCTGTACCGGGAACCAGATACCCAGACAGATCATACCAGACATTAACAAATACGTTCCACCTATGGTAATGAAGAAACGAACGAATGAAAATGCAATCCGGTAACTGTCGAGTTTATCCATATATGCCATATTGGCGATGAATAAGGCTACCAGTGGCAAAGTAAGAATTAACAGGCATAGCCCTTCAATGAAAAGGTATTTCTTTAATGATACACGACTGGCTCCTACTGCAATACGGAGTCCTAATTCGGCCTGGCGGTATTGTGTTCTCAACCAGAATGTACCAACTATACCAAAGAACACGTTTACCAGCAGAAACAGCATTAATGAAAGCTGTTTGTTTCTATCCGAATCACGTTCGCCTAATGATTCGTTTCTAAACTCTTCTGTTGCACGTACCCCGTATACATACAGGTTATTTACGGTAAGTCGTTCGCCCATCTCAGCTAATAGTTTATTCATATCATCCAATGTAGCATATTGTTTCATACGAACGCATAATTCTGCACTTTCTGCTCCGAATCCGGTAACTAAGTCGACAAATCCGCTACCGGTTGCACAATTGAAGAAACAGGGATCACTCCGGCTATAATCATCTACTCGAATCGGAGCAGATACAGCTGCTATTGTGATGGCCTCTTCTGCTTCACTGTATTTCACTTTTCGTCCTTTTGCCTGTTCTCCATGATAAAATAATTCTTCCATATCTTCAGAGATAATGATTGGGTTATGTATTCCTTCTATCTGTGGAGTGATCAGATTCCCATTTTTGTCTTTTATCCGGAAAACATCAAAATATTCAATAGATACATTTCGTATTTGGAAACTTCTTTCCGAAGCAATAGTTGTATCTCCATCTATAGGAGTTAAACCTCTCCAACTATTACCGTATGAATACGGGCATGAGTAGTATGTTGCACAAACCTCTTCTACAGATGGATGTTGCCGGATATGGGACATCAATGTTAACAGGTCTTCTGTCTGGTTGGATACATAATCCTCTTCTTTTATGAAGTCTGGTGATCCGGGATTGAGTTTACTCAATTTGAAACGCCATGTATTGGTAATATCATATCCCAACGGACTGTAATAAGTGCGTAGATCGACATATAATTGGTCTGTCATCCACCATAATGCACAAATAACAACTACCAGTTCCAGGAATATCCATGTATTATTTTTCCGCTGTGTCCAGATTATCTTTAATATATGCTTTATCATTTTTGGTCTGTTTTATAAGTTCGATTACATTCATTGATTCATCTCATTAATTCTCATTGTCTTTTAAAGCATCAACAATCTGTTGACGTGAAATTCTCACAGCCGGAATACCAGCACTAAGCAGGTTGAGAAGTAAGGTAAATAAAAGGGCTACAAAGAATAATCCAGGCTTGAATAGCATTTCTGTCGTAAGCATCGTTTCGCCGGTAGTAAGCATAAATGATTTGGTTACTTCCAGTAAAAAAAAGGAAAGAATAAGTCCGATACATCCGCCAATCAGTGTGATAATGAGGTTCTCATATAGTATTTGCTGAACCAGTTTTCCGTAGGTTGCCCCGAATGCTTTCCTGACTCCGATTTCTCCACGTCTTTTGTGTATCGAAGATTGCATTACTCCTGTTATGTTGAGGGCAGGAATAAGGAGTAGGAATAATAAAACACCTCCGGTAGAAAGCAGGTAATCATTAATGTCAACTTTCCGGAATCCGTTTGCGCCTGCTGCTATATCCAGCCTGGTGATTGGGTTATTCATAAAATTGACTTTAAAGTCTTTTTTCCCTTCATTATATAGCATTGTACGTTGTTCCAACTCTTTCTTTATATCATCAAAATCCGAGCGGGTGTTGGCAAGAATAACTGTTATGAATGGGCCTGATATTCCTTCGTTATAAGGATTTTCCATTAATGAAGGAGTAGCCGTATAAGGTACCCATACCTCTGCATATGCATGATTGGCTGCTTTACTTACAGGCTTGACAATACCTGTAATTTTATAGGCTATGAAATCGATTATAATTGTTTCGCCGACTGCATTTTTTGTTCCGAATAGTTCGGAAGCTACGTCGCTTGTTATAACTGCCGTAGGTATTCCTGATTGAAAATCGGCATCGGAGAATGAATTCCCATATATAAAACCGAAATCAAATGCTTTCCAGAAACCAGGGTCTGCATATTTGATGCTATATTCTTTATAGAGTTGTTTTGCCGGTAGAGAGATGGCACGGTTATCTTGACAAATAGCCGTTACTGCTTTGGGTTTTTGTAAAGTATAGAAACATTCTTTTACTACTTCTGCCGACATACGGCCGTTATTATTTTGACCTTGATCTGAATGTGCCTGTGTACTTAGTATATACAGCATATTGTTACGGTAAGACTCGGGTGTGTATTCCGCCACACTTATCTGGGCAACAAGAATTACAACCATAATCATCGCAATTGAAAGCGCCGTTCCTAATATTGAAATTGTATTTACCAAAGGGTTTTCCTTTAGCATCTGCAGGGCTTGTTTGAAGTAATGTTTTATCATTGTTTAGTTGTTTATTTGTTAATTCATGGATTCGTGTATACGTTTATTTGTTAACTGTTTAGTCGTTTAAACGTATCAACGATTTAACACATTAACATTGAATTGTAATTTAACTAATCATTAATCGCTGATTTTCAGCTTGTTTTTTTCTTTGTAGTCGTTCATATCCGACACAATGACTTCATCTCCCGCTTTCAGTCCGTTTACAACTTCTACGTATTCGAAATTGCTGTCACCCAGTTGCACTTTCCGCTTTAGTAACTGGTCGCCGTTTACAACAAACAATTCATATTCGCCTTTTCCTACATAATACGATGCGTTAGCGATGCGTAAAACATCATCCTTTATGGCATTCATCACATATACATCTGTTTTCAGTCCGGAACGAAGGCGGCTATGATTGCTTTCTTCAAGTTGTACAGTAAAAGAAATCACTCCGTTTTTTGATAAAGGAGTCACATCACTTACCGTCCCGTTTAGTTTATCGCTGCCTATTTTTACTACTGCTTTACTTCCCGGAGCAATACGGTCACCGTATGTATCGGCTATTTCCCCTTCAATTTTAAAATGCGACAGGTCGGAGATTACAGCTACTTTATTCCCTTGCGTAACCTGTGCACCGATTTCATTATTGATATACGTAAGGATGGCTTTACGGGGTGAACGGATTTCCGCATCATTCAGGGTACGCTTCATCTCTGTCAGGTTTTTTTGAAAAATGCTGTATTCCAATTGTTTTACTTTATAATCCGCTCCGGCCAGTTCTTTGTCATTGATGTATTTTTGTTCATCTTCAGCTAGTTGCAATTGACTTACATTATAATCGAGTTCAACCTGAAGCACTTTATCGGTTGTCCCGGCGCCCAGGCTATCAAGATAACGCTCGTTGCGTAGCTCAACTTCTTTTCTGTTCAGCGTCATGCGCGATATCTTTAATTTCATTTCAGCTTCGGAAAGTTTACTCTGGTTAGTCAGGCGAAGCTGTTCCAATTGTAACCGCATCATATCTTGTTCGTCGAGAAGCTTATTGTATTCGTTTTCTGCTGTTTGCAGATCCAATTTTAAAATAGGATCTCCAACGTCAACTACATCTCCTCCCCGTTTGTATACTTCCACGATACGTGAGTTAATAGGTGAAGTGATAATTTCTTCAAAAGCCGGGACAACTTTTCCCGAAGCGCTCACAGACACTTCAATAATCCCTTGGTCGACGGTTGATATGGTAAGGTCTTTGCGGTTGAGTGACGTTTGCATAATTGAAATTAAGAATGCAATAACAATAATGGCTATACCAATACCACCTCCTATTTTGATTATTTGTTTACGTTGTTCTTTTCTGCGAACTTCTTTTGATATTTCCCTGTCCATATCCGGATGTATTATTCTTTAGTTTGCTGATTTAGATGCAAACGGTATGCCATGATTGTAGTGTTGTGATAATTAGTTTTTTATGTGTTTTGTGACTGTTCGATTTTGAACACCTTGTTCGGTTCTGTCCGAATAGATTGTTCGGTTTTGCGTGATTCTTTTTCCTGTTATCGCATCTTTGAAAAAAAGTTGTAAAAAGTTAATGGGGTAATGAAGTAAATTGATATTTTAATGCTATTTTTACATCGGAAATATTTATAAAAAACTAAAACATGAAACAATTAGTAGTAATGGTGATGGCATTATGCTTATCGTTGGTTGCCTATGCGCAGGAAGAGGGGGTAAAAATACAGTTGGTTGAACGTATACCTCTGGGAGATGGTACAATGGTTTATCGTTTTGCCACAGGCGATAAAAAACATCTGGAGGGAGAATGCCGCCTTGCAGTAAATGAACGGGAGTATATTGTAGCGAATTTTAAAGATGGTTTGCCGGAAGGCAAATGGGAAACATTCCGTTATAATAAACTGTATGAAAAAAGGAATTATAAGAAAGGGCGTCTGGATGGTAAGGTCATTACTTATGGTTCTGATGGTAAAACAGTAGTTGCAGAGTCAACTTCGTCCAGTGGTAAACGCAATGGCCGTTATACGACTTATTATACCAACGGGCAGTTAGAAAAAGAGCAGGAGTTTAAAGAAGGCAAAGAACACGGCTATCTTCGTACTTATGACCAGGATGGTAACATCAAATGGGACTGCTATTATGAAGAAGGAAAAATGCACGGACAGCAAACCCAGTTGTTTATAAGTAGCCTGCATGGCTATTATGTAAAAACATCCAATTACGAACATGGCGTGTTGGTCGGTGATTATTCCGAAGTATACCCGAATGGAAAAATCAAAGAGAAAGGTAAGTATGACAAGAATGGTAAAAAAACAGGTACTTGGACTACTGGAAATAAAGACGGTTCATTGATTGATGAATGTGAATATAAAAATGGAGAGCGTGATGGTAAACGTAAAACATTTTTTAATGATAACACCGTTTCAAAAATACAGACTTATAAGGCTGGTGAAATAACAGGTTTAACGACCGAATATAATTATAAAACGCATAAGTTGGAGAGTGAAACTACTTATCTGGAGGGACGCAAGGAAGGCCCGTTTAAGGTGTATCATGATGATGGCAAAACAGTAAAAATACAAGGTGAATACCTGCGGGGAAATGTTACCAAGCAAAAACAATATTATGCCAATGGAAAACTTCACTTAGTGCAGGAAAGGGAAGGCAACGGATTTAAAACACTTGAAGAATATGATGAAAGTGGAAAGAAGAAATAAGAGACTGTTGAAATTATATTGCTAATCTATAATTTCAACAGAGCTTCTTTATCAGGCTTGCCAACCGGGTTCATAGGAAAACGATCGGTAAGCCTGATTATTTTTGGCATCTGATATCTGCTCACCCTGCCTTTAAGCCAATGCATGACCTGTTCTTCATTTAATATACTGTCGGAGGTTGGTATAATGATGGTTTTGAGTCGTTTACCAAATTCAGCATCATCCATACTAATTACAATTACATCCCGGATACCCGGATGTTGGCGGAGTATAGCCTCAAGTTCTGAAGGATACACATTTTCTCCTCCCGAAACAATCATGTTATCTATTCGTCCGGTCAGGAAATAATACCCCTGCTTGTTTTTATACCCTTTATCTCCTGTTTGCAACCATTTGTGTTTATTTGTTGACCAGTTACATCGGATGCATAGTTCTCCTTCTGTTTCTACCGGAGCTTCCTGTTTGTCGGATAAAAGGATTTTTATTTTTACACCCTGCAACGGCTTTCCAATGGTCTCTGGAAAGTGTTTAAGGTCTTCGGGAGTAGCTAATGTACATACTCCGACTTCAGATGATCCGTATAAATTATATAACTTATCGCCTAATGTCTGCTGAATATTACGCAGCAGAAAAACCGGTAAAGGCGCTCCTCCGGAAATCAGGCATTCCAGGCTCGATAACGCACCGGCATCCTGTTCGATCATACGCTGGATCATCAAGGGAACCAGGGTCATTACCTGTATCTTATGCTTGCTGATTAACCGGCAAGCCCCGGTTGCATCGAATCCGGAAGATATAAATGTATGCTTGCCTAATAAGAGTGAGATGCAAAGTGTCGCGATCCCGAAACCATGATAAAGCGGTGGAGCCAGGTAAAGCGATTCGTATCTGTACAGTTTTAATTGCTTAAACAGGGAAATAAATACCTGCAAATAATTATTGACGGAAGCTTTACGTCCTGCTGCCGTAGGTGCACCTGTCGACCCGGAAGTAAGAACAACCAGTTTATTGAAATTGTTACCTATCATCCTGAATGACTTTGCTTTACAGGCATGGGTTTGCTTTCGGGAGGAATCAAAACACTTTGCGGAAGACAGGATACGGCAGTTTTTGTTTATCGGAATTGAATCATTTGAGTAGGATCGGTCATCATCATGAAAGAATACATGAAAATTAAACCTGTCCGTAAGTTCCATTAACTGCAGGTGGCTCATTTGGGCATTGAGTAGATAAATATCAGCCCCTAGTAAAGCCGAGGCAAAAATGGTAAAAATCAATTCCGGGGAGTTCTCTCCGGTAATAGCGATCTTTTGTTTCCGCGTTATTAATTCGTTTTGTTTTAACCAGCAGGCCAGTTGCCAGGAATAAAGGAATAATTCCCTGTATGTATATGTACTATCTGTTGTTGTAATAGCAATTTTATCCGGATATAATTTATATGCCGTATGCAATATAGCAAACAGGTTGACACCGGTTAACCTTAGCGAATCCAATAACGAAAAGATTCCTTTGGGAGTCAGCAGTTTTGTTTTAGATAATATTTCAATCCATTCTTTCATGCGATAAGATTTTCTTTTTTTTACACTAAAGTTGCATGGAACTCGTCTGCCAAGTGATTAACGGTGAGTGGTTAATGATTAATAAATCATAAACAATTAACCATTAATTTACGTGCTTCGTTTCATTTCTTCTTTATAAACCGGCCGGAAAAATATTCCCATTGGCTTCTGAATACAAACGAAAAGCATTGGGATATAGTACACCACCAGGGTTTGAATATCTTTTTCCTTTTGATAAGGCAGTGGGCTATGACAATTGCTGCTTGTTCAGCACTCATAACAGGCATATTCCGGTATGCTCTTGTCGGTTCAATCATACGGGTCTGCACTAAAGGCAAATAAACAGAAGTTATACGTATATGCGCATACTTTAATTCAGAAGCTACCGTCCGGAACCATTGATCGATAGCTGTCTTTGAAGCCTGGTATGCTGCCCAGTAAGGAGCAGGAGGGAACAATACATTGATTGCAGAAATATGAATGACTTGTCCCTTTGCCTGTTTAAGTAAAGGGATCAGTCCCAACATTAATCTAACCGGAGTATAATAGTTGAGTGACATGGTACGGGTGACATCATGGAACCGGTCTAATGATTCTTCAACAGGCCGACAAATCGACTTACCGGCATTGCTGATAAATACATCAATTTTGAGACCCGATTGACAGATAAATGCCAATAGTTGTTCCGTTTGCTGTATATCATATAAGTCTGCAGGGAAAGTATATACGGTTGCACCCTGATTTTCAAGCTCATTTTGCAACAGTTCCAATTTCTCTTTTGTCCGTGCGGTCAAAATAAGGGTGACGCCATGAGTCGCCAGTAGTCGTGCGGTAGCTTCTCCGATCCCGTAACTGGCTCCGGTTATCAGTACCGTTTTGTCCTGGAGGAATGTTTTCAACCGGGGTAACGAAATCTTTTTCCGCGGAAAAAGATTTCGTTCTGATAATAATATGCCTTTGGGTTTTGAATATGCCACTGGTTTAAGAGTACAATTATGTCAATTTATTATCAAAAGTAATCATTTTTATGTTTGTCGCATTGCGAATAATCATAACCTTTTAACCGGATGCTGAAACGATAATCTTGAGACGGTTTCAGAATTCGGGTATAATATAAATGATGGAGCCAATTGTAGTCTGTAATTTCAGCAATCAGAAGTCTTTATTCACCTTTACAAAAACAGGCGCTCCGGTTAATTTAAGGGTGCTTCCATTTGTTTGAGCGCTTTTATTGTCCCATTGTCTGGTATATATTTTTGATACATTCATACCGGACGGGAACGAATAATTTGCGGATGCATTTTCATTCTGATCTTTGTCGGCATTTGATACCCATAAAACATATAGGTAGTCCTTTGATTGTTTGGAGTAAAAGGCCGCCCCATTGATCTCTGTCGGCAAATTCAGACGGCTGGTTTGGCCTGCATCGTATGTCGAATTGCTTAGCAGACCGGTCATGGTTCGCCAGGCTGTACCAATATCATTTACACGCAGGTTTGAATTTGGTGATTCGGGTATCGGTTTATAAAATCCCATATAATCATATGGGTCGGTAGAAGAGTTTGAATTTTCTTTGTTATCCCAGGGACAGTATATATAAACCCCACAGATTTCATTTATCTGGGACTGAACGGCCAGTTTGATCGCGAAATTACGTTGCGCTTGTTGTGATCCAATATAATCATTCGTTTGCTTATTTGGAATATTTGTTTCGGTGATAATCACTTCTTTCATTGGATAAGTCGCCCCATCATATCCATATTTTTTCATTAAATCGAATAAATCATTTTTCTTTTCGATTACATTTTTTACAGCATCGTCGGAGTTCCGAAAATAACCAAATCCATTGATATTACCTGCCGTTTCTTTGCCAACCCAGTTTCTGAGGTAATACATAGGATATACATGATAGCTCAGGCAATCAAACCAGGCTCCTCCGGTAAGCGGATACTCATCGGTAACTCTCCCATTATCAGGATTGTCTGTGTTTCGTAAAATAGCATCCAAAAAACTTGCATAACCAATGCCGCCTACACAAACGTATGCATCGGGATTGACATACTTTATGACCTCATATGAAACCCGTAATAAACGTACATAATTTTGAATGGGTGCTTTCCAGTTTTTTAAATCTGTAGGATTCGGGTTATTATCCCACCAGTTACCTTCTTCTCCCGAGGCTCTGTTTCCATAACCCGTGTGAGTATAATCGGGCTCATTTTTAATTTCCCAGAACCGAACATTCTCGCCATACATTTGGGCTACTTTATATACATACAATGCATAATAGTTATTATCATTTACCGGAGTCCCGTTTTCTCCGTTATCCCATATTGCTTCATACAGGTTCTCATACGATTCCGACTCTTCTCCATTGACATATCGTTTTTTTTCACGATGGGCATCACTTGGCCGATCGCCAATAAATACGGTATTATTGATTGCTCCTATGTTTTTATAGTGTTTAAATGCATCCAGCCGGATTTCATATCCATATTGCTCTACAAAATTTTCATATAAAGCAGGTCTCAGGCTGTTAACACCAACGCCTTCGATACCTTTACTTGTATTTCCGGCCAATATATCGGCAACATCCTGATCACTCCAGTTGTTGTTCTTATATGCCATATTCGAACCATATAGGAAAAAACCATCATATGCAGGAACTTTCTGATTGGCATTAAATGCCTTTTCACCATTCGGATGATCCGGTTCATCGGTAATACTATGTTCATCCGAACAAGAAGTAAAAACATAGAAAAGTGCAATAGAAAGTAATGAATAAATAATATTTTTCATTTTTGGGGGCTATCATTGTTAATTAAAAAAATTGAAATGCAAATATAGTAACTGAAACTAACATATATTCATATATGAAAATAAAAATTCATATCAATCATTAGTTAATGTACTCACAAGAGTCATAATTGCTTTACGCTACGCTAAGCGATCTTCGATTCGCGTTATTCCTTAGGAATTAAGAAGACAAATCGGCAGACGTAGTAATATGGTTGCTCATAATAGTTTCAATGATAACAATGTAATTTTCTTACTATATTTATTTTCTTATAAATCCGAACTTTTGCGTACTGATGTAATAACTTTCATCCTCGGTCTCGGGTAATATTTGTATGAATGTGAGTGTCAGTTTATTGTTATATAACGTCCACTTAAAATGTTTGCTTTTATTTGTTATGCTATCCGTAAATACTAATGTGTTATGATTGTCAAACGGATGAGATGTTCCAAAAAAAGTATGAACATCGTAATGGTTATATTTACCAAATCCCGACATCGTTCCATCCGGCTCCAGAACCAATGTATTGCTTTCATCAGCTACATTTTCATATGTTCCTGCAATTAATTCTTCGGTATAGTATTGTGTCATCGCATCCCAAAGCTTAGAGTTAAATGGTGTGTTTATCAGGATATCTTTCAGTTTACCGGTAGCTTTTCGGTAGAAATATTCTTTATTTGGTTGGTCTTTTCGTTGTGCTATAATAATGTCGGATTGCAGGTCATAAAGAAGATTAAACGTTATATTGTTTGATTCTATGGATACTATAGAATTGTTGTTTTTAGAACATGCCAAATTGAGCCAATGAACAAGTCCGGCTGTATGAATGCTGTCATTTGAAATACGGAACGCCCAGGCATTATCCGCAAGGGGAGTAATCCGATATTCTGCAATGTTTTTATATTTCATGATATTATCGAAATAGTCTGTCAGTACCCAGTATCCTTCAATATGTTTCCAATACATCAGTATGCCATTATATACTACAGTAGCAGTATCTTTACGTAATGCCATCCTACCCGGATACCGTAGGAAATTATATACAGGACCCATTTCAAAATGATATCCCAGTGTCTTGAACGTATCGGGGAGGAATCCATCTTTCCTGACAATTAACGGACACAATTCATCTTTATTCCGGTGGAGACGAAAGTAGCCGGTTGAGTCCGTTACTGTTTCATGATATATCTCCAGATCTTCCCTCACTGTTACTCCAGCTAACGGGTTATCTTCCATGTCTGTAACATATCCCTGATAGTATGACAGTTTCCATGGCCGGGTAGGGATACAACAGATGGCTATGACTGCCAATAATGTAAAAATGAATAAAATATAGAGTCTGGTGACGGTAATTTTTAGGTTGGTATTTGTATTTAATTTGATATTAAACAGCAGATTCACTCCCCTGAAGCGGAGAAAATAATAGAAATGTGTTACGAAAAAAGACGGGATAAGAAAAAGAAGCATGCCCCACTCACTGCGGAATTCATCAAAAGTCATTGTATATATCAGGGGAAGTCCTGCCGGCAAAGCAAAAAAACTGAGTGCTGATAGCCAGGCAGACCGGCGAACAGTAGGAATGAGATTCAGATAGATCGTGAGGGATAATACACCTATTGTAAGCAAAATGCCTGTGATTATGGCTAATCCGAACGGGTTCTGATTCGGGTCATACAGAAACATCATAGCCCATGTAATAGCAAGGCTTAACAGGATGGTTTTTAGCCATCCGAATGTAAGCTTTTTTGCGGTTGGTATTATACCTTCCATTTCAATCAGTTCAGTTTCTCAATGAAGTTTTTCGATCCTTTTTTCTGCATCTGCTTTGTAATCGAATTCAGCATAATTATTTTCTTCTCTATATCATACCAGTCATATTCCGTTATGAATAATTGCAGAATTCCTTTATCAGGATAAGGAGCCAGTGCAGGCATTTCGGAAAATTCATTTAGAGTTTGTTTAAGTTTTAATAAGATAATATTGGTGTAATCATTATTCATTTTAATAGATGCTTATTTAGTCTAAATTCCACAAGGAATAACTTGTGCTACTTTCTCAATTAAATATACTTTCGGGAGCAAGCCATCCAAAAAGTATGAGATAAAAGAAAATACGAAAGAAGAACTGAAGAGAATTAAAGATTAACTCTATTAGATGAAATAATCATTAAATAATTTGCATGTGACCAAATAGTCACATATATTTGTAGCCGATTGGTCACAATGTAAATGTTAACGATATGGTAAAAGAAAGAGACAGGGAGCAGTCCGAAGAAAAACTTATCAATGCAGTTGGAGATTTAATTCAACAGGTAGGATTCGAAAATGTCGGCATTAATCAGGTTGCAAAACATGCCGGATTTTCAAAGAATTTGATATACCGTTATTTTGGTTCACTTGACGGACTGATTTATGCTTATATGAAAAAGCATGATTTCTGGATAAATACGACCATCGAAATTCCTGATATTCATAATTTGAAAGAATATCTGAAAGGTCTTTTCCGGAGACAAATTCTTGATCATAGAAGCAATGTTGCTTATAAACGGCTTAGAAGATGGGAGTTATCAACAAACAAGGACATAGTTGAAGAAATCAGGGCTCAACGGGAAAAAAACGGGGTACAATTTATTGAACTGATGTCTAAATTTACAAAGATAGACAAAGAAAATGTAAGGGCTATTGCTACACTTATTAATGCCGGTATGACTTATCTGGTTATATTGGAGGAAGTATGTCCCATATATAATGGAATCGACATTCGAAGTGATGAAGGATGGAATCAAATAGCCAAAGGGATTGATTTGCTTATAGATATAATGGTGAAATAAGTAATATGAAGCAAACAATCATAAGTATGGCGTTGGCATTAGCAACATTGAATTGCAGCGGACAAAGCGATACCCGGTCGGATTTTGGCGCTGGAAACGTAATGGTTTCCATAGAACAAGGTGATGCGTGGTTGCATGATTTTCCTCTTTTCTGGTTTATCAAAAAGAAGAATGCCCCACAAATTGCTATCTGGACAGAAGATCTGGACGGGAATTTTCTATTTACAATTTATGTCAGCGAAAAGCTGGCAAAACAATCGTGGATGGCAGCCGGAGGGAATAGGCGTAAAGAATCACTTCCTTGTTGGAGTTTTGCACAAGGCAGACAATATGCAGATGGGCTTTATCTTCCAACAAAAGATGAACCGTTGCCCGATGCCGTAACCGGAGCAACACCGAAAGGCAGCTTTACAGCAAACGCCCGGATGGGCGAAGATATTAAACAGTTCATTGTGAAATGTGAGTTCAATCATTCAGTCAATTTCAATGCGTATTATCCCAAAGATGCCAAAGAAGGCGATTCCAATTATTCGGGAGGTAAAATGGGAAGCGGTCAACCGGCAATCGTTTATCAGGTTGTTGTTGACTTGACTAATGGGCAAAAGGAGTTCGGAGGAGAACTTATAGGTCATAGTAGTCCTGATGGTTCCGATGGTAGAATCTATTCTGATATTTCCAGGCTTACTACAGCGTTGAATATTGTTGGAGGAGTTACTGTTTACATTAATCAATAAATTTTCAAGTTATGTTTCCTTTTCGTCTGTACAATTCAACAAAAGAGGAAGAACGAAGCCAGTTCCATATATTATCGGGAGCAAAGCATACGTATTACAGGGTCATTTACAATCATCATATTAGTTTGGATGAGGAAATACTACATGTTTACAATGATCTTTATCGATCAATAAATCCTTTTGATCCTCGATCAACCATATCTAAGGTGAACAGGAATGAGGATGTATATTTGGATGACTTTTTTATTGACGCTTTCAAACGTTCAATTGAACTGGCAAAAGAGACAAGCGGATTATTTGATCCCACTTGTGCCCCGTTAATCAACCTTTGGGGATTTGGTTTTGGAGAAAGAAGTGAAGCTACACCTGCTGCAATTGATGCCATAAAAGAGTATGTAGGGTATCAGAAAATCAAATTGAACGGTTGCTCAGTAGAGAAACAAGATCCACGCGTTCAGCTGAATTTCTCGGCTATCGGAGATGGGTTTTCTTGTGAAGTAATCGCCCGCTATCTCGATCAACAAGGCGTAAAAGATTATTTGATAGATATTGGTGGAGAAATGGTTATAAAAGGCAAAAACAGGACGGGTGAAGACTGGAAAGTCGGTATCATACAACCACCAAAGGAATTAGGGATGAATGAACCATTGCAAACCAATGCAATGCTTTATATATCCGGTAAAACAGCTCTTGCAACTTCGGGCAATTACAATAATTATAAAATAGAAAATGGGAAAAAGTTTGGTCATTCAATTAATCCACTGACAGGTTATCCGGCGGAAAATAAGATATTAAGTGCAACGGTTCTGGCTCCGGACTGTATAACGGCAGAAGCTTATGCCACAGCAATCATGGTATCCGATTTAGACTGTCTCGATCAATTATTAGAGACGCATCAACCGGTAGAATATTATATCATCTATCTGGATTCTTCCAAGAATCACCAGGTCAGGCAGTCTTATGGAATGAGTAAATATATGCAACAAAAAAATTTATCACATTTGTGACCAGGTGGGCACAAATATTTAATTATAATAGGTATGAAGAAAATGAAATCAAAGAAATTATTAACAATTTTAGGCGTTGGTGCAGTTGCAGCCGGGGGATTTACCTCTTGCAACGATGATTTAGTTGAGTATGGGAGTGGGGATATTAAGATATTTGTGGAAGAAGGTGATGCGTGGTTGCATGATTATCCGTTGTTTTTGGGGATAGAAAAGCAAAATCGGCCACAAATAGCCATGTGGATTGAAGACCTGGATGGTAAATATATAAGAACGCTTTATGTTACGCATAAAGCCGGAACAAAATCATGGCAGGGTAATAAAGGTAATCCCAGGAAAGAAGCGCTTCCATGCTGGAATTATGCACGTTTACCCATTGCTCTGGACCAGGAAATTCCTGACGGATACACCGGGGCTACTACCCCTGCCGAAATTTTCGATGCAGTAACCGGAGCTACCCCTTGTGGAAATTTTGATGTTAAAATGCGTTCGATCAGCGATTTTAAGCAATTTGTTGTGAAAATTGAGATTAATCATTCGACAGACTGGAATGATTACTATCCGGAAGATGCGGAAGAAGGTGATGCAAATTATTCGGGAGGAGATGACGGAAGCGGACAACCTGCAGTTGTATATGCAGCAACGATTGACCTTGATTCGGATGTAAAGCAATATGCAGCTACACTCACTGGCCATAGTAGCCCTGACGGATCAAATGGGAATGTCTACAGCGATCTTTCAACATTAACAACAGCCACGCAAATTATAAAACAGATAACAATAAAAATTCAGTAATATGAAACGGATAATATTCAGTGTCTTATGCAGTTTTGTGTTTATTGCAATACATGCACAGACAGAAACTAAAGATTGTAAATATTCCTTTGCGACGACCCTCGGAACAGGCATCTCAATGAGTAGTCCTTCCTATACCCCATTTACATGGCAGGTCTTGGGTTATTATAACCTGACTGACAGGTGGTCAGTGGGAGCAGGTACAGGCCTGTCATTTTACGAAGAGATGTTGATCCCTGTGTTCGGAGATGCACGGTTCCAGATAGGACGGACACGCAAATTTACCCCTTTTGCAGAGTTTGGAATAGGTTACTCATTAGCCCCGTCGAGTGATGTAAACGGAGGTTTCTTTATGAATCCTTCTTTCGGGGTAGAATACGCATTGAAAAATAAGATGAAAATACAATTCGCTGTAGGCTATGAATTTCAGGAGTTTGACCGATTGAAATCATATACAGACAATTATTTCGAATCAGAGTTTGAGGAGCATTTGAGTCATCATTCAATTTCTTTTAAACTAGGTTTACGGTTTTAGCAGCTACTAAGAAAGTACTCTCTATACTAATCATTGAGTCCCTTGCCATTGAGAATATGCGGTATCTGTTTTTCGACCCTCGAGTCCCGGGTTTTGGATTGTTTGGGTTTCGAAAAATAGAGAATATATGCTCTTTGCCTTCCCGGCGTTAAAGCATGAAACGCAGTTTTCAAGGCGGGGATTTGTTCAAGTTAACTCAGGAATATATCAACTCTAGGATTCATTCTGCTCTTTGCCATAGCTTGTTATCTTTAACTGTTATTATGTTTTCATTCTAACATGAGTCGTATACCAAAAGTTTAGTTGCCTGAAACAAATCTATTCCTATTTTGTTATTTTAAGGTTAATATATATCTGACTTTTCGAATCCTTTTAGTCAGTTAGTTTTTTGGGTTAGTGTTGAGTATTACAAAATATTAAAACTTCATTTTTATATGATGAAAACAATTCTCAAATTCAAAATCTCTGCCTTTCTGATTATGGGGATGATTCTTGCTTCATGTAATAATAATCAAAATCAGAACCAACATGTTGCAACTGCTTTTAAAGATTCAACCGTTGTATCAACTGTTGCATCTTCAGTTCCAACTCCAGTTTCTGTCCCTGGCCCGATGGCCGGAACAGTAATGACTAAGGAATATGTTTATCAAATGGGTAAACAGATGTACTTTTGGGGATGGCCATTGGTGAATATGCACAACCGTGTGTTAGTAATGCGCCAGGTTCCGGAACCTGGTCTGAATGGTGGTGCAGTGCCTGTTGCGCCTGTCGGACAATTGTGTATGCTGGCTGATTATATTACGCCTGCCGAACGCTATGTGGCTTGTCCTAACCAGGATGTGGTCTATGGTTTTGGAATAGGCATACTGAACGAAAGCCCGGTGGTACTACAAATTCCCGATTTTGGCAATCGTTTCTGGTTGGTACAAATGGTGAACCAACGTACCGATGGAATCGGTGGGTTGGGAGCTATGTATGGAAGCAAAAGCGGGTTTTATATGATAGTAGGCCCGGATTGGAAAGATGAAACACCGCAAGGAATTACCGAAGTCATTCATTCCAACACCAATATGGTTGTAATTATTCCACGTGCATTTATGAACAATACACCTGAAGACAAAGCAGCTATTCAACCGCTTATCAGCCAGGTGATGATGTATCCTGTAGCACAATTCGACGGTAAGATGAAAACAACAGATTGGACAAAAGCGCCGTCATTCCCGGATGCAAACAAGAGTGGGAGCGGACAGGAAGTGGCGTTTGTGATTCCTGAAAAATTCTTTGACGAATTTCCAGCCATTTTACAAGAAGTTCCCGCACTACCCGGAGAAGAAGCTCTATATGGTTTGTTCAATTCGATTATGGAAGCAGCTAATAAGGATAAAGACCTAAAGGCTGCATTGGTAAAAGCTGCTGTTGATGCAGAAAAAGAATTGATAGAGCCCTTACGTCAATTCAAAAATGTAGGTGTACCGGTGGGTAATTATTGGAATACGACAAAGAACGGCGCTGCTTTCGGAACCGACTACCTGAGCCGTACGGCTGCTGCCCGTACCAATATCTTCGTCAATCAACCCGTTGAAACTATTTATTATAATCAGGATTTTGATGGTGAGGGAAAAGAGTTAAATGGGAAAGGAAATTATACCATTACTTTCAGGAAAGAGGAGCTGCCTGCAGTAAAGGGATTCTGGTCTCTAACCGTATATGATGAGCATCATTTCTTTTATCAAAATCCCGAAAAGATTTATTCGCTGGGAACCAAGAATAAAGATTTGAAACTTAATGGTGACGGTTCATTGACTATTTATTTGCAGAATAAAAAGCCTGAAGGCGATAAAGCGTCAAACTGGTTACCAATTCCAACTGCTAAATTCGGATTTTTACTACGCGCCTATTGGCCTGAAGAATCGATGGTAAAAGATTATACACCGCCGGCTGTTATGGTAGCTAAATAATAAGAGCTTCGATATTTCGACAAGAATTGGAAAATGGATGACATTACGGAAATAAAATGAAAAAAAATAATAATGTATGATTATGAAAAGATATCTTTTATTGGCAGTTACAGGTTTGGTGCTGTTTGCATCTTGCGGGCAACAAACCGATAGTAGTGAAAAGAATGAGCCGACTGTGAGCAATCATTATGATGTGCTGGCTAACATTCCTCTGACACAGGGTTATCCCTCAAAGGAGTCGATGAAACAAATCGAAGACGAGATTTTCTTCCAACGTGCCTGTCAGGCTTACTTGTGGGCTATCCCTGCACTTAACATGTATGGTATGAAAGAGGGTTCTGAAAAAGATTTCGGTGCAGGTTATCACATTTTACCAATCTGGAAAGAGCGGCTGAATGCGAAAACAAAAGTCACTACCCCGAACTCCGATGTGATTTACGCCATGGGTTACCTTGATTTGAAGCAGGATGGTCCAATGGTGATTGAAGTTCCGCCGGGACTGCAAGGGATCCTTGACGACTTTTTCCAACGTCCCATTAAATCCGAGGGTAAAATCAACGGACGCGAATGGGCCGGCGATGTAGGGCTTCCCGGCCCCGACCAGGGCAAAGGTGGCAAATATTTGATATTGCCGCCTGATTATGCCGGGGAAATTCCAGCCGGATACTATACTTTCCGTTCGGGAACTTATGGCGTATTTGTGTTCTGGCGTGGTTTCTTCCAGGATCCGAAGCAATTGGAAGCTCCTGTAAAAGTAATGGAACAAACGGTTATTTATCCGTTGGATAAAAAAGCGGAAGCTAAGCCGATGCAATTTCCCAACGGTTCGGAAGGAGAACATTACATGCTTTATCCGAAAGGTATTGCAGCCTTTGAAATGCTTTCCCGTTACATTGACAACGAATATGTTTCTCCGGCAGATATGGAAATGCGCGGGATACTTCAGTCAATTGGTATTGAGAAGGGGAAACCGTTTAATCCGACTCCGGAAAAACGGGAACTTCTGGAAAAAGCCGGTAATGCCGCTTACGAAATGGCGCGCGTAATTGCTTATGATTTGCCGAACATGGTTCCGGGAACGCTGTGGTACAAAGACAGGAAATGGGTAAATCCTTTCCCCGGAAATGCCGATTTCACCAAAAAAACATATAATACTACCGATGCACGGATTAGCTTTTTCACGTTTGCTTATTCTGCCAGCCCCGGTATGGCTCTTAATATGGAGAATGTAGGTGCAAAGTATCCGGTTACATTTGTAGATTCCGAAGGGAATATTTTGTCGGGTTCCAATAGCTATAAGTTACATCTGCCTAAAGACATTCCGTCTGCGTTGTTCTGGTCGGTTACGTTGTATGATGCGGTAACCGCTTCGGGACTTGATAACGGACAACCGTTTCCGTCTATCAATACAATGGATAAACCGGCAACCAATACTGACGGATCGACTGATCTTTATTTCGGCCCAACATCGCCAGGTGAAGGTAAAAACTGGATAAAAACAATCGAAAACGAAGGCTTTTTCTGTATTTTACGTCTTTATGGCCCTCAGAAAGCATTCTTCGACCAAACCTGGATTCCGGGTGATATTGAAAAAGTGAAATAATAAATTTCAGGATAATATTGAAAAGCCTTCGACAAAAGCCGGAGGCTTTATTTTGTTCGCCCAGCATGTGTATATTCTAATGGGTGTAAGTCCCTGACACACCCTGATAGTGGGAAGTGTTTAGCCAAAGCCAAGGGTGTCCATTGCGAGATGGAATCTGAAGGAAGGT
>JAITVY010000054.1 GCA_031285565.1 Tannerella sp. | reverse complement strand
TGTTCCGGTCAAATTGCCATCGCCCATTAAAACAACAACATTGCCGTCTATCCTGATAATACGATGCAGCACAAACCGGCTTTGTCCGACCTCAGCCAGCACAACATCGCCGCGACGATAACTCTCTTGTTTTTGTAATACCACACTGTCGAGCCCGCCAACGATAAATGGCAGCATCGAATTACCTTTCACTTTCAGCGTTACCTGTTTGCCTCCGGCAAGCAGGGCGGCAACTTCGGACATGAATGTTTTGTCGGGCAGGGTTACCGTCCTCATCGTATCGTATTGTAACACAGTCTGGCGGCAGCGCTGTCGGGTAAACAATCCAAGTGGTAACATCCTACGGTTGCAATCAACTTTTCCACGGAACAGTGTACGCCCGTCGCTACCTGCTCCTCCCACCGCATGGATGAACAGGATGGAAGCACGGTAGCGTATGCCTGCAATAAGGATAGCGATTTTATCCGGTTTTCAGGTGCTTGCCGAAGCTTTACAATACCTCGCAGCGGAACCGACTCGCTTTTATAGCAGGGCGTCTTGCCGCTCCACGGCGTGCCGAAAATATATGCTTTACCGTCAATAATACGAATCACGGGATTATCGTCATTCAACAGTTCGCTACCTTCGATATGGTCGAGCCACAAGCGGCTGTGCGTACTTTTCCCTGTCCCGCTTTTACCCAGAAAAACAAAACCTTCGTTACTGTTCTTAATGACGGAGGCATGTATCAGTAGTGTGTCGAGACCGGAAGTCGCAAAGGCATAGAGCAACATCAGGCAGTTGTTGAGACAGAAAAAGCGATGCCGCTCGTCACCGGGCAGTTGCACCCGTGCTTCTCTGAAAGAGGCATCTACATCCATCGTACAATAATGGTTGCTCCCGGGGTAGGCTATCCGGAAACGGAAATTGCCTTCTTCCGACTTGGATATAGCTATCGATGCTATGTCGTCATCGAACCGGCCGACTTCCGAATAAGCGCATGCCATTGATAAGCTATCTGTTACCGACAGATGAAACAGGTAACTTTCCGCCTCTTCATTCAAGAGAAAAGAATGATAGTTACTTAACCCGTTTGCCGGGAACTGACTGTTTGAAAAAGATAGCCGGAAACTGTGCCCGGCTACTTGGTAATTCATGCTTTTCATCTTTATTCATTCGACTCTTAAAAATCCCGTATCCAACGGAAATTCATACCCCAAGCATTGCCTTTAGGACTAGTGCCGGTACTACTATCAAGCAAACTAATATAAAAGAATCTATCTGAGGATGCCTCTGTTGAAGACAAATAAAATCCAAAAAAAGAATCGCTGGTTACTCCGATAGCCTTTCCGCCTATTGCCGTAATCTTTGCATTGAATGCTGTGCGAGCTGCTGCACACTCCGCCGAATCAAAATCCGGCATGCTACTCATCCAAGGATCATAAACCTTGCCGCTATACCCTGCGAAAAGCATTTTTAATTCATCACGGGCAGGCAGATACCAGGGGCCATTCTCGTTACTGTTGTTTATTACAGTATAGATATATTGGAACGGAGGATAGTCTGTCGAGAAAGTAGGGCTATCCTTATAGTTGGCAATCATGCTTTTTGTTGCCAGTACCCCGGCTGTATAGCTGCGAATACCGGCTATTCCGGCCGCTTGCTCATCATTGTTCAAACCCCATTTCCAGCTAGGGACGGGTATTTCTCCCAACCCTACCACCTTGCCTTGTGTGCCCCAGCTGCCCGGCTTTACCCAGAATACGATACCTTCGGGGTTGTCATCGTCAGGCCAGTAGTCGCCAAGGGCGTAGGATGTCCCTACTGCATTAAGATCACTGTTATCCACTTTCAGCCGGAAATAATAACTTTTGCCCTGCTCTATGCCATTGGAAAGGAAATCAAGGTCGGTTCCGATATTATATGTCTTACTGGTAAGATAGTTATTTGTTCCGTCCGTAAAGGATAGTTCAATAATCAGATCATCTGAACTTTCAAACGCATTCGCGGCTGTGGGTAGCACTGCCATGTAGCCTTCACACTGGTTTTTTCCCTCTTTGGTTGCAAAATATTGAGCACCACCGGTTAATTGCAGGCTCAAGGCCGGAACCATCATATCAAGAGCATAATAGGTTAGCGAAGTCTCATTGATATGCAAATCGCCCTGGGTAGCAAATACGGCTTTGCCGGAACTCAACCTGACATTGATATTCGCCAACTTAAGATCATTGTTATCGGAATTGTTCCAAACGGCAAAACGGATTACCGAGCCAAGGTGCTTGTAGCTAAGATTGATGGGGCTGATGCCATCCACTGCTACATTATTTGTTGCTTTCATCGGCATATATGCTCCCAGATGCGTCGAATTGGCCTCATTTTGAGTTTGATTAGCAGGCATGTTTATCATGGGATTTCCAACAAATTTCCATGCCGAAGCAGGGAAAAAACCATAAACAGTATATTCGCCGTTGTCGATAATATCAGCTTGGACAACATTGAATGCGGCGCTGCTGCTCTGTACGCCTGCCAAAACTTCCGCCGCATATTCCGCTTTTTTATATTGAGAAATATTAGACATGCTCGGACTCCTGAAAAGAACGGTGGTGGCATCACCATTGTTCCAATAGAATTTTTCGCCGAGTGTATAGTCGTTGTCCTCTATTACACCTGATTTGGTGGTTACACTTTCTTGTTCCACAGTGGCGATAAGTTGTGGAGCCGAGCCTTTCCTTTCGGGCTGCTCTGTTATAATTTCATCATTGCTGCATGATCCAAACAGTATCGCGATAGCAGCAAATAAGATATGTAGTTTTTTCATTTTTTTGATTGAGGTATTATTTGCTCATTCCAAATTTTCATTCGCACATCACCATGGGGTTCCGCCGCCGGGTTTGTAGTCTCCGCCGCTTCCGGCAAGGATACTGCTCTCCATTTCCATTTCGATAACTTCGATTTGTGGTTTTTCGTAAACTTCTTTCACTTCTTTGTGTGAGTAATTTTGTTCTTGGTTTGCTTTCATTGTTTTCTTTTTTTATTAGTTAAATATTAGAGTTAATACCGGTCTGCCCCTGTTTTACCTTTCGATACTCTTTAGGGGAAGTATTGTACATGGCCATAAACTGCCGCTGAAAAGTGCGTATTGTTCCAAAGCCTACTTTTTCAGCTATTTCTTCGATAGTTAAGTCTGACTGTTCAAGCAGAATAACTGATTCTTTCAAGCGGAGCCTGTTCACACATTCCCGAAATGACATGCCGAAACAGTATTGGAATCTCTTTATGAAGATGCTCCGTCCTATATCCATGCGTTTTATTAAAGTATCACGGGATAAAGCTGGATTCCGGTACGCTTTTTCTTTAATAAAAATCCGGCGTATTGTTACGCAGAAATCATCCTTGCTATTTGTTGAAAAAGAAAGATCATTTTCAATATCTTTTTCTATTTCAGAAAAAATATCGTCTATAATATTAACCTTGTCTTTCTTATTATGTCCGGATGCTTTCATATAATATTCCGTTATTCTGACAATAATAAATTTGTGCGTTTCTATTATTACAAATGTAATTTACGGTCGTAAAAACCTTAGCGACAATTCGTCAGGAAAATGCGACAATTAACATTTCGCCTGGTTATCAATATTATACATACAAAATTTCAACAAGTCAAAACTCAGAACTGTAAGATTGATATTGTTTTTATTTCATTGCAGCTTTTCGATATTCTTTAGGAGACATGTTGTACTTTGCCTGAAACTGCCGCTGGAAAGTACGCACTGTACCAAAGCCCGCCTTCTCAGATATTTCTTCTATCGTCAGGTCCGATTCTTCAAGCAGGGTGATGGAATCTTTCAGACGGAGAGAATTTACGTACTCGGAAAACGACATTCCAAAACAATACTGAAAAGCGTCTATAAACAGTTCTTTATTCGTACCCAGCCGTTCTACAATATTATCACGGGTTATCGTCTGGTCCCGATATGCTTTTTCTTTATGTAACATATCCCGGATAGCAATACACAGTTGGTCTTTACGCTTTTCGGGGCAAAGCTCGTCATCTACATCTTCTGTCTCAAAAGCGGTTTTATTGAGTAGTTCTATTTCGTCTTTTGTCTGTTGAGTTTGTATTTCTTTGATTTGCTTAACCAAAGCTTTGTTTTTCTTTGTTATCTGATGATTGTAATATATCCACATGCCTAATGTAATAATTAGCAATATACATCCTGCGAAGGCAAAATACATATATGAACGAGCCTTTTCTTTTTCAGCTATATGCGTATCTACTTCGTATTGAGTACGAAGTTCGTCGAGTTGGGTATGAAATTCCTGATTGGAGAGGGAGTCTTTTCGTGCAAGTATTGTTTCAAATAAAGATAAAGCCTCTCTATTGTCTTCCCCTCTAAGCAATATTTGCATTTTTGCCCTCATTATCTCAATAGTGACATCCCATTCGTTGTAACCTGAGAATGTTTCGTGGGCTTCGTCCAGCAATTTGAGCGCTTGCGGATATTCTTTTCTTGAAGTGTGAATTAATGCTTTCAGGAATGCTATATTGGCAGCATTAGAAGGGTCTGAACAGATCATTAAAGAAGAGTCGCAGTAAGCTTCTGCTTCGAATAATTGATTCTTATCAAAATATGTTTGTGCATAAGCCGCATATACTTGCCCCCAGGCAATCGGATTTTCCAGTTTTTTTCGTGTTTCGTAGTCTTTAATCGCCTTCTTCCAATCCGGGATAAGTTGAAGTGCTTCATCTGAGCGTTTTTCATCTGATGCGATTTCGAACAAGTAATAGTACGACTGGGTTAATAACGAGGTTTTGTCATCCGTTTTCTGTTGTATATCGATGCATTTCCTAAAATATTCCCCGGCTTCACGAACCCTTCCTGTTTTATGATAGACTAAAGCCATGAAATAGAATGCGGCTGAAATGCCATTGTTATTTTCTTGTATTTTTGCCAATTGATATAGTTCTTTAGCTTTGTCTATTGTTTTTTTGTATTGCTTATCAAAAAAGCATGCTTCCAGAAATATGGCATATGCCTGATAATAATATTCCCATAGTTCGTTTTCTTCCAAAAACTTTAATATATGCGGAGCCTGTTGTATCGCGTCTTTCATTTGCTCCCTATTACAATAGGCTGCCAATAGATTGACATATACCATGCCTTCTTCTTTTAGATTATTCTGGCTTCGGGCTTCCTGGATATAATCATTAAAATAAACCTGTACAGAATCCATGTTTTCTTCATTATGATATACCGACAACATGAGCTGGTAATAGGCATTCAATCTCTCGCCTCCGGTAAGGGAAGAAATGACTCTAAGTAATGAATCCTTTTCATGATGATATGATACCTGAGCTAAAGTGGTGGAAGAAAACATCAAAAAGATGAAAATAATAGATCCGGATACAAGATTATTGTTTTTCATTTTATGGGAATAGAATCGTAAGAAATATATGTTAATTTACAACCATAGCTTTTGCTGTACAGACATGGGATATATCCGGAACAAATCTATTTGTTTTGTAATAAATATCTTTTTATAGCTTGTTATTTTTCGTTTGGTAATCCAAAAAATAACAAAACAACTTATGAAAAGAAGGAGTTTAAACAGGCTTCTGCTGTTGTTTGTATTGGAAAGGGGTTAAACCTGTTATTTTTTGAAATTGCTGATGAAAATTTGCACGATGGTTGAATCCGACCAATTCGCGTACTTTTTCTAAAGATATTTCCGGATGTTCTTTGAGCATAGTTTGTGCTTCATGGATACGTAACTCAGAACGCCATGTGCGAAAATCGGTTTGCATATATGTCCTGAAATAATATTGAAGAAAACTATGATTTACTTCGAGCGATTCAGCTATTTCATCAACACTGATATCTTTTTGGGTGAATTTCTTTTCTTCAATCCATTTATCCAAAATGAAACTGAACTTTTCAATTTTTTCTATCTTGTATTGAGGGGCGCACTTATCACTTGTTTCTTCACTTGTTTTCTCGTTTTGATTTATAACATGAATCGCAAATTTAAAATCTATCTGATAATTATAGAACCGGCTGACCATATATGCATAATAGGCTGTATATACAATTGAAAAAAGTATATAAAAATAAAGATTGAGAAACAAGGATGTTAAAGCAAGTATACCAATTATTAATGCCCCATAAAAGGAAAAATTCACCCATCTCAGGCGAATACGTTCATCCTCGTCGTAATATTCTTCTAACGAGCGCAAACACACATTATATTTGAGTCTGAATAAGTATATATAAAAAGAGAGCTGGGAAAGATATGCAACCACAACTATATAAAAAACAAGGTTATATAGGAAGTGCGAAGTAAAGAATAAAGCAAGAAGTAGAAGGACAGCAACGAAGGTAATGATTCCTAACTGAACAAATATTTGTTTACTTTTAATATCAAGAGGTTGTATTAAAGCCAATATGGTGTAAGTAAACAGTAAGGCTTGATATGATGCTATAATCAGGGTACAGGATGCCATTAGCGATTCATTTTCGGTCTCTTGTTGCGAGAGGAAACTCACAAATCCGGATATTCCCAGAACGAAATAAGAAATAGCCAGATAGTTTCTTGAAAAACGTAAATTGTCAAGTTCTTTACCGGGAGCAATATGCAATCCGAGTAACATTATTCCCAGTATAGTAACAGTAAACGATATGGCAAATGTTAATATATAATAGAATGTAACAGGATCGAAGATATCCATGGCATATTATATTTGGCACAAATGTAATTTATTTTAAAGATAAGACAAAGGATTGCTTACGTGATAAGTATATGGGTTCAGGGTAAATACGTTCTACAAATCGATTCATAATAGGAATTGTCGGCAGCTTTATAGATAAACGATTCTGTTTTGTCTTTCTTAATTTTACCTTCTTTGATAAGTCGTTGTTTTTCTTCGCGGATTTTCTCAATAAGAATAGATGCCGGTTCGTCATTCGGGTCTTGTTTTACCAATTTTCCCTGAATGGCAAGTTGAAGTATTGACTTTCGTAATTCGTCCGCTTTCATTATCCTTGATTCAATATGTTCATAATTTGGTCAAGTACGCTTCGAATGCCCGCATCCAATTTCTCTTTCTTTTCAAAATATTCTTTTATCAGAACATCGGGTGGAAGAATTTCTTCGACTTTGTGGGGGAATCCACATAAATCCAAATTGTAATTACCTGTCGCGATCTCTGCTTTTGTATATTTTCGAGATTTGTAATTGCCGTCTTCATCTGTAATTTCCACACGGCTATTCCACCAATTCCTAACTGTTTCAAAATGTTCTGATTTAATTGGCTTCGTTTTGGAAAAAGCCTTATAGCCTTCGGGCATATCCATCCGGTAAAACCAAATATCGCGTGAGCCGTCACAATCTTCATCAAAGAAAAGAACATTGGTTGCAATGGAAGTATAGGGCGCAAAAACACTCTTTGGCAGTCGTAAAACTGTATGCAGGTTAAAGTCATTCAACAGTTTTTCTTTCAAATTGCGTTTTGCACCTTCCGTTCCGAAAAGGAAACCATCGGGAAGTACTACACCGACACGACCATTTTTGCGCAGACGATACATAATGACTGCCATAAATAAATCGGCTGTTTCCGAAGCACGAAATTCAACTGGAAAATTCATTTGTACAATTTCGTCTTCTGTTCCACCATAAGGAGGATTCATAATGATAATATCAAACTTTTCCTCATCGGAATATTCCCGCACATTGCGTTTCAGAGAATTATCATAGAAAATATGCGGCTCATCTACATCATGCAAAATAAGATTGGTAAGCCCTAACGAATAGGGGAATGACTTTTTCTCAATACCATATACTGCATTCCTACACAATAGTTTATCTTCAGGCGAAATCACTTTTTGTTCCAAATGTTTCAAAGCACTGACTAAAAAGCCACCTGTACCACAGGCAAAATCGGCAATAGATTCACCCAAACATGGATTAATCTGCTCTACAATAAAATCAGTCAAAGCTCGTGGTGTATAAAATTCTCCTCCATCGCGCTTGGATTCCTGCAAATCTTTTAGCATAGATTCGTACAGGTCGCCAAATTCGTGTGCTTCGGTATAGTTGGTAAAGTCAATTTCATTCAAGGCATTTATCATTTGGCGCAATTTAACGCCGTTTTTCATAAAATTAGAAGCATCCTCAAAAATATATTTGACCACCAAATGTTTTTTCGGCGTGTACTCATTAACTTCTAATTTTTTCAGCGTATCAATCAGATCATTGTTCACGAACTTAATCAGGTCGTCTCCTGTTAATGCTTTGCCATCTGCATCGTCTATTGCCCAACTCCTCCATTTCAGGTTTTCGGGGATAATGGATTGATAATTATCATCTTTGATTTCCCAAATTTCTTCTTTCGCATCATAAATCTTCAAAAAGATCATCCAAATCATTTGGCGGAGATACTGCACCGTTCCGGAGAGGTCATCACCACGCATTATATTTTGAAGCCTTTTAATGAGTGTTTCTATTGACATATTCTATATTTGTTCTTTGTATAATTTGATGATTAATTCTTTAATCAATTTCTGACAATTTTCTTTTCCTCCTAACGCCTTGACTGTTGGTACAAAACCACCAAATTGGTTAAAATTCGGTAATTCCAATACATCAATTTTTTCAAGTGAAATAACATTCGTTGCCTGATAGATATTCAGTAATTCATCAACAACCTTTTTTTGTGTACTCGATAATAAGCTATAAAAGCTATCATCTTTCAGATTATCAACTCGCTCGCCTTTCAGAAATGCACCTTTATTAAAGCCACAATCTAAAATAATATCGAAAAAATCGACATCATTTTCCATAATTCTATTGAAATCAACGCCTCTTTCCTCAAAACCACTTATAATAGACTGTTTATCTCCATAGAGCCAGTCGCTTATAAAATCTTGCTCAGTTTTATATTTCTCTTGAATCAAATATTTCAGATTGGCAGAATGATTCGCAATCAGTTTCCCGTCTTCTCCATAAATCGCTTCCGACTCACTGATAATCATTGTAGGAACATCGTTTATCCTGTATTTTTTATAAATTTCTTCTTCCTCTCTCTTGCCATCATCTGTATCCTCATCATTGTCAGGGGTGGGAATAGGTTTGTCTTTATCCACATCATAAACGGAAGAAGCCGGACCATCAAATTCAGGGTCGCTAAAATTCAAAGTTGCTTTTCTGAAATCTAAAATAGTAAAAAATCGTTTGTCTTTATTCCAAACCAAGCGTGTCCCTCTGCCGATAATCTGTTTGAATTTGGTCATAGAGTTAATAATGGCATCAAGTACAATTACTTTACACATTTTGCAATCAACGCCTGTGGACAGTAATTCGGAAGTGGTTACAATGGTCGGATATTTAGAATTGTTGTCTATAAAATTCTCCAATTGCGCCTTGCCCAGTAAATCGCTACCAGTAATACGCATTACATATTTGTCGTTAATAGCGCACAAATCGGTATTTTCATTCACTAATGCCTGTCTCATCCGCAGTGCATGGTCTTCGTCCACACAAAAGACAATAGTTTTGGAATACCGGTCACCGCTTTGTTTCAGAAATTCGGTAATCCGGCGAGCGACGGTCTGTGTACGGTCATCAATAATAAGTTCACGGTCGAAGTGGCGTGCTGTATATACCTTTTGTTCTATCTCTTGTCCGTAAATATCTAATTTACCTTCTTCAGGAATATAGCCTTCCAAATCTTTATCAATACCAAAACGCAATACACGGTAAGGGGCTAAAAAACCATCGTCTATTCCCTGCTTCAATGAATAGGTATAAACAGGTTCACCAAAATAATGACTGTTTGAGACATCTTCCGTTTCTTTGGGAGTAGCGGTCATGCCGATATGAATTGCACTGCTGAAATAATCAAGAATTTTCCGCCATCGGGAATTATCTTTTGCACTTCCTCTGTGGCACTCATCAACAATCACTAAATCAAAGAAATCAGGAGTAAATTGTTTGAATACTTCCAAATCATCATCGCCGCTTAATTGGTGATAGAGTGACATAAAAATATCGTATGCACTATCAAGTGTTTTATTTTCAACTTTGGTCAGAATACTTTTATCCTTGAAAGGTGCGAAGTCGTTCAAGATGGTTTGGTCAATAAGTATATTTCTATCAGCTAAATACAGTACTTTCTTAACCTTCTTTGCACTATATAAACGGTGAACGATTTGGAAAGCAGTATAAGTTTTTCCTGTACCTGTTGCCATTACTAACAAAATTCGCCTTTGGTCATTTGATATGGCTTCAACTGTTCGATTGATGGCAATTCGTTGATAATAACGTGGACGATTTATTCCTTCACGG
Organism: Tannerella sp.; assembly: GCA_031285565.1. Taxonomy (GTDB): domain Bacteria; phylum Bacteroidota; class Bacteroidia; order Bacteroidales; family Tannerellaceae; genus Tannerella. Next base: position 6,203 of record JAITVY010000054.1, on the reverse strand, counting down.
TAAAAATAGGGTTCTTTTATTATGGTTTCAACTTCTTTCGTTATCCTTTTGAAGCTGCAATACCGATTCCATAATTCTTCAGGTTTAGGAAAGTTTTTCAGAGGAAGATTTCGTTCTTTTCCAGTCAGCATATCGTGTTCTACAAAACTCTCCCCATTACTCGAATAAGCAAAAGGGACATCCAGAAGACGAGCATAGTCAATTGCTTGCTGAATACCGTGTGCCACATTTTTAGTCAAGTCTTTGGCTTCCACAATAGCAATCGGGAAATTATTGTGGTGATGCAAAAGGTAGTCCGCTTTTTTGCGTTCTCCTCTCTTGGCTGTTTTACCCTTGATAATAATCTTTCCATCCGTAAAGTGCTCGTCCACTTTAATGGAGAACTCCATACGCATCTGCTCTTTTCTCCAGCCTGATAGCTCAAGAGCAGGTGTAATATACCTGTTTTTTATGTCTTCTTCGGATAACATATCTCCTTTGATAATAATGGTTGCAAAGTTACGAAATAAAAACTTATATACCACTTATATTCCTTTGGCATATAGCATTTCAAAAGGGGAATTTGGTGTGTTGTGTTGGAGATAGCATTAAAGAGAACTTCACTTTTGTTTCGTTATGTCGTAACCACTTGCATCATTTTCACTTTTATCAAAGGCGTTGTTAATATATTTTTGAGGATTATTGAGAAAATCATCTTCATTTACCAATGAAATATATGAGCCTGTAAGGCTATCTACTGTTTGACAAATATTACATGAATATACTTTAGGATTTTGATTGAATCTGTTGTTCTTGATAATATCATATAAATATGCATCATTAGTTGAGATACTAACACAACCGTCCGAGTTCCTCTTAGTAGGTCTTAGCCAATCATATCCGCCCAAATGTTTCATAACGACACCAACAATTCCATTGGTTTTGGAATGCCTGTTTGCTCTATTTATTTCTTTCAATGAATATTCTATTTCCCAGTCAATCCATTTGCTATAAATCATATTTGGTGAAATTATTACAATAGTAACAGATGTATCATACATCATATCCCTTAACACACGTTTAATATTATCGGTAGATGTATCCGTTAAATCAGGTGAATCACTTGTTTCTCCCTGATAGTATGAAGCATCTTTACCCAAAGCTTCAATTATTTTATCTCGGAGGTCTTGAGCCTCACTGTACTTGTAAGAAATGAAAGTCTTATGTGCCATAATAGTAATAGTTTGCTAATATTTATTACGAATTTCTATCGCGTCTTCAATCCAGTCTTCTAAATGGGTTTTAATATAATCATAAACATTTGTGCTTGTGCTATAAGGCGGATTATAACATTTTACAATAGACGACAAAGACTTTCCATCAATGGTAAAATCTTCAAACGGATTACGCCCTTTATTAGCCTGATTACCACTACTGTCTTTAAGGTTGTGAATGTAAATGCCAAATAAACCTCGATTTTCTTCCCATGCCTTTTTAATTTCGCGTTTAATCCATTTCCTTCCTGCTGTATTTTCACCGACAAATATAATTGCACAGGACTTCCCGTACATGTTGTCATCAATCCATTTTTCTATGGCTTTGGTACCACCTTTTGTAACTTCTTCCCACTGATTTGTTGAACAAACTGTATTTCCTTCAATTTTTCCCATATTTCTAATTTGGCTCGCTCGCCAATTGTCAGGGACATAATGAAAGCTTGTAAATACTTTTCGGGCCATTATTTATTCAATTTTTTAATGATGTTTAAAATCGTTTTAATAATATCTTCCTGTGAAATAGAATCATCATTTATCTTATTCAACTCTTCCAATATCCAATCATATCCTTGTAAATACTGAGTAGAATCGGATACAATTTTATTATATATTTTCTTACTCATATATCCTGTTGTACCAATTGGTATTGGAATCAAGCCATTATCAATCGCAATGTTAAATTCTTTTTCTACACCATCGGCGGAAATTGTAGAACCATTTGAATCTTTTTTGTTTCCAAACATAAAAATAGCTATACCTGCCAAAGGAATGATTCGTTTACGATATGCATCCCAAAGTTCGGGTATAGTTTTGCCGTTTGTTGCAAACTGGGGAAAAGGTTTCATAATAATCTGGTCTTCGCTACATTGCTGTGGTTTTGAATCAATGGCATCTAATGCGCCATTAATTACAGCACTACCGACACCTAACCCAAAACCATTAACAACGGTATATCCATTTAATACTATCTGCTTGCTTAAGTTATGAATGAAACCTTGTGCGTCATTACTTACAAATCGACCATATTCACCGCAGGTACTACCTGATATGAATATTGTTTGCTTATTGTATCGTTTTTCAATTTCTCTCAAAATTTCAGTTATTTCCTCGTAATTGTCAATCAGGAGTGATTTTATTTTATACCGTTTTAAATCATTTACGATTAAGGATTGCTTCGTATTAGCATAATCTAATTCTGCTTGATTGCTTATTCCTTCATGTCCAAGTTGAGGCTTCTTAATAAAACAATAATGTTGACGACTTGCATTTTTATTTACTCTATTATTTAATCTGCTGAAAATATAGTTTATATTAGGATCGGTAAAACTAAATCCAATAAAAAGAAATGTTTTTGTAATCAACTCTCCATTCAAAGCAGAAGTAAACAACCCTCTTGTGGTTTCATATTTTTCATAGTCTTCTTTTGTTATTACAGCATCATCAGGCTCACTAACATCCCCATGCATCTTATAGACAATACAATCCTTTTTATATATTGAATTAGAAAGATGTGTTTCTTTAAATTTTTTAGCAACTCTTTTTTTATTATTCTCCAAAGATTTTTCAATCAAAGTATCATAATTAGTTGTCCAATACGTTGTTATTGGCAATCTTGACAATATTTCATGATTTTCAGTAGGACTGCTTCCTTCTGTAAATTCATCTAATATTTTTTGATTTATCTTATGGCGATTATTATTCTCCGTAACATGAAATTGAGCCAAAGAAACTAAATCACTTTCCTTATCTATATCTAACTTCAAATCTGTTGCTATGTCAGTCAGTAATTCCTTCCAATTAACATATCCTGCTGGTTTCGACATGCCTGCTCCTGCAAAGATAGCTACATTACTGTCATGTAAATCCCTTACAAAGTCTTTAATGAATGGCTCAAATTCTACTTTCATAATTATGATAGTAATGATTTTAAATTATACCAAGTCCAATCATATAATACTCCGGCATCTACAACCCGATATGGGCTCGTTCCTTGTGGCTTAATTTGGACAATTTTTTTATTATGCTTTCTTGCTAAAGCAACTTCTTTCAATACCCCGGATGCACGATATGTATATGTTCCTGTGATAACAACAACAATATCTACATTTTTTATTTTTGCTTCCGCCTTATTTTCCCAGTCCCATTGTGGTGCAGATTCTTTCAGAGACCAATCTAATATTTCAAATGGAGAATCTGGATTTTTCGCTTGTCCAACTAACAAATTCTTCAAATCCAAATTGTTATCATAATCAAAACTAATAAACACTTTTTTCTTTGACATAATTTATGAATTAACTATTTAACCATTCTTGTAAACTCATTTCTTTTCCATCAGGAAAAACTACTTTGTAATAATCGACTGCATAATCTGATTCTGTTATATAAGGATATATCTTCAAATATTCATTACCCTTCCAATCTGTATAATCATCTTTTAAAGGGAAAAGTGCTATTTTATTGATATACTTATGTGCATCACCAAAACCAATTTCCCAATTACACCATTTCGATTCTATTGATTTGTTCGTTGCTAAAAAAACAAATTTGTCGTTTTCTTTGATTTTTTGTTTTAACAATGCCGCTGTGTTTCCACTCGTTTCCTCCGGCATGTTGTCATCCATCCAATCAACATATACTTCAACTCCCATTTTACGAAGTAGAACAACGGTATCTTTTACATATTCACTATCATAGTGGCTATGAGATAGAAATATAGAGGTCTTGGCAGAATACTTATTACTGAATGACCTCGCTTCACTTAGAATTACAGATTTTTGGGTATAACCTGCTTTACTATCGGCAATTCGAGAAAGTTTACTTTTTGTAAAAATAGCCATAACAATCAAATTTAATGTTTCGTGTCTTTAGGAGGGCAGGGGTCGTTCCCATAGCTATCTTTATCTCTTATTTGTCCATTAGTGCGATGAATAACCACTTCTGATTGTTGGTTAATCGCAATTTCACGAGCAACTTTAATGGCTTCTGCCTGTGTATTTATCACTTTAGTTACTTTTTCATTTCCTGCACCTCTTACAGCCCACTTGTCATTATGAGGAATTACATGTTGATTTTTGCCCATATCATTTAACGTGTTGAATAAGAAATTAATATTTATTGTTGTAATAGAAACAAATTATATGCCTTTAATGAAATACTGACATAATGGCACTTAAATTCTTTCAGTATGGTTTCTATTCTTACTGTTACGCCAAATTTGTCCGTATAATTATCTTCTATCTTTCAATATTTCAGTTTCTTTCCTCAATCTCTCCGCCTCCTCGCTATTCCTTTTCGCCCTTTCCATCCTCTCAGCCTGTTCCTTTACCAGTTCTTCATACTTCTCTACCTGTTTGCGGATAATCCTGATACTGTCGCCGTATTTGAATTGCTGTTCCAGACGGTAAATACTTTCTTCGTCAGTTTGTCCCTGCATCTTGATATACCTGTACTTCAAATCACTTTCCATGTACCGGCTGATGGTCTGCCGTTGGTTGGCAATCGCCCAGAACAATCCCAATATAACAATAACCAACGCTACCCATGAAAAGAAAAACCAATTGGAACGAATGTCAATCGTATAGTGGTGCTGATGCTCTACCGTACTCGGTTTCTTAACTTCTTCAATTACATTCTCCAAGCGTTCTGTTACAGTGTTTATGGCTGTCATATCGACTTGTGCCTGTATGGGGTTTGTTCGCTCTGCCGATTTCTCTATTTGCTTATCCAACTTTTCACTTAGTACCTCAAACATCTCATAGACTGTTTGGGTATCTATTTTATTCTTATCCATAACGATTTACTTTTTAATTGTTTATAAATGAGGTCTTCTTCTTTTTTTCTTTCTGTTAAGCCTTTGTTGGCGTTGAAACTCTACTTCATCAGGACTGTAATCTGTTCCCGATGGTTGAATATCGAACAGCCCACCTAATGCAGAACCGACACTTTCCAAAACAGAGGATTGATTTTGTGAATGGCTATGCTCCTGTTTAGTTTGTATTTCATGTTCTCTTTCATTCTGATTCAGTTGATAATCAATCTTGCTGTAACTGAATTGCCTGTCTATCTTCGAGCCATTGAACATGTATCCGTTCTTTTGGAACATTACGCCCTGAACCTCGTCCGTATTGCCCTTGTATTTGAATGTCGTTTCAATACCCTGCTTTTTCAGTTGTGTTGTTAATTCATTCCAGTTTTTACATTTGGGAACTGCTGCTTTCAGAGCATCGTAAATCTCATACTTCGTTTTATCCGGATCTTTCAAGCGGTGGACTTTTACGTTCTCCTTGCCCTGTGCAAAGTATAGATTGTGCGCTTCCGTCAATTCTTTGCAAATCTTCTCACTACGGTAGCGGTCGTTCTTGTCCGGAATAGTTTTGCCGTTGTTATCTACCCTGTTAAAAACAAGGTGGATATGCGGGTGTTCCTTATCGTAATGCCGTCCGATAATATACTGCGTATTCACGATTCCCATTTTCGCCATATACTCTTTGGCTATCTGTGCCATTTTAGCATTGGTCAGTTTATCCCTGTCCTGTGCTGAAAAATCTAATGAGATATGCCCGACCGTTTTGGATACTTTTGGATTCAGTCCGGTTTGAGCTACAAAACTGCGGATAATGGATTCACGGCTTTTGTACCGAACACCTTCGGCTGCCAATAATTCCGTTTGCTTGGCTTTATCAAGGACGTAATTGATTACACCCTTGAAACTTTTGCCCTTAACTATTTTGGCTATCATCTTCCAGTTGGTTTATTACGTTATCAATCTTGTCTGCCAGATAGAAGTATTCGCTTCGTGCATTGGTGTAACCTTCGGCGTTTGCTCTCCGTGCAATCTGATTCAGGTTGTTTCCCATACCGGAGAGTTTACGGATAGAGTCCATCTGTTCCGGTGTGAGCCGTTGGCGGATTTGGCAACCGGTGATTGCCAATCGTGCCACTTCGGTA
>JAITVY010000046.1 GCA_031285565.1 Tannerella sp. | reverse complement strand
CTTTAAGATAGTGATTCCCAGAAGATTGAGCAAATATTTAATGCGTTTATTTTATTGATAATTAATATTTTAACATAATAATCGGCGAGCAGTTTCAACTACTGATTCGCATTAATAACTAGTTTTTCTTTCGGAGGTTGCGATTCCTGAAAAAATCATATATCCATACGATCAACAAAGGTAATGTAAAACCCAATATAATCGATCTCCATGGACGACTTTCTTTAACAGGAATAGAGTCATCTGATGAATAAAGAGTAACTATTCCATCCAATTGCTCTTCAGCAGGGATATCATTATGATGCCATTTAGCTAGAATCGTCCCTTTCTTCAATAATACCAGTCCCGGATTCGAACGAATAATCGTTTTCAACAAGACGTCATCTGCAGTCAGGAAAAAATAGTCCGCACCGGTATTTTTTTTCCATTGGGCAATTTCATCTTCAGAAGATGCTGTTACGGCATAGAACGGTAGTTTATTCTCCTGAGCATAATCAAACGCATCATTAATCACATCAATATGCTTATCACTCGCATCTTCAAGCTTGGGGGATATAAGCAAAAATAAAACCCTCGGATCGTCCAATATAGCATCCGCAATATTATTATGTTCTTTGTCATAAAGTTCAAAAGAACTTATAACCGGAATAAATCCCTGCCTGATCATTTTTGCATCTACATATGTCCAGGTAGTATCACCAGCCGGTACGTCTTCCAGCAAAAACTCTTTTTTTGCTCCATCTTTTTCATATATAAACCGATACTCATCCTGAGGTGCATCTTCCGGGATCTCCATAAGTTTCGGAATATTTTCTCCTATTTTATACGGACGAAAATCTATAATTGGTAAATGATTATAGTTAGAGTAACAAAATCCTATACAAAAGAAAAATGAAAACAATGCGACAAACCAGTAGGCTTTATATGTATAGATCGGGGTCAATCGTTTATGATACTTATAAACGAAAATGGCCGCCGTAAGTAAAACAACATTTTTAAAAAAAGTTTCCCAGTTTGAAATGATTAGTGCATCTCCAAAGCAGCCACAATCAGCTACCGGATTAAAAACAGCAAGATATAACGTAAGTGGTGTCATTACACCCATAAATGTCAAGATGCCAATCGAAACTAACTTTCGGTATACACCCAATAAAACAGATACACCTAAAGCAAATTCAATGGAGATAATACAAAAGGCAAAAAATATGTCCAACCAACTGAAAAAGCCTAAACCAAATGCAGATAAATAGTCACCGATTTTAATAGAAAAGCCAACCGGATCAACAGCCTTTACAAATCCGGAAAAGATAAAAGTAACTCCCAGTAATATCCTACAGAGTTCTATAATAATTTTAATGATTTTATCTTTATGCATTTACTATTCGCCAAATTCAAGTTTAATAAGCCCAAATAAAGCATAGTTTACAATATCCATATAATTAGCATCTATACCTTCGGACATAATGGTTTGTCCATTATTACTCTCAATTTGTTTAGTACGATAAATTTTTGTGAGAATAAAATCAGTATATGAACTGATACGCATACTACGCCATGCCTCATCATAGTCATGATTCTTAGCATACATTAGGTTCTTTGTTTGGGTCATATACGTATCATACAAAGACAACGCTTCTTCTTCTGACATTTCCACAGCATCCATGGCTGGCCCCAGAGATAATTGAATTAATCCGATTATTCCGTAATTCACAATTGCAAGAAATTCGGGTTTAATTCCTTCACCAACCTTACTCGTGCCTTTTATTTCAAGACTACGAATCCTGTTTGCTTTAATGAATAGTTGATCAGTAATAGATTGCGGACGCATTATACGCCATGAAGGTCCATAATCTTTCAATTTATTTTGAAAAACCTCCCGGCAAAGCTGAATAACTTGTTCAAATTGTTCTTTCGTATTCATTATATTAAATAAACGCCAGCTGATCTACAAGTCAGCATAGACCTTTTTATGAGCAACGAAGCGAACGACCGACTTTCAATATAGTAGTTGAAGTTATGCTATTCATTTCACACAATCTATCAACTGTTACCCCATGTTTTCTGGCGATAGCACCTAGTGTATCTCCTGCTTTCACCCGATAATAAACAGTCTTGGTCGATTTCGTTTGTGATGATTTTGAAGACGATGCTGCGGCAATATTATCATTGGCTTTGTTAGCCGTTTGATCAGCCTGACATCTCAATTTTTGTCCTAAACGCAGTGTTGCGGTCTTAGAAATTCCATTCAACCGGCAAAGTTCGTCTACACTTGTCCCGTATTGACTGGCAATTCTCCCCAAAGTTTCACCTTTGCTTACAGTATGGTATACTGTAGATGAAGGCTTTGAAGACGTTTTATTTTCCGGCTGAGCTTCAGTTTTTTTGTCACTTACACTGGCTACCTCATTTTTAGGTCCATCTGCCTTCTTCACTGAAGATTTGGGCATTCCTTTGTAACATAATTCCTGTCCAATAGATAAAGGAGACGTTGATTGAATATTATTTAAACGACATAAAGCATCCACTGTTGTTCCATATTGGCGCGCAATAGAACTTAATGTTTCATTTGTCTGTACTTTATGATATAATGCCGTATTTTGTGAAGTATTTTCCTCTATACTCGCAGACGCAGGTTCCTCTTTTTTAGTAGCTCGAACAGATGTTGTTCCGCAACGAATTGATTGCCCTATACGTAGTGTTGATTTTCGGGACAAACCATTCAAACGGCACAATTCATTTACCGAAGTTTTATATTTCAAAGCAATCTGTCCCAATGTTTCGCCTTTCTTTACACGATGATATACAATACGTTCTGATGTTGATGTATAAACATTGGTTCGTTGTTGAGTATTATTTTTATAAACGGCATAAAAATCTTCATGAGGCACACCATTCTCAAAATCAATAAGATTATTCGGATTCAATGCCTGTCCCAGGAAACGGGTTTCAAAATGAAGATGAGATCCTGTAGACCGTCCCGTATTACCACCTAATGCAATAGGTTCGCCTGTTTTAACTATATCATTTTCTGAAACGAGAAACTTTGATAAATGTCCATAGATCGTCTCCAGCCCGTTCGTATGACGAATCACCAAATAATATCCATAGCCTCTACGTTCAAACCCTTTAATACGAACTTTACCACTAAATGCAGAACGAATAGTATCTCCTACCTGTACCTTCAAATCAATTCCTCTGTGCATTCGGCGGCGACGGGGTCCATAATTCGATGTAACCTTCACTTCGCCATCAATCGGAATTGTAAACGAACGGCAATCGACATTAAATGTGTCAGGCATTTCTATCTCTTTATTACGAAAGGGATTAACCCAAGTAGTATCCCAACTTGAACCATATAGTTCATCGGATGGGAACCTCAACGCTTCAGATTCAAACAGATCATCTTCCGACAAATATTCTACTTCGGCTAAGCTTTCCATAACAACATTTGTACCCACATTAACCTTATCGGCCATAAGTTCAGACACTTGCCGATCCATCAACTGAGTTTGCAATGCAGGTAGTAGTACGTCCCCTTTCTTCTTAGGTTCCTTACCATTTGCAGACATAATAAAAAAAAGACAACATACTATTGTTAGTAAAAGCTTAATCTGGTCCATAAAATAATACTTCTTATATTTCTAAAAGCAAAGAAAAACAACGGAGGATTCGTGTTTTTCGGTCAAAAAACTCTCAAATATCTGCATTTTCATTTTACCAGCCAAAAATTTTAACAAAAAAAACCGCGACAGCATAAATTCTCTTTATCTCAACGGAATTAAACAACTAAAAATACGCACATTATCTAATAAAACATTATACAAAGAGTCAAATAAGAATGTTAATACAATTTAAATTATTTCACATTCAAATTATATTAACCTCAGATTTAGGGTCAACTCTATATCGTTTTTCTTCGTTGAATTCGTCAGCCCATTACAGCAGTAAGGCAAAAAACAATCAACCTGAATTCAGATTAATATAAACGACATCACTATTTCATGACTACAATAAGAGAAAGTTGTTTAACTACAAACCTATCCATGTTAAACAACAGTTTAACGTAAGTTTATTCGCATCGCTTGCTGTTATGATATTCAAAAGTATTATTTTATATTTGACATCAAAATTATTATTTAGATGCATGGATTTCTTTACTTATTTAAAAGCACCAAAATCTTCAATTGATATTTCGCATCAGGATTATCTGATCTTATTCGGATCCTGTTTTGCAGAATCAATTGGCAACCGGCTCGCAGAACATAAATTTCAGGTAGATATAAATCCTTTTGGTGTATTATATAATCCTAAATCTATATTGACTTCTATCCGGTCATTGCTGACACCTTTAAATAAAACAAAGGATGATTTATTTTATCATGAGGGGCTATTTCACAGTTTTTCTCATCATTCCAGCTTCTCTGACATAAGCGAAACTGCATGTTTAACAAATATAAATAGCAGGATTAAGGCTTCGGCAGATAATCTAAACAAAGCAACACGATTATTAATTACATTTGGAACAGCATTTGTCTACAATCTTAAAAAAACAGGCGAGGTTGTTGCCAACTGCCATAAACTGCCCGCCGGCAATTTCGAACACAGAAGTTTGTCTGTTACAGAAATCGTAAATGAATGGCATCAACTATTATCCGTATTATTTGAAAGGAATAAAAAGCTTAAAATTATATTCACAGTTAGCCCTATTCGTTACTGGAAAGACGGTGCACACGAAAATCAATTAAGTAAAGCTACTTTACTATTAGCGATCAATGAGCTTCAAAAACAATATCCCGAACAAATAAGTTATTTTCCGGCTTATGAATTAATGATGGATGAATTAAGAGACTACCGTTTTTATGCTGAAGACATGTTCCATCCTTCAGAAACTGCAATCCAATACATTTGGGAGTATTTTAGCCATACTTATATGAATCAACCCACTCAGCAGTTGACAAAAGAAATTGAAAATATATTGAGACTGATAAATCATAAACCGTTTAATCCTCAAAGCGAATCATATAAACAATTTGTAACGCAAACTTTGTTAAAAATAGAGCAATTCAACAGGAATAGACCGTATCTTTGTTTTAAGAAAGAAGTTGAAATACTGAAGAAGAATATTCAGGATAAATAAAAGGAATATTTCGATTAGAGTCTATTTAAATTTTGCTTATTTCTTTTTTCAGAGCTATTTTTGGGTTTATAATTATGTCTGCATTATGAAGTATAGTATTAAAAATATTGCTGCCGTTATTGGCGCCAAAAGTGATCCTTTGCATGCATATTCAATTGATCATCTATTGACTGACAGCCGGACGCTTTCTTTTCCTGAATCCACCCTTTTTTTTGCAATCAAGACAAATAAAAACGATGGACACAAATATATTCCGGAACTATATAAATTGCGCGTCCGGAATTTTGTTGTCAGCCAGAAATTGCCCTCTTTCAATACGATGGAGGACGCAAATTTCCTGGTAGTAGATGATGTTCTGAATGCACTTCAACAAATTGCGATATATCACCGGAAGCAATTTAATATTCCTGTAATCGGAATTACCGGAAGCAATGGGAAAACAATGGTAAAAGAATTTCTCTATCAACTACTTCATACCGAATTCAACATTGTCCGCTCTCCCCGCAGTTATAATTCCCAGTTAGGTGTTCCGCTTTCTATCTGGCAAATGGATCCCCGGCATACATTAGGAATATTTGAAGCAGGAATATCACAACCTGATGAAATGCCGAAACTACGGAAAATGATTGCTCCCAGCATCGGGATCATTACAAATATCGGAGAAGCTCATCAGGAGAATTTCATTTCCTCTACGCAGAAATGCATGGAAAAACTATCGTTATTTAACGATTGTGAAGTCATTATTTATAATGCAGATGATGTTTTCATTTCGAATGCATTAGAGACCTCGTGTCTCTCCCACAAAGGGTTAGGATGGAGCTGTAAAGACACAGACCAACCTGTATTTATCAATTCAATTAAAAAGAAAGGCAATATTACAGAAATTAAATGTACGATAGTTGGAATCACACATAAGTATATAATTCCATTTACAGATGATGCTTCTATCGAGAATATAATCCAATGCATTGCAACCATCCTGTATTTAAAGCCAAGTCATTTAACCAGAGCCAACTTTAGCTCGTTAGAGCCGGTAGCAATGCGACTTGAAGTGAAAGACGGGATCAACAATTGCCTGTTGATCAACGACTCTTACAATTCAGATATTAATTCATTAGATATCGCATTGGACTTTTTACATACCCGCAAAGGAGAAAAAGATTTAAAAACGACCGTCATTCTTTCCGACATTTTACAATCGGGAATGCTACCAAAATCGCTTTATAAAAAGGTATCAGAATTGTTCCGGAGGAAACAAATAAATCGAATTATCGGAATCGGGCGTGATTTAAAAGAGTTTCAAGCGATGTTTGATATTGAAAAAGAATTCTTCCTGACTACGGATGATTTTATACATTCGTCAACCATTAAATCATTCCAGGATGAGCTCATTCTGATTAAAGGTTCACGACGATTCCATTTTGAACACATCACCGAATTACTGGAAGAAAAAGTTCATGAAACTATTTTAGAAGTAAATCTGGATGCGATCATTCATAACTACAACTTTTTCCGTTCAAAATTAAAGCCGGAAACAAAAATTATTTGTATGGTTAAAGCATTCGGCTACGGTGCAGGTTCGCAGGAATTAGCAAAAACTCTGCAAGACCATCGTTGTGATTATTTGGCAGTAGCATTAGCCGATGAAGGCGAAGATTTACGCAAAGGAGGGATATCTATTCCGGTCATTGTAATGAATCCTGAATTCAGTAGTCTTAACAACCTGTTCGAGTATCAGTTAGAACCCGAGGTATACAGCTTTCGTTTATTAAATGCATTAATTAAAGAAACTGAGCGCCGTGGAATAACATCATTTCCTATCCATATTAAAATTGATACCGGTATGCATAGGCTCGGGTTTCAACCAAATGACATTTCCGAGATCTGTCTGCGACTAAAGAACCAGGAAGGTATACTCATTCGCTCAGTCTTTTCACATTTGGCCGGAAGCGATTCTGCTGAGCACGATCAGTTTACGCTACAGCAAATAGACACATTTACAAAAGCAGCACAAGCTTTGGAAGAAGGTCTCGGATATCCCGTATCCAAACACATTCTTAATTCTGCTGGAATTGAACGATTCACACAGTATCAATTTGATATGGTACGTTTAGGTATTGCATTGTATGGTATAGGCACCGAAAACAATTCCATCAATCTGCAATCGGTGAGTTCATTAAAAACAATCATATTACAAATACAAAATATATCTGCCGGCGATTCCATTGGCTATGGACGGAAAAGTTTTGTAAATCGCGATTCACGTATTGCAGTACTTCCCATTGGATATGCAGATGGCCTGGATCGCCATTTAAGCAATGGTATAGGTGAAGTGTTTGTTGGAGGAAAACATTGCCCGATTATTGGAAATATATGCATGGATCTTTGTATGATCGATATTACAGATACGGATGCACAAGAAGGAGATGCCGTAGAAATTTTTGGAAATGCAATTCCGGTTAATGAAATTGCTGAAAAATTAGATACGATACCCTACGAAATACTTACGTCTATATCACCACGCGTAAAACGTATTTATTATAAGGAATAAAGTAGAATAACAACATTCTTCTCTCCAAAACATCCTAATTAAGAGCAGCATGATTTATTTCTTTTATTTCCTTATTCATTTAATCAATCACGAATAATGCTGCATCTACAAACTTTTATCGTATTTTTGCACCGAATTTTAATAGGAAAAGAACATGTGTCATAATTTATTAAAAGGCAAAAGAGGGGTTATTTTCGGTGCACTCAACGATATGTCCATTGCCTGGAAAGTAGCAGAGCGCGCTGTAGAAGAAGGAGCAACTATCACATTGACCAATACACCGGTAGCGGTTCGCATGGGTGAATTAAATACATTGGCAGAAAAACTGAACACAGAAGTTATACCTGCCGATGCTACAAATATTACCGATTTAGAAGAAGTATTTTCAAAATCCACGCAAATACTGGGAGGAAAAATCGATTTTATACTTCATTCCATAGGAATGAGTCCCAACGTACGTAAAAAACGCACATATGATGATCTTGATTATGATATGTTAAACAAAACACTGGATATTTCGGCTATTTCATTTCACAAAATGATACAAGTCGCAAAAAAACAGGATGCTATTGCAGAATACGGTTCGATTATTGCGCTAAGTTATGTTGCAGCTCAACGTACTTTCTTCGGTTATAATGATATGGCCGATGCAAAAGGCCTCCTGGAATCAATAGCCCGCAGTTTCGGATATATATACGGACGTGAGAAAAACGTACGGATCAACACCATTTCACAATCACCAACAATGACCACCGCAGGTAGCGGCGTAAAAGGGATGGAAAATTTAATGGATTTTTCAGATAAAATGAGTCCGTTGGGTAATGCAAGTGCAGATGAATGTGCTGACTATTGTATTACACTATTTTCTGACCTGACACGAAAAGTAACAATGCAGAATTTATTTCACGATGGAGGATTCTCCAGTATGGGTATGAGTCTTCGTGCTATGAATCAATACAGTAAAGGATTAGAAGACTATATTGATGAACAAGGACGTATCATTTATGGTTAATAATACTTAGAAACTAATTGAAAGTTGAAAGATTATCATTTTCAACTTTCAATTCTCAATTTTGAAATAAAGACATGTTGCTCAAAGTTTATCCGGAAAATCCAAATTCGAAAGAGATTCATAAAGTCGCAAAAATTTTACAAGACGGAGGATTAATTATCTATCCTACTGATACCCTTTATGCAATCGGATGTGATGCATTAAATGTACGTGCGGTAGAAAACATTTGCCGGATAAAAGGTGTAAATCCCCAGAAGAGCAATCTATCAATTATCTGTTATGATCTTTCGAATGTAAGCGAATATGCCAAGGTGAGCAATGCAGCTTTTAAGTTAATGAAAAAGCATCTACCCGGACCATTCACGTTCATTTTGCCAACCAGCAATGAGCTTCCTAAAATCTATAAAAACAGAAAAGAAGTCGGGATTCGCGTTCCGGACAATATGATCGCACGTGAATTAGTGAATGCATTAGGCAACCCAATGCTATCCATGTCATTACGCGACGATGAAGAACAAATTGAATATACGACCGATCCTGAATTAATTCATGAAAAGTATAGTCATCAGATTGATTTGGTGATTGATGGAGGATACGGAGATACGGAAGCATCTACAATTATCGATTGTACATCCGACGATTTTGAAATCATCCGTCAGGGAAAAGGTATCTTATAGTAATTACTATGATAAACAGGGAGCAATTAATCGAAAAAATCAAATCATACGGACAACAAATTACGAGCAAAGTAGCTGAGATTCCGGATTATCCTGAACCTGGCGTTTCTTTTAAAGATATCACACCTGTATTGGAAGATGCAGTAACATTTGGCTATGTCAATGACTGCTTAACCGAGTTAGCTCAGAGTTTGGGCAATATTGATTTGGTTATTGCTCCCGAATCGCGTGGTTTTCTATTTGGAGCTGTTGTAGCCGACCGTTTAAAAACCGGCCTTGTTCTTGCCCGTAAACCGGGCAAATTACCACGGCAGGTAATTGAAGAATCATACGGAATGGAATACGGCAAAAATTTAATCCAGATCCATAAGGATGCGATTCATCCCGGTCAGCGTGTTGTTATTGTGGACGACGTTTTGGCCACCGGAGGAACTGCAAAAGCCATTGCCAGCCTGGTAGAACATTCAGGAGGCATTGTCGCAGGATATGTTTTTTTCATCACCTTGACATACCTGGATGGAGTTCAGCTATTAGGAAAAGAAAATATTCTATCTGTTATTGATTATTAGCTTCCGGAGAGGGTTTCACTTCCCGCACTTCTTACAAATCCGTAACCTTACTTCTACAGGAGAATTGGAAGGATTTTTTAAGTTTTATTTTATTATAAACCCATCACCAATTTTCGATGCATCAAGAAGCGTCATCCTATTTCCGCTTATTTTAATAGCAGTAGTTGTTACTCCATCTTCAATAAACAGTTTGTCAGTCTGATAGACGCTTGCAGACGCATATGAATCCGGGATTTCAACCGATGCAGATGCTGTCAAAAATACAACGAACAATTTGTTCGTCCGTGGTTGAACGGAGTAGATTACATCTTTCGAGATATATGATTTAGGAGATAAATAAGTATCCCCATCCCAGTTCCTTTCATCTAAAGGCACTTTATGCATATTATCCCAGTTTGGGACAACCCTTATTAACTTCAAGCGTGCAGGAACCTCCCGGATACTTGTATACTTCGGCATATCCCCTGTTCCTCCGAAGCGTCCATACCAGCCGAACGTACTGCCCAATGAAGCAGCGGTTCCAGCCACTTCCCTGTTTTTTTCTTCCGTAAAAATATTGGGAGACGTACATCCTAACTGAGAGTAATTAACCAGCCCACTTTTCATAACATTTGCATTTGTCACAAAATCAATCCCTCCTTTTTCCTGTATCAGCAGGTCTGGTACAAGTTCTTTTGCATCCGGGCGATTCTCAATCTGTTTCAGATAGCTGGTATACGGTTCCCAGGGTTCCATAATAAATTTCGCATCCGGATATTTCTCTTTTGTCTTCTTAAATAAAGTCTTATAGAAAGCAGCACGGCCATCACTGTATGTTGCATATTTATGAGTCACATCAGGATGTTTATCTCCTCCGTCATGTTCGGTCCAATACTCTAATGTTATCTGACTCCCACCGGCAGACTGAAGCTTATTCCAGAAATCGCCTGTTAATTGCGGAACATCCCATGCAAATCCTGCAAACTCAAATCCTTTCTCTTTACGCTCTAAGGCAGCAACCTTATTCAAAACACTATCAACTAAAAAATCGATGACCCGTTGCTGCTGAAAGTCCGGTTCGGTAGAAAAATTCGTAGCACTAAAAAACCAACCCGTCGCCACATTTTCATAAAAGGGTTTTGATGCGTCTTTCAACGCGACAAAGCGCGATATATAATCTTTTTCGGCTTGTGAATATGTTTTGCCCTTGTCAATCCTCCTTTGGTAACAGTCGTATTCGGGAGACTCCAGAAAAAACTTTATACTATCGGAATTGGCATTACTCGCCATTCCGGATCTATAAAAAATAGATTCGTATCCCATCTGTTTAGCATACGCCAGATTATCGTCATTTGTTCCGACCCATGCAATTCCATAAAAATTGCGAAAGTCAGACTCAACTGTTTGCGAACCATTATTTCCGTCTTTATCAGTAAGAACAGATTCTTTACTACATGATACACAGATAAAAAATAGGCTTAAAAGAAGATATTTATTCATATCTATTACATTATTTTTCCGTAAGTAGCGTATACAATAAGAGAAGGCAGTCTGAGAAAAATTGCATCCATCAGTGCTCCTTCTCCTGTCAATAAAAATCGTGCTTTGCAAATGTAATATTTTATCTAAAATAAAACAAAACATAAGTTAATAGGCTAAATCACATAAGCAAATATGCAATCTAACCCATTTATTTATGAAACTCTCTATCAATTATATCAATCAGTGGTTAAAGAAGTTATTTAAAAAGTAGTTAGTAGAAATTATTAAAACTTTGAACATTAAACTTGAAAAATTGAACTTTATGGACTACTGATTCACATTAACTACAAAGAATATGCCTTCCGGTCAGCAGTCCAGCTTTCAATAACAATTTCAATTTGATCTTTTGGTAAACCGGATGTAAATTCAACTTCGATTTCCCGTTTATCTCCGGGCATTAATGTAATATAGTTGTCCGAATAATGTACCGGAAGAATCCGTTTTCCGGTCTTTTTATCAAAGACTTTAATGCGATTGAAGAATGAAATATTTTTATCTGCCTTTAGAGCAACCTTGCCCTGATAAACGTTTTCTTTTTTATTAATAGCGATTTGTACATCTGATACTGCTTTCGGAAGATTAGCCAAAGATGTATAATTTTTATCGATAGTGGTGAGCCAATAAATGTTATCCGTTACTTCTTTTCCTGATTCCAGCAATACTAGCTTTAAGAAATAAGTACCTGTTACCCCCTGGGGTGCAGGTATATCAAACAACTGCAACACCTGATTAGCCGCAATAGGCGTTTGAAGCTCACTATTCCAGATCTCTTTCCCATTCAGATCATACAATAAAGCCTTTACTGTTACATTATGGTTTCCTAAAGCCGTATTGACTAATTCAACTTTCTTTGTAATAATGTTATACTGCGGATGCAACGGTTCACACCCTTTGCGGGTACCATATAATGATGCATTTACATCCAGGAACCAGTCATACATCTGTCCGCGGAGCGATGTCCACGGATTTTGTGTTTTCCAGATCAGGATTCCGGTATACCATTCCCACATATGCGAAGCCCAACCCTCCATAAAAGTACGGTACTGATCATAATTAACAACCTGCGCATATTTACAATAAGTTTCGATATCTTTCACTTCACCATATCTCTCCAAATGATCCCTGTAGCCCAGATCCTTATGGTAGCGCCAGGTATAATTGGTAGCTCTTCCTGCCTGTGGCAATTCTGCCAATTCCTCTTCTGTCATCATTTCACGCATACTTTCCACTTCAGGTGAGCCTACCGATCCGGCTTCCGGATTAAAAGGCGTCGACCGGAAAGTGAAAAACCATTCCGGTTCCTGTATACCATAAGGGCCATCCCCTACTCCGCCGATCGTATTACGCGTAAAAACCGTATCTGTTGAATAACTGGCAAATAAACGTTCCGGATCCAAACGGGGAAAAATATCATTCTGCAAACGTTCATCGATATCCTTTGCCAATGGCCATTCATTAGCACCACACCATAAAGCTAGACTCGGATGGTTACGAACCATTTTAATCTGATCCTCAGCAGAAACGATAAAAAGGTCATGATTATCGGGATATTCCCAGCGCCGTTCACGCGAATGAAGTTTCATCGGATCCAACCATGCTCCATTACAATCGCCGCTACCCCACAAATCCTGAAAAACCAAAATGCCATATTCATCACATGCATTATAGAACTCCGGACGTTCAAGTAAAGCGCCACCCCAGACACGGATCATACGCACATTCATTTCGGCATGAAATCTTACTTCTGCACGGTAGCGCTCGGGAGACAAACGAAGTAGCCAGTCAGATGCAATATAATTACCACCTGTTATATAAACCGGCTGACCATTCACATAAAATTTACGTCCTCCCGTTGCTGGATCTTTTTCTGTCGCGATTTCACGAATACCGTAACGTAATTGTTCACTATCACTTGTCTGTCCATTTATATCAAATGCAATACGCATATCGTACAAAGGCTGTTCACCGATTCCATTCGGCCACCATAAACGGGGATTTTTAACCGTCAGGTCTTTAAACGAAACCGTACGTTTTTCACGGGGAGCCAGTGTTATATCCTGTGTAATCCGGTTGCCGTTTGTTTCGCAAATCAACAAACCTTTTTGCGACTGGCCGGATGTATTTTCCAATTCAACCGATGTCCGTATAACAGCATCTTTCTGGTTTCCTCCGGGCATCCGGACACCCGGCACTTTAGTTACAACATATGGATGCTGTACTTTAACACTACCCGTTGTTGTTATGGATACTTCATCCCAGATTCCGGTATTACGGTCGCGAACCGGCTGTATCCAGTCCCAACCGGGAGTAAACTGCATCGTCATATTACGGGCAATCTCTCCGTCACCCCCTTGTCCGCCGTTTGCATTTCCCGGATAATCGGGAGGATAAACAATAACAGCAAGCAGATTCTCTCCATTTTCCTTGATATATTCTGTAATATTAAATGTTTTCCGTAAAAACATTCCCTCATGGGTAACCGTATTAATACGTTTTCCATTCAGGTAAATATCCGCTTTATAATTGATACCACGAAAGTTCAGCCATACTTGTTTGTTTTTATCTACATTCTTTATTTCAAAAGGCCTTACAAACCAAAATGTATAAAAATCATTACCTATATCGTTTATATCCGGGATCAGGTTATTATTCAGGCTAAACTCCGGAGCCGGAAACATATCGTTCTCCAGCATTGTAGTTAATACTGTTCCCGGCACTTTAGCTTTCATCCAACCTTCCGGACTAAATGAGGAAGCCGACAACGTATTCCCATCTGTAATCAACTCATTTGCCCGACGAGCATACCAACCATTATTTAATAAGATTTTTTCTCCGGCATCAGGCAATGTTAGAGATGCAGACTGAGAATACATCGGATTTACCAATCCGAATAACAGACAAAAAAGCAAGGAAATGTAGATAGTTTTCATGTGATTATATTTAACTTTAGAAATTAAGATCATATGTAATAAACCGGTCAAGTGACTAACGGATAGAGGTAAACGATTAATTAATCACTAATAATTAATAATTAACCACTAATTTAAGTGCTTCGTTTCATAATTTTGAAATTTTAAAGTGGGGTAAAGATAGCGATAAATTTCTACCTTTGTACAACAAATTATAAATGATTGGAGCTTATGAATTGGAGCAGATTACTCTCGGGTAAACGTATCGGAATGGAAGAATACCACGATGAGCGAAAACATGAAAGGACTGATTTTCAACGCGATTACGACCGCCTGATATTTTCATCTCCTTTTCGCAGGCTACAGAACAAAACGCAGGTTTTTCCGCTACCCGGAAGCATATTTGTACACAATCGACTGACACATAGCCTGGAAGTTTCATGTGTAGGGCGTTCATTAGGAAATAACGTCGCTAAAGGATTAATTCAAAAATATCCGGAAGGCAGTGTTAACTTTCCGGAGATAGGCTCTATCGTTTCAGCAGCATGCCTGGCACATGACATGGGAAATCCTCCTTTTGGCCATTCAGGCGAACGCGCTATATCAGCTTACTTCTCCGAAGGTAAAGGAAAAAAACTGGAAGAGATAGTTCGCGGAGAAGGCTGTCGATGGGAAGACTTTGTTCACTTTGAAGGAAATGCCAATGCTATGCGCCTGCTTACCCACCAATTTATTGGCCGGCGAAAAGGTGGCTTTGCTCTAACGTATGCAACTTTAGCCTCTATTGTTAAATACCCACATGCATCCACCTTATCCGGGAAAAACGGAAAATTTGGTTTTTTCCAGTCGGAAGAAAATACATTTTTAAGGATAGCAGCCGAATTAGGCATACATGAAAACATCTCAAAACCCGGTTGCTTTAGTCGTTACCCCCTTGTTTACCTGGTAGAAGCAGCCGATGATATTTGTTATCAGGTCATGGATATCGAAGATGCACACAAACTACGTATTTTAACCAGCGAGGAAACAATCCAATTATTATTAGGCTTTTTCGAAGGCGAACGACTAAAGCATATTATAGACATCATGCGCCTGGTGGACGATGTAAATGAGCAGATTGCTTATCTTCGCTCCAGCATTATCGGTTTATTAGTTGACCAGTGCTCACGTGTTTTCTTAGAAAATGAAGAAGCTATCATGAACGGGACATTCGAAACTACCCTGATTAAAGAGATTGACGAACATGCTGCCAAGGCTTATTCAAATTGTTCGTCAGTTGCCTATCAGAAAATCTATTCTGCAAAAGAAGTACTTGACATTGAATTAGCCGGTTATCATATATTCAGCCATCTTATCAGTGTATTAACCGATGCCGTAATGAATCAAAAACATGCATACAGTAAATTATTATTACAGCGCATTCCTGAGCAATACGACACCAAAGCTCCCACAACATATGGTAAAATCCAATGTGTACTCGATTATATTTCCGGAATGACGGATGTGTATGCACTGGATTTATATCGGAAAATTACAGGCATGAGTCTTCCCGCTGTCTAAAAAAAATAATTATCTTTATCATTTCTTAGCAATTCATACATTAAAAACCTATTTAACATGAAACGAATCTTATCACTGATGCTTTTCGCAGCATTTACAATGATGACAATGTCTGCACAAAACAACACGCTTACCGAGAAGGAAAAGAGCGAAGGCTGGCAACTACTTTTTGATGGTAAAACATTTAATGGGTGGCGCAAATGCAATGCTACCGAAATGGCAGCCAATTGGGAAATTGATGATCTGTCAATGAAAGTAAAACGCGGAGAAAAAGCCGGACACGGACAAGGTGGTGATATCCTGTTTGGAACGGAAAAATTTGCCAACTTCGAACTCTCTATTGATTGGAAAATCGAAAAAGAAGGGAACTCCGGTATTTTCTATTATATTGTCGAAGAACCAGGTAAACCTATTTATAATGCAGCACCCGAAATTCAGGTACTTGATAATTGGAATGCTTCTGATAATAAATTAACAAACCACCTGGCAGGTTCTTTATACGACATGCTTCCTGCATTACCGCAAAATGCAAAACCGGCCGGTGAATGGAATACAATCGTTATACGTGTAAAAGACGGAAAAGTAACCCACACACAAAATGGTGTGAAAGTCGTAGAATATACACTTTGGACTCCGGAATGGTATGAACTGGTTGCAAACAGTAAGTTTAAAGACTGGCCTGGTTTCAAGGAAGGTCCGGCAAAAGAAGGTTATATCGGTTTACAAGACCACGGATATGATTGCTGGTTTAAAAACATAAAAATCAGAAAACTGTAAGTATAGTGGTTAATTGTTAATGATTAATTAATAGTTTAAGAAATTATCGCTTCCATTCAATAGTCAGATAAAAACTTCCCCCTGCCGCTCCAAAGGACAACTTAGGAGAAAGATAAAAAAGAAAAAGTGACTTCTGTCTTATAACAATTAATCATTAACAATTAATCATTATTTCAATTCAATATTCTTCCCGATACTTACCACTCTCCTTATCACTGATAATGCTCAGGTAACTTTTATAACGGGATTCACTGATATAGTGATTTTCTAAGGCCTCCATTACGGCACATCCCGGCTCATGACGATGTGTACAATTATGAAAACGGCAATCTGCTGAAAACTTAAATATTTCAGGAAAATAGTGGGATACCTCTCCCTCATTCATCTCCAGTGTCCCGAACCCTTTTATACCGGGAGTATCGATTAAATAACCACCTGTCGGCAACGGTAACATTTCGGAAAAGGTAGTTGTATGCATTCCCATCTTATGATATTCGGAGATAGCCCCGGTTTTTAAGTTCACATCCGGAAGCAGATAATTAATAATAGTTGATTTGCCGACTCCGGAATGTCCGGCTAACAAAGATATCTGATCCTGCACAAGCGCTTTCAACTGCTCCATACCCTCACCGGTTAATGCACAAACCGAATAGCACGCATAACCGATGGTCGAATACAGATGTATCAAACCCTGTTGATACTCCAGATCTTCCTCATTATACCGGTCTATTTTATTAAAAACAATTTTTGTAGGAACCTCATAAGCTTCGGCTGTAGCCAGGAAACGGTCAATAAATGTAGTAGTCGTAACCGGATAATTAACGGTTACGATCAATAACGCCTGATCAATATTTGCAGCAAGAATATGTGATTGTTTGGATAGATTTGAAGCCCGCCGGATCATATAATTTTTGCGATCTTCAATAGCTGTAATAAACGCTGTTCCTTCGTTATTTATTTCAATCAAAACCCGGTCACCAATCACTACAGGATTGGTGCTTCGGATTGACTTTAAACGAAAATTACCTTTAATTTTACTTTCAATAATCCGGCCATCATCTGTACGAACAGAATACCAGCTACCTGTATTTTTAATGACCAGACCGTGCATAAAGATTACACAGTCATAATCTCTTTTTCTTTAGCTGCATACAACTCTTCGACCTTCTTTATGAAACGATCGTGCGTTTTCTGCATATCACCTTCAGCATCTTTGGCTACATCTTCAGGTACACCGTCTTTTACACTTTTCTTCAAAGCATCAATTGCATCACGGCGGGCATTTCGTACACTGATTTTTGCATTTTCAGCTTCCTGTTTGGCCTGCTTTGCCAAATCCCGACGGCGTTCTTCCGTTAATGGAGGAATACCCAAACGAATAACTTCACCATTATTTTCGGGGGTAATACCCACTTCGGAATTCATAATCGCTTTTTCGATCTCTTTCATCAGAGATTTTTCCCAGGGTGTAATTATAATTGTCTTTGCATCCGGCGTACTAATGGAAGCCACATTCGAAAGAGGTACAACATCCCCATAATATGGAACTCTTACTCCATCTAATATTTTCGGATTCGCTTTACCGGCACGAATCCGTGCTAATTCTTCATCTAAGAAAGCAATGGCTGAAGCCATCTTTTCTTCTGCTTTTTTCAGGATAGGTTTAATGTCGGTCATAGCTTATTCATTTTATATGATGTAACAAAAGTAGTTTATTTTTTTCATTTTACAAACCGGAAAAGAAGCAATAAAGAGAGCTCCTCGTAATCTCCTCAAAGAGAAAACCGGTGTAGCTTCCCCTGTCCCTTAATTGTCAATTGTCCCCTGTCAATTGTCAATTAACCATGTACAAGGGTGCCTATACCCTCACCATTCATCACTTTCTTCAGGTTACCTACCGTATCCATATCAAACACAATTAACGGAAGATTATTATCTTTACACATTGCGACAGCAGTGAGATCCATCACTTTTAGTCCGCGTGTATACACTTCATCATATGTAATTTCATCAAACTTTGTAGCATTGGGGTCTTTCTCCGGATCAGCCGTATATATGCCATCCACACGGGTACCTTTCAGCATTACATCAGCTTCAATTTCAATACCACGCAACGAAGAAGCCGTATCTGTTGTAAAGAAAGGATTTCCTGTACCTCCGGCGATAATAACCACATGCCCCTGCTCCATCAGCTCTATCGCGCGCCATTTATTATAATATTCACCGACCGGCTCCATACGTATTGCTGTCAACACATTCGATTTTACGCCAACCGCATTCAAAGCCGAATTAAGCGCCAGGCTGTTAATTACCGTTGCCAGCATACCCATTTGGTCACCTTTTACGCGATCAAAACCTTTTGCAGCCCCACTCAATCCTCGGAAAATATTTCCTCCGCCAATCACAATTCCGATTTGTACACCTGCATCAGCAACATCTTTAATTTGTGTTGCATATTCGTTTAAGCGCACTTCATCGATGCCATATTGTTTATTTCCCATCAACGATTCGCCACTCAGCTTCAGTAGAATCCGTTTATATTTGTTCATAGTTTAATTAGTTTTGGATGTAAAGATAGAAATTTTATGAATTATGAGGTATGAATTATGAGGTATAAATTATGAAATATGAATTATGGAGTACGAATCGTATTATCAACGATAACTAATTTAATTTTCTTTAAATTGTCAATTGTCCACTGTCAATTGTCAATTAAATAACTTACTTCCTTAAACGCATACATCGACAGCACCCCATTCTTCCGTTCAAGCACCAAATGACCAGATAATTCGACATGATGAATACGAGCTTCAAAACTCCCATCTTTATCACTAAAAAGATAAAAACCATCACAACGATATAACGCCTGCATATACTCACGATGAATAATGTCTGCTCCGTCAATTTCAAGCTGTTCACGAATCTCATGAAATTCACTGCGTAATTGCTCCAGAACTTCCAACCGGTCAAATGAATAACCGGTAATCTGCTTCAAAGAAACAGGATTCGTTGCACCACTATGAAATATATCCTGATTCAGATTCACGCCAATACCGATAACGGAATGACTGATTAAACCTGCGGCAAGTTGATTTTCAATCAGAATTCCGCAGATCTTCCGATCGTTCCAGTAAATATCATTCGGCCACTTTACGGTAATGCCCGGCACCAATTTATCTAAAGTGCGCTTAACACACAATGCAGCCAATTCCGCTATAACAAATGGTTGGTTGGCTGGCATTCGTTTGGGATAAAAAAAGATACTGAACATAAGGTTTTTTCCGGCCTCCGACTCCCATGAGTTACCGGTTTGTCCTCGTCCGGATGTCTGAAAATCAGTCCAGACTACTGTTTCATCAGCAAGGGTTTGTGTTTGATTCAGTAATTGCAGGTAATTATTGGTAGAATCTGTTTCAGGTACAAAAATCAATTGATCATCTTTAGAAACCATATTGTTCTCTGACTTTCTTAGGTAATTTACGGATAACTTCTTCGTATGAATGATCAATCCAGTACTTTATTTCATCAGCCGGCATATCCCGGTTCAAATAAATATTATTCCAATATTTCTTATTAAAATGATAAGCCGGTTCTACAGCCGAGTAACGGTCACGAAGCTGTTCTGCTTTTTCAGGATCACATTTCACGGCAATATTGGGATCCGGGGCATCCAACGCTATCAATAAAAACATCTTGTTTTCAACCTTAAAAACCAGGGATACATCATCAAACGGAAGTTCCTCTGTAGTATTTCTCAAACTCAAACAATAATTACGAATATCTTCTGCATTCATACTTTATGCTTTAATTTTCAATTCTCATTGGTATTCTTCTTTTACCTTTCTACTTTTACCTTTCTCCTAAGCTCTCCAAGGGGAGCTTAGGGCTATCTCATGGGCGCATAAAAAGCATCCTCAATATGCCTTTCAACCGTATAAGAATTATCTTTTTTAATCATACAAATAATATCAAAACGAACCGGTAGCTCAATATTATAGCGACGAATATATACGTCTGTTGCAGATACGATATGTTTTATTTTAATCCGGTTCACCGACTCTTCCGGATAAATCAGATAAGATTCCGAGCGTGTCTTCACTTCTACAACAACAAGTTCTTCTCCATTCGTTGCTACGATATCCAATTCGTACCGGCGATATCGCCAATTGGTATGTAGAATGGTATATCCGTTAATCTTCAGGTATGAACAAGCTACAGCTTCACCTATTTTTCCGGTTTCGTTTTTCTCTGCCATATTTCTTGTTTCAAATATACATAATCTTTTTCTGTTAACGATGCCAACCTGTAAATAAAGTAGTAATAGAAGTCCCCATGTGACACATTACATTGACATGATATTTCTTATTAATTTTTCAGCAATTCCTGAAAGTCGGAATAACGATAGCTTTCATGTCCATCATTCTCCTTTCCCTTAATTGAAAATTATAGTTTGTTAAGGTTTCATTTAGATTTTCAACCAACTTTGAGCGAAGTCAGAACGAAACTAGAGCGAAACTAGAGCGAATGCAATACGAAAAAACGTTAAATCAAACGAGGTAGATCAATAGAAGAATCTCCTTTTCTGCTTTTTTTGATAATCTTTGCATCAGGCTTACTCAAAAAAAATAAGAGAACTTGAAAAACGGCAACATCATATACCCATCACCTCCGTTATCTCAATATGTTAAATACTATTGGGTCGTAAAGACAAATAGTACGGTTTCAAATGCTATCCAGACAATCCCATCCGGCTGTATTCATCTTGTATTTCATAGGGGTAATGATTTATATTTCTCAACTGGAGACAAACAGCCCAAAAACTTTATCAGAGGTCAGCTTTCTTTTCCGGGGACTTTATCTTTTTCAGGAAATATAGATATGATTGCTATTATTTTTTATCCTCTGGGCTTAATTCCCTTTTTAAAACTTCCCTCAAGCGAAGTATATAATCAATATCTGGATATTGACACCATCCGGGATACAGGTTTAAATGAATTAAAAACAAGGATTTCCAACGAGGAAAACACTACGGAATGTATCCGGTTGATTGAGCATTTTCTCCTTAACAGAATCCGTAATGCAAATGATTATAATTACAATAGAATTTCTGATTCCATTCAATCAATAAAAGAGCAAACCAGCATAACTGTTTCTGGTCTTGCTGATAAGGCATGTTTAGGATACAGGCACTTCAAAAGAGTGTTCACAAAATATACAGGCATGAGCCCTAAAGAATTTATAAAAGTTATCCGCTTTCAAAGAACATTACATTCACTTCAAAACATGCCTGCTATCGATATGGCCCAATTAGCGTATAGTAGCGGATTCTATGATCAACCTCATTTAGTAAAAGATTTCAAATCGATGTCAGGCTGCACACCTACTGAATATGTTTCCTCACGAAAACCGCATTCGACATTCTTTTCAAACGAATGCAGGATAAATCTTATCAATTACTAAAATATTATTGGTTGTAAAATTCAAAACAGTTTCTTAAAGTCAGTTTTTTACAAATGATTCTATATTGGGATATCTATCTTTGCATATCAAAAACAAAAGATATGGCAAACATTAATTTTTCTCATATAACAAAAGGTATCCTGCAAGTAATAAATACAGAGGAAGACTTTCTGAAGTCATTAGATCAGCAAACGATATCTGCACGATACAATGTGCAAAACCGGTCAATCAGGCAGATTTTAGGGCACCTGATTGATTCTGCATCAAATAATCATCAACGGATGGTACGGTTGCAATACAATGAGGTATTAGAATTTCCTGATTACAGGCAGGATAATGATCTTTGGATAGCGCTACAAGATTATCAAAACGCAGATTGGAATGACCTGATTCAATTATGGAAATTTTTCAACCTACATATAATACATATCATAAAAACAGTTGACATTACCAAACTGAATAATTACTGGCATGACTTTGAGGGAACAAAAGTTACCCTACAGGATATGATTGAAGGATATCTGTCACATCTAAATCTGCACATAAACGAAATCCATGAATTATGCAAATCAGTAGTCAAAGATGTCAAGTAGTTATCAGTTGTTTCGCAACTTTGTAGTTAAGTAGAAATGCATTTGCATTATTCTTAATTCCTTGACTACGAACGAGCGTAGCGAATCGAAGATCGCTTAGCGTAGCGTAAAGCAATGATAACTTCTTTAACTACTGATTGGGATTAATAATTGACAATTAGTTAAGTAGCTCCTCTAATTTACTTCTGATGCCGTAGCAATACTCTTTTTCCAACACCTGTGGATGCTGTCGTTTTGCTTCAGGATCAGCATTCCCGACAAGAAAAGCATTCTTGGTTCGTGCAAACATCGAAAAATCATTAAAGCTGTCCCCGAAACAATAAACGTTTTCCGGACTCACATCCAATTCTTTTATCAGAAAATCTACCACTTCCCCTTTTCCACAACCGTGAGGCATAAATTCAATATCATAACAATTCTCAGGATCACCCGCTCTGAGAGTGCACTTATTAAACAAAACTTTTACATGATATTCAGCAGCCAGTTTTTCCATCAAAAGAAAATCAGCAGCCGTATCTCCATTT
The DNA here is from genome assembly GCA_031285565.1 of Tannerella sp. Taxonomy (GTDB): domain Bacteria; phylum Bacteroidota; class Bacteroidia; order Bacteroidales; family Tannerellaceae; genus Tannerella. Next base: position 51,005 of record JAITVY010000046.1, on the reverse strand, counting down.
ATATGATAATAGTAAGTCGACTTATATATACCCTGATAATCATCGTCCTCTTTTTCCAGATAAATATCCTGCTTCTCCAATTCCGCAACAATTAAATCCACATTCGAATGCTCATATCCGGATGCCACAATCCTGTTTCTCCACGAATCAGACTCTTTTATCTCATTATTGATGATCCAATGAAATTCCGTGCCCAGACTACTGGCTACAAAATGAGGATAGCGTGTAATATACCCTTTCGTTTTTCGCAAAACCGACGACAAATTACTTCCAGTTATCCACCCGAATATCATCGATTTACTCTCGATATTATCCGATAAATATTGCTCAAGTCCGGCAATCCCGCTATATGGTTTATGCTCGTCAGCAAAAGGAAGAAAAGTTTCATCCAGATCCGAACAAATAACAGATTTTACTTTGTTGGGAAAAGAATAGGATTCTATTTTCATATTCATAAATCTTGTTATATCGAAACACAAAGATAGTGAAAGCTTACCACACATTCCCACCAAATTTGGCTGGATCGGACAACATAAAGCATACAGACTGTTTGTATCTTTGCATATATAAAATACGACATGCGACAAGATACGACAAATATATACCGGCAAAAGGCGAATTATGTAATCGATTACATCAGTTCTCATCTTCATAATCCCTTAAATCTGGCTGTAATTGCAGACAATATAAATGTTTCCCAACGACAATTACTCCGGATTATGCGCTCATTCCTAAATGAATCCCTGTATTCGTATATTGCCAGGCAACGCGTGGAACGTGCGGTTTTATATATGCAGACAGAAGAAATGAGTTTGACGAAACTGGCCGAAATGGTTGGGTATGACAACGCACAATCATTTTCAAAAGCATTCAAAAAGCAGTTCGGCATTTCTCCCAAAGTATATAAAGACGAACTACAGTTGCGGCTGGAAAGCGCCGTAAAAAGCAGTGGTAACAGGCAAAGTCATCTATCCCCCGAAATTCATGAAGAAGACGGACTGGAATTGGTCTATATACGAATCATCGGTACATACGGAGAAGAAGACCCATATAAATCAGCATGGAACAAACTCATACGCTTCCTGAAAGAAAAAGAGGCACTATCAAAAACGACTCGTTTCATTGGTATTAGTTTCGATGATCCCAATGTTACCCAATCACGCCAATGCCGCTTTTATGCATGCGCATCCGTACAAAATAAAATTGCTCCTTCCGGAGAATTTGGTACTATACAAATAAAGAAAGGAAAATATGCCGTTTATATACTGGAAGGGAGTTATTCCGGTCTGCAAGAACTCTATAACAATATAAGTATAAATCTCGATTATACCATACGTCACAGTTTGGCTTTTGAAGAATACCTGAACAGTCCTCATAACACAAATGAAGAAGAATTACTTACAAAAATTTTTATACCAATAAAATAATTAATTGAAACAATATATATTTTACAATACACCAAATAGATATAAAATTCATAATATACAGAGTTATGCCTTATAATACATTAAGTACAGACGCAGTGCACTACGTCTCTAATTTACATATATAAAATATGCAATATATAGAAGCAAAATCAATTCTTTCTAAACTTAGGGGACAGGATAACTGGTTCGGTCTTACTTACAATATGAACCTGTACCGGGGTTGCCAGCATGCCTGCATATATTGCGACACCCGAAGCGAATGCTATGGGATAAAGAATATTGCAACCATCTCTGTAAAATCAAATGCTTTAGAATTATTAGCAAAAGAACTGCATTCTAAAAAGAGAAATAGGGCAACCATTGGCACAGGTTCTATGAACGACCCATATATGCCGGTCGAAAAAGAACTGAAATTAACCCAAAGCGCTTTACAAACCATTGCATCCGAAAGGTTTCCCGTTCATATCATTACAAAAAGCGATCTGGTAGTACGTGACAAAGAAATACTACAGGAGATTTCAAAAACATATGCAGCAGTCAGCTTTACAATTACATCAGCCGATGATCACCTATCAAAATTAATTGAACCCAATGCACCCCAATCGTCCGAAAGATTCAAGGCTATGGAGCAATTGGCTAAAAACGGAATCTATACAGGAATAACCCTCATGCCCATATTACCTTTTATTAATGACACAAAAGAAAACATCCGGCTTCTTTTGCAGAAAGCAAAAGATTCGGGAGCATCATACATACTGCCAATGTTCGGCGTAACTTTACGGAAAGGTTCCCGCGATTATTTCTATACAGCCCTGGATGATAAATTCCCCGGTATCAAAGAAAAATACAAAACATATTTTGGCGAGCGCTACGAGTGTTTATCATTCAGGCACAAAGAGCTAACCGAAACATTCATGGATTTATCTGCCAGACTAGGGATAAAAACCAGCATGCAGTTTTACCAGCCCTCACAATATAAACAACAATCATTATTCTGAACTTACAAAACGAAGCATACCAATGAGTGGCTTAACGATTAAACAACTCAACACTTAAACGATTTAACGACTCAACAAATAAATAATCATATGGAAGCTAAATTCATAACCCTTACAAAAGAAAACATAGGAAAAGAACATATATGCTGTGCTTTTTCCTATAAAAAATGCAAAGAAAGCTACGAGCTAAAGAAAGAATGGCTAAAAAAGGAATTTGACAACGGATATGTTTTCAGACGGTTGGACGAACGCGCAAAAGTCTTTATTGAATACGTCCCTGCTGAAAAAGCATGGGTTCCGGTCGACGCTCCGAATTACCTGATGATAAATTGCTTTTGGGTGTCAGGCCAGTATAAAGGAAAAGGATATGCCAAAGCATTATTACAATCAGCGTTCGATGATGCAAAACAGCAAGGGAAAGATGGACTGGTAACAATAGTCGGAACAAAAAAGTTTCATTTTATGAGTGATACAAAATGGCTTTTACGCCAGGGATTTGAAACCATTCAAGCGCTACCTTACGGCTTTAGCCTGTTAGTAAAGAAAATCAATCCGGATGCTCCGGATCCATCTTTCAGAAAGCAGGTATTAAACGGTGAAATTCCTGATAAAGACGGATTGGTTGTATACTATTCCAATCGTTGTCCGTTTACCGAATATCATATCACCAATTCACTACCGGAAACCGTTCAAAAAAGAAACCTCCCGTTGAAAATAATTAAACTGGAAACAATGGAGCAGGCACAAGCAGCCCCTACTCCTGCAACCATATTCAGCTTGTTTCTGAATGGTAAATTTGTCACTACCGACCTTAGCGCCTGTATGGATTCACGATTTGACAAAGTAGTAACTATAGAATAATAATTGTCCCATTTATATATACTTTTGTTACGTAAACAAAACAATGATCCATGAAACAAAAAATATATCAGGTTGACGCTTTTGCCGACAAGTTATTTTCAGGTAATCCTGCTGCCGTTTGTCCATTGGAAAAATGGCTGAGTAATGAAACCATGCAACAAATAGCAACGGAGAACAACCTTGCGGAGACTGCTTTCTATGTAAAAAAAGATACTCAATACGAAATAAGATGGTTTACTCCCGCGGTCGAGGTTGATCTATGTGGACATGCCACGCTCGCAACAGCATTCGTTCTTTTTGATATTGAAAATCATCCGGGAAATGAAATCCGGCTTTACTCACACAGAAGCGGCTTGTTAACCGTAACTAAAAACAATCAATATTTCACCCTTAATTTTCCGGCAGATACATTGCAAAGTATAGAATTGACAAGCGAAATTACAAACGGTTTCAATATAAAGCCCCATTTGGCATTCAAAGGCAAAACAGATTACTTGCTCATATATGATAACGAAAATGAAATAAGGTCTTTAAAACCGGATTTAAACATAATCTCCAAACTGGATGCACGAGGCATAATCGTTTCATCTAAAGGAGAAAAAAACGACTTTGTCTCACGCTTTTTCGCCCCCAGAGTCGGTGTCAATGAAGATCCGGTTACCGGGTCGGCACATACCACATTAACTCCATACTGGTCTGGCATACTAAATAAAAAGGAACTTACAGCAATGCAATTATCCGAACGTACCGGTTTTCTGATATGCAAAAACCTAGATGACCGGGTCGAAATAAGCGGGCAATGCAAGTTATACCTTTCCGGTGAAATTTACATTTAGTACTCACATTTTAAGAAACTGTTTTGAATTTTATTCAGAGGTAAATTGACATTATTTTTTGTTTAGCTGTGCATCTGGTTTTATGAGCATAGCGAGCTATGTGATTAAAAGCAGAGGGGCAGATAAGCGAACGTTTTAAGTAGCGAGTGCAGAAGCCGAACTTGTTCGGATTATGCCGAGTCACGCAAAACGACTAATGAAAAAGAAAGTTGATTTAGCCTGATACAGATCATAAAAATTAATTTCATAAAATTCAAGACGGTTTCTAAGTAGCTAACACAAAGATATGAAGTATAAATACATTATGTTTTTCATTTGGTGGGCGACAACATTAGCCGCCTGTTCCCAAAAGAAAGAAAATCAACCAATTAAAACAGACTCTATTCCTCTCAATTCATTATCAACAGCAGAAGAATGGAAAAAACTCGGTAATGAAGCGCTCGATAGTGATGACTACAACAAGGCTATAGAATGCTATCAAAAAGCCATTGAAGCAGACAGTAATTACTTTGAGGCCTATTTTAATTTAGGAGTTGCGTATTCTTGTATTCTTGAATTTGATAAGTCGATAGAATACTATAATAAAGCAATAGCAAAAAACGATACAATTGAAATTACATATTTTTCTTTGGGTAATATTTATGAGGAAGTAAAGGATTATGATAAAGCAATAGAAATGTTTAAGAAAGGCTTTAAGCTAAAGCAAAATCCAAATTCATCTGAAGCACATTATCGACTGGGATTTTTATATGCAGAGAAGAGTAATTATATTCATTCAAAGGCACATATAATGAGGGCAGCACAATTGGGTGATTCTTTGGCCCGGGAATTTTTCGACAATGATAGCCTTTTATGGAAAGATCCCTTTTTAAGACCTGATTATAAGCAGATAAAGTTGAATATAGAAAACAAACGATCCAACTTATACTACGCTAAACTATGGGATAGGTTTCAACAAGGAGACAGTACTATGACGAAAGAAGAAGTCCATCATTTGTATTATGGTTATGTATTCGATAAAGATTACTCACCAGCTTTGTCTGTACACGATCCAAAACAAATGGATGACATATTAAAAAAAGAAAATCCGACAAAAGAAGAATGGGAAGAATTAGTTTCATCATTCAATGAATCAATAAAAGCAGAACCATTTAACTGCTTATATCTCTATTATCAAAGTGTTGCATACGATGCTTTAAATAAACCGGATGAATCAGAAAGAAATCTCAGAAAAATAAAGTGCCTTCTCACTGCTCAGGCATATTCCGGCGATGGGTTGTTAAAAGAGACTGCAATACATATTATTGCTGTACCTGCTGTGCCTCATAACTTTGACTATCTGTTTTTTAATGGTCTATCGTTACGAGGCCAATCAGTTGAAGAAGGATATTATAATGTTTTATACTTAGAACCCAACAAAGACGGATTGGAAGAAATATGGATTGATTTCAGCCAGCCATTCGACTTTCTTGATAATTACTCAAGCAGAAACCAGAAAAAATAAAATAGTCCATCTTTTTTTATTTTTGTCTATTTTTTGAGGCTTACTATTACCTTTTCTTTGTAATGTAAAAATGTACGATGTGCTTTTACATGGCAAATACGCATATCATATATTATAATAAAGAATAGAAGGCATCATACGCTAAAAAAGCAGCATGATCCAAATGTTAAAAAACACGAACTATTATACATGAAAGGACTCTTGTATACACAATCAGTCCCTTTGGTATTAAAGTAAGAAAGACATGAAAAATACAAACACAGCTTATCTTCTGTTAATTACGCTGGTTTCCGCTATGGGAGGACTACTGTTCGGGTACGATTGGGTAGTTATCGGTGGAGCAAAAATCTTTTACGAACCCTTTTTCGGAATTGAGGGATCAGCAGCCTTACGTGGCTGGGCAATGAGTAGCGCATTAATCGGCTGCCTGGTCGGCGCATTACTGGCTGGTGCATGGAGCGACCGGTACGGAAGAAAAAAGATGCTCATCATCGCCTCTGTCTTATTTACCATATCTGCCTATGGAACAGGAGCCGTTAATAACTTTACATGGTTTATAATATACCGTATATTAGGAGGATTTGGCATAGGTATCGCCTCTAACATATCACCCATCTATATCGCCGAAGTATCCCCTGCATCCGTCAGGGGACGGTTTGTTTCGTTAAATCAGTTGACTGTTGTATTGGGAATTCTCTCTGCACAATTAGTAAACTGGCGTATCGGCGAACATTATATGCCGGATGCCAATGTCTTATCTGATATAGGAATAAACTGGGCATGGCGATGGATGTTCTGGGCAGAATTAGTCCCGGCAATTCTGTTCTTTATCCTTTCTTTCATGATTCCCGAAAGCCCCCGTTGGATGGCCATCAACCAACAGGAAGAAAAAGCACGGAAGATTTTCGCACGTATCGGAGGCGAAGATAATGCACAGGCAGAAATGGAAGAGATTAAAAAGCTATCTCAAACCAAAGAACAATTTGACTGGAAAGCATTATTACAACCCAATGTAAGAAACGTTTTGGTCATCGGGATTGTACTTGCCGTATTCCAGCAATGGTGCGGAATCAATGTGATCTTCAATTATGCACACGAAATCTTTTCAGCGGCAGGATATGCTGTTTCCGATGTATTGATGAATATTGTGGTTACCGGTATCACCAATGTAATATTCACATTCGTTGCCATTTTCACCGTAGACCGGTGGGGAAGAAGAGGATTGATGTTATTTGGTTCATCCGGTCTGGCTGTTATCTATCTGGTTATGGGCGCCTGTTACTTCATGGGGGTAAGCGGTTGGCCAATGCTATTATTGGTAGTGCTGGCAATTGCATGCTATGCCATGTCATTAGCGCCTGTTGTATGGGTTGTACTATCCGAAATATTCCCGGTTCGGATACGTGGTGCTGCGATGGCTGTCTCCACATTCTTCTTGTGGGCAGCTTGTTTTTTACTGACGTATACATTTCCATTATTAAACGAATACTTAAAAGCTTCCGGAACATTCTGGGTATACGGAGGTATTTGCCTGGCCGGCTTCCTGTTTATCCGTTTCCGGCTTCCTGAAACAAAAGGAAAAAGTCTGGAAGAAATTGAAAAAGAACTAACAAAATAATTTAAATATGAACAACAAAGTAAATGTGTGGGAGGAAGAAATTCTTCTCCCCAGCTATGGTATTGGCTTGCCGGAAAAGAATCCGATGTTCCTGGAAAAGCGGGTTTATCAGGGAAGCAGCGGTGTCGTATATCCTTATCCCGTCATTGAAAAAATAGAAGATACCTGCGAAGAAAAGCCATATCAAGCTGTTTTCCTGGAAAATGAATACCTTAAAATAATGATATTGCCCGAACTGGGCGGCCGGATACAAATGGCTTACGACAAAATAAAAGAACGCCATTTTATTTATTACAACCATGTAATTAAACCGGCATTGGTAGGGTTAACAGGGCCATGGATCTCCGGAGGTATTGAATTCAACTGGCCTCAGCACCATCGTCCCAGCACGTTTATGCCTGTCGATTTCACCATTGAAAAATGCGAAGACGGAAGCGCTATTGTATGGGTAAACGAACGCGAACGCATGTTCCATCAAAAAGGAATGGCGGGGTTTAAACTATCACCGGACAGGGCAGTCCTCGAAATATTAGGCAGGGTTTACAACCCCACCCCTACCCCTCAAACATTCCTTTGGTGGGCTAATCCGGCTGTTGCAGTAAATGATCATTACCAGTCGGTTTTTCCTGACGACGTAAATGCAGTGTTCGATCATGGCAAACGGGATGTGTCAAGCTATCCTATTGCAACGGGCACCTACTACAAAATGGATTATTCGGCTGGTGTAGATATCTCCCGCTATAAAAACATCCCCGTACCTACGTCTTATATGGCTATTAAATCCAAATACGACTTCGTTGGCGGATACGAAAACGATACACGTGCAGGTCTTCTCCACGTGGCCAACCATCACGTTTCGCCTGGAAAGAAACAATGGACTTGGGGTAATGGCGATTTCGGACAAGCATGGGATCGCAACCTGACAGATTCCGATGGCCCTTACATCGAACTAATGACAGGAGTATTTACCGATAACCAACCCGATTTTACCTGGTTGCAACCCTATGAGGAAAAAACATTCACACAATATTTTATGCCTTACAGAGAATTAGGGGTTGTTAAAAATGCTTCTGCCGATCTGTTAATGAACATCGAACCGGAAAGCGATACATACAAACTGAAAATCTTTGCCACCTCCCAACAAGAAAACCTGAAAATCAGAGTAGAAAAGGCTGGCACACTTTGTTTCGAAACAACCGAAAACCTTTCACCCGAAAAAGTATTCGAAACTTCCATCGCAATATCCGATTTGAAAGATGTAAAAGTATCTATTTATGCACCTACAGGTAAATGCATATTGAGCTGGCAGGCAGAAGTTGAAACCATAAAACCGATTCCCAATCCGGCTAAAGCAGCCTTAGATCCTGCAGAAATATCCTCTACAGAGCAACTATATCTTACTGGTCTGCACCTTGAACAATATCGCCATGCCACCTATAAACCAACGGATTATTATCTGGAAGCCCTCCGGCGTGATCCGGGTGATGTCCGTAATAACAATGCGATGGGATTATGGCTGATCCGTAAAGGCCAATTTGCCAAAGCCGAAACCTATCTACGCGAAGCCGTAAAAACATTAACGGAACGAAATCCGAATCCATATGACGGAGAACCGTTATACAACCTGGGATTATCCTTAAAATACCAAGGCAAAAACGATGAAGCATATGAATATTTCTACAAGGCATGTTGGAATGCAGCCTGGCAGGATGCAGGTTATTATTCACTGGCCCAAATATCCTGTATGAAAGGAAACTGGGAAACAGCATTGGAGGAAATTGATAAATCGCTGATCAGGAACTGGCATAACCACCGGGCACGTCATCTGAAAACCACTATCCTATGCCATCTGGGAAAAACTGAAGAAGCCCTGTCGTTAATTGAAGAATCAATCGGAATAGACCCTTTCAACTTTGGTTGCCTGCTGGAAAAAGAACTACTTACCGGCGCCCCTGCCGATACTGATAACTTCAACCACTCGTTACGTGGCGAATCGCACAACTATATCGAATTGCTGATTGACTATGCCTCAGCAGGATGTTGGCAGGAAGCCGTAACCGTCAGCAATATAGCCCTGCAATACATTGCAGAACCGGAAGTAATCCTTTACTATTTCAGGGCATGGTGCCTGCTTCAACTTGATAGAAAGGAAGAAGCCATCCATATGATAGAAATAGCCGAACAAAAAGCACCCGGTTACTGTTTCCCGAATCAACTGGAAGCCATTCCGGCACTGCAAGCCGCTATGCAATTAGTCGATTATACACCCAAAGCAGCCTACTTGCTGGGAAACTTATGGTATGACAAACGCCAGTACACAGAAGCCATCGCATGTTGGGAACAATCACAACAACTGGACGATACATTCCCTACGGTTTTACGTAACCTCTCGCTTGCCTACTTCAATAAGTTGAACAAAAAAGAAGAAGCAATCCGGCTATTGGAAAAAGCATTTGCATTGGATACCGCAGATGCCCGCCTATTAATGGAACTCGACCAATTGTACAAACGGCTCAACCGTCCGCATCAAGAACGGCTGGCATTCCTGGATCAATACAAAGAAACCGTATGGAAACGTGACGATTTATACCTGGAATACATCACACTGTTAAATCAACTCGGACGCTATCATGAAGCAATGCAACTAATTGATCAACATAAGTTCCATCCGTGGGAAGGTGGCGAAGGAAAGACGACCAAACAATTTACAATCTGTAAAACACATTTAGCTAAAGAAGCTATAAAGAATAAAGACTACGAAAAAGCGCTGCTTCTGCTGAACGACACAGATGTCTATCCTCATAATTTAGGGGAAGGAAAACTCTTCAATGCAGAAGAAAATGATATTGATTACCTCAAAGGGCTTGCTTACCGCGCTCTGGGTAAGGAAGAAGAAGCTATCCGGTATTTTCAGAAAGCAACCATCGGTTCTTCCGAACCCAAACAGGCTTTCTATTATAACGACCAGCAACCTGACAAGATCTTTTACCAGGGACAGGCTTTGAAAGCTCTGGGCGAAACAGATAAAGCCAAAGGACGTTTCAACCGGTTGATTGATCATGGCAAAAAACATCTTTTCGACAAATGCAAAATTGATTATTTCGCCGTTTCATTGCCCGACCTGGCGATATGGGAAGACGACCTGAACGTACGAAATCACATCCATTGCTTCTATGTGATCGGATTGGGAGAATTAGGGCTTGGCAATATTGCAGAAGCCAGGCATTACCTGCAGAAAGCACTGGAACTGGATGTAAATAATCAGGATATTCGGTTTGTTTTGAAAGAAATGCTATAAGTAAAAAAGAATGCAATCATGAGAGAATCGATTCTATCCCTTTTGATGCTGCTGTTATATCAAACCATAGCAGCACAAACAGAATATTCCGTATCTATACCGGAAAAACCCCATCAAATCACCACGGGACATTTGAATCTGGGAGGCACGAATCCGGCAGGTATCCCTATCAATTTCAATAGTTTTTACATGCGTGTGGATAATAAGCCTTTTATTCCGATCATGGGCGAAATTCATTATTCACGTTTACCCAATCAATACTGGGAAGAGCAGATTTTAAAAATGAAATCAGGCGGGATCAATGTTATTGCCACCTATGTGTTCTGGAATATACACGAAACCGACGAAAATGTTTTCGACTGGTCAGGAGATAAAGACTTGCGTAAGTTCCTTCTGCTTTGCCAAAAGCACGGCATGTTTACGATAGTACGCATAGGCCCATTCTGTCATGGAGAGATAAGGAACGGAGGGTTACCCGATTGGATCTATGGCCGTCCTTTTGAAGTACGTTCCAACGACGATGGATATCTTTTTTATGTCAGACGTTTGTACCAAAATATAGCACAACAATTACAGGGACTTTATTATAAAGATGGCGGTACGATAGTCGGTATACAATTTGAAAACGAGTTACAGCACTCTGCCGCTCCCTGGGCTTTTTCTTATCCGGGACAACCCAACGAAATGACTTCTGCAAACTATGATGCTTCCATTACCCGCATCGGTGTAAGTGTCCAGGATGAAAAGATTACTTATGCTGACCTGGGAACGCAACATTTAGCAACTTTAAAGAAAATAGCAACAGACGAAGGCATTATTGCCCCTATGTACACCGTAACCGGATGGGGTATGGCAGCCATATTAGAGAATGAAGCAATTCCGGTAACAGCCGCATACCCATATCCATTTTGGGCAGAACCATCTATGTCTCCATTCTTTCTATTTAAAGATATCCAACGGAACCCGGATTATTCGCCAGTACGTTATGACGGTTCAAAATACCCGTCTTTCTGCGCAGAAATGGGTGCCGGCATTCAAATAACATACGCACGTCGTCCACGTGTGGTAGCCGAAGCTTCCGAAGCATTAATGCTGCGTACATTGGGTTCGGGCGCCAACGGCATTGGATACTACATGTATCATGGCGGACTTACCCCGCAACGCAAAGGAGGCGGTTTCTTCAGTGACGAACCTATGGGTGTACCCAAAATCTCTTATGATTTTCAGGCGCCGATCGGTGAATACGGAAAGACAAAAGACGCTTATCAATACCTGAGGATTATTCACCTCTTTACTGAAAATTTCGGGGACAGGCTGGCTCCTATGGGAGTAGTTTTGCCTGAAACAAATGCGAACATTTCACCGCAGGATAGAGAAACATTGCGTTATGCCGTCCGGTCAAATGGAACATCCGGTTTCGTATTCCTTAATAACTTCCAGGATCACGATGAGCGCATAGACCAACCGGTCAATACACTACAAATAAAACTGGCAAATGAAACAGTTCATTACCCGGCTTTTATCCTAAAGAAAGGAGTAAGCGCTATTTTACCATTTAACTTTTCCATAGGTGATGCAATACTCAAATATGCAACAGTGCAACCATTGTCTATTGTACAAACAGATGGTAAACCTCATTATTTTTTCTATAGTCACGATGGCATATCACCTGAATATGTATTTGAAAAAACAACGGTAAAAAAAGTAACCGGCAGAAAAACAGAAAAAGATGGAAAGGTTTATGTGCAACCCGTTCCGGGTTTAAAAAGTTCATTTGTAATAACAGATGCTAACGGTAACGAGACAATCATAACTACACTTACCCGGAAACAGGCATTAAATTTTAATCAATGGAAAGACAATTTTTGCATAACCGATGCTACTTTGATCCGGAATGGTTCGGAAATCACATTGCAAGCACGCTCCAACATCTTCAAATGTGTGCTGCCGGCTACAGCAAAACCCGTTTTCGGCAAGTTTAACCCGGTAACAAAAAAGCAAGGACTTTTCACTGAATATGTTATTGAGATACCTGCTGTTCAAATAGATTATAAAGCAAAAGAAATCAGTAAACAGCGTTATACATTCGACATGAAGCAAGACAACTTTACTGAAAACCTGAGCGATATCATTTTAGACATAGATTATGTGGGAGATAATGCAGTCGCATTCATTGATGGCAAGATGATAAATGATCATCTGTATTACGGTAATAGCTGGCAAATCGGTTTAAAACAATATGCTAATGCGTTAGATAAAAAGGGCATGTATTTCTACTTCCGCCCGATGCATCAAGACGCTACCTACCTGATTGATTTTGAAAAAGACAAAATTCCTGTCTTTGAAGAAAAAACAGTTTGTAAGGTGAACGGTCTGAAAGTTATTCCGGAATATAAACTGGATTTCACACTCAAATAAATACACCAACTAATAATATGAAATACATCTATTTAATTTTTATAACCATTATGCTTTTCTCATGCCGACAGGAAAACATACAACACATCTCATTAGCCGGGGAATGGCAGTTTGCACTTGATTCTACGGATATCGGACTTAAAGAAAACTGGTCTGCCAAAGAGTTTTCAGATAAAATATCCCTGCCCGGTACTACTGACGATGCTCAAAAAGGTATACCCAATGCCCTCGAACCGGCAATTACCAAACCGCAGATATTACATCTTACCAGAAAACATAGTTACATCGGGCCGGCATGGTACAAAAAGGAAGTATCGATACCCTCCGGCTGGAAAGAAAAAAATATCTATTTAAAACTGGAGCGCGTAATCTGGGGCACATCTGTATGGATTGACGGTCAGGAAGTAAAAGAAAAAGAAGAAAGCCTGATTGCTCCTCATTCTTTTGATCTGACCGGCTACCTTACTCCCGGAAAACATACGATCTGTGTACGGATTGATAACCGGAAGAAATATGATATATCAGTCAACGATATGGGACATGCCTACACCAACGAAACACAGATCATGTGGAATGGTATGCTTGGGGAATTAGCATTAATAGCTGAAGATGTTGTTTCAATCCAACAAATAGATGTATATCCCGATATCAGTCAAAAAAATATACGGGCGAAAGTTCACATCAAAAACACAGGCTCACAATCATCGGGCAAACTCACGGCAACAGTTAGTTTACCTCATAAAAACATAATCCTGAAAGATGTTATCCTTGAAAACATATCCCTTGACAAAGAAGAGCAGATTGTTGAGATTACTTATCCTATGGGGGATGAAATCTACCTGTGGAGCGAATTAACTCCATCGGTTTATGAACTGGCTGTTTCCCTGGATGCAGGAAAAAACAGTTCATCTAAAAGTACAACATTCGGCATGCGGGAACTAAAACAACAAAATGCATCTATTCTGATTAATAAAAAAAGAGCTTTTATGCGGGGCACGCTGGAATGTTGTATTTTCCCGTTAACAGGTCATCCCCCTATGGATAAAACAGGCTGGAGTAAAGTAATGGAATCAGCACGCGAATGGGGATTAAATCACCTGCGTTTCCATTCATGGTGCCCACCCAAAGCAGCCTTTGAGATTGCCGATGAAATGGGATTTTATTTACAGGTAGAACTACCATTATGGTCACTCAATGTCGGCAAAGATTCTGGTACAAACCGGTTCTTATATGAAGAAGCAGATCGTATCATTGCCGAATATGGCAATCATCCATCCTTTTGCTTCTTCAGCATGGGCAACGAACTACAACCTGATTTCGACTTCTTAAGAGACCTGATGATGTATCTAAAGCAAAAAGATTCCAGGCATTTATACACCACCACATCTTTCACGTTTGAGAAAGGTCATGGAGACTGGCCGGAGTCAGATGATGATTTCTTTATTACCCAATGGACTAAAAACGGTTGGGTACGCGGGCAAGGTATATTTAACACAGAACCACCTTGTTTCAACAAAGACTATGCTGAAGCTGTAAAAGACATGACAGTACCATTGATTACCCACGAGATCGGACAATATGCCGTATATCCGAACCTGAAAGAAATAGATAAATATACGGGTGTCCTGGAGCCATTAAACTTTAAAGGTGTAAAAAAAGAACTTGAGCAAAAAGGATTGCTCGACAAAGCTGATGACTATCTGAATGCTTCCGGAAAATTAGCAGCGCTATTATATAAAGAAGAAATTGAAAGAGCATTAAAAACACCCGGGTGCAGCGGCTTCCAGCTATTGGATTTGCATGATTTCCCCGGACAAGGAACAGCTTTAGTCGGATTATTAGATGCATTCTGGGACAGCAAAGGACTTATTGATGCATCCGAATTTCGCCAGTTCTGTTCACCGGTCGTTCCATTAATCCGTTTTCCGAAAGCTGCCTATCTGAATTCGGAAACATTTCATGCTACCGTAGAGATTGCGAATTACGGAGAAAACGATTTGAATAATCAAACAATTATCTGGCAACTCAAAGATTCAAAAGGGCAAACGATAAAAGAGGGTGCCATTAACAATATAAATTCAACCGCCGGCACCAATCAGCAAATGGGTGAGATTAATTGTCCGTTAAATGATATCAGTAATGCCGATGAATTAACACTTTCCGTTTCTATCCAAAACACTGCATATTTGAATTCATGGAGAATATGGGTATATCCCCACTCTTTAAACATAGAAAAAGGAGATATCGTTCTTACCTCAAATATACAGGAAGCAGAAAAAGCATTAAAAGAGGGACAAAAAGTTTTATTTAATCCTGCATACGAAACATTAACCGGACTCGAAGGAAAATTTCTTCCTGTGTTCTGGAGCCCTGTACATTTCCCTAAACAGGCAGGTACGATGGGTATCCTTTGCAATCCGGCACATAAGATATTTTCACACTTCCCAACCCGTATGCATACCGATTGGCAATGGTGGCACCTGTTGACTGAATCGAAAACGTTGATTACGGATAGTTTACACACAGAGATAGAACCATTGATTGAAGCTGTAGATAATTTTGCGAATAACAGAAGATTAGCTACACTCTTCGAAACCAATTGCGAAAAAGGGAAACTAATCGTATGCAGCATGGATTTATTACATAAGACATCTGCAATTCCTGAAAAACGACAACTCCTGTATAGCATTCTTGAATACATGAAGTTGGATGATTTCAAGCCCCAAAAGCAAATAACATTCAATAAAATAACCTCATTGATTGATCCGGAAAAAAAAGAATATAAAAGGGCAAAACCCGAATCAATTTATTGAGAACTTACTTAACAAAACACATTATTTAACTTCTAAATTATTGCCATGAATAAAAAAGTATTCCCAGGATATAAGAATCCTGAAAAAAGAGATGCCATATCCAAACGGTTTCTCTGTTGTCTGGCCGGATTATTTCTATTGAGTCTTAATCTTCAGGCCAAAGCAGGTTTAAAAAATGAAGTAGGGTCTTTTAATCAACAAAACCAGACGGTTAAAATATCCGGTACTGTTATCGATGAGACAGGAGAAACGATGCCTGGCGTAAACGTAGTAGTAAAGGGAACGACACAGGGAACGATCACGGATGTTGACGGGAAATTTTCATTAGATGTACAACAGGGTAGCACGATCGTGATTTCCTTTATTGGTATGGTTACCCAGGAGATTGTAATCACTAACCAACGCGATTTAAAAATCACGTTGGTCTCCGACACCGAAACACTGGAAGAAGTAGTAGTAATCGGTTACGGGGTAATTAAAAAGAAAGATTTAACAGGTGCTATAGGCGGGTTGAAAGCTGAACAATTAGACCAGCAAAGTAATGGAAATCTGGGTAGCGCTATTCAGGGTAAAATTGCCGGAGTAACGGTCGAATCCGCCGGTGGAGCGCCTGGTTCCGGAACAAGAATCCAGGTAAGGGGAGCCGGATCATTGAATAACAATAATCCGTTGATTTTAGTAGACGATATTGCCGTTACCTCTATGAATAACCTGAACCCATACGATATCGAATCAATCCAGGTTTTGAAAGATGCTTCGGCAGCAGCAATTTACGGTTCCCGTGCAGCTAACGGGGTAATTATGATTACGACAAAAAGTGGTAAACGGGGAGAAATGAAAGTATCGTTTGATGCCGTATATGGAATCTCCAAAGTAAATAAAAAACTGGATTTATTGACGGCCGAAGAATGGACAAAAGTGAGCAACGCCGCTTATGATGCAGCAGGTAAAGCCCACTTGGATATTGCAGAAAATCCGGAAGTCCCCGGAAAAGGAACAGACTGGCAGGATGAGATCTTCAGAACAGCACCTACACAAAATTATTCGTTAGGACTTTCCGGTGGATCCGATAATCTGAAATACAACATGTCATTAGGCTACTATAACCAGGAGGGAGTTATTGAAAAAACGAATTATGACAGATTGAACCTGCGTGTAAAAACAGATTATACGAAAGGTATTTTTAAAATAGGTGAGACTGTAATGATTACAAAAGAAAACCGGAAAGATATGCCGGGTGTGGGCGGACAAGGAGGAAACGTAATCGGGGCCGCCACCATGATGCTTCCGGGATTTAAAGTCTATGACGAAAATGCGATCGGAGGTTACGGAGGTGCAAAAGGTGCAGTTCTGGATGTTTTTAACCCTGTTGCAGCATTAAATTTAATTGACAGTAAAAATGATTATTATCAGGCATTGGTAAACTTGTATGGAGAAGTAAGTCTATACGAAGGTTTAAAATATAAATTAAATGTCGGTGTAACTACTACAGAGCATAAATCATATTTATACACACCCGTATATGAAGTAGGCAGTATTTTTAGTAATACGTTAAATTCATTGGCCGAAACAAGCGATCTGACCAAGTATTATCAGGTAGAAAACACACTTTCGTATATGAAAGACTTTGGCAAGCATTCCATTAACTTACTGGTCGGGCAAACGGTTTATCAAAATGATTACCGCATTATAAGGGCTTCCGCCAAAGGTATGCCCGATGGAATCAAAGTACTGGACGCAGGAACAGAACAAGCAGCCGCAACAGGATATACCGAAAAAAACCGTTTGCTATCATTTTTAGGAAGAGCTATTTACTCCTATGATAACAGATACATTATGACTGCAACGTTTCGTAGAGACGGTTCTTCCCGTTTCAGCCCGGAAAACAGATGGGGTAATTTTCCATCTATTTCGGGTGCATGGAATTTAGAAAACGAACGCTTTTTCGCTGATCTGAATACTCCCGTAACAGAATTGAAACTAAGAACAAGTTACGGAATACTGGGTAATCAGGAAATCGGGAACTACCAATATCTTGGCTTAATCACTCCAGCAATCAGTTACGCCGTGGGGGAACCGAATAAGTTATGGGTAGGCAATATACAGACCGAATATCCGGCTGCAGGATTAAAATGGGAGTCGACAGCTACATTTGATGTCGGTCTCGATCTGGGTTTATGGAATGGTAGAATGAACTTCACTTTCGATTATTTTGAAAAAACAACATCCGATCTGTTATTACGGGTTCCTATTCCTTTATCAGTAGGAGCAAAAGAAAATCCGTACACAAACGCAGGTAAAGTTTCTAATAAAGGATTTGAAATGTCTCTTGAATACAATGGTAATATTCGTGATTTTAATTATTCAGTTACAGGAAACCTATCCCACACTAAAAACGAAGTAGTAGAATTGAGTACAGGTACACAGAAAATATCAGGAGGTACTGCCTCCCATCACGGTTCGGCTGTAACATATAGCGAAGCCGGGTATCCCATTTATTCATTCTTCCTGGTTAAAACAGACGGTTTATTCCGTTCGCAGGAAGAAATCAATGCACACAGTAAAGATGGAAAACTGATCCAGCCCAGAGCCGATTTAGGAGACATCCGTTACGTTGACGCAAATGGAGACGGACAAATAAACGGGGAAGACCGCCAATATTGTGGGAGTCCATTCCCTGATTTTGAATATGGTATCCGTTTGCAAGGCGAATGGAAAGGCATTGACTTAAGCATGTTTTTCCAGGGAACGCAAGGAGGGAAAATATATAATGGAGCCAAATCATATACGGAAACAGTTCGTTTAAACACAAACTACAGCAAAGAAACACTGAATTCATATACTTACAATCCGAACTCAAATTTTCCCCGGTTGAATATTGATGATCCCAATGATAATGGCGCTGATTATTCAGACCGTTTCCTTGAAAACAGTTCTTATTTCAGATGTAAAACAATTCAGTTAGGCTATACATTACCCGTTGCACTGACAAAGAAAGCCTTTATTGAAAGATGCCGTATCTATGTAGCAGGCGATAACCTGTTTACCATTACTGATTATTCAGGCTACAACCCTGACATTGCAGGCAACGGTTTAGGTACCAGAGGTATTGACTTCAGGGTCTATCCACTAAATAAAACATATCAAATCGGATTACAGTTGAATTTTTAAATCTACAATAATATGAAAAATATAGTTTTTTTATTAGCACTTTTAGTATTTGTTTCCTGCTCGGATTTTTTAGACCTGGATAATCCGAATAAGAAGACCACTTTATCTTCCTGGAAAACAAATGAAGATCTTGAATCGGGTGTTGCTACAATATACAACGCGTTCCTGGAAGAACCGGCAGGATACTGGGAAATTCAGGCCATGCAAATGAAAGAATGTAGAACGGAGAATTATACAACACGCAATGATGTTCAGGGACGTTATGCCATTTCTACTTTCAAGAATACCCCCAGCACCAATGAAAGCACGAAAATATTCAGGTCCCTGTATGTCGGAATATTCAGAGCCAATCAGGTAATCCATTATGCGGAAGAAATAACGGGTACAGATGAAACAAAAAAACAACAATTAGTTGCTGAAGCAAAATTCCTCCGCGGATTAAATTACTTCATACTCGCAATAGAATTTGGAGATGCTCCCATTATTACCCAATTAATCACTGATCAAAGCGAATACTTTACTTCAAAATCTCCACAGGTTGAAGTATGGAATCAAGCTGTCAGCGACTTACAGGATGCAAAAGCATCCTTACCGGTCAAGTATCCGACAGATAAGATAGGACGTGCGACAAAAGGTGCAGCTATTGCATTTCTTGGAAAAGCATATCTTTTTCAGGAAATGTGGGACAAAGCAGAACAGGAGTTCAGATTACTGACTGATAATGAAGCGGAATACGGGTACGGTTTGTTAGAAAATTACGCCCATTTATTCGATGGCATGCATGAAAACAGTAAAGAGTCTGTTTTCGAAATACAGTTCAGCCTCGAAGGAGGCCCGGACATCTGGGGGACAGAGAATAACCCGGCAATGAAAGTACACTCAACAACAATGGCGCAGGAATGTGCACCGGGCGAAGTAGGCGGATGGTTCGAGTTAATACCTACCAAAGTATTACTGGAAGCTTTCATGAAAGAAGGAACGAAAGACGATAATTTTGACCCACGTGCTTTGGCTACACTTGCCTGGGACTATCCGGGTTGTGTATACTACACATATAATTTCACGGAAAAATTTGAAAAAGATGCTGTATGGCCGCGAAAAGGACAAAACTGGTGGAATAAGGATGAGGGAGACTGGAAGTCTACCTTAAATGAATATCCAATGCGTTATGCTGACGTATTATTAATGCTGGCGGAAGCCTACACCATGCAGAATAAAGTTTCCCTTGCTGCTCCGTTGGTACACCGGATTCGTGAAAGAGCTCAATTAAAAGATATCAGTTCAACAATGAACTCATGGAATCAGAACCAGATGATGCAGGAAATCATGCATCAGCGAAATCTGGAATTTGCACGTGAAGGAATGCGTTTTTATGACCTCAGAAGATGGGGTATACTTGAACAGGTTATAAAAGAAAGCCAGGTAGAAGGATACAACAATTATACACCGCGTTACAACTATTATCCGATCCCTGAAGAAGAACTGAATAACAATCCCAATATTACACAAAACGACGCCTGGAAATAATTATGATGTACTGATAAAGGGTCTTTATTCGGGCGGATAAAGACCCTTTAGATTCCCGGATAAAGACCTTTTATCCGTATTGATAAAAGGTCTTTATTAAACCACAGTCAATTTACTTAACAAAAAAGACTCTAAACTTATGAACAAAAGAATAACAATATTACTCTTCTTCATGATATCATTCTCATTTAGCACCCTGTTAGCAGAACGAACTCTTAAATCGCTCAATGGTGAATGGCTGTTTTGTGTGGATAGTTTGAACCAGGGCGCAAAAGGTTACCCGAAAGGTTTGCCCTCAAACGCCACAAAAGTACAGGTTCCGCATACGTGGAATATTATGGAGGGGTTGGAAGATTATAAAGGACTTGCCTGGTACGAATACACATTACCTATACCGGATACATATAAAGGAAAAGATCTTCGCCTGAAATTCCATGCCATATACCGGGATGCAGTCATCTATATGAACGGGGAAAAAATAGGCGAACATTTTTCTTCAGGGTATACCATCTTTTATGTAAAAATAGCTGATGCAGTCAGATACGGAAAAGATAATAAACTTGTCGTCTCTGTATCCAACGAATATTCCGGCAAAGCTATTCCTTTCGAAAAATCCTTTGACTGGGCTAACGATGGTGGTATTATCCGTAATGTCGATTTAATTGTTGCGGAAAAACCCGCTATACGTTATGTGCATGTCAATACACAAAACACAGGCAATGTTAAATTGGACATCAACCTTTGGGAAAAACCGCAAAAAGAATTTGAATATAAGATACAGGTAAAAGAACGTACATCGGGAAAAGAAGTTTTTTCCGTCTCTGAAAAAGCAGGAAATAAACAATTGACAGCTATTTCTTTCAGCATTCCCAATCCTGCATTGTGGCATTTCGATCATCCTGATTTGTATGATCTCCAGGTATCAACGGTTGTAAACGGAAAAACAGCAGATACCTACACAACCCATTTCGGCTTTAAAGAAATCAAGGTAGATGGAGAAAAAATGCTTTTAAATGGCGATCCGGTAAGGCTGATTGGAGTGGAATGGATGCCGGGAAGCAATCCTCAATATGGAATGGCAGAACCAAGAGATTTCATAGACGGCATACTGAATGACATGAAAGACGTAAATTGCGTCATCACCCGTTTCCATTGGCAACAGGATGAATATATCCTGGATAAAATGGATGAAATGGGAATCCTGGTACAGGAAGAAATCCCCTGGTGGCAACAGCCCGGGAATCTTACACCTGAGACACAAAAGATTATTGAAAACCAGCTATCGGAAATGATAGAAACACATTACAATCATCCATGTATATTCTCATGGGGAATAAGTAATGAAGTAAATGGTAATACAACACCCCAGCAATATGTAGATCTTATCCGGTATGCACAAAACTTAGACCCAACCCGTCATATTCAGGTTGTATCAAACAGGATGCCTTTCAGAAAAGAAAAAGACGAATCTTTGCTGGGTAGTATCCCTACATGGAATGAATACATCGGCACCTGGCATGGAAAATCAAGGGATGAATTGGGGCATTATTTTCAGATAGTAAAAGAAACGGTAGGCAATCGTCCCATTATGATTACGGAACATGGTCTTTGCGAACCGGCTTTCACAGGTGGGGATGCCCGTAGAATAGAAGAAATGCATTTTCATCTTCGCGAATGGAATAAATACGACTGGGTCGTAGGCGCAATATACTTTTCGTTGAACGACTATAGAACACATATGGGCGAAGAAGGAGCAGGAAAATATAAAAGACGCACCCATGGCATTTCGGGGATGAATCGCGAAAGAAAGCCCTCTTTCTATACCTTAAAAGAATTAAGCTCACCCATTGAAATATTAAATATTCAAACAGTAGACGGGAAAAATAAGATATCCTTAAAAAACAGAAACGCTCTTCCATCATATACAGTTGATGGCTATAAAGTCGTATATGAAAATAAAATACTACCTTTACCTCTACTGCGACCCGGAGAAATTACAGAGATTGAGTTGCCTGAAGATACAAAGCAATTTTCTATTGAAAGACCAACGGGATACAATGTGTTAACCCATAAAATATATAAGTAATATGATAAAAAAAATCTTCTTCTTCATGTTAGCAATATTGTTTTGTTCTGCCTGTCAGCAGGCTGAACAAAACATCTCACTATCCGGTGAATGGAAAATCAAGCTCGACCCAACGGATATAGGGGTCAACGAGAAATGGTTTGATGCTACCTTTAACGATCCGATCAAATTGCCCGGATCGCTACAGGAACAAGGCTATGGTAATGATGTAGACATCCATACCCAATGGACGGGGCAGGTTGTTGACAGTTCCTGGTACACATCTCCGGCTTATGCAAATTACCGGAAAGATGGAAATATAAAAGTTCCATTCTGGCTGAATCCTGAAAAGCATTATGTAGGAGTTGCCTGGTATCAAAAAGAGATTGATATACCATCCGGTTGGAAAGACAGAATTGCCGTATTGGAATTAGAACGCACGCACTGGGAAACAACTTTATACATTGACGGAGTTGAAAAAGGAAGACAAAACGGATTATCCACTCCTCACCGATACGCACTAACCGACCTGAAAGCCGGAAAGCATATCCTTACACTTCGCGTAGATAACCGCGTAAATATTCCGGTCGGCGTCAATGCGCACAGCGTATCCGATCATACACAAAGTAACTGGAACGGTATAACCGGTGACCTTTCACTTTCGGTTAAACCCTATGTATTTATTTCGGATATACAAATCTATCCTGATACTAAGACAAAGCAAATACGGGTAGATATTACCGGTCATAGCGATCCTGCTGCGAATGATTATAAAATCACGCTACAAATTGAAACACTAAAAGGGGAACCGGTTGGCAAACCAGCTTTTCTGGAAGGACAAGACAAGGGTAGGATTCATTACAACACCGTTGTAGAAGCGGGCGAAGATGCCCTACTTTGGTCTGAACATACACCTAACCTTTACCGGCTAAAAACAGTAATTGAATCTCCGGACGGAACAGATGAGAGATATACGACATTCGGTTTCCGTGAATTTAAAAAAGAAGGTACCCGCTTCCACGTAAACGGTCAACCTATATTCCTGCGTGGAACGCTGGAGTGTTGTATATTCCCATTGACAGGGTATCCTGCTATGGAAAACAGCTATTGGGAAAAGATTTACCGTACGTGTAAAGACTTCGGGTTAAACCACGTGCGATTCCATTCCTGGTGTCCGCCCGAAGTAGCTTTCAATGTAGCTGACAGTATGGGTATTTACCTGCAGGTAGAATGCGCTGCATGGGCAAGCGTTGGCGATGGCGGTTATTTAGACAAATGGTTTTACGAAGAAAGCGACCGTATTTTACAAGAATATGGCAACCATCCCTCTTTCTGTATGCTGGCTTATGGAAATGAACCGGGCGGTGCAAACCAGGTAAAATATCTGTCTGATCTGGTAGACCATTGGAAAGATAAAGACTCCCGGAGGGTTTACACCAGTGCGGCAGGCTGGCCATATATACCGAACGCTGATTACTGGAATGCACCCGATCCACGTATCCAGGGCTGGGGACAAGAATTACGCAGTATTATCAATGCACAACCACCCCGTTCTGACTACGATTTTGCCGACATAATCAAAAAAGATATGCCTACCGTCAGTCACGAAATAGGTCAGTGGTGCGTATATCCTAACCTCAATGAAATACAAAAATATACAGGTGTATTAAAAGCGAAGAACTTTGAAATCTTCAAAGAAACATTGGAGAACAATCACATGGGTGATCTGTCAGACGATTTCCTGTATGCTTCCGGTAAACTACAAACCCTTTGTTATAAAGCAGATATTGAAGCAGCCTTACGCACCCCCGGATTTGCCGGATTCCAGTTATTAGACCTGAATGATTTCCCCGGACAAGGTACTGCTTTGGTGGGTGTATTAGATGTATTCTGGGATACAAAAGGATATGTGGATGGTACAGCTTACAGCATGTTCTGTAATCAAACGGTTCCCCTCGTTCGTTTTCCCAAAATGGTATGGCTGAATAATGAAACGATGAACGTACCGGTTGAATTCGCTCATTTCGGAGAAAAACCCATTAAAGATGCGAATATCGTCTGGACGGTCATCACATCCGACAACCGTTTTATAGGTAAAGGTAGTTTCACCAAAGATCTACCGTTAGACAATTGTATTCCGGTCGGTAACATCGAGGTTTCTTTTGATCAGATAAAAGAGCCTACGCAGTTGACAGTAACCGTTCAGGCTGAAAATCTAAACAGCAAGAATCAGTGGAACATATGGGTATATCCTGCTCAAAAACAAACAGTAAGCAATTCACCTTATATTGCCTCAAAATTTGACCAGTCAGTTATCAACCGGTTGAATAACGGGGAGTCCGTACTGCTTCTTTCATCCAAAGGAAGTGTACAACCCGGCAAAGGTGGAGACATTGCTGTAGGTTTTTCAAGCATATTCTGGAATACAGCGTGGACAAGAAACCAGGCGCCACATACATTAGGTGTTCTTTGTAATCCTACCCACCCGGCATTGGCTGCTTTCCCGAACGAAGGCTATAGTGATTACCAATGGTGGGACATTGTTTCCGATTGCGATGCCATGGTTCTGGATGAATTTCCTGCCGATTTTCGTCCGACTGTTCATCTGATTGACGACTGGTTTAAAAACCGTAGATTAGGCATACTGTTCGAAGCCAAAGTAGGCAAAGGTAAACTGATGGTATGCAGCGCCGGATTAAACAAAGATCCGCAGAAATACCCTGCCGCTGCACAGTTTAAACAAAGTCTGCTGGAATACATAGCGTCCGACAAATTCAACCCTCAACAGGAACTGCAACCGGAATTAATAAAGAGATTATTTTCGGCAAATTAAAACATTAAATGTGTCTCAAAAGCCAAAAAACAACCGTCATTTCGACCAACGGGAGAAATCGCATAGTCACAATAACATTGTGCTAATGAGATCTCTCATTTCATTCGAGATGACGACAATGCATAAAACATGAACTCGCTAAAAGAATCCGATTTCCTGAAAGGTATCCCGGGCAATACAGCCCGGCTGGTCACCTTAAAAAACCCAAACGGACTGGTTGCTCAATTTACCAATTACGGAGCGCGATGGGTGAATATGTGGGTACCCGACCAACATGGAGAATTTGACGATATACTTTTAGGATTTGATACCCTCACCGGCTATATGAATGCCGGTGAGCAGTATCACGGAGCCATTGTAGGCAGAGTATGCGGACGAATCAACCAGGCGCGTTTCTCTTTATGCGGTAAAGAATACAAATTGGATTCAAATGATGTATACGGCGATCCGGTAAAAAATCATCTGCACGGAGGTATTAAAGCCTTTCATAAACAATTATGGGATATCAGTAATGAAAACGAAAATACAGTTACATTCTCACTTTTCTCTCCCGATGGAGATGAATCTTATCCGGGCAACCTAACGGTTCATGTAACCTATAAACTAACTCCGGAAAATAGTCTCCGGATGGAATGCACTGCAACAACAGATCAACCTAGCCCAGTGAACTTAACCAATCATGCCTTTTTCAATCTTCAAAAAAACAAACAACACAAAAGCGTGCTATCTCACTTCCTCAAACTCCGATCCACTTCGATTGTTGCCTGTGATAAAGAACTGATCCCAACCGGAACCCTAAAAGATATTTCAAATACTTTTCTCAATTTCACTTCGCCTAAAACAATTGCAGCATCTATTTCGGCTGGAGACGATATGGTAAAAAAAGACAAAGGCTTTTCAGTCGCTTTTGTATTAAGCGACAAAGATACAGATCTGGATTGGGCAGCAACATTGGAAGATACAGAAAGCGGACGTAGTGTTGAGATTTATACCAACCAACCCTCTTTACAGGTATACACCGGGTATTTTATGGATGGGAGTGATATTGGTCGTGAGAATGCTAAATATTTTGCCGGTGCCGGTATAGCTTTAGAACCGCAAGGATATCCTGACGCTCCAAATCAACCACAATCCCTATCCATAATAATTGATAAAAACAATCCATACAGGCATATAACAGAATATAGGTTTAATTAAAAGCCTCTAGTGTGGATGCAAATGATACACTTTTGCACAATACAGAAAATAAGCTATGCAAAACGGGTAATTATTACCCTAAAACATCTCACAATAAAATTATTATCATTTAAGCTATCCGTCATATCGAACGAATGTGAGATATCGCATTGTAACAAAAGTCTTTATTGTGCTTATCCTTACAGTCGGAATAACGACCACTTTTTTCTTCAAATTAATGATTAATATTGAATTATAATCATTAACTTCACCTTTGAATATATGACAATGATTAAGCGTAAAGACGGATTCAGTGGCGAAAGAGCGATTGTGCTTCCTCCGGCTATCATACAGGAAATGGAGAAAGACACCTATTCTTCTGTATTGCACATCACAGATATCGGTTATTATCCCAAAGCCTATCACCATTACCGGGAACGCAATGAACCGATCAATCAATATGTGTTTATTTATTGCATAGAAGGAGGGGGATGGTTTAAAACCGGTTCTTCCGAACACACAGTTACAGAAAACCAATATTTTATTTTACCTGCCGGAGCTCCACACACCTATGGTAGTGATGAGAGCAACCCCTGGACTATTTACTGGATACATTTCAAAGGTAAACTCGCTTCTTCATTTGCCCAAAAGCAAGACCGGCCAATCGAAATCCGTCCGGGACTTCATTCCCGGATCAGTGACCGGATCGAACTGTTCGAGGAGATTTTCCGGACACTCGAAATGGGTTACAGCCGCGAGAACCTGATGTACGCCTGCACCATATTTCACCATTACCTGGGAACATTGCATTACATACAACAATACAGGAATGTCAAAAAAGATGAATCGCAAAAAGATGACATTGTTACGGCTGCTATCCACTACATGAAAGAAAATCTGGAGAAAAAGCTTTCGTTAGACGAAATAGCCGAACATACCGGATATTCAATTTCTTATTTCACAAATATGTTCAATAAACGAACCGGATTTGCACCCTTGACTTATTTTAATCAGTTGAAAATCCAGCAAGCCTGCAAACTGCTCGACTTTACAGATATGAAGATCAATCAGATTTGCTATAAAATTGGCATTGATGATACCTATTACTTCTCACGTCTTTTCAGTAAAATAATGGGAATGTCTCCCCGTGAATATAAAAAAATGAAGAAAGGGTAACACCATTCTATTTTGAATTATTAAAACTTACTCATAAAATATATCATTAAAGAATCAATGATCTACACTCTCAAACCCTATCATCATTTAACATTTAATTGTTAAAAAAAACACACATGCAGTCTACTTTCACACTAAAGCCTATTTATTTCAATTCTGTCTTATCACCCAGCAAAACCTCCAAGTGATCAATTGATTCATAACAACATACAACCGAGATTAATACTATCTTAATTCACACACAAAAAACCGCACATATTTCTCCCTCAATATTAATATACAATACACCGTAATTATTTTGTATTTTTTTTTGAATTATATAAAAAACATCTATATTTGTAGCAAATCTAAAAGAAAAACACATGTACTTATGTATGAAAAAACGCTCATTTTATTTTAATTTAATCAACACTTATATATTGGTTGATTTCAGATCCCTAATCAAAATGAATTTGATGCTTCAAAACTTACGCATACAAGCAATTATGTTTGAATGATGTTTATGTGTGCGCGGTAACACTATAAAAAAACAATTGTCTAACACAAAAATAAATGCCTATGAAACATACTGTATAAGCTAAATCTAAAGAAACTACCTAAGTTACAATTCATTTCACTTTACAAATCTAATTAATTTATACCCATGAAGAAACAAGAAAAAACTGTATCATACAGGAAAAAGACCCTTTTGTACATTTGCAGTGTTTTATCCTGTATCATTTTATTTACAAACCACGTAAATGCAATACCGGAAGTGCTTCCTGCAACAAATTCAACAATCGATCAACAAACCAATACTATTCGCGGAACAATTACAGATGAAAAAGGAGAACCGATCATCGGAGCCAGTATCGTTGAAAAAGGGACAACAAACGGTATAATATCTGATATTGATGGCAATTTTTCGATCACTGTACCCAGAAATGCAACACTAAGTATCAGTTATATCGGCTACGAACCAATAGAAGTACATGTCACCAATCAAAAAACGTTGAACATAGTTTTAAGAGAAGATGTAAAAGCATTAGATGAAGTGGTAGTGGTAGGTTACGGCACCATGAAAAAGAGTGACCTTACCGGTGCAGTAAGCCGTGTTACCTTAGATGATAAAAGTTCACTACCTAACATGAGTCTGGCACAGGCATTATCCGGAACAATGGCCGGCGTAAATCTTTCCAGCAAAGGGATGGCCGGAGGGGGATCGAATCTTTCCATCCGTGGTCAGACTACATTATCGGCTAGCAAAACTCCACTAATTGTATTAGATGGAATTATTTACAATGGTGAATTAAATGATATCAATGTAAGCGATATTGAATATATCGACGTTTTGAAAGATGCCAGTGCAGCAGCCGTCTACGGATCAAGATCTGCCAATGGAGTAATTATTATCTCTACAAAAAAAGGAAAAAGTGAAAAACCCAGGATTGCTTTCAATGCATATTATGGGACACAATTTGAGACAAATCATCCCGTAAAATATATGAATGCGGATCAATATGCAGTTCGTTTAACCGATTATTACTATCAACAAAGTTTGTATGCATGGTATGCTACCAATCCGACCAGTAGTGCCGGAAAACCGGTACGACCGGATGTAACCAATCGTGAAGTAGTTGCCTCAACCCTTCGTACACAAGAAGAAAGAGATAATTACCTGGCAATGGGGAATGGATATAATGAAATTGACTGGTTTGACGTGGTAATGCGTGATAATCCGATCATCCAGAATTATGACCTAAGCTATTCGGGAAGTACCGATAAAGTAAATTATTACTTTTCCGGTTCATATACGGGAGAAGAGGGTATACTTGTAAATGACCAATGGGATCGTTTCACATTTAATACCAAAATAGATGGTAAGGTTACAGACTGGATGTCGGTAGGATTTAATGTTAATTATTCGTATCAGGACTATTCTGGTCTGGAACCGGAACTTGTTGACGCCAGGTATGCCAGTCCACTCGCAAACAACGATTTGAGCTCCCCTGACGATTATGTAACTTATTTAACTGGTGAAAATTATATGCCGCATCCATTATGGCGAACTAAAACAACCAATGAGGATATCCGTAATAGTTTATTCTTTGTGGCAAACACTAAAATAAATATACCTTTTATAAAAGGTTTATCTTACGACTTTAACTATTCAAATACTTATTGGAACCGGAAGAATAATTCATTTTACCCGGCATCAACAAAAGAAGGAATAACCAATAATGGAAAAGCAGAAAAAATACCGGAAGAAAAAAGAAGCTGGATTTTCAATAATATTATTACATATCTACGTACATTTGGTGATCATAGTGTAAATGCAACCCTACTATACAGTCGTGAAAAATACATGGGAGAAAAATATCGATTCACCTCTGAAAACTTCGATAATGATGCATTAGGATTTCACAATATGGCTTTTGGAACTAAACTTAGTACCGGAGACAATCAAAAGTGGCAAGAGACGGGTGTTTCTTATATGGGACGCGCTAATTATACCTACAAAAACCGGTATATGGCAACTGCAACCGTACGCCGCGATGGTTTTTCAGGATTCGGAGTCAATTCGAAATATGTTACTTTGCCGTCTTTTTCTTTGGGTTGGGTTACATCCGAAGAACAGTTTATGGAAAAGTTAAATTGGTTATATTTAAAACTAAGGCTTTCCTATGGACAAAATGGAAATCAAGGGGCCGGACGTTATACCAGTCTTGCTAAAATGTCAAACGATAACTATGTATACAACGGCTCCACCGGTGTTGCAATCTACCCTAATTACAACGAATTAGGTAACTCATCGCTCGCCTGGGAAAAGACTTCTTCTTTTAATCTGGGTATAGACTTCGGATTATTGGACAACCGACGAATATCCGGATCAATAGATATGTATACATCCAAAACAACCGATGTATTGGTAACAAGAAAACTTCCTTACTCTTCCGGCTACGAACAAGGCTGGACCAATATCGGAGGCGTTAATACAAAAGGAATTGACCTGGAGTTAAGATCGAATAACATCATTACAAAAGATATTAACTGGACATCCGCTTTCACATTCTCTTTAAGCCGTGATGAAATTTCAAAATTATATGGAAATGGAGGAGACTCGGATATTGGAAATTCATGGTTTGTAGGAGAATCAATTCAGGCAATTTATAATTACAATATTATCGGCTTATGGAGAGAAGAAGATTTATATAACGGAACAATCTATAAAGGTTGGTATCCTGGACAATGGAAATATGAAGACCTGAATGGTGACGGTGTAATTGATCCGGATAATGATCGAAAAGTACTCGGTACCAAAGCTGAAAACTTCCGCTTCAGTTTCAGTAATACATTTGCCTATAAAAACTGGTCGTTGTATTTTTTACTGAATTCTGTCCAGGGAGGTAATGGATATTATATATTAAATAATGCGACTTATCTAAACGTAGCCGAACGGTCAGACGATGTATACCGTATAAACCAACCAGCTATCCGTCAATATTGGACACCAGATAATGGAGTTACCAACGCAACCGGCATTTATAACTCACAACCTCAATCAGGCGGCATCTATCAGGACAGAAGCTTTGTTCGTTTACAGGATATATCGCTTATGTATAAATTCAGTCCGAAAATCTTAAAAGCATTAGGTGGATTTGAATACCTGCAACTCTATGTTTCAGCAAAAAATCTGTATACCTGGACCAATTATCAGGGATGGGATCCGGAATTGGCTGATGATGATAGCGACAATGACCCTTTGAAAAATAAAAAGCATATACCAAATACCCGTAACGTTGTGTTTGGAATTAAATTAGCATTTTAACAACCTTAAAAAAATCAAAAGATGAAAACATCTATAAATAATAAAAATCTGTTTTTCGTGATTTTATTCGCAATTCCCTTCATATGGATATCTTGCGATGACGATGGTTTCCTGGAAGAAAAACCGATGGATTTCTTAGCTCCGGATAATGCATATAATACGGAAGCCGGGCTAAGGCAAGGCATAAACGGACTTCATTGGTCTGTTCGCTATGACTTTTTCTTTGGAGAAGAGATTCAAGAACATAGCAGCACTTACAAGGGGGTAGGTACAGATGTAGCTTTTCATGGTGAAGACCCGAACAGTACTAAGTTTGTCAGCAACTATGTAAATTACTTTACCTCTACCAATGGTATCGTAAGAGAATGGTGGCGGCGCCCATACCGTCTTATTCAACGAGCTAATCTCATTTTGCAATATGTTGAAAATTCAGATGAATCAATTTGGTCTTCTCCTGCCAAAAAAGAAGAATTTTATGGAGAAGCATTATTCTTCCGCGCCTGGTGTTATCGCCACTTGGTTTCTAACTATGGGGACGTACCTGTTGTTACAGAGGTAACCAGCGAAGCAAAAACCGACTTCATTCGTAATCCGAAATCTGAGGCATTTCAGTTAATGGAAAGTGACTTGACACAGGCAATAGCCTCTTTACCTGATCGCGGAAAAGAAGAAGATCCCGGGCGAATCACAAAAGGAGCAGCCCTGCATTTATTAACCGAAGTATATTTAATGCAGCAAAAATACCAACAAGCAGTAGAAACATCCACTCTTTTAATAGAAAACATGGGGTATGCCATAATGACCAATCGTTTCGGTAGTGCCGGTAACTCCGTTTGGGGCACAGGCGATGTATTCTGGGATTTGTTTGCGACAAATAACCAGAATTTAGCTGACAATACGGAAACAATCTGGGCAATCCAATTCGATGACCCAAGTGTAATTGGCGGAAGCAATAACCGTGGGGGACGTGCGTGGGGACCGGCTTATTTCCGTATGGGAAATACACCCGATGGTTTCCCTGCTTTCAGAGGAGAATTAATAGATGGTAAATATACAGGATATTCGGATACTTTAGGCCGTGGTGTTTCCTGGATTCGTCCGACCTATTTTATGTCGCATATAGTATGGGGGGCAGATTTTAACAATGACATCCGGAATGCAAAACATATGGTAAAACGGGATTTCTATTTTGATAATCCGGAATCAGCTTATCATGGACAATTGATTGATTTTAGTTTGTATCCGGCAAGTGCCGGTCGGGATGCAATCCGGGATTCTTGCCAGTATATCTATCCGTTCTTTTTAAAGTTCTTTGATCCGTGTAATATACTTGAAAATGCAGCAACATCCGGAAATGGTGCAGGTTTTAAAGATGTATATGCAATGCGCTTAGCCGAAACATATTTGTACCGTGCCGAAGCCTATATTCAATTAGGTCAAATTGATAAAGCTACGGAAGATATCAATGTTATCCGGAAAAGGGCAAATGCTACACCTGTTACGGCTGATAAAGTAAATATAGACTACCTGCTGGATGAACGGGCGCGTGAGTTATATCAGGAAGAATGCCGTTTCTTTGCACTACGCAGAACAGGTAAACTGGTAGAACGGGTACGGAAGTACAACAATAATCCGTTAACACCAGGATTGAATATTCAGGATTATCATGTATTACTCCCTATTCCCCAGGAACAAATTGACTTGAATATTGACGCAGACTTCCCGCAGAACCCGGGATATAAATAATAAGAGAATTAAATAATAAAGGGGCTTTAAAGCTCCTTTATTATTTAATTTAATTCGATTTTAAAACACATCCGACTCATAGATCTTAAGCCGCTGACGTAAAAGGTTAATCCGGTCTTCTAATGCCTGTATCCGGTTTTGTAAATTCCGGATCACATCAATGCCCTCCATATTAATGGATAAGTCGTAATATAAGCGTATATATTTCTCCAGGGCATTCAATTCTGAAGAAGGAAAATACCGCTCACCTTCTTCTATAAAAATAGTGATCAGATCGTTTTCTTCGAGCAAATCAAAAAACGAAGGTTCTAAATTAATCTTCCGGCAATATTCATTGATGATAATTAAATCTGCTTCCATAATGATCTGTTTTTAATTAAGACTTTTAATTTCCCTGAATAATTCCTTTTGCTTATCAGTCAGATTTGTAGGAATCTCAACAGAATAAGTGATAATTAAATCACCAAAATGATCCTCTTTCTTATAGATAGGAAAACCTTTACCCTTCAGACGGACTTTTGTATTATTTTGTGTCCCGGGCGCCACTTTCATTTTTACTTTTCCATCCATTGTTTCTACAATCTGTTCACCTCCCAAAATAGCAGTATACAAATCTAAAGGAGCAGTCGTATACAAATCGTTATCTACCCGTTTAAACCGGGCATCTTCGGCAATAATAAATGTGATATACAAATCGCCGTTTTGGCCGCCTTCCATTCCTTCACCACCTTGCCCTTTCAACTTAATGGTTTGTCCATTGGCTATACCTGCCGGCACCGTTATCCGGAGATTCTTCCCGTTAACCGTAATGACCTGTTTATGTGTTTTGGCCGCATCCGTCAGCGATAAGTGTAATTCGGCATTATAATCCTGCCCCCTGAAACCATGGGTACGACTTTTCGCGCCTCTTCGCGAACCAAACAATGATTCAAAAAAGTCAGAGAATTCCCCACCATCACTCGAATACCAGGACGAACCACCTCCGGAACCACCAAATGGTTGTCCGTATTGCTGCTGCTGTTGCTGCTGCGCCTCAAACTGGTCTGCATGTTTCCAGTGCTCTCCATACTGGTCATACTTCTTCCGCTTCTCAGGATCACTGAGAACCTCATTAGCTTCGTTAATCTCCTGGAATTTCTGATGCGCATTCTGATCATTCGGATTCAGGTCAGGATGGCATTTCCGGGCTAATTTCTTGTATGCTTTTTTGATCTCGTCTTGAGATGCATCTTTATTGACTCCCAAGACTTTGTAGTAATCAATATAGGCCATAATTATTTTTATTATAAAACAATACTAATATACTAAAAGTTCAATGTTCACAAAATCTCATAATCTACAGAATTATCAAAAGAAGCGTTCCCTGCGTCTCTTGCCGGGGCTAGTTTCCAAACTAGTGCTCCTTTTACCGTCTCTTTCATTTTCAATTTTCCACTTTGACTATGGCCGATTTCCGCTTCGCTCCAATTCAATATTCAATTAACTTGTTACTTTATCCGAACTGGAATGCCACTTACCATCAAAAGAACTTCATCAGCTTTGGAAGCAATATACTGGTTCACCCAACCTTGCAAATCCGTAAATTTTCGTTGAAGTTCGTTTGCTGGTGTCTCACCCATTCCAATTTCATTGGTAACAAACAAAAATGTAGCATCTTGCAACGTCAAACAGTCTAATTCATGTTTCACAGCCTGAAGTGATTGCTCTACATCTGATTGTAAATCAAAGAAAAAGTTCGTACTCCAGAGGGTCACACAATCCACCAGAACAGTTCGTCCGGTAAAATTATGCCTGCACAGTTCTTTTTCCTCTTCAATATTCTCCCATTGCGATCCCCGATCTGCCTGATGCCGCAATACACGTTGCCGGAATTCTTCATCCCAGATACGGGCAGTTGCCAGGTAAACAGGACAATCCGACAATGATAGCGCTCTTTGCTCTGCATAACGACTTTTTCCGGAGCGTTGACCACCGGTTATAAGAATAATCTTTGTCATTGATCTCTTTTTTCTAAAAGCAAATATAGATATTTTTTATCTTTGTAATAAATTACATATCATATGAAAATAGGAATACTATCTGCCGGAGGAGACAGTCCGGGTATTAATGCAGCCATTCGCGGGGTTGGGAAAACTGCGATCTGGCACTATGGAATGGAAGTTATTGGTATTCACAATGGTTTTACCGGATTACTAAATAAAGACATTGAAGTACTTGACGAGGGCAAACTTTCCGGAATTTTAAACCTGGGTGGAACGATTTTAGGAACTTCACGCGAGAAACCCTTCAAAAAGAAGTCAGAGCCCGGAGATATAAATAAACCACTGGTAATCCGGCAAAATTATATTGAACTAGGTTTAGATTGTATGGTTTGTATCGGAGGTAACGGTACGCAAAAAACAGCGAATCGTTTTTCGGAAATGGGGTTAAACGTAATCGGAATCCCTAAGACTATTGACAATGATGTTTGGGGTACCGATATTACGTTTGGATTTGATACTGCGGTCAATATCGCTACAGATGCTATTGACCGTTTGCATTCTACCGCCAGTTCCCACAAACGTGTGATGGTTGTCGAAGTCATGGGACACCATGCCGGATGGATTGCATTATATGCAGGTATGGCCGGAGGTGCAGATGTAATTCTGATTCCCGAGATTGAATTCGATATCAATAAGGTGAATGAGGCAATCCTGAATCGTTCAAAACGAGGGAAACCCAGTTCAATTGTTGTTGTAGCAGAAGGAATAAAAACAGGTTCCTCAAAACGCCCGGCTGATTATATTTCACATGCCATTGAAGAAGCAACCGGTATTGAAACACGTGAAACCGTTTTGGGTTATATTCAGCGAGGAGGAAGCCCCTCTCCTTTCGACCGCAATCTGGCTACCCGCCTTGGAAGTCATGCAACAGAATTGATCGCAAATAAACAATTCGGTCAAATGGTCTGCCTGAAAGAAGAGAAAATCACGTCACTCCCACTCAGTGAAGTTGCCGGAAAACTAAAATTAGTAGATCCCGAACACGATTTAATTACCCAGGGAGAACGGATGGGCATATCGTTTGGGAAATAAATGACCAATGAAGTTGAAGGTAGCAAGCGATAATATCCTTTATTCCTGATTAATATGATCCATTTGTAATGGGAAAAAAAATTTACTACTGCATCATAGGTATTTCATTTATACTGATTGCCTGCCAGCCTACCATGTATTCGGATATGCCGGAAGAAGCGGTGATGGAGCAATTGTTCCTGAATAATCCTGATAGCCTCGCAACATTGCTGGAAGAAAAAGTAGATCCCCTGGCATTATCCGATGCCGGTAAGGCTGATTATGCTTTCTGGCTAACCAAAGCACATCAAAAGCAACAGCGAAGCCTGGTAAATGACAGCCTGATCTTTTTCTCATTGGATTACTATAATAGAACAGCATCCCCTCGTTTATTAGAAACATATTTGCTTGCAGCAGGACAAGTAAGTTGGACAGAAAAAGCTGCTATTCAAGATTCCTTATTTAATAAAGCCTTACAGATTGCGGTAATACAAAAGGATACAGCAAAAATTTTAAATATAGCGAATTTTTTATTACAATACGACATCCTGAAAGACAGACAACGAACAGAAAATTTGCTTCAAATAACAAAAGAATATGTAAGCAAAGATAATGTTTCCGGTTACCTACTTTTAACAAGATTATTTCAACAATTACAGGAACCCGATTCTATTTATAAATATGCACACGATGGAAGATTGTTAGCACAGAAATTACATGATCCATTGGAGTTTTATATAACAAGGCAATATGTTGAAGCGCTAAACTCCCGGGGGAAAAGTAAAGAGGCATTATCGGTTTTACGCACAACAGAATCAAACATACCTGTTGGAAATGAATTCAAGTTGAATTATATAAGTACCTGGATTAATATGCACGAATATGATTCTGCAAAAGCATGTATTAACCAGTTCTATCCTATTATTGAAAAATACAGGTTCCAGGTTCCTGAAGAAATATATGTTATCAACTTAGTCCTTCAAATATTTCAATCCGTCATTGATGCTAAAGAAGGAAAGCCCTTTAATGTTTATAATGTAGAAGGCGTCGACAATGTACTACAATACAGCCGCAATATGATTAAAGTTGACCGCGAACGACAATTTGTGCAAAACAAACTCCTCAAAGAAAATCTGACGCTTGATATCGAACGTGGTAAACTGCGACAACGTTTCTTATGGCTTGGTATAATAGTATTAATTGTCATCGCTGTAATCATTTATATTTATCAACGAAAATTGCTAAAAAAAGAACGTACTATCCAAAAGGCAAAAGAACAGTTACACCGGCATACCATTCAGTTAGCCGAAAATGAAGCTACCATTACCAGAAATGAGGAATTAATCCGGTCATTATCCACACAGGTCAATGAAAACGATGACTTAAAGGAAGAAATAGACCAGCTTATCGGAGAAAATGAAAGGCTAAAACAAAAAAACGATTTACTACATACCGAGATTGAACAGTACACTAAATCTATCGATCAAAAAGACCAGGAATTATATAGCTCAGGAATGCTAACTGAAGAAAATGCCAGGCTACAGGAACGCGAACGCTTTCTTACCGCTCAATTAATTACCCATACTACAGTACTTGACCAATTAAGCAAAAAACCCCGCTATATCGAAGAATCGCAATGGCCGGAAATCATCCATGCCGTTAATCAACTGTTTGATGGCTTTTCCTATCGTTTACATACAGACTTTCCCTCATTGACCGAAGAAGATATACGCTATGCATGTCTTATCAAATTACGCCTTTCCACTTCGGTGATTGCTTTGTTAATGGGTATTTCACCTTCGTCGGTTACGAAACGCAAACAACGGATCAAAGAAAAGATGAATCAACAACGTCCGGACGAGATCCGGAAAGAACAACCGCTTGAAATTTACCTTTGGAACTAACGGTGAAATAAAATGTCCACATTGGCTCAGCGCTAAAGACACTAATCAACTATATTTCAATCGATTTCACACCATCAATTGTCCACCTCTGTCCATATAAATAAAAGCCTCTCCGGCTTTTTCCGGCCTAACTTTATCATACCAGGAACAATAAATTTAAAAGTTAGAATTATGAGAAAGTCAGGAATAAAATTTATAATCTATCTGATTTGTTTATGCGGAGTAACAAATACATATGCACAACACCAGATATCAGGACGTGTTATACATGAAGAGAATGCAAATCCACTGGAGTTTGCCAACATAACACTAAGTACAGCCGATTCCGTATTTGTTACCGGTACAACTACCGACCAGAAAGGGCATTTTCTACTAAAAAATATCCCATCAGGAGATTATCTGCTTATAGCATCCTATTTAGGTTTTACCACACAGGCTATCTCCTTAAACGGATTAAGCAAACCGATTGATATCGGAGATATCTTTATGACGGAAGAAAATAACCAGTTAGAAACGGTTACTGTTACGGCATCCAACATAACAAATAAAGCCGACCGGTTAATCATTTTCGTCACCGACCAGCAAAAAGCCAATTCCAGCAATGGGATAAATCTCCTAACAACCATGCAATTGCCCCGTCTGACAGTTAACCCGATCATGAATGAAGTATCCCTGCCGGGTGATGAGAGTGTGGCATTCTGTATCAATGGAGTAATTGTTAACATGCCGGATATACGGGCGATCCAACCCTATGAAGTAATCCGCATAGAATACCTTGACAATCCCGGAGTGCGTTACGGAGATGCAGATGTGGTTATTAACTATATCCTGAAACGCAAAATTGCCGGAGGTTCCGTTAGCATGGATTTAGGTAATGCAGTAACAACCAGTTTCGGGGATGATCAGATAGCAGCTAAATTCAATTATAAAAAATCGGAGTTCGGACTGAACTATTCAATCCGTTACCGTAATCCCACAAAAGTCTGGGGAGACGAAGAACGTACATTTAATTTTTCAGATGGCAGCAGCCTGCAACGGTTTGATAAAGGTTCGCCCGGAAATTTATCAGAAAACTCCCACAACATAAATATCAATTATAACCTGTTAGAAAACGATACATATTATTTCAATGCCACTGTACGCTATTCTTTTACGGAAGATGATAAGATGAGGCAATCACAACGATATATAGCTCAACACCCTGACGATATCACATTCGTACACCAGGGAACCGACACACGCCAGCATATACCATCCATCGACTTGTATTACTCTCATTCCCTGAAAAATAAACAAACAATCCTATTTAACGTAGTAGGAACATATATTCATTCAAACCTCAATCAAAAATATGAAGAGACAAAAGATGAATTAAGCATTACGGATGTCATTTCCGATGTCGATGGGAAAAAATACTCGATCATTGGCGAAGGGATTTACGAAAAAACATTCGAAAATGCAAGCCGGCTCACGACCGGTATAAAACATACACAGGCATTTGCTAATAATGATTACACCGGAACAGTAAACTCTTTGACAAAAATGGATCAGGCAGATTCGTATATATATGCCGAATATTCAGGGAAGAAAGATAAGTTCAGCTATATAGCTGGCATTGGGTTGTCGCGTTCATGGGCAAAACAAGAAGATGAAGACGATTATACATATTACACTTTCAGACCAAAACTTACGGTACAATACGATTTTACCCGAAGTATGTTCCTACGTTTAAAAGGAGAAGTATACAACACATCGCCTTCACTTTCAAGGATAAGCGCAGTCGACCAATATATGGATACACTACAGGTAATGAGAGGTAATCCGGCTTTAAAACCGAACCTCAACTATCACATAAACCTGCTATACAGCTGGAAAAAAGGAATCTATGGAGTGAATTTCCAGAATTCGTATATGTATAGCCCGAAACCGATCATGGAAACCACATACAGGGAGAACAATCTGTTCATTCATAGTTTTGAAAATCATAGAAACTGGCAAAAGCTGAATAGTGAATTAACACTCTCTGCCGGACCTATCAAAAAGATTCTCATGCTTTCATTGACCGGAGGCGTTAATCATTACATCAGCAATGGTAATTCATACAGCCACACATATACAAACTTTTATTACCGCTTACAATTAATGGGCATGTATAAGAAATTCTCCGGCATATTTCAATCATATAGTGCATACGATAGTTTTTCAGGAGAATCACTAAATGGAGGTGAAAAAATACATTTATTCATGCTCAGTTACAATGCAGGCAAGTTCACGGTTGGAGCTGGAATTATGTTACCATTCTCTGACCAGTATAAACGGTATGCTGAAAACAGGAATATATATGCTTCAAGTAAGATGAACATGTATGCCAATGACTTCTCACGGATGATTCTACTGAAATTTGCATGGAACTTCAACTATGGACGAAAAGCCAAAAGCGGCAGCAAACGCCTGAATAACACGGATACCGATACGGGAATTATGCGAACAAATTGATGGGAATAGCCCTACTTCAACACCTATACTAGCCACCCACAAAACAGCCGGTTTTCTTCGCCTCTTACATTTTTAACAAATTAATTAGGGAAATAAATGAATTTACCCCATTTATGGGGTAGTATAAGCAATAAAACATCTGCTATTTTTGCTCCGGTGTTCTTTACTTTTAATGAGGGTAAACTTCTTAAAGTAGCACTGTCTCAAAATTACCCTTTAGTGATCTGAGATCCGGGGGATTGGGAGAAAATTAGTATAAACCGCTCCCGAAAGGAGCATAAAAAGAAGTAAATATGAACAAACAAAATGCAATTACGATTTTAATAAGTGTTAGTTTGGCGATGTTTTTTGCGTGTGGGCAGAAATATCAGGGAAAATTAGTACCAATGTTAGATAATAGCACTGGCAAATGGGGGTTTGCAGACACATTGGGAAAAATGATAATTACTCCCCAATGGGATACGGCAAACGATTTTTCCGAATGTATGGCTGTAGTTGGATTAAACAACAAGTATGGTTATATCGACGAAACGGGAATAGAAATTATTCAGATAAAGTATGACTTTACAGGAAATTTCTCCAATGATTTGGCGCTTGTATCACTCAACGGCAAGTGGGGGTTTATAGATAAAACAGGAGTAGAAAAAATCTCCATAAAATACGACAAAGCCGCACCCTTTTCAGAAGGTTTGGCAGAAGTAGAGTTAGACGGAAAGATTGGCAGTATTGATACAACAGGTGCAATAATTGTTCCTTTCCAGTATAAGGAATTACAATATCTTTTAGGGGCATGGGGATTGAGCGAAATCGGGCTAAATACCCAACCAGGCGATGTATTTGGTTTACAAAATGTTGGTATTACATTCAACGATATAAAATCGTCTACCTTGACCTTTGAAAAAAACGATTCATTCAAATCTAATATTAATTTCTCAGACTTATTTGACGGAGAATTAAAAGCGTCCAAATCATTGAAAATTGATAAAAATGATTCTTGGAAATATGAAAATTTCGTGTTGGGACAACAGGAAAAAGACAATTATATATTTTCCTGCGATTTGATATTATCCCCGTTCAGCAAAGAAACCGTCTACAAATTAACCCTTGTCGACAAAGATGAATTGCGTATGGAATTTTATGAGGCTTTTAATGTCGCCAGCCGTCAAACCGAATTTGGCACTACAAAAAGTGGCATCATACATCTACAAAGCGTATTTAAATTTAAACGGCTATGAAGAAGAAAGGGCGTCAAGAGCCCTGCGTCGTTGAACAAACACCCCGTCATGCGGGAACATTGTTCGACGAAGCATTGAAATAGTGATGGAGCAATTGCTCCTGAATAATCCGGATAGCCTCGGAATAGACATCTTATCCCGGGCGGGATCAATAGTTTATCTCGGACGAAATAAGCACTCTATCTCGGTCGGGATAAAGTGCTTATCTTTAGCTCATATAAGAGTTTGCAGCCCTACTACCGGCAACTTTTAAAACTACCCTATCAATCTTATTTGCCCGATAATAATTGCTGTGCTGCCAATACCAGAAACATATAATGTGACGAACCGCCACCCATTACATACTCCACCTGTTGCCATAAGAAAGGAAATTCCAACAGTTCAGGGAAATCCGGACGGATTAAAGCCGTACCGGAAACTACACCTCCGGGTATATATGACCAGTCAGCCCGGTTCAGTCCGTAACCAACTGTTGCCGACTTAGCACCTATTCCGGAAGCAAAGGAAGATGTATTCGAACCCGGATGGCAACCTAAAATAAAATTCAATGCATTATAAATAAATTCAGCACCAAAGATCTCCGGATAAGCCGTATGCAGGAAATAATGACGGTATCCGAAAGCCTGGATATCCCAGCCGGCTCCCCAGATATGCGGACGGTAAGGAATACCATAAGGTGTTTCGGCTCCTTGCTCTTCCAATTTATTACGCAATCCTAACATGGCTTTATGAACAGCCTGTGAGAATTTCCGGTCATTCATTTTCTTATCTGCCCGACCAATAAACCAGCCTACACGGTCTATATTTTCAGTAATAAACTTTGATTCCGAAAGCAGATAATCCTTATACTCTTTCTCTCCTGTTGCAAGATATAATTCCACTGCTGCCTGTATTTTAGCCGATTTAGCATGGTCTGTCACATTCGTTACTTTGTATATCTCACGGGCTGCTTCTAACAATTGTACGCTCAATGTATCGTTGAAACCTTTGAGCACACGCGAAGCAGCGGCAAGATGGGCTGCCGTAGTCAGCTCCCGGTTTGGATTATCTTCGGTAAACACCCAACG
The DNA here is from genome assembly GCA_031285565.1 of Tannerella sp. Lineage (GTDB taxonomy): Bacteria > Bacteroidota > Bacteroidia > Bacteroidales > Tannerellaceae > Tannerella. The sequence goes on along the minus strand of JAITVY010000046.1, from coordinate 7,975 downwards.
ATCATCCTCATTACCGGTTACATTATCCGTCATAGTCATACCATCACCCAGCAAAACATACTGTCGGAGGTCATTACAAATAATTCCCCTGTATAGCCGTCCCAATGCCCGGTAAGCACCCACTACCGTCAATGCACCGTTTTCCACCTGTTGCAATAAATCCGCTTTACCATCCGGTTGATGAATTTCAGTAACACGGGTATGTTGATCTATCGCTGTTGCATCATAATCCACTTTAAATGCTTCATACGCTAATGCCAGAATATAAGTCTCACCAGCCTGCGATTCCACCCGTAAATCAAAATCACCCGCATCATGCCAACCTCCGATATTTAAACCCGGAACAACATCTCCCGGCTGATATTTTGTCAGAGTTGAAGGTCCTTGTTCATAACCGTCAATATGGTTAAAATTTACCGGAGCCATACGCGCATCATCCATATGGCAGCAGCCATGCCAGACCCGGTATTTCTCATTTATACGCATATGGCACATTTGTACCGGAAGAAAATATTCCAGTACCGGTTGCCAGGCTCCCCGGTCGTATACATCTTTGGCAATACGGAAAACAGACGAGAACGAATCTCCGTACTTCACCTGGTAAAGACCTTCTTCCTTTACATCCGTGAAATCAAATTTCAGGTAATTATAGCGCAGAAACTGTCCCCATTCACTCTTCGTTCCGGTTGTCATCGCTTTATCCCCATCGTCTGTAATCTTATACAATTGTGGGGTTTCTTTCCGGTTATCCCGTTTATCCAATTCAATCACAGCCACTTTGGGCTGATCAGGATGATATCCTAACTGCGAGGTCTGTATAACCGGCATATAGATCCAATCCTCAACTACATTGGGTGTGATCACCCATTTGATAGCACCTTTTGTAGCTCCTGCAGGAACTTCGCTCCGTACCACGAACCAACCGTTATTATGATTCATCCGTCCGTCAAAAAGTTTCAGGTCGGCACCCTCCGATACAATTGTAAAACGGTTATACGGATCATCCGGACGAACCGTAAAACGTTTTCCAACCGCATAAGGTTCTGCGACAATATCATCTGCTATTATTGGGCTATACCCATGCCCGGTTAATTGTTCTACACTCGCTTTTCCTTCCGGATTAAAATTACCGGTATGACTAATGTTTGCCTTTTCCGATAAAGTAGGACCATTCGGTTGTTGGGGAAATATTCCGGTCAAACCATCCATAATCCATGGCTTTCCGAACAAAGCGCCCGGAAATAATTCCAGATTGAATCCCACCTTTCCTACAAATTCAGCCGGTATAGGACGATCCAGATCGACAGTAACAATAACAGATTTCCCTTCCCCTTTTACATTTACCACATAGTCTAATACAAGATCAGGATAGATCATCGGGTTAAAGCCAGTCATGTGCCGGGATGTGTCCGGATAGCTCAACCATGCCGTAATCGTATTGGTTGCATTATCTAGTTTACGTTCCCGTTGCTTGGGTACAGGCTGCCATTGTCCGGGTGTAGGTTCCAAGCGAATATCACCATTCGTTGCCACCCGGTTACCATGCATGATCAATGACACACCTCCCTGGTGACCTTCGGGATATATATCGTCAAATGCCATTACGTCAACGCCCCTGTCCTGGAAATATCCGGCTGATGACAGCTCAAACTTCTGGGAGAAAAGTGATTGAGATAAAAAGAATAAACATCCTATAATAGGGAATAAAAGTTTTTGTTTTTTCATGATATGTTATTTTTATATGTTACACATCTATCCTCGGATTATAAATTCTGTTGAACGAAGTAATAGTTATCCGTCATTCCGAACATAGTGAGGAATCGCATAGCCACCAATAATATAGTGCTAATGCGATCTCTCACATTTGTTCGAGATGACGAATAGTGCTTTCATTTTCAATTTTCCACTTTCAATTTTCAATTGATTTCTCCTTTCTACTTCTTACTACTGTATTCAAACCAGTCATAATACGCTTTTGCATTTCCTGGCTTACCGTTGGAAGAAGCATATAATCCAATCATAACACCTGTAAACCCACCGGCTACTTCCGTACTCAAATATCGCGTATCCAGTTTTCCTAATTCGGTATACGTATTATCTTTGGAATTCCCTACATGGAATGCATATTCCAAAGGTGTACCGGTAATCTTTAATAGCAATTCTTCGCCGTTTACAACCTGTTCGGCAGCAATATACGATAGTGAACCTACGCGAACACGCAACTGGACAACGTTTTGTCCGTCTTTCTTCTTCATTAACAGGTCGTAATGATGTGTATTATTCTGAATCAATGTCATACCGGCTTCCTCATCCGCACCAGACGGGTTAAAAGTAAGATGAGTTGCTGCTTCAAAATCATGCTCGGTTTGCCGGCGTCCGATAAAAGAAACTGATGCGGTTTCATCCAGCGTATAAGGAGAAGCTGTAATACGGAAAGAACCCTTTTTCTCTGTTAAAGAATAATTTTCGCGGATAGGATTCCGAAGGTACTGCCATTCGAATCCCAGCTTTTCTTCGTCAAAATTTGTCCGTACAGGCTATGAATCCTTCTCCTTCAACGGAAAAACGAATCAGATTAGCTGCATCAGGGACCAGGTTTCCATCCTTATCTTTCACTTCAACTGTAACAAACGATAAATCTCTACCATCAGCCGTAATTGTCGCGCGGTCAGGAATTAACTCAATCCGTGCCGCTGCTCCGGCAGTATGGATAGTACGGGTCAATACTTCATTTCCGTTCTTTCTGGAAACAACCTGCAGGGTTCCAGGTACATATTTAAGTCGCCAGCAAACATGCAATGTTGAATCATTTTTACTTTTCTTGCCCATACTTTCCCCATTCAGAAACAGTTCAACTTCATCCGCCTGATTATAATAAGCCCAGATATCCACATCCTGCCCTTCTATCCAGTTCCAATGCGGAAATACATGAAGAACCGGCTTATCCGTCCACTCACTTTGATACATATAGTATACATCTTTAGGTATACCGGCAAGGTCTATAATTCCAAAGAAGCTACTCCGGCTTGGCCAGCCATAAGGAGTCGGTTCACCCAGATAATCAAAACCGGTCCATACATACAATCCCGAAACATGAGGATATTTCTTCACTTCCAACCAACTCGTCTCATGTGTAGATCCCCAGGGCACATGGCAATTATCATAAGCAGAACAAATATGTTCGGGCAGGTCAAACGGTATATCCCACCGATCCGGACGGATATAGATCTGGTCGGACGGCATCTCATAGATACCTCTTGACATCAGACCTGATTTTACCCGGAAAGACCTCCGGAAACGGTGCGAAATCCTGATGATGGTAATTAAAACCATATACATCCAATGCTCCGGAACGGAACAAGTGATTGCCAGGACTCACTTCGTTACATCCGGCTGTAACCACGCGTGTTTTATCCAATTTACGTACAATATTTGCCAGTGTATGTGTAATCAATGATTGTACACTCATGGTTGTATCTTTCAATAAGTCTGGATCAATATGGTGCCCTGCATTCAGGATCAGGTTTGCCTGCTGTAAACTAAGTGTATCGGCATGTGCATGTGTCCACTGTTCCAGCACTTCATTGCCGATGCTCCACATAAATACCGAAGCATGATTCCGGTCGCGGAGGATCTGGTCGGTAAGGTCTTTTTCATGCCATTCATCAAAATACTGTGCATAATCGTAGCGCGATTTACGACGCCTCCACATATCGTACGACTCATCCTGTACCAGAATACCCATACGGTCGCAAATCTCCAGCAATTCGGGAGCAGGCGGATTATGGCTGGTACGGATTGAGTTCACACCCATCTCTTTCAATATCTCAACCTGACGGGTAAGCGCCCGGTCATTAATAGCAACTCCCAGACATCCCAGGTCATGATGCATGCAAACCCCTAATATCTTGGTAGGTTCATCATTCAGGTAAAAACCGGTAGACGGTTCCCAGCGCAACGTACGGATACCAAAAGGTGTTTTATATGTATCAACTACTTTATTATCACTGATGATTTCAGTAACCAACGTATAAAGGTAGGGATCATTAAACGTCCACCGTTGAGGCGAAAGGACTTCCAGGGTTTCAGTCAGATGTTGTGTCTCATTGCCGGAAACCGTAATTTCCTGCTGCCCTTCCGATACCATTTTACCGGATGCATCTACAATCCTGCTTATAACTTTGATAGCAGCATCTTCTTTATTATTCTTTACCGTTGTTTCCACTACTACTGTAGCTTTTTCATTGGTCACTACCGGAGTGGTAACAAATGTTCCCCATAAGTCTACATGCACCGGATGTGTTTTAACCATCCAAACATTCCGGTAAATACCCGATCCGGAATACCAACGGGAATTGGGTTGCTGTGAGTTATCAGCATGAACAACCAGTACGTTCCCTTCTTCTCCATAGTTCAGGTAAGGAGTCATATCATAACGAAAAGAAATATATCCGTTCGGACGGAATCCTAGCTGATGACCGTTTATCCAGACCGTACTATTACGGTATACACCATCGAAATCGATATATATCATTTTTCCTTTATCCGATTCGGGCATCTTAAAATGCTTCCGGTACCATCCAGACCCTCCGGGAAGCGCTCCACCGCCTGTTCCCGCCGGATTATCCCGGTTGAAATCAGCTTCTATACTCCAATCGTGCGGCAGGTTTAGCGTACGCCATCCGGTATCTTCAAATCCCGGGGCAGAAGCATCCATTGCTTCTTTCGTCAAAAAGAATTTCCAGTCCTCATTCAATGAAATCCGTTCCCGGTCGCTTTTTTCAGTTGTGCAACCTATAAAGGACATACAGCAAATAACAATTAGTAGTTGTTTCATGGTTATATTTTTATTTATTTTCGTCATATCGAACGAATGTGAGAGATCGTATAATCACAATTTTATCAGTACATATGCGATTTCTCCCGTTGGTCGAAATGACGATTTGTTTTTATGCGATTCCTCTTTTCGATCGGAATAACGGATACTTTCTCCTTTTTACCTGATTACTTAGTAATCATCACAATGCGATCTCAACCTCTTCCCCACCATATGAAGCATCAACCATCTTCCCCTCCGGGTTATCCGGTGTGATAAAGATAACAGAAATATTCCGGTTTGCTTCCATTCCGGCATATTCTCCCTGTCTTTTTCCTATTGTCAACGTTTTCCCGGCATCTTCGTATTTAAAAGCAATCGTACTATATTCTCCTTTTTCATAATCATATGTCGTTCCGTTATCTTCGTATAAAGTAAAGCTGCCATTGCTACCGGCATACACATAAACAGTCAGGTCTTTCTGTATTTCGGTAGTTGATTGTATCAACTCTCCCATCGGGATAATCGAACCACCTTTCACATACAAAGGCATCCGTTCATACGGCGCATCTACTGTTTTGCTCATTCCTCCCGTCTGGTTCTTACCTGTATAATAGTCGTACCAGGTACCTTCGGGGAAATACACATTCCGGTTTCTTTCTTTATACGTATATACCGGACAAGCCATTAAAGCCGGACCAAACATAAACTGGTCATCTATATCATATACTTTTTTGTCATTCGCATAATCCATCACTAAGGCACGCATGATTGTATAATCGTTGAACCAGGTCATACCGGCTAGACTATAAATATAAGGCATCATCCGGTAGCGCAATTCGGTATAATACTTCATACTCTCGTAAGTTGGGCTTCCTTCAGGCGAAATATGATAAATTTCACGATACGGATACTGCCCATGGCTGCGGAATAACGGGCAAAAGGCGCCAAACTGATACCAACGGGTATTTAATTCACGCCATTCGTTCAGGTCTTCACTGCCTTCTTTTGCACGCACATAGCGGTTCTCAACACAAAAGCCCCCGATATCCATTGTCCAGTAGGGTATCCCCGACAATGCAAAGTTTAGACCGGCGCTGATCTGCGCTTTCATATCTTCCCATCTTGTCCCGATATCTCCACTCCATGTGGCTGTGGAATATCGCTGGCATCCTGCAAAACCGGAACGGGTCAATAAAAACACACGGTCATCCGGATTCACACCACGTTGACCGTCATAGATTGCTTTTGCATTTTCCAAGGAATAAGCATTGAAATATTTTGTTGAAGGTCCTAAATAAGTAGGACCGCATAGTGCCTTACGATAATCCATATCCGTATTATCCTGTACATTCGGTTCGGAAGCATCCATCCACCAGGCATCAATTCCTAACGAATACAGGTGTTCGTTCATTTGTTTCCAGAATAGCTTCTGGGCTTCAGGGTTATAGGCATCATAAAACGAGCCTATATAACCGGGATAAATCCAATCGCGGATACTGTCTTTTACAGCCTGTTGATACATTGCGCCGATTGCGTCCAGTTCCTTATAATGGTCTGTAGTGATATAAAACTTAGGCCAAACGGAGATCATAATACGCGCCTGCTGGTCGTGAATAGATTTTATCATACCTGCAGGATCAGGATAACGCTCTTTGTCAAACTCATGACTTCCCCATGCATCTACAGGCCAGTAACTCCAGTCCTGAACAATTACATCCAGCGGAACCTGGCGTTTCCTGTATTCTCCCAACGCTCCCAGAAGTTCGTCCTGGGTTTTATAGCGCTCACGGCTTAACCAGTATCCCATCGCCCATTTAGGCATAATCTGGCTTTTCCCGGTTACGGCACGGTAACCACGGATAACATCGTCCATCGTTTTTCCGTTAATGAAATAATAGTCAATCTCATCACCCATTTCACTAAAGAATGCGATTTGATTTTGTTCGGTTTCTGCAACCGGACTTAATACCTTTAAACCGAGATATGAAACGCCACCATCAGGTTGCCATTCGATACGTAACGGATAACGTTTTCCTTTTTCAAGTTCAACTGCAACTTTATAGTCATTCGGGTTCCAGGCCGTACGCCATCTCTCCGGTATAATCTCCTGATCTCCTAAAAAGACTCTCGTATAGCCTGCATAATGTAACCTGAAATGATATTTACCATTTTCTGCAGGTTCCAGTTCGCCTTGCCAGGTAGCATAAGCTTCATTTGTAGGGAAATTATCAGGGAAGTTTTTAATTGTCACCAGGTCTTCGTAATTAACCGTAGATTCTTCCTGTACCGTTAGTATTTCTTTACAGGATTGATCTTTATAATAAGTGGCAGTCAGGCTACCTTCTCCTCCATCCTTATTATATAATTTAAAGACCTTGTCTAAGTCGCTATACGGACGTTTATCACCAAAACGGCTCAACGAATAATTATGCCATAGGATTCCATAACCTTCTGTTGAGACAATAAAGGGCACACTTACTTTCGTATTGTATTGAAACAATTCTTCATTCTTTCCTTTATAGTTGAACTCATCACTTTGATGCTGTCCTAACCCATACAGACCTTCACCTTTTTTTCCGTCAAACACCTGATGTAAAGCATATCCTTTTACACCTTCTACTTCAATGGGTTCATACGTTTTTCCTCCACCACTCTTTTCACGCAACAGAAGATTTCCGTCTTTGTCGGTAAACCACACCTCACCTGTTGTCTGTAATACCTTAGCCAGGAGAGTTGATGTTTCCAAAATAATCGTGTCTCCTGTTTGACGAGCGTCAAATACCGGGACAGGACGTTCCTGTACATCCTTTATCAGGTTGATTTCATTATTAAATACACCGGTAGGTGACGCCATCACACGGATCACATCATCGGTAATCACTTCCAACCTGACGGACTTTACCTGATCTGATTGAACTGATACGAGGATGCCGGTCTTCTCCTTTTGAAATGAAGATGGCGTATTGCATGAAAATAAAATCATTCCTCCTATCAGGAAATGTATAAAACTGTAACGCATAAAAGAATATATGTTTAATTATTAATGCGAATCAGTATTTAAAAAATTAGATAAATGAATGCGATGGCGATTTTTCCCATCGTATGTACCAGAAGCCCAGGTGTAGATCTGACCTTCATCGCTCTTTGAATATTTGT
>JAITVY010000038.1 GCA_031285565.1 Tannerella sp. | reverse complement strand
AATTCGCCTATTACATTCTTCTTTTCTGGGCTCAGTTTTCTTCTCATTATAAAATCCCTCCATTTTTTATTTTATCATGGAAGGATCCTTTTTACAGAAAAATTTTTACATGGCCTTTTCATAACTAAATTATAAAGTATTTGGGATTCTTCATTGGTGAATTCTTCATTGCATGCATACCGTGAAAATTCTAGCCTTTCTTGATAGCTTGAAGGGGTATCGATATCTTTTTTATTTTTTGATGGACCAGCGTTATTATTGCCTTGGTTTTCTATGAATTCATCGAGGGTTAGTGGGTCAGAATAATTTTGGTTTTTAGAGATATTGAATTTTAAGGATAGGATTTTGCCGCCTTTACCGAGTTTCCCATGTGGCTCATAAGTAAATTTAATGTCTGTATGTTCTTCCAAAGCTTTTTGGCAAACATCAAGCACGCAATTTTTTAATGAATCCCAACGGGGATAATTGTCTTTTTTTATACCAAGTAGCTCTTTAAGTTCTTCAATAGCAATTATCCGATACTTTTGTTTTTCATACTGTTTTAGGATCTCATACATTCGCAATAAAGAAGAATATAAGAATATAAATAAACTTAGTTAACAGGAAATATAAAAACTCCTGTCATCTGTGCAAACTATTCCTGGGGCCTATGCAAACTACTCCTGTTATCTATGCAAACTGCTCCTGTTACCTATGCAAAAAAGTCCTGTTACCTACCCCCCCGCAAAGCCAGTAAAATAGCGCCTCCCAGAAACGCTAAAACAAGTACTTAAAACAAATATTATAAAACAAGCTAACAAACAAGGAAGGGTAGTCCGATTGTTTGTGCCCCAAAAAGCTGTGGATAACTTTTTTCGGAAGTTATTTTCATATCACGGAAGTTCTGAAATACCCGCTTATATAAAACACAATAAAAAAATAACCCATAATTAGATGCTACTCTCTAAGGGTTATTTTTTTAATATTTTTCGTTACGTAGCTTTTGCCACAATAATTATTACTACCTAACCTGTATAGAAAACTTGTTATTGCCCCGGTTATATACCTGCGCCTTACTTGCTAAGATTGCGGGCATATTGACAAAACTTAAATTTTAACAGCAAGCTCTGCCCCACTCAAAATAGCGTCAACAGCATCTCCACACTTAGCAGCATCACCAATTGAATGCACTTCAAAAGATTCTTTGGAAATAGAATCCACAAATGGGTTATAACTTTTTACACCAAAAGCAAGTACAATTGTATCTATACCATTGATTGTATTTGTAGAATTATTCTTGTCATAGATGACTCCATTTTCAGTGATACCTGTTACAGTAGCATTGGTGATAAGTTTCACCCCATATTTTGCGAGCCTCTGCATTAAAAATACTTTTGCATATGCAGGTTCATCAATGGCAACATCATCCCTCATTTCTAGTACCGTCACATCATGTTGGTTTTCAGCTAAGAAATCGGCTGTTTCAACCCCAACAGATCCACCACCGAGTACCACAACTTTTTTACCAGCCATGGTTTTGCCCGCGAGAATATCTACCGCCGTGACCACCGAGTCATTATCAATACCTTTGATGTCCAGTACAAGAGGAACGCTGCCTGTTGCTAAAACAACTGCATCCGGACGGCCAGAGATAATTTCATCTAGTGGGTCCTCTGTATTGAATTTATATTTAACGCCATTTTTCTGCCCCATGTACATGAGATGTTTCAGCAGTTTTGCAATAGGCTGCTTTGTTGGCGGAATCGATGCCAGTGCGAATTGCCCCCCAGGGAAACTGCCCTTTTCATACACTGTAATATGGTGGCCCCTTTGAGAAGCAATAGATGCAAATTCCAATCCGGCAGGCCCTGCCCCAATCACAACAATGTTTTTCTTCTTAACTGCCGATTCAATTTTCATCTTGTGCTCTCTACCTGCAAAAGGATTCGCTAAACAAGACATACCCACATCTGATACAACACCTGGCACAGGCAAGCATTTTTGATTACATGATATGCAAGGAGTAATCTCTTCAAATAGCCCGGCTGATATTTTTTGAGGGAAATATGGGTCAGCAATAGAACCTCTCCCTATAGCTACAAAATCCGCCCTATCATTTTGAAGGACACTTTCGATAAGGTATGGCTCGTTAAGTTTTCCAACGGCAATAACCGGGATTTTTACCACGCTTTTAACTGCTTCAGCAGCATAAACATTGTATCCGGGTTTCAGTGCCATTGGGCCTGCTATGTAATATCCCGTAACCGCCGCACCGTTCGATACATTGATTGCATCCACCCCAGCTTCTTCAAGCAGTGGGGCAAACAGCTTTGTTTCCTCAATGGTAATGCCATCCTCTAAGTGTTCTTCACCACTGATTCTTATGATAACCGGGTAATCTGAACCGTTCTTCTTTTTAATATTTTTAATGATTTCAACGGCAAATTTAGCGCGTGCTTCCAAATCCCCGCCGAACTCATCTGTACGCTTGTTGACATTGGATGACAAAAACTGTATCGGCAGGTATCCATGCCCGGAATGGATTTCTACAGCATCAAATCCACTTTTTTTGGCACGGACAGCCGCGTCACCATAATCCTCAATGATTTGATATACCTCATCTGTCGTAAGTTCCTTAGGTACCTCGCCATAGAGTGGATTGGCAATTGGAGACGGGGCTACAACTTTGAGCCCATCTATAAAGCTGCTAATTGTTTGCCTGCCTGCATGGTGTAGTTGTATGGACATCTTTGAGCCATGTTTATGCACTTCATCCGTAAGTTTTTTATACATAGGGATACAGTCATCATCATACAAAGTAAGGGTATCTGGGAACCCTTTTCCGTTTCTTGAAACAGCGGCAACTTCAACTGTGAGTAAAGCCCATCCGCCTTTCGCCCTTTCAATCCAATAATCCATAATTCGTTTATTGAATTTACCCGCATCTGTATATTCTGTTTCCATTGCAGGTACTATCAACCTGTTTCTAAGTTCAAGACTGCCAATTTTTCCGGGGGACAACATTTTTTCAAATTTCATTGCACACTCTTCCTTTCCAATATTGTTAGCACACAGGCATACGCGACTCCGTAAATCATAAAATACTTGTCAGTATTTTATTTTGCTTATATACTATTATTGTAAACAAGTGCATTCAAGCAACAATATATGAAAAAAGTTCGATATCGTACTTTGCATAATAATTGTCTCGCCAAGGGGAAACAGCATGAATACTAAACAGATTATTATCGATTCGACATATGAACTCGTAAAGATGAAATCAATTGAAGCAATTACTATTCAAGACATTCTTAGTCATAGCCATGTAGCCCGTTCCACTTTCTATCGCTATTTCCGAGATAAATATGATGTCATGAACTGGTATTATCAAGCGTATGTTGATAACTTGTTAAGCCAATATGAAGGCATCGATTGGAAATCAGTGATGTACAGGATAATTCAATTTTTATTTGATGATGCTGTATATTTTCGAAAAATGCTTCGCTACTCAAGCCAAATTACATTTTGGAATTTCATATATGATTATGGATATAAATTTTATGAATCAACAATTTTAATACAACAGGGCAGAAAGAATTTAACTACTGACGAGAAATATATACTGGGTTCTTATTGTAACGGAACAGTTCATATCTTAAAGCAATGGATAACTGATGGCTGCAATGAAACCGTGGAATACATCACCGACTTGATCTATAGTTTAATCCCTAAAGAAATTGAGAATAGTTTGTGCCATTAAGAGCGGCTTCAAACCTGATGTTATTGAAAAGGCCAACCCTTCAGGTGCAGGTGAGATACTCTGCCACTTAAGATGTGGCGCATCTCACGGTGTCAAACAAAAAACCGCGTATAGCGGAACGCTCTTTATCCCATTTTCAAAACCAAAATTTTTTGATGAGGCCCTAACCGAATATGCTGGCTTATAAATTTCCTGATATCCACGTAAACTTTTTGACCTTACGTTATCAGCAGATTTTGCTTCTAAAGGGATTATATTGCCCTGTTTGTCTTGAAAAATAAAATCTACTTCGGCTCTGCCGTTTGAAGTCCAATAATAAGAGTGGATTCCGTTTGCTACAAGCGCCTGGCAGATATAATTTTCTGCAAGTGCACCCTTAAAGCCATCAAAGCTATGCGGGGTATTTATCACAACATTAGCCACTATATCAAGCTTTGAACAAAGCAGCCCCGTATCCAACATATAAATTTTAAACGCCTCATTATCTGCATAAGCCGCCAGTGGCAGCTTACCCTCTTTCACATTCACACATTTATTTATCATTCCGGCAGCACTTAACCAATCCAGTGCAGGCTCATAATCCTTTGCCCTTGCCCCTGATTTTATTATTTTATATTGGAACTTACGGTTTTCTTTCGCAAGCTGCGCCGGTACGGATGCCCATGCCGCCATAATCCGGGTAGTCTCTGAAGGTGTAGCATATTTAGCCATATCTGCGATATATGAGTCATTCAAAGTGCGCTGAAGCATGGTAACAAAATCGAAATCACGTTTATCGGCATATTCTTGAACCACACGGGGCATGCCGCCAACTACGAGATATATCTTGTAAAAATCCATAGCCGTATCATGCATTGACAGCGGAACAAACTCTTCATAAGCATCACGGATCAAATCGCATAAGCGCTTTTGCCCTACTGCCCATAAAAATTCTTCAAAATCCATAGGGTACAAGTTAAGCATATCTACCTTACCCACCGGAAAGGAAAATTTTTCACGCCTAACAGCGACACCCAGCAAGCTACCGGCTGCAATTATGTGATATTGGGGAGCTTTTTCCGCAAAATATTTTAGTGAGGCCAGTGCTTGCTCGCAGGCTTGTATCTCATCAAAAATAATAAGTGTATCCTCGGGGAAAATACTTTGCCCACTGTGGGCTGATAGTTCCCGGATTATGCGTTCAGGGTTTAAGTCCCGTTCAAAAATCGCAGGGATTTCCCTGGATTCCTCCATACTGAAATACGCGACGTTTTTATAATTCCCTTTCCCGAACGATAACAAAGTATAAGTCTTGCCTACCTGCCGCGCACCTTGTAGAAGCAATGGTTGTTTACTGGGGTTGTTTTTCCACTCAAATAATTTTTCAAATATTTTTCGTTCCATATAGTGTCACCACCTTACACTTATCGTAACTTATAAGTGTATGCTCAGTCAATATTTGGGCTAAAATAAAAACCCCCAGAGGTTATTAACCTGGAGGTTTTTATTTCAACCAAAATAGCAATTATAACATTTTCGTTAGAAGATTAAGTATCGCTTCAGCAGCCAATTCTTCGTCCTCACCATCTACTTCAACCAAAACTGCTTGCCCGCGTTTAGCAGTAAGGCTCATGATATCAAAAACTTCTGCGGCATTGGCATGCCTACCGTTTGAATAGATAGTAATTTTACTTTTGAATTTCCTTGCTTCATCTACAATCAATACAGCGGGGCGGGCATGGAACCCCATAATACCGCGCATAACATATTCAAATTTTTTCACTCAAGTCTATCCCCATAAATGTTTTTTATCCAAATTCATGAACAACGGAAATTTCCCCAATTATATTTTCATTGAACTCGGCAAGCCCTTCAGCCGGTATCCAGAATTCTTTATGATAATCCGCGCCGACGGTCTGCACCTCATATTTAGAAATATATCCGCCATCTATGTTGAACTTAAGCACATAGCCTTTCTTGCCATCCTTGGCATTCCATTTAGACGCAATCTCTATTGCATATTTTTCGTTTATTACGGGATAAAAGATTGGCTGTTCCGGAAGCCGGGGTGGAAATTCAAGATAACCGCTTTGTGCTATCAACGCAAGTTCTTCCTCGCCTGTGGGTCTAAACAATTCCATAGCGCCAACTCCAATCAATATATTTAACGGATGTATAAGAGACCTTATTATTATAGCACGATTAAATTTATATTTTGAATCTGTCCAGAAAATTCTCATTTTTTGCACACTTACTTATTTTTCTTTATAACATGATTTTCATATCTTTTTTTGTCCATTAACCCACAAAGTTTTCTATGC
>JAITVY010000030.1 GCA_031285565.1 Tannerella sp. | reverse complement strand
TTTTCGCCGAACGATTGAAATTTCTGCCGGGAAAACTTTAGAAGGGCCACGTTCTTACATCCGGTATCAATCTGCGAAAGACAAGCCGATCGCATAAAAAATCCACTCGGGAATTAGGCGGTTCCGAGCGGATTGATTACCTTTGTGCAGTTGTTTGAAGTAGTGCAAAACACGGTGGTTCATTGAGGTAGAACGAACACCAAATCGTTACCAAGCACCCCTAAACATTACTTTTTGCCCCCTGTTATATTTCTGTTTCAACTACTTATGACTTTTAGGGCTATTTTCTTTCAAAAGGTAAGGAGACTGTCTCACAATTTATGAGGCAGTCTTTTTTTGAGGGAATAAGTAGAGAAATGACTAATGGAACCGAACGTTTTTGTTAAGCAGGCAAGCAGAAACAAAGTTTACTTTGATTATGCCGCTGCGAAAAAACGACTGATAAAATCGAATATTTTTATTAACAACAATATCCATTGTATTTATATTATATCTTCTATTTTGAAAAAATATATGATAAATATGATAGCCTGTTGAAACTGTTTATATTTTTCGTGGTGTTTTGTTGCAAAAATGGTTTATCAATTTTTAATTTAGTTTTTTAATATGATATGAACACCTTGTTTTTAATGTAAACTATTTATTTATAATTATATGAATATATTTTTATACAGATGTTGATAAGTTATTAGGATGATATTTTATTTCAATTGGGTATTTATTTTCTGTCAATATATATGTTTTCAAAACGCAATAAAAACTTAAGTTTTATCTTTGGTTATTTCTAAACCATTTTAGCATAGTTATTAAAACTATATCTGCAAAAAAAGTTTCTAAATTTATTAACAAAGTATGTTGATAAAATAGTTTAATAGAATTTTATTTTTATTTTTGTGGAATCAAAAGTATATTATTATAAAATAAGCATGTAAATTATTAATTTACATAAAAATAATATTATTATTACAAGTTAGTTTCATGTAACATTGGCAATAGTAAAATAAATAATTTGATGAAGAAAGACGATTTATTGTACGATAAATTTATTGAAATTATTAAAGGAAGGATTCCTGAAAAAGGAAAGTTAGTAAATGATCTTATTGATCTTTTAGGTATTGAAAAAGAAGGCATTTATAGGAGGTTGCGTGGTGATGTACCTTTTTCTTTTTTTGAAGTTACAAAAATATCACGTGAATATAGTATTTCTTTGGATAGTATTGTCGGAAATTTTAATGTTATTAATAGATCATTTAATGTAAAATTATTGGAATTTCTTGCCCCGAAGGATTTTCATATATCTGCTATAAGTGATTATACATTTAATTTAAAATCTTTAGTATTTGATTTGGATTCTGAATCTGGATCTATTTCAACTATGATACCTATTGCATTATGTATTAGATACAAACCTTTGTATAAGTTTTATATGTATAAATGGTATATAGAATTTAGAAGTGAAGACTATAAAATGAGTTATTCAGATATAAATATTGATAAACGTTTAGAGAAAGTAAATGAAGAATTTGTTTTATCAGTGCGTAATTCGCCTAATTCTGTTTATATTTTTGATGAATTATTTATTTTATATTTTGTAAAGGATATAAAGTATTTCGAAGATATAAAGTTATTAACAAAAGAAGAAATATCAGTTATAAAGGCATCTTTGCATCTGTTTTTAAATGATTTGGAAAGATATGCGATAAAAGGGCAATTTGATGAAGGTGGAAAAGTAAATATTTATATTTCGAATATTCATTTTGAGGGAAATTTGAATTATATTAATTCCAAGCAATATAAATTTGCAATCATTCGTGCGTTTACATTAAATGATATATATTCTACTGATGAGATAGTATGTGCAGAAATGAAAAAATGGTGTTTATTTTTGAAGCGTGCATCTACCTTGATATCTCAAAGTAGTGAATTAAAACGTATTGAATTTTTTGGTAAGCAACGTGAGTTAGTAGAGATGTTATAATGAAAAACGTTAACCTGTCTAATACACAAACCAGTAATAATCGCATAGAAATAGCAGATGTATTACGTGGTTTTGCTGTAATGGGAATTACCCTTATTCATTTTATTGAATGGTTCAGCCTTAATAGTTTTCCCCCAGAAACTAACAACTTTCTTATATTTACAGATAGGATAATCTGGGACAGTATATTTTTTGCTTTTTCCGGTAAAGCTTATTGCATTTTTGCCTTGCTTTTTGGATTTAGTTTTTTTATTCAGGATAACTCACAAAAAGAAAAAGGGAAAGATTTTCGTGGACGGTTTGCCTGGAGGTTAGTATTACTTTTTTTTATAGCTTGTATCAATTCTACTTTATTTCCTGGTGAAATATTGGTACTCTATGCATTGGTTGGTTATGTATTAATTGCTGTTTGCCGTCTTTCTACCCGTACAGTTGCGGTTATTGCGGTTATACTTTTACTTCAACCTTTCGAATGGGGACAAATAATTTATGCACTTATTAATCCCGGATATGTTATTAATGCTGAATTTGATGGTCCATACTGGGAAATAGTAAATACAGTTCAGAAAGAGGGTTCTTTCCTCGAAATGTGTAAAACTGCAATATGGACAGGTAATATTGCTAATATGGGTTGGATGCTATTACATGGAAGAGTTACTCAAACAGCTGCACTATTTATGGTAGGTATGTTAATTGGTCGTAGCAATCTGTTTCCTTATTCAGAAAAAAATATACAATTATGGATTAAAATATTCATCATAGCCACTATATCATTTTTTCCAATTTATGGTTTAATAAATACACTTCCTGATTTTATAAGTAGGGAGGCATTACTTGTACCCTCTACCCTCATACTTAAATCACTTTCAAATATTGCAATTACAGGGATATTGTTTGCTGGAGTAATACTTGTTTATTACCTGACAAAGTTTAAATATATTCTTAGCCAATTAGCACCTTATGGACGTATGAGTGCGACAAACTACCTGTCTCAGTCTTTGATTGGTGGATTTTTATTTTACAATTGGGGACTTGGGCTTTATAAATATACTGGTATTACAGTTTGTTTTTTGATGGGTATTGGAATGTTCTTTATTCAGTTATTCTTTAGCCATTGGTGGCTTCGTTCGCATCGCCAGGGTCCATTGGAATGGTTATGGAAAAAAGGAACCTGGATTAAGATAGGAAAATAAGGAAATATTATATTTGATCCTTTAAAATGCGGACATATTTCGTATATAGAGAATGAAACAAAAACGCTAAAGTTTTTATTAATAAAACTTTAGCGTTTAAAATCTGTACCCAGAGCCGGGATCGAACCGGCATGGAAGTGAATCCACTGGTGTTTGAGACCAGCGCGTCTACCAATTCCGCCATCTGGGCATTTTTTCAAAATGTGATGCAAAGGTAATAAAAAATTGTAATTAATCAACTCGGTTATGAAAAATATGTTTTACTTTTGATTAAACTCTTTATTTACTTTGTTTGACATTTATAAAAGCAATTTATTAGCATAAAAAGGATGAATCTGGAAAGATTTGACTTTATTTGCATATTATATAAAACCATTTAAGGGTATTATGGAAAATAAGTATTGTGTAATTATGGGCGGCGGAATAGGAAGCCGCTTCTGGCCATTTAGTAGAGAAGATAATCCTAAGCAGTTTCTTGATTTTTTTGGTATCGGGCGTTCACTTTTGCAAATGACTGTTGATCGTTTTGCAAAAATAATACCAATGGAATATATATATATCGTTACTAATCAACGATATGCTGATTTAGTGAAAAAGCAATTGCCTTTATTAAGAAATGATCAGATTTTATTAGAGCCTACACGTCGTAATACTGCTCCTTGTATTGCTTATGCAGCATATCATATTAAAGCGTGTAATCCGAAAGCTAATATTGTTGTGGCGCCTTCAGATCATTTAATTTTAAAAGAGGAAGAATTCTTATCTGATATTCAGAAAGGATTTGATTTTGTAAAGAACAATGATTCATTGCTTACATTGGGAATTAAGCCTAGTCGTCCTGAAACAGGATATGGATATATCCAGCGCGATGATATGATGATTGGTGAATTTGCTAAAGTAAAGACTTTTACTGAAAAGCCTAATTTGGAATTAGCGAAAATATTTCAGGCGAGTGGTGAATTTTATTGGAATTCGGGATTGTTTTTATGGAATGTAAATTCAATAATAAATGCTTTTCATAAGTTTTTACCTGACTTAGCTGCCCGGTTTGATATGGGTGTTAATAAATTTAATACTCCTGATGAAGCAGAATTTATTAAAGATAATTTTCCATATTCACCGAATGTTTCGATTGATTATGGAGTGATGGAAAAAGCAGACAATGTTTATATGATGTGTGTTGACTTCGGATGGGCTGATTTAGGCACTTGGGGATCTGTATTTGATATTGCACCCCGTGATGAATCAAATAATGCCATATTGAAGACGAGAACGCTTATATACGAGTCTGAAAATAATATTATATCCCTTGAGAATCAAAACCGTTTAGCTGTTATACAAGGATTGAATGATTTTATTGTAGCCGAGTCAGGTAATGTATTGTTGATTTGTAAAAAGGAAGATGAAGATAGAATCAAACAATATATGGCTGATGCTCAAATAAAGTATGGTGATGAATTTAAATAATATTATTTATAGTAATTGTTTTATTTACAGTGCTTTATATTAATATATACGTGTTATAGGACGGTCATTTTCAAAAAAACCGATTATATTATTGCAAACTGCTTTTGCCATTTCAATACGCGTAAGAGTAGTTTGCGTTCCAATATGAGGTGTCAGTACAACATTATCCATTTGCAAAAGTTCGTTGGAAGGATAATCATCAAATTCAAATACATCTAATCCTGCACCATAAATTTCTTTTTCCTGCAATGCTTTAATTAATGCATTTTCATCTACTAATGCGCCACGTGCAGTATTAATTAAAATAGCAGTTTTTTTCATTCTCTTCAATTCAGGTTCACTGATGATGTGGTGTGTTTCAGAAGTATAAGGTGCATTAAGAGAAACAAAATCAGCTTGTTCAAGTAATTGATCCTTGGTTACATAAATTGCTCCCCATTTAGTTTCTTCGTTTAGGTCTAATTGGTGGCGGTTGTGATAAAGAACTTCCATTCCACATGCACGTGCACGTTTACATAGAGCTTTTCCTATTCTTCCCATACCTATAATGCCAAGTGTTTTACCTGTTACAGGTAAACCCAAATTTTCCGATACATTTATTTTAATTCTACCTGTACGTAATTTCCGGTCGTATTCACTTACACGCCTTGCAGTATCTAACAGTAATAATAAGGCAAGATTGGCTGTCGGATTTATTACCGGATCAGGTGTATTTGTTACTACTATACCTTTGTCTTTTGCATGTATTACATCGATATTATCATAGCCTACAGCATAATTTGCTATTATTTGTAAATTGAGTCCTTTATCTATTAATTCTTGAGTTACAGGAAAGTTGAACATAGGACACAGGGCATCATATTCATGTATTTTTTCAAGAATTTCGTTATATGTGAAGTTTTGATTAGTTGGAAAATGAACCTGATATTTATTTTCTAATTCATTAAATCCCTCCCTGAACATATTATATGTTACCAATATCTTTTTCATATATAATTGATTAATTAAAATGTAAAATTACTTCCGTATAGGGTTAGTACACAAAAATAAGAAAACCCCGTTTGATTACAAAGAAGAATTACTAACTTTGTATGTTAAAGTTAACTATATATGGCATTAAATTATATTTGGATTGGTTTTATTTTAATTGCATTTGTTGTTGCTTTATGTGAGTTAATTTTTGGAAACAATACAAATGTATTTACAGATATTATTTCTTCTACATTTAGTTCTGCCAAAACAGGGTTTGAAATATCAATAGGTCTAACAGGTATTTTAGCTATGTGGCTAGGTTTGATGAAGATAGGCGAGAAGGCTGGTTTGATTGAAAAGTTTGCAAAATTTGCTTCTCCGGTTTTCACGAAGCTTTTTCCTGGTTTACCCAAAGATCATCCTGCTACCGGTTCTATCTTTATGAATTTTTCTGCCAATTTGTTGGGATTAGATAATGCAGCCACACCTATAGGGTTAAGAGCTATGCAACAGCTGCAAACATTGAATTCTAAGAAAGATACTGCTTCAGATCCGATGATTATGTTTTTATGTATTAATGCATCCGGATTGACTATTGTTCCGATAACAATTATGATGTATCGTGCGGAATGTGGAGCTGCAAATCCGGCTGATGTATTTCTTCCAATTTTATTGACTACATTTTTTGCTACATTAGTTGCAATTATTGCAGTTTGCATTATGCAAAAGATAAATATATTTCAGAAGAATTTATTATTATTTTTTGCTTCAATGATTTTATTTATAGGTGGGTTGATGTGGTTATTTCATTCAATGGATCAGAAAGATGTATCCCTCTACTCCACTTTATTTGCAAATGGATTATTGTTTACTATCATTTGTGGCTTTATTGTCGCTGGTATACGTAAAAAATTAAATGTTTACGATGCTTTTATTGAAGGAGCAAAAGAAGGATTTCAAACAGCGGTGAAAATTATACCTTATTTAGTAGCTATATTGTTGGCTATAGGTGTTTTTCGTGCTTCTGGTGCTATGGATATATTAATTGATGGTATTAGGAAATTTGTTTTATTTATTGGTATTGATGCACGGTTTGTTGAAGGTTTACCTACTATTTTGATGAAACCTTTAAGTGGAAGCGGATCTCGTGGAATGATGATTGACGCTATGAAAACTTATGGTGCAGATTCATTTGTAGGTCGTCTTTCATCAGTTGCGCAAGGTTCAGTTGATACGGTTTTTTATGTAGTTGCTGTTTATTTTGGAAGTGTTAGCATTCGAAACACACGCTATACGATTCCTTGTGCATTGATTGCTGATTTTGCAGGAGCAATTGCTGCAATTGTAATGACTTATTTATTTTTTTCTGATTCAATATAAAATGGCTATATCTTATCTTTCTGAAAATATTCCCCTACCCTCCTTTAAGAAGCGAATTCTAAATAAATGGATAACAGACATTGCTACCAGTCATAATAAAACTGTTGGTAATATATCTTATTTATTTTGTACGGATGAAAAAATATTAGAAATAAATAATCAATACTTAAATCATGATTATTATACGGATATAATTACTTTTGATTATTCCGAATGTAATAAAATAGCTGGTGATATAGTTATAAGTTTAGATACGGTTAAAACTAATTCAGAGAAATTCGGTACAGATTATGTTGAGGAATTATATAGAGTCATTATTCATGGAGTTTTGCATCTTTGTGGTATCAATGACAAAACTTCTGAAGAGCAGGAAATAATGACAGATGCTGAAAATAAAGCATTAACTGTATTAAAAGAAATGTTATCAGTTAAGTAAAAGATTGTAATTAAATGAATTTTTCCTATGATGTAATTGTTGTTGGTGGTGGTCATGCAGGATGTGAAGCAGCAGCAGCGGCAGCAAATTTAGGTTCAAAAACATTGTTAATAACAATGGATATGAATAAAGTTGCTCAAATGAGTTGTAATCCTGCTGTAGGTGGTATTGCAAAAGGTCAGATCGTTCGTGAAATAGATGCTTTAGGCGGATATATGGGAATTGTTACGGATCGTACAGCTATTCAATTTAGAATGTTAAACCGTAGTAAAGGACCGGCTATGTGGAGTCCGCGTGCTCAAAGTGATCGTTTTAAATTTATTGAAGCCTGGAGAAATGTAATAGATAGTATACCTAATCTATATATTTGGCAAGATACAGTTGTTGAATTATTAGTTGATAAAAATGTAGTTTATGGCGTTAAAACTTCAATGGATGTTGAATTTAATGCGAAGTGTGTAGTTCTTACAAATGGAACATTTTTGAATGGATTACTTCATATAGGTAAAACTCAGATTAAAGGAGGGCGTATATCTGAACCTGCTGTAACAGGAATTACAGAACAATTAGTTTCACTTGGATTTATTGCTGACCGGATGAAAACCGGAACCCCTGTCCGGATTGATGGTAGAAGTGTTGATTTTAGCCTGATGACTGAACAACCAGGTGATGATGATTTTAGAAAGTTTTCATATTTAGACACAGTAGAGCGGACTTTAAAACAAGTAAGTTGTTGGACACTTTATACGAATGAAGAATCTCATGAAATACTTCGTAGAGGTTTACCTGATTCACCTTTATATAATGGACAAATAAAAAGTATAGGTCCACGTTATTGTCCAAGTATTGAAACGAAGATTATAACATTTGCAGATAAACTACAGCATCAATTATTTTTAGAACCTGAAGGTGAAAATACGCAGGAATATTACTTGAATGGATTTTCATCTTCTCTCCCACTCCACATACAATTAGATGCATTAAAAGAAATACCTGCTTTTAAAAATATTCAAATATATCGACCTGGTTATGCTATTGAGTACGATTTTTTCGATCCTACCCAATTGAAACATACCATGGAAACTAAAAATATTACTAATTTATTTTTTGCTGGTCAGATAAATGGTACAACAGGCTATGAAGAAGCAGCGGCACAAGGTTTGATGGCGGGGATAAATGCACATATTAATTGTCATGGTGGTGATGCTTTTATTTTAGGTCGTGATGAAGCATATATAGGTGTTTTAATAGACGATTTAGTTACGAAAGGAGTTGATGAACCTTATCGAATGTTCACATCCAGAGCTGAATATCGTATTTTATTGCGCCAGGATAATGCTGATATGCGGTTAACTGAAAAATCGCATCAATTGGGATTAGCTGACTCTTATAGAAATAATTTATTGAGAGAAAAGAAAATATGGAGGGATACTTTAATAGATTTTTTCAAAACATATTCTGTTAAACCCGATCAAATCGATAATGGTTTAGTAAAATTAGGATCTACTCCTTTAATTCATGGTTGTAAATTGATAGATGTTTTGATGCGTCCCCAAGTTACTATTTATTCATTAGCAGATATGCTTCCTGCATTGAAATCTAAAATCGATATCTTTCCTGATAAAAGAAAAGAAGAAATTATAGAGGCAGCAGAAATTTTAATTAAATATAATGGGTATATAAAAAGAGAACAACAAATAGCTGATAAAATAAGTCGGCTAGAAAATATTACGATTAAAGACAAATTCGATTATAATTCTATTCAATCTCTTTCTATTGAAGCACGACAAAAACTCACGAAAATAAATCCTGAGACAATAGCGCAAGCTAGTAGAATTCCAGGTATTTCTCCAAGTGATATTAATATATTATTGGTTTTACTTGGGCGTTAATATTAAAAAATAAAAATTGTTTCACGTGGAACGCTACTTTTTGTGTTATTATGGATAAAGAAAAGCATATATCTACTATTATTTCAGTTCTTCCTAACAAACCTGGATGTTATCAATATTTTGATAAAAATGGAGTAATTATATATGTAGGTAAAGCTAAGAATTTAAAAAAACGAGTTTCTTCTTATTTTCAAAAAGAACATATTAATAGTAATAAGACGCGTGTTTTAGTAAAACATATTTTTGATATTAAATACATAGTAGTAGATTCTGAAGAAGATGCATTACTTTTAGAAAATAATTTAATAAAGCAATATCGTCCGCGTTACAATGTAATGTTGAAAGATGATAAAACATATCCTTTTATAGTTGTCAAAAATGAATATTTTCCTCGTGTTTATCAAACGCGTAATATAGTAAAAGATAAATCTAATTATTTTGGTCCTTATGCTTCTGTATATATAGCAAAAATAATGCTTCACTTAATTAAGAATATTTATCCAATCCGTACTTGTTTATTACCTCTTACTCCCGAAAATATTAAAGCCGGTAAATATAAAGTTTGTTTGGAATATCATATTAAACGATGTAAAGGTCCTTGCGTGGGATTACAGAGTGTTGAAGATTATAATGAAAATATTACTGAAGTAAAAGAAATTTTAAAAGGTAATAGTTCTCGTATTACTCGTTTGTTATTGGATCAGATGAAAGAACTTTCTGCTGAAATGAAATTTGAAGAAGCACAAGTCTTAAAAGAAAAATATGATTTAATAGAAAACTATCGTTCTAAGTCAACAGTTGTACCTCCCACCCTACATAATATAGATGTATTTTCTTTTGAGGAAAATGATTCTTCGGCTTTTATTAATTTCATGCATATAGGAAATGGTGCAATCGTGCAGGTGTATACAATTGAATATAAAAAACGTTTAGACGAAGCTAAAGAAGAATTATTAGGATTGGGAATTATTGAGATGCGTCAACGTTTCAATAGTACTGCAAAAGAAATAATAGTCCCTTTTTTGCCGGATGCATCTATAGATGATGCAAGTTTTTTTATTCCGCAAAAAGGAGATAAACGAAAATTATTAGAATTGTCTATTCAAAATGTGAAGCAGTATAAAGTAGATAAGTTAAAGCAAGCTGAGAAGTTTAACCCGGAACAACGTACCACCCGTATTTTAAAAACAATCCAAACTGATTTGCACATGAATGTTATGCCTATGCATATAGAATGTTTTGATAATTCAAATATACAAGGAACAAATCCGGTTGCAGCGTGCGTTGTTTTTAAAAAGGCTAAACCTTCAAAAAAAGATTATAGGCATTTCCATATAAAAACAGTTGAGGGTCCTGATGATTTTGCTTCGATGATTGAAGTAGTAACCCGGCGCTATACCCGCTTGAAAGACGAAAACGAACCGCTCCCACAACTTGTTGTAATTGATGGAGGAAAAGGTCAATTAAATGCAGCTACGGAAGTACTTCGGCGATTAGATTTACTGGATAAAATTACTATAATTGGTTTGGCTAAACGATTGGAAGAAATATTTTTTCCGGGAGATCCTATTCCTTTAATATTAGATAAAAATTCGGAGACATTAAAAGTAATCCAGCAACTTCGCGATGAAGCCCATCGTTTTGGTATTACTTTTCACCGGAGTTTGCGAAGTAAGAAACAAATAAAGTCCGAACTTGATTCTATTAATGGAATAGGTGAAAAAACAAAACAAGTATTATTTAAAAAGTACAAGAGTGTAAAACGAATACGCGAAGCTTCTTTGGATGAATTAGAAGGATTGATAGGAAAAAGTAAAGCGAATATTTTAGTAAGTGGATTGAATCATATAAAATGAAATTTTAATAAAAATGCGGACTGTTATTCAACGGGTATCATCAGCTTCGGTTTCTATTGATGGAACTATAAAGTCTAAAATAGAAAAGGGTTTACTTGTATTAATAGGAATTGAGGATAACGATTCTATCGAAGATATTAATTGGCTTGTAAACAGAATATGTAATTTACGTATATTTAATGATGAAAAGGGTGTAATGAATAATTCTATTATTGAAATAAATGGTGAAATTTTAGTAGTAAGCCAATTTACATTACATGCTTCTACAAAAAAAGGTAATCGTCCATCATATATCCGTGCATCCAAACCTGATATAGCTATTCCACTTTATAATTTATTTTGTGAAGAACTTAGCCTTGGTCTGAATAAAAAAGTTCAAACAGGTGAATTTGGTGCAGATATGAAAGTTGAATTGATAAATGATGGTCCTGTTACAATTATTATTGATACAAAAAATAAGGAATAGAAAATATGAGTATTGATTTAACATTAAGGGAAGCTCAACAAAAAGTAGATGCATGGATTAAAACGTATGGCGTCAGATATTTTAATGAGCTGACAAATACGGCTATTTTGATGGAAGAGGTTGGCGAAGTTGCCCGGATTATGTCGCGCACTTATGGTGAGCAATCATGGAAAGAAAGTGATAAAGAACATAATTTAGCCGATGAAATGGCTGATGTCCTTTGGGTGCTTTTATGTTTGGCTAATCAAACGAATGTAGACTTAACAGCTGCCTTTAATAAAAATATGGAAAAGAAAACACTACGGGATAAAAACAGACATCAAAACAATTCAAAATTATAATATTATTGTATGGAAAATAAAGATAAGTATCAGGAATGCTTTGAGAGATTTGAGGCTCCCCTACCCGATGAAACGATTTCATCTATTGTTAAAGATATAATTGGTAAAAAATTTGCTGATAACTTTACACCCGAGATTCTTAAAAAAGTGTATGGATGTATTGATTTAACCAGTTTAAATACATTGGATACAAAAGAAATAATTTGGCAATTAGTTGAAAGAGTAAATAAATTTGAAGGATCGCATCCTGAAATGCCGAATGTAGCAGCGATATGTACATATCCCGTTTTTGTAGAGGTTGTCAAAGAAGGTTTGATGGCTAAAGATGTAAAAATAGCTTCTGTTGCAGCTGGATTTCCATCTTCGCAAACGTTTCCTGAAGTAAAGATTGCAGAAGTTGCCATGGCAGTTATGTCGGGTGCGGATGAAATAGACGTAGTCTTAAATTTAAGTTATTTCATGGAAGATTCATTTGAGGAGGTTGCAGACGAATTAAACGAAATTAAAGATAGTTGTAGGGAAGCAAAATTGAAAGTTATTCTTGAAACAGGAGCTTTGGCTACAGCAGAAAATATTCAACGGGCAACGATTTTATCGTTATATTCGGGAGCTGATTTTATAAAAACTTCAACAGGGAAAGGATATCCAGGAGCATCATTAGAGGCAGTATATACTATTTGTAACACAATCAAAACTTATCATACATTATCAGGGAATAAAATTGGTATTAAAGTTTCCGGTGGTGTACGGACAGCTGAAGAAGCGGTTGAATATTATACAATAGTAAAAGAAGTTTTAGGAGACGAATGGTTAAGTAATGAGTATTTCCGGATTGGTGCAAGTCATTTAGTTACAACTATTGAAAAACAACTAGGCTTATAAAGTATCAATCAAAATAGTTGGTTTCTGGATTTATTTTATGTCCAAAAATGATGTAACTAATTGTACTTGTGAATATTAAATGTGTATTATAGAATCTAATTATCTTCTTTTTAATCTTTTAAGGTGTAATTTCCAGCTGCTTTGCTGATAATAAATAATTATTGCTCTCTATTCATATCCTGACCGTTTGCGGTGGGGCAGTTCATTATTATGTATGCCTGCTTAACAAAAAGATATACAGATTAGCATTTCCGATAGATCGATATACAATCGATATACAATGGATATACGATCGATATTAGATGGATATATAAATCGTATATAAAGTATTGATTAATAACTGATAACATTGTAAAATACAACTTATTTAACTCATGCACAGCTTATTAATATTTAATTCTTAACTCTGCCAAAGATTTTTTTAACGAAATATGGTATTCTTCTGGTAATACGATTGATATGTTCTGTTATATTTCTGTTTTTTAAACATATACATTTAGTAACACTCTGCTGGGTATGATAGATCTTTCAATGGAAAATAAAAAGTGCAGAATCAGGTTAATGATTCCGCACTTTTTATTTATTAAGATTTTATTTTTATTTAGTTCGTTCTACAATATAGTCAGATAAAAGTAATAGACTTTTTTTTGCATCCGAGTCCGGGAATGATTGAATGATTTTATCTGCTTTTTGCTTATATTCAAGCATCCGTTTTTCTGTATATTCAATTCCACCATTTGCTTTGGCAAATTGAATGAGTGCATCTATATTTTCAGAAGGAATTTCTTGTGATGAGAGCATTGTTAAATAAGTGTTTCTTTCTGAAGGATTTGCTTTTTCAAGGGCATGTATCAGGGGCAATGTTACTTTACCTTCACGTATGTCATTTCCACTTGGTTTTCCTATTTCAGGACTATCAAAATAATCAAACAAATCATCTTTAAGTTGAAAACAATATCCTAGAATCTGACCGAATTCTTTACATTTTTGTTGTAACTCATTCTTTGCATTGGCTGTAATAGCTCCTATTTCAGTACAAGAAGATAGCAGCATAGCTGTTTTTTTCTCAAGAGCTATAAAATAATCTTCTTCTTTGAGAATTAATTCGTTAATATTTTCGAGTTGTTTTATCTCACCTTCAGCCATTTCACGTGAAAGCATAGCGATGATTTTTACAATCTGATTACTTCCGGTTTCTACGGCACGGATTAGTGTATCAGCAAGAATAAAGTCACCTACCAAAACCGCAATCCGGTTATCATAAATTGCGCTTACAGAGGGAACTCCTCTCCGCTGTTTTGTTTCATCTACTACATCATCATGAATCAAAGATGCAGTGTGTAACAATTCAATTAATACGGCAGAATGAACAGACGTTAGATTTTGTCCTCCACAAGCTTTAGCTGTCAGTAATAACAATAAAGGACGAACGTGTTTGCCGTTTGAATGATGGATTGTATCAATAGCCTCTTGAATAGTGTGTATATTGCTTTGTAGTGCATTGATAAACTCTTCTTCAAATTGTATAAATGCACCGGCTACAGGTCGTTTTATGTCGTTTATATCAGTCATAAATAATTTTGTGAAGTGCAAAAATAAGAAAAAGTGCCGAGTAATATAGATTTTTCGTACTTTTACCCGTAAAAACAGAGTATCATTTTATATTCAAACAATTTTTTAAGCGTAAATGTTTCACATGAAACGATTAATAGAATTGAACGTTTAAAGTAGCGAGCGCAAAAGCTAACGTTTGCAAGGATGAGAGCAGAAGCCGAACGTGTTCGGATCATGCCAAGACAAGCAAATGCACTTTTAAGAAACTTATTTAGACTATGCCGAATCACGCAAAAGTGTGTTTTAGTGAGCGTAATAATATGTTTGTATAATTATTACCGGACGTAGCACTTTCTTTTATATGAATTGGAGCGAATCGTAAATCGGGCATACCCAAAACGACTAGTGAAATTGAACATATAACTTATAGATAGGGTTTTAGGTTTGTAGAAACTCTACGCAAAATTTTGAATTATTGTATATGATCCTGATATAACTTTGAAATAAAAAATAGGTAATCCATGAAACTATTCTTAATAGATGCTTATGCTTTGATTTATCGCTCGTATTATGCCTTTATTAAAAATCCCCGGGTTAATTCTAAAGGAATGAATACTTCTGCAATCTTTGGTTTTATCAATTCACTCGAAGATGTGTTGAAACGTGAGAATCCTACTCATATTGCAGTAGGATTTGATCCTAAAGGACCTACTTTTCGTCATGAGGCTTTTGAACAGTATAAAGCACAGCGTGAAGAAACACCGGAAGATATCCAGTTAGCTGTTCCTTATATCCGAAATATTATTGAAGCATATCGGATCCCTATCTTAGAGGTTCCCCGTTATGAAGCGGATGACGTAATCGGAACAATATCAAAACAAGCTGAAAAAGAGGGCTTTGATGTGTATATGATGACTCCGGATAAAGATTATGGTCAATTAGTTTCCGATCATATTTTCCAATACCGTCCAAAATTTGGTGGTGATTATGAAATCATGGGTGTTACTGAAGTCTTGGAAAAATATGGACTGACTTCAGTATGTCAAATGATTGATTTATTGGGATTAATGGGTGATAGTTCGGATAATATTCCGGGTTGTCCGGGAGTAGGCGAAAAGACCGCTCAAAAGCTATTGGCTGAATTTGAATCTGTTGAAAATCTGCTGGCTAACACTGATAAATTAAAAGGAAGCCTGAAGAATAAGGTAGAGACCAATGCGGAACAAATACGGTTTTCTAAATTTTTAGCGACCATTGTTACGGATGTTCCTATCCGGTTTGATGCAGCTGCTTGTATACGGGAAGCTCCGGATAAAGAAAAGCTGATAGAAATATATACGGAACTGGAATTCCGCACTTTTATTAATCGTTTAAACGATGATGGTGTAAAAAAGGTTGCTACCCAACCTGCTCAATTATCGCTTTTCGGAGATGCATATAATGAAACAGTAGCCCCTACTACCCTACCCGATTCCGATTTGCTGGATATTTCGAAAGTAGCCCATACCTATCATCTGGTAGATACGGATAAAAAACGGGAAGATTTAGCTGCATTTTTATTATCGCAGGAACAATTTGCTTTTGATACCGAGACAGATGGAATTGATCCTTTGACAGCCCGTTTAGTTGGCATGTCATTTGCCGTTAAAGAACATGAAGCCTGGTATGTTCCGGTTCCTGAACCTATGGACGAAGCACAAAAGGTATTGAAACCTTTTGTGGAAGCATTACAAGATATAAAATCAATTAAAATTGGTCAGAATATAAAGTTTGATATATTAGTCTTGAGGAAATATGGAATCCGGGTTTCGGGTCAGTTATTTGACACGATGATAGCACATTATCTGTTAAATCCGGAATTAAGGCATGGCATGGATTATCTGGCGCAAACATATTTGGATTATAAAACTGTTGCGATTGAATCATTAATAGGTCCAAAAGGTAAGAACCAACGTACGATGCGTAGTGTAGCGCTGGATCAAATCTGTGAATATGCTGCCGAAGATGCTGATATTACTTTGCAATTAAGAAATCTTTTTGCTCCCCAATTAGCATCAGAGGGTTTGAATACCTTGTTTTTTGATATTGAGATGCCTTTGGTATATGTGTTGGCAGAAATGGAATGTACCGGTGTTGCACTCGACCGTAAGGCATTGAAACAATCTTCGGAAGAACTAACCAGGGAACTGGCTGCATTAGAAAAAGAAATTTACCAGTTAGCCGGAATGGAGTTTAATATTAATTCCGCAAAACAAGTAGGTGAAATTCTTTTTGACCGGTTGAAAATCGAAGAAAAGACGAAAAAGACAAAAACGGGCAGTTATAGTACCAGTGAAGACATATTGGAGAAAATCCGCAATAAACATCCAATTGTAGGAAAACTTCTGGAATATCGTGGTTTGAAAAAGTTATTAAGTACTTATATTGACGCTCTTCCGGAATTAATTAATCCTGAAACAAACAAAATCCATACATCATTTAACCAGACAGTTACAGCAACAGGGCGGTTAAGTTCTACTAATCCGAATTTACAAAATATCCCTATTCGTGATGAGCTGGGGCGTGAAATACGGAAAGCATTTACAGCAGATAATGAAGATTGTGTTTTCTTTTCGGCGGATTATTCGCAGATCGAATTGCGTATTATGGCACATCTGAGTGGCGACAAAAACATGATTGAAGCATTCCATAGTGGGGCTGATATCCATGCAGCTACAGCAGCTAAAATTTACAATGTTCCGATTGGTGATGTCACAAGCGATATGCGTAGGAAAGCCAAAACTGCTAATTTTGGTATTATATATGGGATTTCCGTCTTTGGATTGTCCGAACGTTTAAGTATTCCACGTGGAGAGTCTAAAGAACTCATAGACGGCTATTTTATGACGTATCCGGCTGTCAAAGATTATATGGATAAAAGTATTCACCTGGCTAAAGAAAATGGCTATGTAGAGACTATTTATGGTCGTAAGCGGTTTTTAGCAGATATCAATTCAAATAATGCGGTTGTCCGTGGTTATGCGGAACGAAATGCGATTAATGCACCTATTCAGGGAAGTGCTGCTGATATTATTAAAGTAGCAATGGTGCGTATCTTTGATCGCTTTGAAAATGAAAAACTGCGTAGCAAGATGATTTTGCAGGTACATGACGAATTGAATTTTAATGTTTGGAAAGATGAATTGGAACAGGTTAGGAAGATTGTACTGGAAGAGATGGAAGGCGTTCTTAAATTAGCAGTTCCGCTAATCGCTGATTGCGGAGTTGGTGATAATTGGTTGGAAGCTCATTGAAATTCCATCAGTTACTTTGCTATTTAAATAATAAATATAATATAAATGAGTGAGTTGCATATTGTAAATCATCCTATGATCCAGCATAAATTGACAATTATGCGCGATATTAATACAGGATCAAAAGATTTTCGAGAGTTACTGGAAGAAATATCCATGTTGATGGGTTATGAATTGACCCGTGATTTGCCTTTGTCGGAAGTAGAGATTGAAACGCCCATGAGGAAAATGAAATCAAAGGTAATTTCAGGGAAAAAACTGGCAATTGTGCCTGTTCTGCGTGCCGGACTGGGTATGGTGGATGGATTATTGAACCTGTTACCGGTTGCTAAAGTCGGGCATATAGGGTTATATCGTGATCATGAGACATGTCAACCCGTATTCTATTACAGCAAGCTGCCTTTTGATATTGAGCAAAGGGTGGTGATTCTTTGCGACCCGATGTTGGCTACAGGTGGAAGCGCTTCGGACGCGATTCGCCTGCTGAAAGAAAAAGGGTGTATGACTATTCGCCTGATGTGCCTTGTGGCTGCACCACAAGGTATAGATAAAGTACAAAAGGAACATCCGGATGTGGATATTTATACAGCAGCTAAGGATGACGGATTAGATGGGCAGGCTTATATATTACCTGGATTGGGTGATGCTGGAGATCGTATTTTCGGTACAAAATAGCATTCGTTTTAGAAGTGGAAAAAAAACGGATTATTCAGGTAGAAGAAAAGGTTCCTTTACTTAAAGGGATACCTTTGAGTATTCAACATACATTTGCGATGTTCAGCGCTTCGGTTTTAGTGCCTTGGCTATTTGAAATGAGTGCAGCTATTGTGTTGTTGATGAATGGGATCGGCACATTGATTTTTATAGCTATAACAAAAGGTAAATCGCCGGCATATCTTGGTTCGAGCTTTGCTTTTTTGTCGCCTACATTTATACTTTTGGCAGATCCTAATTATGGTTACCAGTATGCCCTTGGAGGTTTTGTTGTAACAGGGTTAATTTTTTGTACGGTAGCTTGTTTAGTCAAATTTGTAGGAACCAAATGGATCGACCTGGTGCTTCCTCCTGCTGCTATGGGACCTGTGGTAGCGCTTATCGGACTAGAACTTGCCGGTACGGCTGCACGGAACGGAGGGCTTATTTTGACTGAAACATATACAGCGATTAATTCGTCTTTTGTGATTGTTTTTGTAGTAACAATTGCGATTGCAGTTTTGGGACAAGTGTTATTTCGTGGTTTTGCTGCTGCTATTTCAATCTTAATTGCTATTATTTCAGGCTATGTACTTGCCTGGTTTATGGGTCTGGTAGATTTTACCCCGGTTGTTGAATCCAATGCTTTCGCATTGCCTAATTTTATGTTTCCTAAATTTAGCCTCGAAGCTATTTTGATTATTATACCGGCTTCATTGGTTGTTATATCAGAACATATTGGTCATCAGGTTGTAACGAGCGAAATAGTAGGTCGTGATTTATTAAAGGATCCGGGACTTCATCGTACGTTACTGTCGGATGGTATTTCTACAACACTTTCCGGTTTCTGTGGCTCTGTACCTACTACTACATATGGCGAAAACATCGGAGTAATGGCTGTCACTAAAGTATACAGTGTATGGGTGATTGGTGGAGCAGCTATTGTATCCATCCTGCTTGCTTTCTTTGCCCCGGCATCTGCTTTGATTAGTTCTATTCCAGGTCCTGTGATGGGTGGGATCAGTTTTTTATTATACGGAATGATCGGGGCTTCCGGTATCCGCCTGGTGGTTGATCGTAAGGTCAATTATGCAAAAGCGCGTAACCTGGCAATGACGGCAATTGTTTTCGTTGTAGGACTTTCGGGCGTTTCGATTCAATTAGGAGATGTTCAATTGACAGGGATGTGTCTGGCTACTATTGTAGGAATGATAATGGGTGGTTTGTTTTATCTGATTGATCGTTTGGATATTGCAAACGATAAGGATGAACCTGCTGAAATAAATTGATATACGGTTTTATATTGTTTTGTAAGCAACAAAAATAGATATTGATGAAAAAACTTTTGTTGATTACCATTGTTTATTGGGCGTTGGTAGGCATATATATTTTGTTAAATCAGGATAATGATTTAAATACTTCTCCTCTATCCCGGATCATAAAAATGGTGGGTAAATATGATCCTCTTCAACCGGAGAATATAGATGCAACCGACTTTTTTGCCCACATTTCGGAGTTTGAAGATGCTGACAGATGCGGTCAAATGAAGATGAACCGTGGATGGAGCCTATACTATCCTTCAAAAGGCTTGGTTAATAGAATACTGGATCCGGATTCTATTTTACCACCATTTGAGTTAAAGTATGAAGATTTTGATTCATCTTTAGTAAAAGAAATACTTAAGCCAATCATTGATAACCTGTATTTAAATGAATTTTACCTACATGAGTTTCGTTTTGAAAGCCATTATCCGGCAGGGAACAATTTAACTAAAGAAACGTATTACCAGCAATTTAATCTGCGTGTATTTCAACCGGAAAATCCAAAATTGCACGGATTGGTTACCGAGCCTGTGAAAGCTTTAGATGGAGCCTGTATTGAGTTAATTTATAATTTATCAGATAAATTTGAGGGGAATATCTTTCTTGATGAAAGTAAGCCGTTGGTTTACGAAATAAAGTCTACTGCAGATACGGTTTCCCATATTTTTTCTTTCTATTTAAAGGGGCACCAGTTCTTTGATATCCGGTCAGGCTTGGTTGATCTTAGCATAATTCCACCTCCCCGGTATGATTATACATCCATAACAAAAGATATGGTTGGTGATTTGGTTTATTTAGATACGATACCCTTGCTTGTTTCTGCTTTTGAGAATGGTATGTTACACCTGATATATGACAGCCGCATCGTGGAACTTCATCTGGAAGATTTTTATTTTTCTGAAAAAGGCGAATATCTTGATTCTAAAATAGAAGGTACGGTTCTGGATTTTTCATCCTATCATATTTATAGGAATAATGCACAGATGGATGCGCAAGAGCTGTGTAGTAAGTCATATAGAGGAGACAATATGAATAAATTTATGAAGGATATATATCGTATTGAGGGAAGTGTATATTATAAAACAATGATTATTAGTATGGGTTGTGATCCGGATGAAGTGCACATCATAAAAAAACGCCGGCATTTTTATGATGATATCTTAGGTTCACGTATTATGTTATTTAGTTTGGATACTGTAGGGAATGAATATTACTGTACTCTTGTGAAAAAGGATGAACATGGCGCTTTAAAGACGCTTTATGAAGATACAACACGTACAGAGCCTAAATATGAGGGTTTGGTAAAAGAATTAGTGAAATATCTGGCACCTGTATCTACAGGAATGAGGGATGAAGTTATCGTCCGGGTGCAGGCTATGGTTCATAAAGACGGCACAATGACAGATGTTAAATTATACACTGATTCTGGAGATACCTTGCTTGACGAGAATGCAATAAACGCTGTTAAATCACTTAAAAATAAATGGGAACCGGCAACATTACATGGCGATCCGATTGATATGGGTGTAATTATACCGATTCGTTACAAGAAGAGGTAGAAGGTACGGCAAAATGCGAAATCGTTTTGCTGTAAGATGAAATGTGTAAAGCCTCGGTAATAAAAATAGATAAGCTCATTTTGTATTACTTTCGGTTTGCACTATCTTTCAATAAAACAGGCTGCGCCTCGGAAAATTAAAAACAAAAAATATTTTATTTTTGCCTTTTCTCTCAGCTTGCACTATCTTTCTATAAAATAGGCTGCGCCTTAGTAATAAAAATAAACTTGTTTATTTTGTATTACTTTCGGCTTGCACTATCTTTGCACGCTGATTCTGAATAATTAACAAATCAAGAAATAAAATGGCATTAAAATGTGGTATCGTAGGTCTTCCGAATGTTGGAAAATCTACGTTGTTTAATTGTTTATCAAATGCAAAAGCTCAATCGGCTAATTTTCCTTTCTGTACAATCGAACCGAATGTAGGCGTTATTACGGTTCCTGATGAACGGTTGAATCAATTGGCTGAAATTATACATCCTGAACGGATTGTCCCTACAACAGTAGAGATTGTGGATATTGCCGGATTAGTAAAAGGAGCGAGCAAAGGCGAAGGATTAGGAAATAAATTTTTAGCGAATATACGGGAAACGGATGCTATTTTGCATGTTTTACGTTGTTTTGATGACGATAATATCGTGCATGTGGATGGTAGTGTAAATCCGTTGCGCGATAAAGAAATTATCGACACAGAGCTGCAGATTAAAGATCTCGAAACCGTTGAGAGCCGTATTACCAAGGTACAGAAGCAAGCACAAACAGGGGGCGATAAACAGGCTAAACTGGCTTATGAAGTATTATTAAAATATAAACAAGCTTTAGAACAAGGTAAAAATGCCCGTACAGTTAGTTTTGAGACGAAAGATGAGCAGAAAGTAGCTTATGAATTGTTTTTATTAACTAACAAACCAGTTTTATATGTCTGCAATGTAGATGAGGCAAGCGCTGTCAGTGGGAATTTACATGTGAAACAAATCAGCGAAGCTGTTAAAGATGAAGACGCTGAAATATTAGTAGTTGCTGCTAAGATAGAAAGTGAAATAGCTGAATTAGAGACATATGAAGAACGTGAAATGTTCCTGAATGAGATCGGACTAGAGCAATCAGGCGTAAGCCGTTTGATTAAAGCGGCCTATAAATTATTAAATCTGGAGACCTTTTTGACAGCAGGTGTACAGGAAGTTCGTGCCTGGACGTATTTAAGAGGAAGTAAAGCTCCACAATGTGCCGGAGTCATTCATACTGATTTTGAAAAGGGATTTATTCGTGCTGAAGTGATTAAATTTGACGATTTCATCCATTACGGATCGGAAGCTGCTGTAAAAGAAGCTGGGAAAATGAGTGTCGAAGGGAAAGAATATGTCGTGCAGGATGGCGATATTATGCACTTCCGGTTTAATGTTTAATGGACTAAGCTTAGCAAGCTTTCCAATAATGTATATTTTTTCATAGTGCAATTACCCCGTTTCTAAGATGATGTAGAAACGGGGTAATTGATTTTACTATTATCGGATGTTTTACCCAACCTTAAGCTGTTAAGTAAAAAGTTTCCCTGGCAGGAAGAAATATCCGCATTAAAAAAGGCTGTTTGGATTTCCAAACAGCCTTTTTTCTATTCTGTGTAAAAGCTTTTACTTTCTGATGCTTAGTTCTTTAATGATAGAGCGATATCTTTCGATATTAATTTTCATTAAATAATCCAATAAGCGGCGGCGTTTTCCTACTAACATTTTCAATGAACGTGCCGTGCCATAATCTTTTCGGTTCTTTTTCAAATGTTCCGTCAAGTGACTAATCCGGTACGTAAACAGTGCAATCTGGCTTTCAGCAGAACCGGTGTCTGTTTTTGATTTGGCTCTTCCGTGTGTACTAAAAAGCTCTTGTTTTTTTTCTGAATCTAAATACATGTTTTTACTTTCTAATAAATTAATACCATTTTATTTAAGCGGATGCAAAGGTATAGATTCTTTTCTGAAGCACAATACCTTTTGGCTATTTTTTTATGATGCTTGATAATTTATGACTATTTTTGTCCCCTGAAAATTAGGTTATATGCAGAAAATAAGAAACATTGCAATTATTGCCCATGTCGATCATGGGAAGACAACATTGGTAGATAAAATGCTTTTAGCGGGCAAGTTATTTCGTGAGGAACAGGCAGATTTAGACCAGTTTCTCGACAATAATGACTTGGAACGTGAGCGAGGGATTACTATTTTAGCGAAAAACGTCTCAATTAATTATAAAGATTATAAGATTAATATTATTGATACACCGGGCCATGCCGATTTTGGTGGTGAAGTGGAACGTGTATTGAATATGGCGGACGGATGTCTATTATTGGTGGATGCTTTTGAAGGTCCTATGCCACAAACTCGTTTTGTACTTCAAAAGGCGGTTCAGATAGGGCTTAAACCGATTGTTGTGATTAATAAGGTTGATAAGCCGAATTGTCGTCCGTCTGAAGTTCAGGAAATGGTCTTTGACCTGATGTTTAGTCTCGATGCTACAGAAGAACAGTTGGATTTTCCGACTTTCTATGGTTCAGCAAAGCAAGGCTGGATGTCTACGGATTGGAAACAACCGGCAGAAAATATTTTTGCGCTGTTAGACGGTATTATCGAATATATTCCTGAACCGGAAGTATTGGAGGGGCCTTCTCAAATGCTGATTACATCGCTGGATTTTTCGAAATATGTAGGACGTATAGCTGTAGGGCGTGTTCATCGTGGTGAGCTGAAGGAAGGCCAGGAAATTATGCTTTGTAAGCGTGACGGCACACAAGTCAAATCGAAGGTGAAAGAAATTGATATTTTTGAAGGATTAGGACGTACGAAGGTCCCATCTGTTCAGTCAGGCGATATTTGTGCTGTAATTGGCGTAGAAGGCTTCGAAATCGGTGAAACGATAGCTGATATTAGTCAACCCGAACCATTGCCTACAATCGCAATAGATGAGCCCACTATGTCGATGCTTTTTACGATTAATAATTCGCCATTCTTCGGTAAAGACGGTAAATTCGTCACATCGCGCCATATATATGAACGTTTGATGAAAGAGTTGGACCGAAACCTGGCTTTGCGTATTGAACAGACTGATTCAGCTGATTCGTGGCTGGTATTTGGAAGAGGTGTATTGCATTTATCTGTGCTAATAGAAACGATGCGTCGCGAAGGTTATGAGTTACAGGTTGGCCAGCCACAGGTTATCATTAAAGAAATTGACGGACAAAAATGTGAACCGGTTGAACAATTAACTATTAATCTACCGGAAGAATGTGCCAGTAAAGTCATTGATGTGGTCACAAAGCGGCGGGGGGAATTATTGCAGATGGAAAATAAGAATGGGCGTATTTTCCTTGAGTTTACAATACCATCGCGCGGAATTATCGGGATCAATAATATGTTATTGACTCTTTCGGCCGGAGAGGCTATTATTGCACATCGTTTTCTTGAATTCCAGCCCTGGAAAGGTGTGATTGAACGGCGTCAGAATGGTTCTATAATTGCGATGGAAACAGGAACGGCTTATGCATATGCTTTAAATAACCTGCAGTCTCGCGGACGTTTCTTTATTGCTCCCGGAGAAGATGTATATGCCGGACAGGTGGTTGGAGAACATACAAAAGAAGGCGACCTGGTGGTAAACGTAACAAAGTCAAAAAAACTGACTAATATGCGTGCCTCCGGTTCGGATGATAAAGTGGCATTGGCTCCTCCGCTTATTTTTAGTTTGGAAGATGCACTTGAGTATATCAGGGTGGACGAGTATGTGGAAATTACTCCTAATTATATGCGTATGCGTAAAATTATTCTGGATGAAACCGAACGAAAACGGCAAAATAAAGTTTAGGCTGAATAAAAAAAGGTTCGCAATTTTTGCGAACCTTTTTTTATCTTACTCCGCCAGGACGAAATCCAATTGTTTCCGCTCAAGGTTTGCTTGTACTACCTTGATTGTTACCGGATCTCCTAATTGATAAGTACGTCTTGTTCGTCTGCCGGTTAAGCAATAATTTTTTTCGTCGAATTCGTAATAATCGTCATCCAGGTCGCGGATGGGAACCATTCCCTCACATTTATTCTCGTTGAGTTCGACATATAACCCCCATTCGGTTACACCGGAGATAACTCCATCGAATATTTTACCGACTTTGTCGCTCATAAATTCAACCTGTTTATACTTGATGGATGCGCGTTCGGCGTTAGCGGCTATTTGCTCCATTTGTGAGCAATGATCGCATTCTTCTTCGCATTTTTCCTTAGAGACACTTCTTCCGTCAGCCAGGTAACGTTCCAGCAGGCGATGCGCCATCATATCCGGATAACGGCGGATAGGTGATGTAAAGTGTGAATAGTAACTGAAAGCTAATCCATAGTGTCCGATGTTTTCGGTGGAATACCTAGCTTTTTGCATCGAACGTACAGCCAATGTTTCTATCAGGTTTTCTTCAGGCTTTCCTTTAGCACTGTCCAACAGGCTGTTTATACTTTTTGTGATATCATTCTTACTACCGGTTGTTTTCAATTTATATCCGAAACGGCGAATAAATGCTGCAAAATTCTCCATTTTTTCAGGATTCGGTGTTTCGTGGATGCGGTAAACGAATGTTTTTTTACGTTTTCCCTTTTCAGGTTTACCTACATATTCTGCTACTGTCAGATTTGCTAACAGCATAAATTCTTCAATGAGTTTATTGGCTTCTTTAGCCTCTTTAAAATAGACTCTTAAAGGTTTTCCTTTTTCATCAATTTCAAATTTCACTTCGTAACGGTCAAAGTCTATCGCTCCGTTTTCAAAACGTTTCTTCCGAAGTTCCTGCGCGAGCTTATTTAAGGTAAGGATTTCTTCTTTCAGCTCTCCCTCTCCTGTTTCGATTGTCTGTTGCGCTTCTTCATATGTAAATCGGCGGTCGCTTTTGATAACTGTGTGGCAAATGCGTGAATTAAGTACTTCGGCATTGTCATTCATTTCAAAAATAACGGAAAAACAAAGTTTTTCTTCGTCTGGACGTAATGAACACAAGCCGTTAGATAACCGTTCGGGCAACATGGGGATCGTCCTGTCTACCAGATAAACAGATGTTGCCCGTTCATAGGCTTCTTTATCAATGATTGTATCCGGCTTAACGTAATGTGTCACATCAGCGATATGAACGCCTATTTCCCAGTTTCCATTTCCTGTTTTACGAAGTGAAAGCGCATCGTCAAAATCTTTTGCGTCGTGCGGGTCAATTGTAAAAGTCGTTATCTGGCGGAAGTCTTCCCGTTCCTCAATATCCTTTTGCGTAATTGTTTCCGGAATCTTTTCCGCTGCATCTTCTACCTCTTTGGGATATGTGTAAGGTAGTCCATATTCAGCCAGAATAGCATGCATTTCTGTGTTATTCT
The DNA here is from genome assembly GCA_031285565.1 of Tannerella sp. GTDB lineage: Bacteria > Bacteroidota > Bacteroidia > Bacteroidales > Tannerellaceae > Tannerella. Next base: position 45,725 of record JAITVY010000030.1, on the reverse strand, counting down.
GTCCGGCAACCCCTAATATATCAATGACTTCTCCTAACGGATTTTTTGCATTATCAGGCCATTCGGTGATGCGAACAATTGCTTTATCATTGTTTTTCCCTCCTTTCAGAAGGTCTTTAGGAATAAAAATGTCGTTTGCCAGTGTTTTATCTTCCGTAATTAAGAAAGCAATATCCCTTGATATTTGCAATTTGCCGACAAAGGTGCTTCTTTTGCTTTCTAAGACCTCAACGACCTCCGCCTCGGGTTCTCCCCTCCGACGGGCAAAGAGCTGTACGCGCACCTTATCGCCGTCCATAGCATGGTGTGAATTTCGTTCAGCTATACGGATGGGTTCGCCTCCATCTTCAGGAATGAACGAATTCTTTCCGTTACTGCGGCGTTGAAATGTCCCGACAGCCACAGTTCCCAGACTGTTATAACGGAACCGTCCCGGTTCTAATTCAGTTACGATTCCATCATATGATAAATCATAGAGGATATCTGATATTTGTAACTTTTGAACCTGGCTTTCAATGCCAATTTGTTTACTAATTTGTTTATAGTTATAAATTGCTTTAGGGTTGGTTTGAAACGTATTTAAGACAGCCTGTACCATTGCATCTTTTTTCATGCGTTTTTTCTTGCCTTTTTTCCCCTGTAGTTTTGCAATTGTTTTCGTCTTGTTCTTTTTTGCATTCATCGCAATAAAATTTAAACAACCTCTGATTAATAATTTATTCTACCAAAGTAAAATGCTTTTACTCCAACCGGAGCTATTTTGCTTGCAAATATACTACCACTAAGTGGATATTTGGCTAATTCTTCTTCTGTTAATCCATAACGTGAAGTAGTTATGAAAAGTGTATCAAGATTTTCCCCTCCGAATGTACAGGAAGTTGGATTTGGTACTGGAACACTAACCCTTGCTATGAGTTGTCCGGTATAAGGATTGTAACAATATACACCAAAACCTCCTCTTTGCGGAATCCATAAATTGTCGTTTTTGTCAATTGTGATTCCTTCGGGAATACCGGTTTCTTTAGGAATCATTATTGCTGCTCCATTGTGTATATAACATCTTCGGTTTTTATGTCATAACGATAGCGTTTTATCATTCCGCTGGGTACGTCATTATGATACATGAATTGTTTATCGGCAGACCAGACAATTCCGTTTGCAGCAGTTAAGCCTTTAAACATTCTGCTTACATTCCCATCCGTATGTACAGAATATGCCGTGCCGGCTCCTTTTTCGTAATCATGAGTAACTGTTCCAATCCAGAGTTTTCCATTAGGAGAACATTTACCGTCATTACAACGAAGCCTCCCGTTTTCGTTATCAATGGGAGCTATTAATTCTTCAACCTGATCATTTAAATGGTAACGTATGATTTTATTCTCCAGTGCAAGAATTACAGTATTCTTTGTTTCAGGAACAATACACCCTACTTTAGAATCAAAAGACCATGAATAGCATACATCTTTCGCCGGTATATATTCAAATAATTTCTTTTGATCCGTATCTACCCAGAAAAGAGACTTTCTATCCGGATGCCAGAGTATTGCATTAGATGTTTTTGCTTCATCATAGAATGCAAGTTCTGCACCGAATTCGTGCAATTTTATATCAGTACAAGATGTTCCGCAGAGAAGGATTATCACTTCAAAGAGAACAATTAATACCGATGAAATATATAAACGAGTCACTTTCTTTTGTTTTAATGATTATATGTCGCAAATACGGATACATTTTTTTAACGATGCTATTTTATCAACTTGTTTCGGTACGAACTCCTGACCGACGAAGCCTTTATATCCTGTATCAACAAGTGCTTTCATAATGGCGGGATAATAGAGTTCCTGCGTCTCGTCTATCTCAGCTCGTCCGGGAACACCTCCGGTATGAATATGAGAAAAATATGTGTGATATTTCTGAATATGCTCAATGATGTTTCCTTCCATAATTTGCATATGATAAATATCATATAATAGTTTAAAATTAGGTGATCCGACCCGTTTGCATAATTCGGCGCCCCACACGGTATGATCACATAAATAGTCTTTGTGACCAATGCTATTTAATAATTCCATAGTTAAGACAACATTATATTTTTCTGCTATCGGAATAATTCGTTTTAGCCCTGTTTCACAATTCTCCCATCCCTGTAAGTCGGTTACACCATTTCGTTTGCCGGAAAAACATATTAGATTTGTCAGACCTGCTTCTGCTACCATTGGTATTACTTTTTCATAGCTTGCGACGAGTTCATCGTGAAGAGACGGATCATTAAATCCACGATCAATTCCTAATCCTGCCCCTTGTGCCATAGCAACGGTTAATCCGTGAGATTTTACAATCGGCCAGTCTGCCGGATCCAATAATTCGACTGATTCGATGCCGATCTCTTTGCATATTCCGCAAAATTCGTCTAACGAATATTCTCCAAAGCACCATTTGCTTACTGAGTGTCGAATATTTCCTTTCAATGGTTTTTCCGGTTTAGTATTCTTTTTGGATTGATTTTTAGCTGCGTTTAGGTTTTCTGTCGCTAATGCTACTCCTCCAATGAGAGCCGTTTTAATCGCTGTTCTTCTTGAAATGCAATTCATATATGAGTTTTTTTATAACGATCGCCTTTAAAAGCTTCTCGTTGAGTTTTTTGATGTTGGCAAATATAGTTGATTAAATCGGAATATAAACACTTAATTTATAAATTATCTTTAAATACGTTTATTTTTAGATAATTTTACACTCAAATAGTTCGTTTTTAACTCTGATTTTTGTAAAAGTAGAAATATTTTCTCTCATATAACCATGGATTTGTATTTAAATTCAAAAATGTTGTAAAAATTATATATTGAAACTATAGGCATTGAAAGATCATAGATCGTTCTAATATCGCATTAATCCGGTTATTTAACCATATTCATCAACAATTTGAAATGACACTTAACTGTACAAATATATAATGATATCATCCTGGGTCGGGATGATATCATTATATATCTTATTTGTGATTAAATAACAAATCCGGTTTGGATTTGTTCAAAATTTTGGGAAAGAGTGAAAATTACGGATATAAAACTTAATAATTTAACCTTTAATAATCCGTTTGATTTCATTTAGTTTATTTAATGCTTCGATAGGAGTGAGATTATTTACATCCAGATTTTTTATTTCATCACGAATCTGGCTTAGGATTGGATCATCCAACTGGAAAAAATTTAATTGATATCCTTCACCTCCGGATGCGATTTTCTTTACCGGTTTTTTAATTCCGGCTTGATTATTGTCTGTTTCTAATTGTTTTAGTATTTCATTCGCCCGTTTTACAATGCTTTTAGGCATTCCGGCCATTTTTGCAACATGGATACCAAAACTATGTTCGCTTCCTCCCGGTATCAGTTTTCGGAGGAAGATTACTTTGTTTCCGGTTTCCTTAACAGAAACATTGAAATTTTTTATTCGTTTAAACGAATGTGTCATTTCATTCAATTCGTGATAATGGGTTGCAAATAAGGTTCTTGCCGAACAAGCCGGATTTTCATGAATATGTTCAACAATCGCCCATGCAATTGAAATACCATCATATGTACTTGTTCCACGTCCCAATTCATCGAATAGAATTAAGCTTTGGGGGGATGCATTATTTAAAATGTCAGACGCTTCGTTCATTTCGACCATAAATGTGGATTCGCCGACTGAAATGTTATCTGAAGCGCCTACACGGGTGAAGATTTTATCTACCAACCCTATACGTGCACTTTCTGCCGGCACGAAACTTCCTGTCTGTGCCAATAACGTAATCAGGGCGGTTTGACGAAGTAATGCCGACTTACCTGCCATATTGGGTCCGGTAATGATGATAATCTGTTGCTTTTCCCTGTCAAGCTGTATGTCGTTGGCAATATATGGTTGGTCGGGAGGCAACTGTTTTTCGATTACCGGATGCCTGCCGGCTTTGATATCGATTATATCTGATTCTTCAATTACGGGACGAATGTATTTGTTACAAAAAGCGCTTTTAGCAAATGAAATTAAACAATCCAATTGGGCAATTACATGTGCATTTTGTTGAATAGGCACTAAATATTCAGCCAACGCAATCACCAAATCATTGAATAATCTTGTTTCCAATTCGATAATTTTCTCTTCGGCACCTAAGATTTTCTCTTCATATTCTTTCAATTCTTCGGTAATATACCGTTCAGCATTAACAAGCGTCTGTTTACGTATCCATTCAGGAGGGACTTTCTCTTTGTGCGTGTTCCGTACCTCAATATAGTATCCGAAAACATTATTAAAGGCTATCTTCAGGCTTGGAATTTCCGTGCGTTCGCTTTCGCGTTGCTGTACCTTCATTAAATAGTCTTTGCCGGAATATGCGATTTCACGTAGCTCATCCAGATCGGGATGGATACCTTTGGCTATAATACCTCCCTTATGAACAAGTTGCGGAGGATCACTGGTGATTTCTTTTTCGATTCGTTCACGGATGTCGATACAAGGATTTAGCTTTTCGCTGATTGCTTTTAATTCGGCTTCTTCGCTTGACTTGCAGAGGGCTTGGATAGGTTCAATTGCGCGAAGTGCTACTTTTAATTGTGTAACTTCGCGGGGAGAAACCCGGCCCACTGCAACTTTTGAAATAATCCGTTCCAGATCACCTATTTCGCTGATCAGATTGTCTAACTGGTCTTTCAGGTCAGGATGACGGAAAAAATGATCCACAACATCCTGCCGCCTTCGGATAGCTTTGATATCTTTTAATGGAAATAGCAACCAACGTTTCAGCATGCGTGCACCCATGGGTGAAGAAGTTTTGTCAATGATATCAATCAGTGCTGTACCACCCTCATTGATTGTATGTACCAGTTCGAGGCTACGTACGGTAAACTTATCTAACCGGACAAACCGTTCTTCTTCGATACGGGAAATCCTTGTGATATGGGAATTATGTGTATGTTGTGTGATATCAAGATATACCATAATAGCTCCCGAAGCAATAATCCCGTGTTGCAGTTCATGTATCCCGAAACCTTTCAGATTGCTTGTTTCAAAATGTTTTAGCAGGCGTTCGTTCGCTGTTTCAGATGTAAATGCCCAGTCATCAAGTTCGAACAGGAAAAAACGATTCCCAAATGATTCTTCAAAACGCTTACGTAAATCACGCTTAATCAATATTTCCTTTGGCGAAAAGTTATTAAGCAATTTATCAATATAGTTAACCGGTCCTTCGGCAGTCAGGAATTCACCGGTAGAAATGTCCAGCAATGAGATTCCACATACAGATTTTCCAAAATGAACAGCTGCCAGGAAATTATTCTCCCTGTGGTTAAGAATGTTATCATTTATAGATACTCCGGGTGTAACTAATTCTGTAACACCTCGTTTGACAAGTTTCTTGGTCATTTTGGGATCTTCTAACTGGTCACAGATTGCGACCCGTTTGCCTGCCCTGACTAATTTAGGTAGATAGGTATCTAGGGCATGGTGGGGAAATCCGGCCATTTCGACGTGTTGACCAACACCATTGGCTTTTTTGGTTTGTACAATCCCGAGGATTCCGGCTCCGATAACAGCGTCTTCGCCATACATCTCGTAAAAATCGCCTACGCGAAAAAGCAGAATCGCATCCGGATGCTTCGACTTTATGTCGAAGAATTGCTTCATTAATGGAGTTTCTACAATTTTTTTTGACACACTTTTTTTACTAAAAGTTACAGGATAACAAAGGTAACATTTTAATCGCGAATGGAAAAAATGGGAATAAAATTTTAAGATATGTTTAAATTTAGCCTGTTTAATCAGGTGATTTATCGCATATTGCCTGTAATGAAAGTATTCTATTTATCAATTCAATTTGTTTTTTAGTATATTTGCCGATTGTTGACTTGTGTCAAACAATAGATTTGAGAGAAATGTTTGTTTGCCGGAATTCGAGTCCGGGCAGTACTGAATCTTTCAGTTGCAGGAAATAATTAATTGAATGTTGCTAAAACAAAATAACTATTTATTATGAAGAAGTTTCTGATTTTCGTACTGGTTTTGGGCTTTTTTGGGCTTTTGTTAACTAATCCTACGAATGAAAAAGCGAAGACTTATTTTCGTTCAAATACGCCCTATAACCAGGTTTTTAAAGGAGTATCACTTTTATCTGCAAATGTTATGAGCCTTTCAATGTGCCGTGATAATTATTTTATTTTTAGCCGTTATTACCTGAAAGTTGAAGCATTGTATGTTGCAGAGATTCAGGTGTATTATGCAACAGGGATTTTTGGAAAAATGCATGTAAGAAAAGATTTTCAGGATGGTTCGTATCTGGAAAATCTTTTTAATGGTGATTATGAAAAAGACAATCTCACACATGATGAGTGTTCTCCTATATATGGTAATTGAATAAAAGGCCAAAAGTCTCTCAAAATATTCGTTCCCGCATAAAAAATTTTCCGTTTATGCATGAATGGTTTCTTTTTAATGCATGAACGAAAACTCCGGTTTCATCAGGATCTGATAAAGATATAATAAAAACGGCAGAATCTCATTTGGGGATTCTGCCGTTGTTTTAATATAAATACTATTTCTTACCAGCCTTTGTTCGGGTTTTTATCCCACCAAAGTTTAGTTCCATATTTATCTTCGCCTCCTAATAACTGCACGGCTCCTTTATAGTTTTCCGTATTGTTTTTTGCTTCATCCGGAGGGAAAGGAATACGGGAAGCCAAACGGGTTGTCAGATTCGGATCATCACTTGCATTTACCAAAACCGGGAAGAATCGGGGATATCCTGTACGACGATTGTCACTCCATGCTTCCTGTCCTAACGGATACATAGCGATCCATTTTTGGGTAATCAATCGTTCCAGTTTCGTTTCGAAATTAGCTGCGTCATCCCATTTGATTGTCATCGTACTGATCGCTTTAGCAGCTACAGCAGGATCCGGATCATTGAAATCAGCAGGTTTACTGGTTCCATCTTCCAGATAAGAGTCTACTCCGCCTGCATTCCATTGAGTGAATGATAACCGAATACCTTCTTCATAGAGATCTTTTACGGTTCCACCCATATCCCAACCTCTTAAAGCGCCTTCAGCCTTCAGGAATGCTGTTTCAGAAGATGGCATCCATAGTGTGAGGTCTGTCTGGGCATAAGTAGTAGAAGAATATTTAGATGTAACCACTTTTTCAGGCAAAGAATAACCGGTACGCACTCCTAAATATCCGTCAACAGCACCTTCCAATGTTGTTTCTGTAAAGTATTTGGAAATACGCGGATCATTATATCCCACCATATAAGCTACAATATCAGCGCAAGCACGTGAGTCTCCCCAGGCATTTGTTACTGTCCATATAGGATTTTTAGGGAATGGATTTTCTGCATTATCATCATTGCTGGTCATTACACCAATCGAATGCTTTACTGCTTCTTCTGCTTTTTGCTGTGCCAGTGCCGGATTTGCATACGCAATACGGACCGCTAAACGTAATTTTAACGAGTTAGCATACTTAATCCATTTACTAAAATCGCTGGCGTAAACCTGGTCAAAAGTTGCCATTCCCCTGTATGAAGGATTCTCTTGAACAAAATCAGTTAATATTGCAATGGCATTGTCTAAGTCTTTAAACATACCATTATATACTTCTTCCTGGCTGTCGTAAGCAACAGCAATGCTTCTGGATTGAAGCTGTGAATACGGAAGAGGTCCGTACATATCCGTCAGTCGTTGCATCGCTGTTACACGTATAATTTCGGCCCAGGCAAAAAGATATCCTTCGCCTCCGGTCTGTTGGTTTATTTGAGACCATCCACCATATACTTTACCGAATACATCGTTAAAAGGCGAATTAATCCAGCCTGATGGTGCATTGAATATGGAAAAATTACTGCTGAAACCACTGTTTGCAATAGAAAGGTAACGACCATACGGATCACCAATCAGGTTTTCACCCATTTGGTATGCATTTTCCTGTGCCGGATATGCATAGTTAAGCATTTGTGGGAAGAAAGCTCCCAACTTATAGTTTCCTTCCATAATTTCCTGATCGGTTGGTTTGGAAGGGTCGCGGTTGAATTCCTCAAATTTGTCCGTACATCCCACAAGTGCTACCATGGACAATATATAAACCGGTAATTTCTTTATTTTATTGATTAGAATCATGTTGTTCATAATTTTAAAATACATTTAGTGACTCATTTATTAGAACTCTACTCTTACATTGAAACCGATACTCCGTGCACTTGGTTGCATAAAATAGTCGATGCCCTGGTAATAGGTCCCGGTTGATGCCGTTGTTTCCGGATCAAATGGCGCTTTGTTATAGATCATCCATAAATTACGCGCTATCACAGATACATTCATTTTCATTACATTGTTGAACCAGGATGAAGGGAGTGTATATCCGAGGCTTATTTCCTGCAAACGTACATTGGTTGCACTATATGTGTAATCTCTCAACAAACCTTGTGCCTGACCAACCACATTATAATATTTTTCTGCATCCATTGAAACTCCGTCAATAACGACTTTACCCCCGTTATCACGAACTTTTGCTGTAGTTTCGGAAACGCCGAATCCATCCAGAATAGCTTGGGTAGGTGAAACTACTATACCACCCAAACGGGCAGAAACAAGGAAACCTAAGTTTATATTTTTATAATAGAAATCATTACGAAAACCAAGATTCCATTTAGGTAGTACGGATCCTTGTTTTTCCCATTCGTTTTCAAGGACAGGTGAGCCGTCTTCAGCGAGAACAATGGTTCCGTTATCATCTCTTTTTAATCTCTTTTCTGTCCAGAAATCGCCCATTGTACCACCTTTTGTCAGGCGGAATTCTGAAGCTCCAATACCTCCCTGACCTATTTTATCAAGTGTAATTGCTTCTCCCGACGGATCAAAGAATTTGCCTTCTTCTATTAATTGTACGATTTTATTCTGATTATAAGTGGCAGTGAATGAGGATGACCAGATTAAGCCACCGAATTTATTTTCTGAACCTAAAGAAAATTCAATACCTGTATTTTGTACATTTCCTGTTTGCACATACATAGAAGTATATCCGGATGATGCAGATATCGGAATATTCAATGTCTGATTCTTCGTATTTGATTTGTACCAAGTGAAGTCTAATGACAAACGGTTGCCCCAGAATTTGGTACTAAGACCTGCTTCCCATGAGTTTGTTTTTTCCGGCTTCAATTCATCTACCGGTTTATACGTATTGGTACTCCAAACGCCTCCCTGTGCATCAAATGGATAAGTTGCGACAGAAAGGTTACGGGGAATCGGTGAACCTACAGATGAGTATGAACCCCGAACCTGCATATAGGAAAGAAAATCAGGCATATCGATCATTTCTGTTACAATACCTGAAAGCCCTACTGACGGGTAGAAGAAAGAACTGTTTTTTGTATTTGCCAAAGCTGAGGCCCAGTCGTTACGTCCGGTTAATGTAAGATAAAGCATGCTTCTCCAGCCCATTTCAACATTTGCAAATACAGATTGGGTCTGTTCATGCCAGCCACTCTGGTTTATATTTGAAGTTGGAGATGTCCTGTTTATATTGGTTATGGCAAAAAAGTTCGGGATCATAAGAGATCCGTCTGTCGATTGTGCATCATTCCGGATATCGGAGATACTGGTACCAATATTAGCTACAAAAGAAATCTCTTCCCAGTATTTATTAATATTCACAAGGAAGTCGGCATACGTTTGTTTATCGAACACCATTCCCGACTTGTATTGTCCGTTTTCACCGGCAAACAATTGATCTGTGGTAGCATAATTCTTTTGTGTTTCCTTGGCGTTAGCATTATCCAAACGAACACGTCCGGCTACATTTAACCAATCCAAAATGTCATATTTTAAACTGGCATTCATCATATAACGGTCGCGTTTATTCTGGAATACGTTACGATACAGTATCCAATATGGGTTCTGCATCCCTAAATTATTGCTTCCCCATTGCCATTGCTGTACATTATAAGCCTTTGCTTCGTCGTATTTTTCATACGTTTTCAGATCAGAGACAGATGCTCCACGTGGATAGGTATAAGCAGATACCAATGGGTTGTAATATTGTCCCTGAGCCACCATGTTCTTATCATTTTGTTTGATATAGCTAAAACCGAAATCCAATGTCATTTTATCATCTAAGAATTTGGTTGTATTCCGGAAAGTAGCATTATACTTATTGTACGCATTGTTTGGCATCATACCATTGGCATTAGTAGCTCCCAATGACACATAAGATTGACTTTTGTCACTACCTACAGATACACTGGCTGTTGTTTGTACAGTTGTACCGGTTTCGAAGAAATCAGCAGGATCATAGTTAGTTGTACCTCCTAGATTATTGCTCCAACTTTTGTATGAACCATCTGCATTTGCATATCTGTTCTGGAAATCCGGCATTACAAACGGACTTGTGAAAGTGGTCTGGTTAGAAAGCGTTACTTTAGGTTTTCCGGCAGCTCCTCGCTTGGTTGTAATAATGATAGCTCCATTGGCAGCATTCGAACCATAAAGCGCAGCAGCAGCAGGGCCAGTCAATACAGATATACTTTCTATATCTTCAGGGTTCAAATCGCTGATTCCTTCTGTTCCGGTTCGTCCGGCATATTCATTTTTCTGGTCTAATTCGCCTTTACTTGTATTAAAAATGGGTACCCCATCAATAACATACAATGCGTTATTATCTTTACTGATTGATTTTGCACCACGCATCACTACACGGGTAGCTCCCCCTACACCGGCTGATGAAGCTGAAATGTTTACTCCAGCAACTTTACCTGATAAGGAGTTCATGAAGTTTACATCTTTAACGCCTAACAATTCTTCGCCTTTTAGCTCCTGTACATTGTAGCTCAATGCTTTTTGCGAACGCTGGATACCTAACGCAGTTACAACCACTTCATCGATTGCAATAACATCGTTTGCAAGCACAATATTTAGTTTATTTGTACTTGATGTAATTGTTATATCTTGTGTTGTATAACCGATATAACTGATTTCCAACGTTTGCCCCACAGCTGCATTAATCGTGAAATTTCCATCTACATCCGTAATAGTACCGTTTGTAGTTCCTTTCACTAGGATACTAACTCCAATCAGGGCCTCTCCTGTAGAGTCCGTAATTTTACCCGTTATTGTTTTGGATTGGGTCACACCGTTTTTTTGGGTAGACTTGTTAGTCAGGATAATGTGTGAACCCTCCATCACATAATTAATGTGTGTGTTACTAAATAAATCATTTAATACCTGGGAAACCGGTTCTCCCTTTGCTTTCACGGATGTACGTTGTGCAACCTCTACCTCATTGGTGTACAGGAAAAGGTAATCCGTCTGTTTTTCTATCTCAGAAAGAATATTGTCCAATCTGGCATTCTTCTGGTTGATAGTCACTCTGGCGTTTTGCGAATATGTGTTTTCAGCAGAAACAGAGAGCATTCCTAGAAATAATAATAGTGCAGATAATCTCATTATTCTAAAAAAATGTTTTGAAGCGCTGTTTTTAAGCAAAACAACACTTTTACTATAAATATTCTTCATATATTTACGATGTTAGAGTATTAATATAAGTAATTAATTTGTGTTAGTTCTCGGAGTCGATGGATGTAGCAGCATCTGTCGACTTTTTTGTTAGTAGTGTTTTTCTCAGTTATTTGTCATAGGCATTTTGGTTTTATAATTAGTTTAATTTATAGTAATTGTATTATTATCTACATCTCTTTCATAACTAAAATGTGCATCCTTTTGCAATACGCGCATAGCATATTCTATTCCATCGGATACGCGGAATTTACTGGTATATAGAGATTCCCGTTTTAACGGATTTCTTATGATAATGCGGATATCATATATTTTTTCAAAGGATTTCATAATTATTTCAAAAGGTTCGTCTTTAAAGCAGATTAGTCCTTCTTTCCATAAAAGTTCTGTAAAATCATCGATGAATTCGGTTTTTAGTTCTCCGTTTTCAAGATATGATTTATGGCTTGGAGATAATGTTTTTGTCTGGGTTGGGTCATCTTTCAGGCTTACATTCACTTTGCCGTTAATTAAGACTGTCTCATATTCCGACATATCAGAATAGGCAAACAGGTCAAATTCTGTTCCGAGTGCTTCTACATTTCCAAAAGATGTATTTACGATGAAAGGCGCTTTCTCGTTCTTTGCGATATTAAAATATGCCTGTCCGTCCAGTATTACCGTCCGATGTTTTTTATTGAATTTAGCCGGATATTGTAATGTTGTCTGAGCGTTCAACCACACTTCTGTTCCGTCAACTAAAGTCATATTCAGGCGCTGGCCGGCTGGCACCCTGATTGTTTGCATTGCAACATCATTATTTTCATAGATATGGATGAAAAAATACCCGCTTATTAAGAATGTAATAATGATAGATGCAGCAACTCTGACAATATCTTTTCTGTAAAAAGAGCGGAATGTGTTTTTCGGAATAGATATATCTTCTGATTCCGTATTTTCTGCATTTAAAAGGAATAGATCAAATGCTTTACGTTCTTTTATAAAAGATTGCAAATGATCCGGCGATTCCTTCAGCCATTTTCTGATAGCTTCATCTTCCGTTTCGGTTGCTTGTCCCTTGAAAAAGTTGTATAGTATTTTTTTGTCCATTATTCCCTGTTCTATATTAATAACAAATGAACAGGAGCAACACCTAGTGAAAATTTAAAAAAATTACAACTTTTTTCTTTAACTTGATTTCCAGAAGAGAAAACTTATAATTAAGATCAGATAATCTTTCAGGTTTTTACGCAGAAGTTCTACGGCTTTGGATATATGAAATTCTACCCCTTTAGACGTCATATTAAAAATAGAAGCTATCTCTTTATATGTTTTATCTTTAAAACGGCTTAAAACAAAGATATCATGTGTTTTTTGAGGCAGTGTATTCAATGTTTCCTTGATTATTTTTTTTACATCGTTGACAAAAAGATCTTCAGGTTCGCATGCTTTCAGAGTAATAATGTTTGTGTGTAGTTTCCAGTTTTCGTCATCGAACATTTCATTCATAATTTTGAGTTGAAGTGCTTTCCGTTGAAGAAAATTAAGGCATTTATGTTTAATGGTTGTCAATAAGTAGGCCGGAATATTGGAGTCGGGTTCCAGCTTGTCCTTATTCTCCCAATAACTCATGAAAGCCTCTGTTGTGAAATCTTCTGCCATCTGAAAGTCTTGTGTATACGTACAGGCAAAGTTTAACAACCGTTTATAGTAATCATGATAGATTTTATTAAAAGATTGTATATCTGATGATTTCATGATAATAGCCTTAACTAACGTTTAGCTTTGCAAATATATGTATTTTTGTCAGAAAGTCGACAGAATTTTTATATTCTTTAAATTTGTTATTTTCAATAGAAGTTTTATTAGTGCCTGATAATATAATTCATTCAAAAGATAAATAATGCTGTAACCGGGCTTTATCATGTTCGGTAAATTCGTTTAAAAGCTGTAGGTTTTCCCATCCTGAAAGCTTTTTTTTCTGTTGCAGGAGCTTATTGATGGCTTTTGCCTGCTGGTAATTAATATAGGGATGTTTTCGTAATGACTCCTGTGGTAGTGTATGAATGTTAAGCTGCTTAATCAATAGAATGTCCACAGTAAACCAGGGAGCGAGACTATTGTATTTTTCTTCATCAATGCCATACACCTCGCCTAGTTGGGATACAGAATAAAAGCCTCCCAGTAAATTCCGGTATTTTACAATGCGATTCGCAAAAGCAGAACCAATTCCCGGAACTTTTTTGAGTGTAGTAGTATCTGCCGAATTGAGTTCAATGACTGTTCCAGCAGTAAATTTCTCTGTACGTGTATATCCGGGCTGTGAGGAGGTTAGTCGTTTTACACGTTCGGAAACGGTTTCTTTTTTTTGCGTTTTTTCTTTTTGTACGTTTTTAGGTTTCGATATAACTAATGTGTCTTCATAGCAAATGATTCCAGATGAATCTGCCTGTTGAATTTGCGAAATATTCGGTTTTATTTCAGGAGTTTCCGCATTGTTTGAATCAGTAATTACCAAAACAATTCCAGCTATTGTGATCAGGCACAATAATATAATTAAAGCACTTCTTTCTCCTTTGGAAAAATAGAAGTAATCACGCCAGGACATATTATTACATTTAGAGTTTAAGCAAAATTCATGATACTTCAGGAGCGAATGTCTGGTCAAAAAATCAGAATACCGATTTAATCCATTGAAGTAATCCTAGTTCATTCAGAAATATAAATCCGATAGCTACAGGTGCAATATACCTGATAAAAAAGCAATAACTATTGAAAAAGTAAAAAGCAATAGTTCCTTTATTTGTAAGCTCTGCTTTAAGTATTTTTTTATCGATGCGGTGACCTACGAAAATACAAATAAACATTCCTCCTAACGGCAACATTATTTTGGCTGTAATATAATCCAGCAGTTCAAAAAACGTCAACCCAAAGATTGTTGCATGTTTTAGCGAACCAAATGACAATGAGCTTAAAACACATAAAATAACAACACCTAACGATACATATAGTGTGGCACGTTTACGTGTAATACCAAACTCTTCATTGATATATAATGTTGCGACTTCATGCAAAGAAATGGTGGAAGTTAAAGCTGCAACTGCCAATAGTATATAGAATATGAAAGACCAGGCGTTGCCGAAGGGTAATTGCCCGAAAACATTCGGTAATGTGACAAAAACAAGCTCAACTCCTGCTGATGGTTCAATGTTAAAATGAAATACGGCAGGGAAAATCATAATTCCGGCTAAAAGAGCTACTGTAGTATCTAATATCGTGACTTCAAGAGCCGTGCGTTGTAGGTTTGTTTTATCGCTAAAGTAGGAACTGTAAGTAATCAGGCAGCCCATTCCGATACTTAGTGAGAAAAAGGCTTGTCCCATACCACTTAATATTGTCGATGAATTTATTTTACTGAAATCAGGTTTGAATAGGAAATCAAGTCCTTCTTTGGCTCCTGAAAGTGTAAGGGAACGGATACACATGATTATCAGAATCAGGAATAGTAATGGCATTAATATTTTTGATGCGCGTTCTATTCCTTTTTTTACACCGGTTGTAACAATTGTATGGGTAATTGTTATAAAGACTAATGTCCACAAGATAGGGCGGAATATACCGGAAGAAAATAACTTGAATTCAGCATCAAAGTCTGTCGCTGTTCGTCCTTCCAGTGGCATAGTAATGGACTGAAATAGATATTCTAATGTCCAGCCGGCAATCACATAATAAAATCCAAGAATCAGGAACGCTGCTAATACCCCGTTGTAACCAATAAGCTGCCATTTTGTATTGGGAGCTAATTGTTTAAAAGCTCCCGCTGTATTCCGTTTTGTATGACGGCCTATAAAAAATTCGGTAATCATTACCGGAAGCCCCAGTAATAAAATGCAAATAATATATATAAGTAAAAAAGCTGCGCCTCCGTTTGTTCCCAGCATGTAAGGAAAACGCCAGATATTACCAAGTCCGACAGCGCTTCCGACGGTTGCCAGAATAACTCCAATACGGCCAAATGTCGTTCGTTGTTGGTTCACTTCAATCTATTTAGTAATAATGCCGTCTTTCATTGGGATTATGCGATCCGTTTGCATTGCTAAATGTTCATCGTGCGTAACAATGATAAATGTTTGTCCCATTTGATTACGTAAATCAAAAAACAGCATATGTAACTCTTCTTTATTTTTAGAATCAAGGCTTCCTGATGGCTCGTCGGCCAGAATAACGGATGGATTATTAATAAGAGCACGTGCAACAGCAATCCGCTGTTTTTCGCCACCTGAAAGTTCGGCCGGCTTATGTTCTTTCCGATCCGACAATTTGAGAAAATCAAGCAGTTCTTTTGCCTTTTTTTCTGCAACAGATGGCTTTTCTCGTGCGATCAAAGCGGGAATCATGATGTTTTCTAAAGCAGTGAACTCGGGTAATAGTTGATGAAACTGAAATACAAATCCAATTTGCTGATTACGGAAACGGGCAATTTCCTTTTCCTTCAACCGAAAAGGTTCTACTCCGTTAATGACTAAATTGCCACTATCCGGTTTGTCTAATGTCCCGATAATCTGCAATAACGTTGTTTTTCCGGCGCCACTGGGACCAACTATTGCAACGATCTCTTTTTGTCTGACTTCGAGATCGATTCCTTTCAATATTTGCAGTTTGTCAAAACTCTTTGTGATGCCTTTTGTTTGTATCATAAAAGTGCGTGAATAAAACGAAATCACGAAAATAGATACAATTTCACCATTTACAAAGAAAAATTAAATTATTCATTCTATTAATCAAAAAAAATGATCATCTTTGTATATAGAAAATAATGTTGTGAACGATACGGATAAAATTCTTATATTAGCAGACAACCAACCTATTACGCGGTTGGGTGTGTTGACTGTTTGGAATAAGGTTGTTCCGGACGGAACAATTGTATCGGCTTTTAATAAATCCGAATTACAGAGTGCTCTCATACAATATCCTTTTGCATTGGTTGTATTGGATTATACATTATTTGATTTTTCCGGTTTGGATTCTTTATTGATTACCGGAACGCGATTTCCTCATACACGCTGGATTTTGTTCAGTGATGATCTTAGTGAATCTTTTCTACGCCGTGTTATTCCCCTGAGTCATTATAGTATTGTAATGAAAGAGGCTCCGATTGATCAGATTATGGGTGCTATTCAGGCAGGATTAACGAAAAAGCAATTTTTATGTGATCGTGTAAAGACTATTTTAAATAGTAAAAAAGAATATGTTGAACATATATCACTGACTACGACTGAACACGAAATACTTAAAAGCATTGCAGAAGGAAAAACCAGTCAACAAATTGCCGAAGAACGTTGTTTAAGTGTTCATACCATTGCTACACATCGCAAAAATATCTTTCGTAAAATAGGGGTTAATAATGCCCTTGAGGCATCAAAGTATGCGGCTTGTATCGGTTTGGTTGATATGACGGAATACTTATTTAATAGACAATTGACAGTGGATAATAGACAATTAAAGAGGGTGAAATATCATGCATTGTCAATTTTCCATTATCAATTGTCAATTTATTTATAGCGGGTAATCTTCAAAAGCATATAAAGCTGTCGACAAGTATCGTTCTCCTGTATCAGGCAGTAATACAATTATATTTTTTCCGCGATTTTCGGGACGTTTAGCTAACTCTGTAGCTGCAAAAACAGCAGCACCTGAAGAGAAACCAACTAATAGACCTTCTTTGCGTGCCAGTTCGCGGCTTATACGGATTGCATCGTCGCTTGCAACCGGAATAATTTCATCAACAACAGATGCATTATACGTTTTTGGTATAAACCCAGCACCGATTCCCTGAATTTTATGCGGACCTGGATTCCCTCCTGAAAGGACTGCCGATTCTTTTGGTTCTACGGCTACTACTTTAATTTTCGGGTTGTGAGTTTTCAGTCCGGCTCCTACTCCACTGATTGTTCCACCGGTACCAACAGTTGCGACAAAAATGTCAATTTCTCCATCAGTATCGCGCCAGATTTCTTCGGCTGTTGTGCGTACATGTATGGCCGGATTGGCAAGGTTTTCAAACTGTTGCAAAATAACAGATCCCGATATGCTGTCACGTAATTCTTCGGCTTTTGCAATAGCTCCTTTCATGCCTTCGTTTCCGGAGGTTAAAACCAGATTCGCACCTAATGCCTTTAACAGATTACGTCGTTCGATGCTCATTGTTTCGGGCATTGTTAATATCAATTTATATCCTTTAACTGCCGCAACAAGTGCGAGTCCTACTCCTGTATTTCCACTTGTCGGTTCAATAATAATACCGCCGGGTTGGAGTATACCACGTTGTTCCGCATCCGTAATCATAGCAAAAGCGATGCGGTCTTTTACACTTCCTGCAGGATTGAAATACTCTAATTTAGCTATGATATGCGATTTTAAATGCAGAGTTGCGCTATAGTTGGAAAGTTCCATTAAAGGAGTATTTCCAATCAGGTCTGTTAGTTGTTGTGCGATTTTTGCCATTGTATATTCGTTTTATGATGAATGAATAACAAAAGTAACCGGATTATAGTTGTAGAACAATACCTTACTCAGGGTATATTTATTCAAGTTTCGCTACTCTATTATTACATTAACGGAGCGAATAATCTCATTAGTGATTCGAATACTCTCTTCAGTCGTGAACGTTTCTCCCACTCTTCCAGAAGGACTTCTTTACAACCTTCACGATCTTTCAAAAATATTTCTTTGTTTTGTATTGCAAGTTCCTGATCATAAAGATAGCAGTTGATTTCAAAGTTCGATTCAAAGCTCCGGAAATCCATATTTGCTGAGCCGATTACTGATAAATAATCATCGGCAACCATGGTTTTTGCATGAATAAACTGTGTTTGATGTTCAAAAATCCGTAGTCCGGAACGTAGTAAGTCGCTATAATACGATCTTATAGCGGGGTCAAGATATGAAGAATCAGATTTCCTGGATACCATTAGCTGGACATCGACTCCTGATAATGCGGCAATCTGGAGTGCTTCAAACAGTGAATCGGTTGGTAAAAAATAAGGAGTTTGGATGTATAAATATTTTTTTGATGAAATTACAGCTGAAATAGTTGCCTGTAATAGATTAGGCCATTGCGTATTTGGCCCTCCGACTGCTACTTGTAATAGATTGTCGGTATAAATATCGCAATCCGGAAAGTAACTTCCGTCATCACTCCCAACTTCTTTTTGTAACGTAGAAAACCAGTCTTTGAGAAAGTTAATCTGAAGTGCATAGACGCCTCTGCCCTGAATTCGCAAATGCGTATCGCGCCAATTCGGATTTGCAGCATATTCATCTCCGATATTCATTCCGCCTATATAACCAATTGTTCCGTCAATCACCACTACTTTCCGGTGATTCCGGTAGTTTACACGGCTTTTAAATGAGGCAAACCGGATTTTCATAAAGGGACAGACTTCCACGCCTGCTTTTTTCATTTCATTATAAAATCCGGCCGGGATCCCGATATTTGCTACGTTATCATATAAAAAGCGGACACTGACGCCTTCTGAAGCTTTTTTCATCAAAGCTTGCTTAACTTTACGCCCTGTTTCATCATTGTTAAAGATGAAATATTCCATGTGAATATGATGGGTCGCCTTTTCGATATCTGATAATAAGGCTTCAAATTTTCGTGGTCCACTGGTGATTATTTCAACTTTACTACCTCGTAAGAGGAGTGAATCATTTACCTGTGACAATAATTTTGAAAGCGAAATAAATTGTTTGGGTTTGTTTGATTTGTGTTCTGCAATTAGTGCCTCAGAATGCCGGATTCCTTTCCATTCTTTGTATTTAGATGAAATGCTTCGGATTTTGCGATTATTTTGTCCGAAAAAATAGAAGAGGACAATACCGATTGCAGGAATAAATATAAGTACCAGTACCCATGCTAATGTGCGGATGGGATTACGATTTTCTGAGATCACAACCAGAATTGTTCCAATGATTGTGATGAGGTAAATTGAATATCCAATATATTGTACAATTTCCATTTTAATACACAAAATCTTTTCGAAAGTACAGCTTTTTTGTAAAATATAAAAAAATAAAGGCGAAAAATCCAAAATGGAAATTCCGCCTTTTTCTATCTCCTCAGGAGATTGTTATTTTGCCTGATATTATTTCACTAAACCAGTGAAAGATGAGTTAGTTGCATATTTTGCAAATTCCAGATCTATAGCAGCTTCTTTAGCAAGCGCTGGTTTTTTTGCAATTGCAGCTTTCAGGTTGTCTATTACACCATTTGTGTCATTTGTACGGGCTGCAACAACAGCTTTTAAGTAATCTGTAGCAGCATCTGCATTTGTAACAGCACTTAGAGTCTGCGATGCTTTGCTGTAATCTTTTGTTAAGATTTGAGCTAATGCTGCATTGTTTGTTTTTGCAGCACCAAATGAGCTAACAGCTTTAGCATAATCTCCTTGCTGTAAATACAGGATACCTAACGCTTCGCCTAATTCAGGAGCATCTGATGCACCACCAATTAATTGTTGAGCTTTGTTTGTATCACCATTGATTAATGCAATCAGACCTAAGTTGATGTTAGATGCACTATTGTTTTGGATACTGTTAGCTTTGTTGAACATTTCTTGTGCTTTCGCTAAATCACCTGCACGGAAACGTTGCATACCGATATTATTCCATGTACGAGCATCATTCGGGTATAATTGGCTTGCTTTCATGTAGATTGCTTCTTTGTCTGTCTGATTGTTAGTCAAAGTCGCTGCGTATAAGATTTCTTCTACATTTAAAGCGCTTGGATTGCTTTGTGCCAACTGGGTGATTTCTTCGTCTGATTTACCGATGATTTCAATATTAGCAGTTAAGCGTGAACGACGTAATTGGGGTAGGATATCTTCGGCTAACTGACTGAATACAGTAGAAATATTTTTTATTTCGCGTTCTCTTTCTTCTGTATCTTTGTACATTGAGAGTACACGTAATACAAGATCTTTATCCTGGAAGTTTGATTTAGATACCAGTTCCTGGAATCCATCCCAGTCCTGAGCAGTATAATGTGCATCTACAGGCACATCTACTTTACGCTTCTTCATTTCTCTTTCTACATACTTAGTTGTAGTAGATTCACGTCTTTCAGCCAAAGCATCATTTAATTTAAGACCACCATCAGGAGAAGCATAAGCAGAAACTTCAATAGATACATTCTGATTTGGAGTCTGGTCTGCGTTTTCCACTAAATCTTTCCAGTCTTTGATTTCTTCTTTATTCAACTCTTTTGAGCGTAACTCAGCTTGTTGGATTAAGAACATGATATTTGCATTATGCGCTTCTTTAATGATACGTTGGAATTTATCTGCACCGACAGCCGGATTAGCAGTTGCTGCATCAGCAAGTTCGGATGTAGCAAGTACGCCGTCAGCGATTTTAATATCCGGAAGCTTTACAGTTTTGTTTTTGATTTTTGCATCAAATGTTAAATAAAGTTCGGATTTTTTCATATCCGGTTTGTACTTGAAAGACGATTTCATCGTCACGTTTCCTCCTGTGCCATAAGGAATAGCTGTATTGTTGGCTTTTACTTTTTCGCCTTGATACGTGTATGCTGTTCCCCATGTTTCACCGGTTGCATAACGAAGTACCGGAGTAACGGTTACTGTGGCATTTTTGTTAAACCACTTAGCCGGATAGGTAACACTAATAGTAACAGGCACTTCTCCGCCAATAGCTTCTAATGGCTGAGGGTCAGCTTTGATGTACTGTGCGGACAAAGGCTTCAACTTCCCGGAACAAGAAGGAAGTGCTAAAATCGCAACAAATGCAAGTAATGGCAATAAAATTTTTTTGTTCATCGTGATTGATTTTTGATAATTATTATTGGTTCTCAGTTCTTCATCTTCATCCTTGTAATCAATATCTTTAAAAGAATCCACAGTCCTTCAATGTGCAAAGCTACTTTTTTTTTCACAAGTATAAAAGCATAAAAAACAAAAACTTTTCGATTAACACTAATTAACTACATGTGGCTTTAATCCATCGATCTCCTATGTTAGGACAGTATTTTAACCATACCATTTTCTCTTCCGGTTCCGGAGATTTTGCAATGTGTCGATGCAAATATTAACATCATCTACAACCTGAAAATCGAACATACCAACACAAATAAAATCAGCTCCGTTTTCGAAAGCCCAGTTGAATCCGTCACTGGGTTGTATAGCCCCTGCTGCCAACACTTTAAACCCCATAACGGGGATTTTTGTTTTGTTGATAAAATCCACTGTTCGGTCCGGAAACGGACAGAAACAATTGTCATGGAACATATTGTGATCGGATGATCGTTCACCGTCTACTTCAAACGCTTTTCTGTTTTCACGTGGATGAGCTGACCAGTAGTTATCGTGGTGCATTGTTTTCATATAATAGTCCGGGATAATTCCATTTTCTTCACAGAGAATGAGTGAATCGATTGTGTGTGCCGCCATTCCGGCAGTATATCCCTGGCTTCTGATCCGGTCCATTAATCCGGCTATTACATCTATCCGTTGATCTCTCACGAGCCAGTCGCACCAGTTGCCTTGTAGTTGGATTATATCCATACCGCTGTCAATTGCTTGTGTAACATTATCGTAGATGTCATCATTATTTTCGTCAATACCGACCTGCACAATTACTTTTATTTTACTACCGGTGACTTTTCTATATTTTTGCATCATCGACATGGTTGGGTAACCGATATTAATACAGTTTATGCCGGCTTGTTCGCAGAGCATCAGTGTTTCTATGATTTTCTTTTCCGAATTATATGCTTTAAACAGGCTTCCTGCATAAAGGAGGTCACGTGCATGTGCCCATCCTCCGATCAGATTACCTCCCATAACTAACCGGCTGATTTCATGCCCGCCTATTTTCCCTTTTGGTAGTTCTCCTTTTAATTGGCTTAGTGCGACCTGATTTATTTGGATTGTTGCCCCGGAGGATGCATCGATCTGATACTTCTTGGTATTATCCCATGCTCCCCATCCTATGGCTCCAAGAACAGGCAATACTGTTAAATTTTTAATGGCTTCGCGTCTGTTCTCAATCGTAGATTTTTGAGGAGAACGTGTTTGGCTCTTTTTGAGGTCGTGCACCATGGCTCCTATCCCATATCCTTTCTCTTTATAGAAGAAAATGAAAACCAATATTGCTGCTTCTATAAATATTTTATTAACAATAAATACGCTTCCGTCATGGTTTCCAAGCAATGAAATTCCAAATGGCGGATAGGCAAAATAATACGAAACGAGTAATGCGATGCCTGCTAAGGAACTCCATCTGATGATTATTCCTAAAAATAAACAAAGTCCTATTCCTATCAGTCCATAGATGTTTAGCCAGTCAACCAGTTGCATTCTCCCGGGAGAGGCTGCCAGCCATTGATAAAAACCGGAGGTGAAACCAAATGTATTTGTTAAAAAGCTTTCGGCGGACCAATTCGGGTCCATCAATTTAACCAGTCCTTCATATAAGAAGTGCCAGCCAACGGCCATTCGTATGATTGTGATTATTAATTTTTTCATATCATGGTAAATTAGACGCTTATAGAATCATGTAAATAACAATCATTTTATCGATTTCAAGGTTACTTTGTTTTTTAAATTATTTAGTTAACAATGAAATGCATAGAAGACATACAAATATGATGAAAATATTTCTCTTTGCGATACTCTTTTGAATTTTATTCGGAAAAAAACCGAAATTGATTCTTTTCACAAACTCAATAAAATGAATAATATCGGCCACACAGTAAATATGAATGATCCTGTTAATCTATTTTGGAATTAAAGGCGTATCTTTGTCTGTCATAAGAGCCTGTTTAAATTTTGCTCATTAATTTTACTATTTCTATTTCGATGAATTATTTGATTAAAGCTCCGGATCAATTAAGCGCAACTATACAATTGCCTGCTTCTAAAAGTATAAGCAATCGTGTGTTGATATTAAATGCATTAAGTAATAAACCACAAGAAGTGCAAAACCTTTCTGATTGTGATGATACAAATGTGATGCTGAATGCTTTGCAATCAGGGTCTTCATTGATTGATATTAAAGCGGCAGGAACAGCGATGCGTTTTTTGACGGCTTATCTTTCCGGAACAGCAGGGGAGTGGGTTATAACCGGTACGGAACGCATGAAAAACCGTCCAATCAAAATATTGGTAGATGCGTTGAATTCGTTAGGTGCAGAGATTGAATATGTTGATAAAGAGGGGTACCCTCCATTGCGTATTAAAGGAAAAATGATGCAGGGAGGAGAAATTTCTCTGGATGGAAGTATCAGCTCACAATATATATCTGCATTGTTAATGGCTGCTCCTTTGATGGTTAATGGCTTAAAGCTGCATTTAACCGGCGAAATTATTTCGAAGCCTTATTTACGTTTGACACTTGAATTGATGAAGCAATTTGGTCTATTCGTATATGAAGAAGATCAGACTATCATCGTAAAGCCTCAACAATACACATCGATTCCGTTTACAGTGGAGTCTGACTGGAGTGCTGCGTCTTATTGGTATGAAATGGTTGCTTTGTCTGCAAATGCGGAAGTTGAGCTATCAGGCTTATTCAGGAATAGTTTACAAGGTGATTCAACGATTTCATCGTTGTTTAAGCAGTTGGGGGTAGAAACCATTTTTACTTCATCAGGTGTATTGTTAAAGAAAGAGGGAAAGGCTCAGTGTGAGCGATTAGCATATGATTTTGTAGATATTCCGGATATGGCACAAACTTTTGTTGTCACTTGTGTAAATTTAGGAATCCCATTTCGTTTTAGCGGACTGCAAAGTTTAAAGATCAAAGAGACAGACCGTTTAGCTGCGCTTCGAACAGAGCTGTGCAAATTCGGTTATGTATTAACTGAATATGATCAATCTGTTCTTGAATGGAATGGTGAACGGTGTGAGCCTGAAAAAGAGCCGGTTGTGGCAACTTACGAAGATCACCGTATGGCCATGGCTTTTGCTCCGATGGCTATTTGCCATAAAGAAGGAATCAGGATGGCAGATATCGAAGTGGTTTCGAAGAGTTATCCGTCTTTTTGGGGTGATTTGCAGAAGGCAGGATTTCAATGTGATCAGATAGATTGATATATGTGGTATATAATATTGGGTATTGTGTTTTTAGGTGTTGTTGCAGGTGTTATCGGTTATGTGAATAACCGGAAACATCAACGTATGCTTGAACGGGGTGAGATTGACCAGGTAGACGAACCTAAAACCATTGATGAAGATTGTTGCGGTCAGCATGCCGTTTGTGAACGTGATAGTTTGCTCGCAGCAGTCAGCAAAGAAATCGAATATTATGATGATGAAGAGTTAGATACTTATCGTGGGATATCTTCCGATGCTTATCCTGAAAATGTTGTGGATGAATTCAGGGAAGTATTTTATACCTTAAAAGAAATTGAAGTTGCCGGATGGATTCGTAGTTTACAGTTACGGGGGATTGACTTACCTGATGCCCTGAAGGATGAGGCTTTTTTGATTATTGGTGAACGGCGGATCGGGTGATGTTTCATTTCATAACAAAATTCAAAGTTACCATACCTATCAACCGGAAATGGTGATAGGTTATAAATCTACCGATAGTGTAACCGGTACTTATCAATATGAATAACATCACTGCTATTTATTTGTTGTTCGCTAATATTTGTTAAATTCCCATCTCTTTTTGCTTGATTTTATTTTTACATTTACCATGTATTCTCTTAGGTCCGTCTTAGGTCTGTCTTAGGTTCCCCTAAATGTCTTGTTCTTACAATGAGATACATTTATTTACATTTTTTATTTTAATCTTGATGATAAAAATGGGGTGTAATATCAGGTATAATTTGTTTCAGGTATATATTCGTTAAACTTTGATCTATTTTTTATCCTCTTTTGACTTATTTATTGAGTGTTATAATAAAAATAAAACGTATTTTTGACACTTAAATATTCTTGTTCTAAAATATATGTGCCATGAAAAAAGTAAACCTGATCTTATTACTTAGTATAAGTGTATCTCTATTATTGACAGCACAGACGAAAACTGTTCTCAAAAGTTTCTCTTTGTCGGATGTGCGGCTTTTAGATTCCCCATTTTTGAATGCCCAGGAGCTGGATAAAAAATATCTGCTTGAACTGGATGCCGATCGTTTGCTGGCGCCTTTTTTGCGTGAGGCAGGTCTTCAACCGAAAGCAGAGAGTTATACCAATTGGGAAAATACCGGTCTTGACGGACATATTGGGGGACATTACCTGTCGGCATTATCCATCATGTATGCCGCAACGGGCGATAAAGTAGTCAAAGAACGGCTTGATTATATGATCTCGGAACTGAAACGTTGCCAGGATGCGAATGGAAATGGGTATATAGGTGGTGTACCGGGAGGAAATGCCATGTGGCCGGAAATAAAGGCTGGAAATATTGATGCACACGGATTCAGCCTGAATGAGAAATGGGTTCCTCTATATAATATACATAAAACATATGCCGGACTCCGGGATGCCTGGATATATGCAAAAAGTGAAGATGCAAAGCAAATGCTTGTAAAAATGACGGATTGGATGCTTGATATTACGTCTGGTCTTTCGGATGAACAAATGCAGGATATGCTTCGTAGTGAGCATGGAGGACTGAATGAGACTTTTGCCGATGTGGCTGCCATAACAGGTGATGACAAATATCTGAAACTAGCTCACCGGTTTTCACATAATGCGATACTCGATCCTCTTTTGAACAAGGAGGATAAATTGACCGGGCTGCATGCAAATACACAGATCCCTAAAGTGATAGGGTATAAACGTATTGCAGACCTTGAGGGCAATAAGGATTGGGATGCGGCTTCGCAATTCTTTTGGGAGATAGTTGTGAGACAACGTTCCGTAAGTATCGGAGGAAACAGTACAGGAGAACATTTTAATCCGACTGATGATTTTTCGCGGATGCTGCGTAGTATAGAAGGTCCGGAGACATGCAATACATATAATATGTTGCGTCTTTCGAAGATGTTTTTTGAAACATCGGCTGATAAAAAGTTTGTTGATTATTATGAACGTGCGCTTTATAATCATATCCTTGCGTCCCAGCATCCCGAAAACGGAGGTTTGGTCTATTTCACGCAGATGCGTCCGGGACATTACCGTGTTTATTCACAGCCGCAAACAAGTATGTGGTGCTGTGTGGGTTCGGGTATAGAAAATCATGCCAAATATGGCGAAATGATTTATTCGTATGATGATAACAGTTTGTATGTAAACCTGTTTATTCCTTCGCATCTTTCCTGGAAAGAGAAACATGTGGAAGTGATACAGGAAAATTCGTTTCCCGATGAGGGAAGGACGTCTTTAACCATTAACCCTAAGAAGAAAATAACCTTTTCACTCAATTTAAGGTATCCTGCATGGGTGAAAGATAATACACTGAAAGTTTTTGTTAATGGAAAGGAGCAATCTATATCATTATCCGGCAATGGATATGTTTCCATAAATCGGGAATGGAAAAAAGGAGATAAAGTTGTTATGGAAATGCCGATGTCGGTGAGTGCGGAGCAAATGCCGGATAAATCGAATTATTATTCTTTTTTCTATGGACCCATTGTACTGGCCGCTAAGACCGGCACAGAAGACCTGAAAGGACAGTTTGCCGACGACAGTCGTGGAGGTCATATTGCACACGGCCGGCAAATACCGCTAAAAGATATGCCTGTAATTGTCAGTGAACCTGAATCGCTGGTAAATCTGGTAAAACCGATAGAAGGGAAATCCCTTACATTTAGTCTGGCAAATCTTTATCCTGAAGATAAGTGGAGCAAAACGGAATTAATACCTTTTTTCCGTTTACATGAGTCAAGATATATTATCTACTGGCCACAAGCGACTAAGGAAGGGCTGGTAGAGATGCAGCGTAAGATGGAGCAGAGTGAAAAAGAAGCCATCTGTTTGGATGAGGTGACTATTGATAAAGTGGTGTGTGGTGAACAACAACCCGAATCAGATCATTTTATTCAGTCGGAACGTTCAACTACCGGATTTACGGATGATATTCATTGGCGTGAGGCACGTGGCTTTTTCAGTTATAAGTTGAAGAACAACAAGCAGAATACAAAATACTTGTATCTCTCTTATTATAATAGGGATCGGGGGCGTAATTTTGACATTTTTGTGAATGATAAGAAGATAAGATCTGTTTACTTAAATGGAGAAAATAACGATGAACTCGTTGCAATATGCTGTCGGATTCCTGATAATAGTCAAAAAGAAGAAACCCTTACAGTTCGATTTGCTGCTCATCCGGATGCTATGACAGCTAAAATAGCTGAAGTGCGGATTTTAAGTGAAGAGATGATCACTCAAAATATGCCTGGTTATAAGTTTGGAGCTGAAGAGAAAGATTTCGTTGGATATTTATTCGCATATTTCAGGGGAAACAGCGTGGAGGATGAACAGATTAATTTTGCCATCAGTATGGATGGTTACAATTATAAGGCTCTGAATGGTAATCTGCCTGTAATTGATTCAAAGAAGATCAGTTCCACTGGTGGCGTGCGTGATCCGCATATCATCAGATGTGAAGACGGAAAGACATTTTATATGGTAGTCACTGATATGACTTCCTCAAAAGGATGGGATTCTAACCGGGCGATGGTGCTGATGAAATCGACTGATCTTGTTAACTGGACTTCGAGTGTTGTAAATATTCAGACAAAATATTCCGGACAGGGGGATTTGAAACGAGTGTGGGCTCCGCAAACAATTTATGACCGGGAAGCCGGGAAATATATGATTTATTGGTCGATGTTGCATGGTGATGGGGTAGATATTATCTATTATGCATATGCGAACGACGATTTTACGGATATAGAGGGAGAGCCTAAACAATTATTTTTTCCTTCGAACGGGAAATCGTGTATAGATGGTGACATTGTTTTGAAAGGCGATATGTATTATATGTTTTATAAAACGGAAGGGCATGGGGACGGCATTAAACTGGCTACAACAAAATCTCTTACTTCCGGCAAATGGACAGAATATCCGGACTATAAGCAACAAACAGAAGAAGCTGTAGAAGGTTCCGGAATCTTTAAGTTGAATCATTCCGATAAATATATCATGATGTATGATGTTTATAAGAAAGGAGGATACCAATTCACAGAGAGCGTTGATCTGGAAAATTTCAGTGTTATTGATGAGTCTATCTCGATGGATTTCCACCCACGTCATGGTTCGGTGGTTTCAATCACCCGTCAGGAATTAAAACGCATTACCAATAAATGGGGAATGCCAAAAGGCTTTCCTGCGATTCCGTCCAATCCTGTATTGGAGGGTTATTATGCTGACCCGGAGGTTCTTTATTCCGAAAAAACAAAGAAATATTACATCTATCCGACAAGTGACGGATTCACGGGTTGGGGTGGATATTATTTCAAAGTATTCTCGTCTGATAACCTTGTCGATTGGAAAGATGAAGGTGTTATCCTGGATCAAAAAAGGGATGTATCGTGGGCAAACGGTAATGCCTGGGCACCATGTATCATTGAAAAGAAAGTGGATGGCGCTTATAAATATTTCTACTATTTCAGTGGAGGACAGGATGGCGGACAGAAAAAGATAGGTGTTGCTTCGGCAGATGATCCGTTGGGGCCGTTTTTTGATTTGGGTAAGCCATTGATTGATTTTAAACCTGAAGGGGTTAAGGGAGGACAGGAGATTGATCCGGATGTATTTGTTGATCCTGTGAGTGGAAAAAGCTATTTGTACTGGGGTAATGGATACCTGGCAGTGGCCGAACTCAATGATGATATGATTTCTATTAACAAAGAAACTATTCAGGTCATGACACCTGATAAAACCTTCCGGGAAGGTATATATGTATTTTACCGGAAAGGAACTTATTATTTCCTTTGGTCTGAAAATGACACGCGAAGTGAAGATTACCGTGTGCGATATGCTACAGCAAAATCACCAACAGGACCACTGGTTATTCCTGAAAATAATCTTATATTAGCAAAAAAACCGGAGGACGGGGTATTTGGGACAGGTCATAATTCTGTGATTCAGATTCCCGGCAAGGACGAGTGGTATATCGTATATCATCGTTTCAGTAAGCCGAATGGAATAACAATGGGAGATGCGGCTGGGTATCATCGTGAGGTATGTATGGATAAAATGGAGTTTGATAAGAACGGAGCGATACGTAGGGTGAAGGTGAGGCCGTAATTAATTGTCAATTGACAGTGGACAATTGACAATTAAAGATACTAATCGTCATTCCGATTTGCAACAAGGTAAAGTCGCAAATTTATCGCATTGAAGCCTATGTTACGATTTTGTAACTTTTGGCTTAACCCAAGAGTCACTAAAAGTCAAGACTGTGTGTGCTTCACTCATAAAACTGCTCTCAGCAGCTAAAATCTATGAACTCGTGCTTTCAGCCTTGTTGTTATCACAGCGAAGTGCCTACACTCGGCAGAAGACAAGTTTACTTGTATTATGCTCTTGCTTAAACGGCACTTTCAGACAGCATAGATTTTGACACTGTTATCACTTGTTTTATGGCTCACCACACAAGGTCGTAGGACGGATGTAATAAAAATAAAATATTATCGTATGAAAAAGTTATTTCTTATTTTAGGTATTTTCCTTGTTTTAGTATCAGGATGTTCTCAAAAAGAGGCTTCAGGCTCATTTGAGATAGGTGATAAGACTTTTCTCCTGAATGGAGAACCTTTTGTGGTTAAAGCGGCCGAAATCCATTATCCGCGTATTCCGAAAGAATACTGGGAGCACCGTATACAGATGTGTAAGGCGCTTGGTATGAATACGGTTTGTTTGTATATATTCTGGAATTATCATGAAGAGGAAGAAGGGGTATATGATTTCACCGGACAAAAGGATATTGCGGCTTTTTGCCGTTTGGCACAGGAAAATGATTTATATGTGATTGTTCGTCCCGGACCTTATGTTTGTGCTGAGTGGGAGATGGGTGGATTGCCTTGGTGGTTGCTCAAAAAGGGCGATATTAAACTACGTGAGCAAGATCCGTATTATATGGAGCGTACGCGATTGTTTATGAATGAAGTTGGCAAACAACTGGCTGATCAGCAGATCACCAAAGGCGGAAACATCATTATGGTACAGGTAGAAAACGAATATGGAGCATTTGGAACTGATAAACCGTATGTTGCTGAAATACGTGATATTGTAAAGGGTGCCGGATTCACAGATGTGCCGTTGTTCCAGTGTGACTGGAATTCCAATTTTGAGAATAATGCGCTTGATGATCTAGTGTGGACTATCAATTTCGGTACCGGCGCTAATATTGACGATCAGTTTAGGAGATTGTTAGAATTGCGTCCGAATACACCGCTTATGTGTAGTGAGTTCTGGTCGGGTTGGTTTGATCACTGGGGTGCACAGCATGAAACCCGGAGTGCGGAAGAACTGGTAAAAGGAATGAAAGAAATGCTGGACCGTAATATTTCATTCAGTTTGTATATGACGCATGGCGGAACGAGTTTCGGACATTGGGCCGGTGCAAACTTCCCGAATTTTTCTCCAACATGTACATCTTACGATTATGATGCACCTATCGGAGAGTCGGGTAGGGCTACTCCTAAATATTATGAAGTGCGTAAGTTACTGGAGCAATATCTTCCCGAAGGAGAAAAACTGAGTGAAGTTCCGGATTCAATACCAACGATTCATATTCCTGCTTTTGAATTAACAGAAACGGCTTCTTTATTTGATAATTTACCAGAGCCGAAAATCAGTGAAAATGTAAAGGCAATGGAGTTTTTTGATTTCGGATGGGGAAGTGTGATGTATCGTACACAACTTGCTAAATCGGATAAGGAACAGACGATGCTTATTACCGAAGCACATGATTGGACACAGGTATTTGTAGATGGCAAAAGAATCGCGACTTTGAGTCGTATGAAAGGAGAAGGGATGGTTATATTGCCTCCGGTGGCCGAAGGTGCCGTACTTGATATATTGGTAGAACCGATGGGACGTATGAATTTCGGAAAAGGTATATATGATTGGAAGGGTATTACTGAAAAGGTTGAAATTGATGGTGTAGAGAAAAAAGACTGGCAGGTTTACTTTTTCCCGGTTGAGTATGATTTTGCAAAAGATAAGAAGTATGTGGTATCAGGCATTGTAAAGGATAAGTCGGCATATTATAAAGGTACTTTTACAGTTGAAAAGGCCGGAGATACATTTCTGGATATGAGCAAATGGAGTAAAGGTCTTGTTTGGGTAAACGGACATGCGCTGGGACGTTATTGGGAAATTGGGCCACAACAGACATTGTATTTACCGGGATGTTGGCTAAAAGAGGGAGAGAATGAGATCATTATTTTTGACCTGGCATCTCCTAAGGAAGCTAAAACCGAAGGCTTACGGCAACCTATATTGGATCAGTTGAGTGGTAACGGTGCTTATACACACCGCAAATTGGGGGAGAATCTTGATTTGTCGGAAGAAAAAGTCTATCTGACTGGTTCGTTCAAACCCGGAAACGGATGGCAACAGGTAAAATTCAATCAGGGCGAAAAAATCCGTTATATTTGTCTGGAGACATTGAATACACATGGCGGGGATGATTTTGCTGCCATAGCGGAACTGGAACTAACCGGCGAAGATGGCAAGAATGTGTCGCGTCAGCACTGGAAAGTGGTATATGCCGACAGCGAAGAAACAAATGAAGCCAATAATATAGCAAGTAATGTTTTCGATCTTCAGGAATCAACTTTCTGGCATACGGATTATTCAACGATCAAGCCTGCTCATCCGCATCAGATTGTGATTGATCTGGGTGAAGAAAAGGTGATTACCGGGTTTTCTTATCTGCCACGCGCGGAAGCTAATAAAACAGGGATGATAAAGGATTATCGTGTTTATTTGAAGATGGAGGCGTTTAAGAAGTAGTTTCATTTTCCCTACTTTGCCTTGTTGCAAAGTAGCAAAGAACAAGACTTTGTGTGCTTCACTCGACAGAGCTCGTTTGAAAGTCTAAAAAATCCGAACTCGGCATTTTGCTGTTATCACAGCGAAGTGCCTTCACTCGGCAAAACACAAGTAAACTTGTCTTCTGCTCTCGCTTAAACGGCACTTTCAGACAGCGGATTTTTCTTAACGCCTTTCTTCACGGCTCTGTCGGCTCACCACACAAGGTCGAAGAAGGGTGATTTTGGGTACTGTCTGCTTTAGTGATTGGCTTCCATTTACTTTCCATTTACCATTCTTGAAGGCTCACCACACAAGGTCAGGGAAGAGTGATTTTGGGTGCTGATTGTTACATAACAATGCTGTAATTAGATTTATGGAATATCGAATAAAATGGCATCATTAAATAAGTTAATAAACCGTATTGTTATGTTTTCATTTTTTAAAAAGAAAAAGACGAGTGAAATAAAACGCACTGAAGCCGAAAAAGGAAGTGTTGAATTTCAGCTTGAGTTGCGCCCTCATTTAGTTGATAATTTTTTTGTGATGAAATTACCTGTAGAGTTTGTCCCTTATGAAAGCGATAAGTTCAGGGCAAAAACAGATGATGGAAAAAAAATGATAACGATTACCAACTATCAAACAGAGTGGAAAGGTAACGCTATTGACAAACACTTTTTTGAAGAGTTGAAGTTGAACCTCTATGAGGTGTTTGTGAAAGAAGGTGGCTATGAACCTTATGATGATTTAGTTGTCACGGATCAGTTCATCCGGAAGAGTTTTAAGGTGGATGAAGAGACTCAGTATTATTTTACAAGTGCGCGGGTGATTGGTGACAAAGTGATCATGACCGACTTTATTGTCCGGGAAATCGGTCCGTATAACCGAACGATTATGCCGACGTTAGAAGTTGTCAATAAGTCTATTGAAGTTTATCAAGGGTGATTGTTTATGGGTTTTTGATAATTCTCAAGTAATCGTCGGATTCTTTTTCTATCTTTGTAATAACAAAATGTTATTACAAAGGTGGATTTTCGTCTGACTGTATTTGTATGCGTAGCTCATAATCTAAATTTTACCAGGGCTGCAAGCGAGCTGCATATTTCCCAGCCTGCCATATCCCGCCATATCCGGGAACTGGAATCAGCTTATAAAACACAACTTTTTGAACGTTCAGGTCATAAAGTCAAACTTACTGTTTCAGGCGAAACCTTGCTCAGATATGCCGAAACTATACTGGAAACGTATCACAATTTACAATTGGAAATGAATCTGCTGACCGGGAATTTCTCGGGCGAATTGAGTATAGGAGCCAGTACAACTATAGCACAGTACATACTTCCGCCTATCATAGCGAAATTTATTTCGAGGTTTCCGGATGTAAAACTTACGGTTACTTCCGGAAATACGGAACAGATTGAACAAGCGCTGGAGAAACATGAAATAGACATCGGGCTTGTTGAGGGAGCACACCGCAAGCAATCGTTGAAATATACGGCTTTCCAGAAAGACGAACTGGTATTGATAACAGGTGTGAACAATAAAATTGGGGATGAAATATCGCTTGACGAATTGATTGCACTACCTTTGGTTTTACGTGAGACAGGCTCGGGGACATTGGAAGTTATAGAACAGGAATTGATACGGCACAACAAAAAAATTTCGCAAATGAACATATTACTTCAACTTGGCAGTACAGAGAGCATCAAGTTGTTTATAGAAAACAGCCCTTCTGTTTTTGCTATTGTTTCCATTTCTGCCGTAGCCAAAGAATTATTGCGTAATACGTTCAAAGTAGTTGAAATAAATGGATTTGAACTGGGGCGCGAATTCGCGTATGTGGTAAATCATGGCGCTTATTCCGAAATACAGGAACGATTTTTGCGATTTCTTGTTCGTGAACTATAACTTTTTGTTATTGCTTATAGAAAAATTGTATCACTATAATTACACTTGCCCCTGTAACTTTGCAGCATTAAATAAAGCCTGCAATGATACATTTCTTATTCATATCTCTTTTTATCGCGTCTGCGTTTGTTTCCCCTGCTATCGCTTTGTTTGGAGGGATCGGTTTTGCGTTGTTTTTCAAAAATCCTTATGCCAAACTTACCGGAATTGTCTCAAAGTACTTATTGCAAGTTGCAGTTGTAGGGCTTGGATTCGGACTTAATTTCCATACGGCACTTAAAACGGGTAGGGAGGGGTTGCTGTTTACTGTGGTGTCAGTCTCTGTTGTACTGCTTGCTGGAGCTTTATTGGGCAAATGGTTGAAGCTACCGCCTAAATTGTCTTACCTGCTTTCTTGCGGTACAGCTATCTGCGGAGGAAGCGCTATTGCTGCGGTAGCTCCTGTTGTCAATGCTGACAACAATGAAACATCTGTGTCGTTAGCCGTGATTTTTACATTAAATGCAATCGCTTTGTTGTTGTTTCCTGCTATTGGTCATTGGCTGGGAATGACAGAGGAACAGTTTGGTTGGTGGGCAGCTATTGCCATCCACGACACCAGTTCGGTGGTCGGAGCCGGAGCGATGTATGGGTCCCAGGCATTGGCATTGGCTACAACGGTTAAACTGACCCGAACCCTTTGGATCATCCCTCTTTCGTTTGTCTCAATGTCATTTTTTCATAACAACGATAAACGGAAAATATCATTTCCGTGGTTTATCCTCTTCTTTATCGCGGCTATGATGGTTGCCAGTTATGTCGCACTTCCTGAAATGTTTCTTCAATCGGTTTCGGTACTTTCACACAAATTACTGTCGATGACGCTGTTCCTGATTGGGAGTAATATGAGTTTGAGTGCGATCAAAGAAGTGGGTGCAAAGCCTATCGCACTTGGTATAGCATTATGGTTGTTGATTTCAATTATTTCATTACTTATAATCCTCTGACTTATGCAATTTAAAGAATTATTAAGTGCATTTATCGCTTTCCTGGCTTTGGTCAATCCGTTTCAGAAACTATTTGTAACCATGGCACTTCGCGATCATTATAATCGGAGTGAATTACAAAAGATCGTGAACCGGTCGAATCTGACAGCACTGATGGTGTTAATGATCTTTCTTTTTGTCGGGGAGTTTGTGCTGAGTTATTTTTTCCATCTCCAAATATATGCCTTTCAATTCACTTGCGGATTGGTGTTATTATATAATGGTCTGATGGGTTTACAGAAAGGCACGTTTCTTACGATCGGAGATGGTATGGAAATAAAAGATATTATTGCTGTTCCTTTAGCAGTACCGATGATTGCAGGCCCGGCCACGATAACTGCTGTTGTTTCGATGCCGTCGATGTGTGGCAAATGGATTACAGTAGGTGCTGTTCTTTTGGCTATTGCCGTTAACTGGCTGGTAATGTGGTTTGCCGAACCTATTGGAAAAGTGCTTACCAAATACAACATCTTAATGCCGTTGATTCGTATCATAGGATTGATTGTTGCTGCCATCGGGGTTCAAATGATGTTTAACGGTCTGATTATTTTTATTGAAAATCTATAAACTGCAAAAGTTTATTTTAATTCCTAACAGCGACTTGGTTTCCAGTAAAAACAGCTAGAATTTTGTATATTCGCACAATCAGTACAAATCTAAGATGAGAAATTATTATGGACAGACGTATATTTTTAAAAAGGGCAATGGGAGGCGTAATATTATCATCTTATAGTCCGTTTCTATTGAATGAACATTCTGATTCATTACGTTTCGGTATTATTACAGATATTCATTATTCGGAACGTGATTCATACGGGACACGTTATTTTAAGCAATCTATTGATAAGCTGAAAAATGCGATTGAGGTTTTTAACCGGTCTGATCTTGATTTTATAATTGAATTGGGTGATTTCAAAGATCAGGATAGTGAGCCGGAAAGAGATGGTACATTGAGATACCTGGATACGATAGAAGCTGTTTATCAGACATTCAACGGCCCGGTTTATCATGTATTGGGAAACCATGATATGGATTCTATTTCCAAAGAGGAATTTTTAAACCGTACTTCGAATCATGGAGATGCTGATAAAAAAGCGAATTATTCATTTGTCAGCGGAGGTATAAAATGCATTGTGCTGGATGCTAATTATAGTGAAGACGGTTCACCGTATGATACGGGCAACTTTGACTGGACAAAAGCCTATATTCCTAAAAGCCAGCAGGAATGGCTGCAGAAAGAACTGTTATTGGATCAACAGCCGGTTCTTATTTTTGTCCATCAGCTTCTGGATTCGTTTTCTGATGTGGGAAAAGATCTTTGTGTCGGGAATGCGGATGAGGTTATTCCTATACTTGAAAACTACGAAAATGTATTGGCTGTATTTCAGGGACATCATCATCCCGGAAATTACAGTTTCAGAAACGGTATTCATTACTGGACAATGAAAGGTATGATTGAAGGAAGTTTTCCTGATAATAATAGTTTTGCCATTGTAGAAGTCAATAAGAACGGTGATATCAGTATTGACGGTTTTTTTAATTGTGAAGACCGGCTTTTGAAAAATAATGATCAGTTGCTTTGATACCTGTTTTTTTATGAGGACAAAAATTTTATTATCTGTTTTTTTTACTGTGATGATTTTGGCTGTTCAAGCTCAGGAATATTATATTGTTACTGATCAGGATGGATACACTAATATACGTGAGAAGCCAACAACAAATGCTAAGATCATTGATAAAGCATCTAAATACGAGCTGATTTTTGATGCTGATTATTTTTGCGGAGATGAGGATTTTGATTTTGAAAAGATGTCTCCGAACTGGATTCCGGTGAAAAAAGATTACGTGGCGCCTGTAGGCTATGTTTACAAAAAAAATATTTGTTCTCTTGATAGTATGCCTATGTTAAGAAAACATATAAATCGAGGTGAGTCTGATACAATTATATGTGCAAATGATACATTACAAGTTCGTTTAATTCTGAAGCCTTTTGATTTTGATGCACACAAAATTGAATATCTGGAAGTAACGTGGGATGATGATAAACGACTTCATATAGATGGTGAAATACCTAAATGTCTTTTAGTTTCAGAGTTTACGCGTGAAACGACAGTTAAACACAGGGAAATAAAAGAACTTACTGTTAATAATAACGGTGCACAATATACTTTACCAATCCGCCGGATAAAAAGTTATTTTAATGTTGACGGAATGACTGTTTTTATTGGCTCTGAAGGAGAATTATACATTAGTATCGGCTGTGGTGATGGTGGCGAGGCTTATCATATTATGTTATCAGTCGTGAATGGGAAGATTTTATTTGCGAAAGAGTCGGATGCCTGTTAGTTTATGGTATGCTCATAAATTGTAGTGGGTGTTTTAAGTATGTTATTTCTGTCGAACAGGAATTTATTTAGTTTTTTTATAACGGTATGCTGAAGATCGGGAAAACTATATTTTTAATTGCGGTAATTGCAATCGTAATTTGTCTGTTGATTTCGTATAAAGACAGGGGTGAGGATATCGTTTTTTTTTATGCCATGTTAATACCGGGGACTATCTCGTTTTTAAGTTTGCTCGTTGCATGCATTGAGAAAAAAGATAGAAAATATCGTATCACTTTTTTTGTTCTGGCATCTGTTGGGTTAGTGATAACACTTTTAATGTTTTTATGTTATATATACTTATTAGCTTTGGCTAATGCCTTTTAATAAAATGAAATTCATAAAAGACAAATCCAACCGGTTATTGGTTCTTATATTAGGAGTCTTACTATTGATACTGGTATATAAAGAATTTGAATACCACAGGTTTCAACGGTATATCTGGAATATCGGTGTTATTTCTTCAACGGATGTTACTACGGAGATATTTTCTTATAAGGCTTTTTCGGAAAAAGAAAAGTATTATGATTGGGGTGCATATTACTACGGAGATGTTCCGGATATAATATACAAAGTAAAATCTGAGGAAGAAAGGTTATACTATCCGTGGAGAAACAGAGATGAAAGAAAGATATTTCCCGAAAAAGCAGAACTTCATTGGGCTATACTTGAAGAAGATTCCGAGTGGAAACTTCATGTTGATCTTCCCCGTAAATATTTAGAAGGTATACAAAAGAAAAGCGCTCCAAGTCCGTTTCAGGAACTTGATTTTGTTATTATAGCGCAAATGCATCCGGGCGGCAAGGTAACGTTGTTACTATATGCTGATAATCAAATCACCCCATTGGGAACCTGGCAGGGAGAGCAGCTGAATGAAAATGCGGCTTATTCTATTTCTGATACTTCGATGGTGGTATATCATTGGTTTTTTGCCGCAACATGTGCGAAAAAGGATTGTAATAGTGCTTTGAGCCAATGAAATAGGCCGTGGCGGCGGATCATTGAAATACGGAGAATTAGTGGAAATATCAATATACGTATATTTGTTCAGAGTAACCGGAGCTTTCTTGATTTTGATGAGCTTTGGGTAATTCCTTATATTTTGCGGATAACCGGAGGTATGTCGTTAGTATTGTGAATGATATTTATGTCATGTATGTCATGATTTACTCATTTATAAGACACAATCCTGAATTTTATAATTGAAATGACAGATAGGGGTCATATTTTGATAATGTTATCTGATTTATTATTCACTATTATGATTTTTATCTGCTATTTGATTTGTGGAATAAGAGATAAAACAGCATCAATATAATGAAAATCACTCATGAAGTTTGTCCTATACATTTTTAATGTAAAAAATAATATATCGTATGAAAAAGTATATAGTGATATCTCTGTTGTTTATTGTGTCGGCCGGATGCAGACATAATGAAGAAAAGAAGGAAAGAACTTCTGTGTGTGAGGAAAAACTTTGGGAATATATAAACTATTATGATAATGATAGTTTGCTTTATAGGACTATTGTGGAAGAGTATTTAATAGCGGGTGATCGCAGAGACTCCATATCAACCAGGCAAATTGATTATTTACATACATTGAATGGTAATGAAGTAATTCGTACGGAAGCTATACACAGTAGCGAAGATGGTAACGTGGTTGATATTACGAATTATACTCCGAACTCCAAAGAAATAATATCTATAGAGGGAGAAGACACAACGTCTTATGAATTAAAAGTATATGATCATAAAAAGCGTGTTGTTAAAGATGTGAGTCGCGGTTACTTGGATTCTCCTTATAATGGAGGGTCTAAATATATTTATTTTGAATTTGAATCATTTTTTGATGAGCAAGACAGGTTGTACAGAAAGATCAGCAAATCTAATACCAATTATGCATATGACAGTCATCGCGAAATTGTCGTTACCTATAAGGATGATACGGAGACTGTTATTTCGGAAAAAGTAACTGATTGGCTAAACAATGAGGTTCATTTACAGCATTATACTGCCGAACAATCGGGCGATACGCTTATACAGGATGTTTATATTGAAGGAGTTTTATCATATAAGATAAAAAGATCACCAGGTTATATGTCGCAGGATAGTTATTATAAGGGCCGACACAGCACTAAATATACAGAGATTACGAATGGCGCTCAGAAAACGGTAATATCATGGGATATCCAGCAGAATACAGGTGACAGCATTTATTACGAAAATGATCTGATTATTAGAGAAGTGCTTATTTTTCCTGATATAGAAAGCAGAAATTATTATTCGTATGATACTAAAGGGAATATGACAGAGGAAAGACAAACTATTATTTCATATACCGATTGATTGAATAAGGAATTAATTTATAAATAGATACGGGTAATAGGTTATTATAGCAACATGAATATATTATTGGTAAACGCTCCGCATTTGTCTATTGGCAGCCGGTTGGCAAAAGAACATTTGCCTCCTTTGGGGCTGCTGTCGATAGGAGGGCCATTGATTGATGCAGGGTACGATGTTGAATTGTTTGATGCGGATTATTATAACTACAAAATACCGCAGGTTGTTGATGAGGTTTTAAAGAGAAAACCGGATGTTGTTATGTTGGGACACTCCGGTTCAACGTCTGCACAACCAATTATAAATGAGATTACAAAATTAATCAGAGAGGAAAATCCTGACATCAGAATCATACTGGGAGGTGTATTTCCGACTTATCATTGGAAAGAAATATTGGAATTGAATCCACAGATTGATTATATTATTTGTGGAGAAGGAGAGCAAACGGCATTAAATTTAATTCTGGCTCTCGAAAATGAGATCAATCCAAGAACATTAAAAGGTTTGGCATTCAGAATAAGTGGTGTTCCAGCGAAGACGCTACCGGCAGAAATCATCAAAAATCTGGATGAAGTTCGTATCGGTTGGGAATTGATGAATGGTTATAATTACACTTATTGGGGAAAACATAAGGCTGTAGTTATTCAATTTTCGAGAGGATGTCCTTACCCCTGCACATATTGCGGGCAAAGCTTATTCTGGCGAAAATGGAGGCATCGTAGTCCCCAGTCGCTTGCTGATGAATTTGAGATGCTGCACAAAAAATATGGCGTGGTGGTCTTTAACTTTGCAGATGAGAATCCTGCATCAGATGCGAGTGCCTGGAAGGCTTTTCTGGAAGCATTGATCGCAAAAAAAATGAATATTATTCTGGTCGGATCCATTCGGGCAGATAATATCGTGAGGGATGCAGAGATTCTTCATCTCTATAAGAAAGCCGGATTTGAACGGTTTTTACTTGGTATTGAAAATTATAGTGAGGAAGTACTGAAAAATATAAAGAAGTCCGGAACGATATCAAAGGACCGGGAGGCGATTCAACTGCTTCGGAAGCATAATATACTGTCGATGGCAACGTATGTAGTTGGTTTCGGCGAAGAGCGGACAAAAGATTTTTATAATAGTTTGAGGCAGCTTTTGACTTATGATCCTGACCAGATTCAGTTATTATATGTTACGCCTCACAAATGGACACCTTATTTTAAAGATGCGGAGGATAAAGAAATCATACTGACCGACCAGCGAAAGTGGGATTATAAGCATCAGGTGCTGGCTATTAAGCATTTGAAACCCTGGCAGGTGATTCTTTATGTGAAGCTGATTGAGGTGATTATGCAAACCCGTCCAAAAGCATTGAAGAGACTATGCTTTCATAAAGAGAAGAGAATCCGGAAAGCGATGTTCTGGTATTCGAATATCGGCAAACGGGTTTGGGTATGGGAACTTATTCAGTTTTTCTTTGTGACGAAATTGTCTAAAGACAAAATGAAACTGAAAGAGTTCTGGAAATAAGAAAGATTGACTTTGAAACATTTGTCGTAGATCTCTACCAACATTGTTTATCATTCTTGCTGTTGCCTAAAGACGAAGAAGATTAAAAAAATTAGCTCGATGAAGTACCTCAGAGCCAAAATAATCTTAGGGATTGTTATAATATTCTTTCTATATATATTGAGTGCATTTCTATACCCGTTTTATTCGGATGTAAGTAATGTTACAGTGAAAGGTAAAGTCACGGATTTGGTCGGTCACCCGAAAGAAGGGGTAAAAGTGGTTTTACGAAATCATTTTTTTAAGGGAGCTTACGAATCTTATGCTCCGAGCGAGAAACAAGTAACTTATACAGATGTAAACGGAGAGTATTTGTTTAAATTAGCCCAAAGCACCTGGATCCATGTGGACACCACCGATCAGACGCCATCGCCTGTGTTTCAAGCCCGATACACTAATCATTTTAGAAAAACAATGCGTTTCGATTTTATTTTGAATAAAAGTAAGCCACAGGTAAGAACTCATTGGAAGATGAAAAAATCTGCATGAATTTATCCGGAAAGGTTCGTTTTGAAAGTATTATCGTATATTTCGGATGAGGAATAATCGTGATGTGGAAAAACGAATGATTTTGCATCATTTATAATAGAGACTGTTATCTTCTAATAATATAAAAAACAATGGAATCATCATCTTATTTTATTTTATGGCCTAACGATTGGTGTACCATGCTTGAAAAAGCAGGTGAACAAAGTGAGCTAACAGTTATGTATGGTGGGCCTCATACGTCCGTACCTCCATTGGGAAAAGTTTCAGTAGGCGACTTTATATATCCTGTGCGTATAAAAAACGGTTGTTTATTCGTTTTAGGACGTATGCAGGTATCTGAGATAAAGGATGCTGATACTTATCTGGCTTTGGAGGGTATATCTTGTGCGAAAGGGCAATTGTGGGATACTTATGGGCCGGAACTATTAAAACTGAAACCGCATTTTGGGCACCGTGTCCCTCGTAATTGTGTGGATGATGCAGCTTTGGGACATGGCACGACAATTCGCTTCGATTGTATCATTCCTGTACCTGTATTGCAAATGTTACAGTTGGGAGCCAAAGGAAAAGAAAAGCTTTTACCCCTGAAAGATGGCAAAGTATCACACGTAAATCTACAAGGACATTACAGGCGATTGAGTGACGAATCTGCACAGTTGATTGGAAAGATGCTGTAGTGTTCTAAACAGATTATTAATGAAAACAATCTTTATTACAATTAAATACAAAAATATGAAGCATTCATTATTTGTTTTCTTGTTCTTGCTGATTTTAGTGTCGTGCAATAGCCGTACGCAAAAAGAATGTAGTATTCCTGCAGATACATCAGGAAAATATTGGATGCGGAGTCTCGAACCACTTGAAGATAGTACATGGTATAATCTTATTGCAGATTCCTGGGAGAAACGGGATATAGGGGCATTTCGTCCCTTTTTTGAAAGTTGGTATCAACATACAATTAAAACGGACCGCACACTGGATCTTCCATATCGCACCGATATGGATGCGATATTTAAAGTAATTCATGATAACGGATTTAGCTCTTATAAAGGGTATCGTGAGTATGCAATTTTTCCTTCCGAAATATATTACTCTGTTATTGATACTGCTTTTCGTTCGTATGAAAATGAGAGATATTATGCGATGACATCAGGTAATGATACTATGTATTTTCGCCCGAACGAGAAATTGTTAGAACGCAAAATTATAATGTGGACGGATCCTTATCGTCGGTACATTGATGCTTTTTTGAAGTGGGATCACGAAACAAGATTGGAAAGGCGTGAAAAATTTGATTTTATCAAATACTATATTAGAGGAGGATTTGGGACTTATTTTGAAGAGCCGATTATACATATAATTATTCTGAATAAAGA
Organism: Tannerella sp.; assembly: GCA_031285565.1. GTDB lineage: Bacteria > Bacteroidota > Bacteroidia > Bacteroidales > Tannerellaceae > Tannerella. The sequence continues at coordinate 2,177 of JAITVY010000030.1, read as the reverse complement.
TTTTGATGCAGCTTATGTGGAGTATCACGATGGTGAGTCTGGGATGACAGCTTGGCTCGTAAAGCGTGACGGCGAATGGATTATCACTAAAACGGATACACGTTATATATCTTAAAAGATTTTCTCCGTAAGTATATTTTTGAAGTTTATATAAAGTCGTCAGCAATATGCCGGACTGTTGGAAGATGAAAAAATGGGGACAAGGTTTTCATTGCTATTGGGAAGCCATTATTGCCGGTAATTTTGAGCAAAATGTGCGGAGAAAGAATTTTGGGGATAATATTCGTCGTTTTATTGATTGTAATTTAGATATTTATGAATATTATGGAGAATTTGCTTGTTCGCATTTTTTTGTAGTAAAATTGTAGATTTTGGTCAATGAATGGATTAAGATTTTGAATAATGATATAAATTTGGCAAAGTGTGCGGAGAATATTGTTGAGGTCACGGAGAAACAGACGAAAATTATTAAGCTGTCAAAATATGCGTCAATTAAATATATTTCATTCGTGCAATCAATGGTAATAAGATTTATTTTATGGAAAACGTTACATCTATCCTTTTGAAATTTGTAGAAGGAAAAATGACTGTACAGGAATTTGAAAATGAACTGTACATAAATGGAGAACTGGAAGACTTGCTTCGGCAGTCTACCGATTGGAGCGGAACCTATATCGGGAATGCAGCAAATGACTTATATAACTATCTGATAGCGTTGGATTATTCCGGAATGGATGGTCAGATAAATGCGATTGGCGCATTGGAATTATATTTTGCTAAAAAAGGGATTACTTACTCTAAAACAAATAAATATCCGGAACTTTATGATTTGATATTGGCTTCTCAACCTAAATATTTAGATGTTGATACATCGTTTATAGAGAAATATATATTGCCTGTTGATGAGAACCTGACAAAAACAGAGCTAAAAAAGATAATACGAACTAATTTTGAGAAGTATTTCAGATTTCAGAGTAAACCGCCCCATTGGTTGCAAAGCCCTGCATGGATCATAAAAGATGAAAAGCCTTTATATTTTGTAGGACAATTAGAGTTGAAAAACAAATTGTTCCATGATGACGGGATGGTCTATATATTTCTGAATGAAGATACAGGCGAGATTGAAACAATAATGCAGTTTTATTAATGATACGATATTTCAAACAGATCAGAATAATATTAGAAGAGATAAAAGATAAGTAGAATGGGATGGGCGCCATATTATATTGAAAAATAACTCAAAAAATATAACAGTAAATATATGAAACATTTATTATTAGATTTGACCATCGTGATTTTGTTATCATCATGTGCCGGGAATGCTACTGGAAAGGCGGCAGAAGAAATTTCTCAAAATTCAGATACAATAGTTATGGAAACGCAAAATACGGTAAACAAAATGCGGCCGATTAAAGAATTAATAAATACAGCAGATCCCAGCTGGCCGATTGTAGAACAATGGATAAAAGATGCCAAGAATAAGGTGGAGGTTTTACCTGCCGACAGTGTAAAAGCACAGGATGCATTATTTAAGACGCAGGTGACCACGCGTTCTCCAATGGGTGCAATTGTGTATATGACAGGTGGCCTTTTAATTGATAATGGCTGGATAAGGGTTCTTGGATCGGGTAGTGAAAAGCTGAATCGTTCGTTTCCGGATTGGAATAAAGGAAAAGCGTTTGAGGATTTTGGACAGGCTTCTCCCTTTTTATTAATAGCAGATGATGTAATAGGAGGCTTTTTTCTGCTTAACGGTGGTGGGCTTGGCAATGATCCGGGTAAAGTCTATTATTTCTCTCCTGATAACCTCGAATATGAACCGTTGGATATATCATATACCGAATTTTTAAACTTTTGTTTCAATGGAAATATTGATGATTTTTATGAAGGGCTCAGATGGACCGGTTGGAAAACGGATGTGTCAAAAATAAGTGGAAATGAGGTATTCAGTTTTTATCCCTATTTATGGTCTGAAGAAGGAAAGGATATCAATAAGAATTCAAGAAAAGCAGTGCCTATCGAAGAACAATACAATTTGAATATTGAGTTCAGAATAAATAATAATGCGAATCAGTAGTTGAAACTGCTCGCCGATTATTATGTTAAAATATTAATTATCAATAAAATAAACGCATTAAATATTTGCTCAATCTTCTGGGAATCACTATCTTAAAGGA